>CAZGVB010000007.1:57738-74187 GCA_964528825.1 uncultured Parasporobacterium sp.
TTATATCTCGACTGCTTATATTTCAGTTTCTTATATCTCGACTTCCTTTGAGGGCATATTTCGGCTTGCCACATGAATATCAAAATCCTTTGCCCTGTAAGCATTATCAGACATGTCAATCTCTGTCTCTACGGCGAGCCTTGCAAGCTCCCTCGTATTATTTTCATTGCTGAGATGTCCCAACAAAATATATTTTATATTATCATGCATCAGCTTTGTAAGCAATAATCCGCTGCTTTCATTTGACAGATGTCCGTATTTTCCGAGTATTCTCTGCTTTAGATAATACGGATACGGTCCCGCCTCGAGCATACGCACGTCATGATTGGCCTCTATCAGCAATCCGTCCAGTCCTTTAAGTCCTTCCACAAGATGGTCATCAAACTCCCCGAGATCGGTGACAGAGGCAAATGAGCTTCTCCCGTCATCTATCCTATAGCATACCGGTTCCAGAGCATCATGAGATATGCTAAGTGCCTCGATGGCCATATCCCCGATCGCAAAATGCTCACCGGCCGTGATCTCTATCATCAGATCATTATCGAACTTACCAAGTGAAGATGTTCTTTTTATTCCTTCTATAGTGCCTGCTGTCGCATATATGGGTATGCCATATTTGCGTTCGATCACTCCGAGCCCATTTATATGATCGGTATGCTCATGTGTTATAAGTATTGCATCTATCTCTTTCAGAGAGAGGCCGGCCTCGTTCAGTCCATCGCTGATCCTTTTACAGCTGAGGCCTGCATCTATCAATATATTTACATTATTGCTTCCTATAAGCGTCGCATTGCCGCCGCTTCCGCTGGCAATATTTTTTATCCGCATTATCCCTGTTCTCTTTCTTGCTTTATGATCATATATTCATTATGATGCGCGTAATCGTGCCCATGATCATGCTTTTCCATGTAGGCAGTGATCATATTTTATAAGCCGTGATCATATTTTCCTTATAATGCAATAATTGCCCGAAAACCCATTACAGGTCTTCGGACAGTTATCCTCTATTCAATGCCGTGATCATAAGGCTTTCATGTTCTTGATATTAAGTCAGGGCCAAAACCATGGCCTATGATACTTACTTTAATGTATTTTTCTCGATCTGAGATCACATCAATGTGATCTCGCCGTTATTATCCATATCATATTCGTCGTTTTGATCAATATCATCATATCCGTCCGCCGCCTGAGTTTCCGCACCGGCATCAAGTTCATTTTGCATATCATACGTTGCAGCCTGACGTGACTTGCCGCTGTCTATAGCTGCCTGATTGGCCTGATAAGATTCTCTGTTGCGATTGATCGTATCAAATTCCGTCTCAAGAGCACTCGCGAGATCATTATATCTTGAATTAAATTGAGCCATAGATTCATTTATGATCTGCTGAAGATTTGCAAGTGCATCATCGAGATATTGATTTGTGGCAGTCTTCAGAGCATCACTTTCACTCTTTGTCTGATACATGATAGAAGCGGCCTGTGCCTTGGCATCATTAACCACAGCATCAGCCTCCTTATATGCTTTTTGCATGATCTCGTGCTCGGAAACGAGTCTGATGGTCATCTCATTGGCTTTTTTGATCATCTCCTCTGCTTTTTCCTGAGCATCCTTCAAGATAGCATCACGATTGGCTATAATACGCTGATATTTTTTTATCTCATCCGGGATATTGATCCTAAGCTCCTCAAGCATATCCTCAAGCTCATTCCTGTTGACTATGATCTTGGAATTGGATAGCGGCTGAAGCTTGCAATTGTTGATATATTCCTCAATCTCGGCTATCGTCTGTTCAATCTTGCTCATCATATTTCTCCATAATCATTTATTTGATCTTAAGATTCGTCAGGCTCTTGTCTCCTGAAGCTCCGATACGCGTTCTCTGACCTTATCTGCCACATATGGCGGAACGAACTTGGATATATCGCCCTCATACATCGCGGTCTCTCTGACTATACTGGAGCTCAGGTAAGCATATTCAAGTGATGCCGTGATAAATATAGTATCTACCTCCGGATATATTGCCCTGCTCGCCTGAGTTATCTGAAGCTCGTATTCAAAATCCGTAACGGCCCTCAGTCCGTGGACCAAAAAAGCCTCTTCGCTTCTTGCATATTCTACCTGAAGTCCCCTGTAAAATCTCACTTTGACATTCGGAATATCCTTTGTGACCTCCTCAAGCATGCCAACGCGTTCTTCTACAGAGAACATCGGAGTCTTGCTGCTGTTGACCATCACACAGACGATAAGCTCATCCACCTTGCAGGCAGCCCTTCTTATGATATCTATGTGACCATATGTTACCGGATCAAATGAACCGGGATAAATAGCTTTTTTCATTGTTAATATTTATGCAGACATCTCACAGATCATGATCTGCCATTTACCGTGTTGTCTGATCTTATAATCCATAACATATCATGAAATATCGCGATATCTCATGATATTTCAAAGTGACGATGCCGATATCACGGCCGCGCCCCATCCTTCAGTCTCAAGAAATAATGTCTGTTCGTCTTATATATCTTTTCCCTCGTTATCTCATAGGGACTGTTTTTTATGAAATTCAGATCGTTGGATTTTGTTGCTTCAATGATAATGATGCTTTCATTATCTATCAGTCCGGAAGAGGCCAATGCAGACAAGGTTTCTTCCTCAAGCTCCTCAAAATAAGGAGGATCAATATAAACAATATCAAACTTCATTTTCCTAAATGCCAATTCGTTAATGGCAGCCAGGGCATTTTTCTGAAGTATTATGGCATCATCGTATAATTTGGTGAATGTGAGATTGTCCTTAAGGCACCTTACAGCCTTAGAACTGTTGTCAACAAAGGCACATCTCAATGCTCCCCTGCTGAGGGCCTCAATGCCTATCCCACCGCTTCCACAAAAAAGATCCAGGAACATAGCCCCCGGAACATAAGGAGCCAATATATTAAACAGAGTCTCCTTGATCTTATCGATAGTAGGTCTGGTATCAAGTCCGGGGACTGCCTTAAGAGGCAGCCTCCGGGCTTTTCCTGCAATAACTCTCATTTATCCGAAAATCAGATCGTAATGACTATATTCAGATTACTGCTCGTCTGCAGCTTCTTCCTGTACAGGTGCGGCTGCCTCTGCAGTCTCTTCCTGCTTGTCATCTACATCCTCTTCTGTCTCGTCCGGAACAAGATCGTCATCAAAGTCTTTTCTGCTCAGAGAGATCTTCTTCTCATCTTCTCTGAAGTCTACGACCTTAACATCTATCACCTGTCCGATAGAAAGAACATCTGATGCCTTCTTTACACGCTTCTTTGAGATCTGTGAAACGTGAAGCAGTCCGTCTATACCCGGCTCAAGCTCGATGAATGCACCGAAATCGGCCATCCTTGCCACCTTGCCTGTTACGATAGAACCCGGGATATACTTTTCTCTTGCCAATTTCCAAGGATTCTGATCCGGGAACTTGCAGCTGAGTGCGATCTTTCCGTCAGAAATATTCTTGATAAATACTGTGATCTTGTCGCCGACGCTGAGTACAGACTTCGGATTATCTACTCTGCCCCATGAGATCTCGGAAATATGAAGCAATCCGTCAACACCGCCGAGGTCTACAAATGCACCGAAGCTGGTGATGGACTTAACTGTACCTTCTACGATATCATTGACCTGAAGTGTCTCAAGAAGCGCCTTGGCACGATCGGCCTTGGTCTCCTGTACAAGCTTCTTTCTGTTTCCGATGACTCTTCTGTTGCGCGGCTTATATTCTGTAACGATGATATCGATCTCCTGATCGACATATTTGGAAAGATTCTTCTCGAATACGTCTGATACAAGACTTGCGGGAACAAAGATCTTTGCTCCTTCATAATCTGTGATGAGACCTCCGCTCGTTACCTTCTCAACCTTTACGGTAAGTACTTCCTGGTTCTCATATGCTTCCTGAACCTTCTTGTTGGCTTTGTCATCACTGATGCGCTTGTATGAAAGCTGAACCTCGTTATCTGAGATACGAAGTACCTTGACATCAAGTGTCTGACCAACCTCAACAGCTTGTTCAAGATCGATCGTCGGATCGCTCGAGAATTCACTCTTGTAAACAACACCGTCATACTTGTGATTTACATTCATGACGATACGGTCCGGCTTAACTTCTAAGACAGTGCCTTCTACAATCTCCCCCGGTCGAATCGGCTTGGTTGATTCCTCAATCATTGCGTCAAATTCCTCTGACATAAAGTAAAACCTCCTGGATTAAATAATTAGGGGTCGATGCCCCTGCGGTAATACCTACACATTTGTCCGACTGTAGATCTGCATTTGTCAAATCTTTTACTGTTTGTATATGGTAAGTATCCTTACAATTCGATCTGCATATATCATACAGCTTAAGCGTATTGGAGCTTCTCTTATCTCCTATGACGATCATGATATCCGCCCTTGCGGAAATATCAAAAGCCTCTTTTTGCCTAATAGCCGTAGCATTACATATCGTATTGATAACATTCGTATGATACCCCTTTTTTTTTATAATTTCAACAAAATGTTTGAACTTTTGGGTATTAAAAGTAGTCTGTGCGACAATACATATATTTTCATTTGCATTTGCGGTGAAAAGGCGCGCCTCTTCCTCATTATTTATGATGACAGCTCCCCTCTTTGCCCATCCCGCTATGCCTGCGACCTCAGGATGCGACGGATCGCCTATTATCACGATCTTGTTTCCCTTGCTGCTCTCACGATCGACAATATTATGTATTTTCTTTACGAATGGGCATGTGGCATCACAGGTGATGACGCCTTCATCCGCCGCTCTTTTGTAGATCTCAGGCGGCACACCGTGAGATCTTATGATCATTTTTTGTCCTTTGATCTTGCCTATATCTTCCGGCTGTTCTATGATCTTCACGCCCTTTGATGCAAGATCCTCGGTGACCTTCTCGTTATGTATGATCATTCCGTATGTATATATATCACGCCCGTCATCTGCTTCATTTTTTTTGTCTATCTGCTGATAGACCATGTCTATGGCTCTTTGCACGCCAAAGCAAAAACCGGCGCTCTTTGCTAATATAACCTTCATTTTTTCTCTGATTTTCTCTTTTCAAAAAGATCTATGACAGCATCCGCAACCTCTTTTTCACACATGCATGAGGTGTCAATCTCGATCGCGTCATGAGCTTTCATAAGCGGTGACTCTTTTCTGGTCATATCATTGTAGTCCCGTCTCTCAATATCGTTTTTTATATCCTCAAGACTGCACTCTATGCCCTTAGCCTTAAGCTCATCATATCTCCTTTTTGCCCTGCACTCTGAGCTTGCGTTCAGATATATCTTCAGATCGGCATTTGGAAGCACCTTCGTCCCGATATCTCTGCCATCCATTATCACATCCTTTTGAGATGCGATCCTTTGCTGCAATGCGACAAGATGCTCGCGCACGGCTTTGTATTTTGAGACTACAGACGCCGCATTGCCGACTTTTTCCTTTCTTATATCGTCTGAGACATTTTTATCGTTCATATAAATATACTGTACCCTATCATGGTATCTTATATCTATGCTTGTCTCTTTAAGACATTCTTCAACTGCTCTCTCGTTTGAAAGCTCGATATGCTTCTCAAGGCATGCAAGTGCGACAGCACGGTACATCGCGCCTGTGTCAACATATATAAAGTTCAATCTCTTTGCTATAGCTTTCGCTGCCGTGCTTTTTCCGACCCCTGCCGGACCGTCTATCGCAATCTGACTCATAGTCCCTCCGCTTTTATCTGAACATGATCTGTACCTATCTGCGCATATATATGCCGCATGCATACAGCTCTCATCACGTCTTCATCTCTCATACATCTATTTTGAAAGCGCCGCCTTATATCCTGCCAGCATTCCCGTAGATATGGCTATCTGAATATTAAATCCGCCCGTAAGAGCGTCAACATCGATGACCTCGCCCGCAAAATATATATTCTTTCTAAGCTTTGATTCCATAGTAGACGGGTTGATCTGCGATACTGCCACACCTCCTTGTGTTATCACAGCTCTCGTAAATCCCTCTGTGCCCGTGATGGTCATTTCAAGGTTTTTAAGTATTTCTGCAAGGCGTTTCCTTTCGGCTCTGGTAATCTCATTTACTTTCTTTTCTTTATCTATTCCGCTGAGCTTTATCACCACAGGGATAAGCCTTGCCGGGAGCAGCTTTGAAAGCGAATTCTTGAAGTCCTTATTCTTGACCTCATTAAAATCCCTGAGTATGCGTTCATCCAGCTTATTTGCATCTAATGCCGGCTTCAGATCGATATGCAATGTCAAAGGCTTTTTTTCATTTGCAAGTCTTCTCGTGATCCTTGCCGATAATGACAATATCACCGGGCCGCTTACCCCGTTTGCCGTAAAAAGCATTTCTCCGAATTCACTGCAGAGTACATCTTTATCATCCGTAACAGAAACGGATATGTTCTTTAATGACAGGCCCTCAAGCTCCTTTGCAATTGTCCCCTCTGTCACAAGAGGTACGAGTGCCGGTACAGGTTCTATGACGGTATGCCCCATAAGCTCTGCCATCTTGTATCCGTCACCTGTCGATCCGGTCGTGGCATACGACAGGCCACCAGTTGCTATAATGACAGCATCAGCATTCAGATCATTTATATCCTTTATCTCAGTATGCAGCTTTACGTCCGTATTTGCCTTTTTAAGAGCTCTCTCAAAGGCCTTGATCACATCCGATGATCTGTCTGAGACGGGAAATATCCGCATGCCCCTCTCCTGCTTCAGCTTAAGGCCGATGTCCTCAAAGAATCTTATGGTATCCTCCGCCGAAAAGAAATATACAGCGCTTTTTAAAAATTTGGGATTGGAGATGACATTATCAAAAAAATCCGAGATCTCGCAGGCATTCGTAAGATTGCATCTTCCCTTTCCTGTTATATAAAGTTTTTTCCCGAGCTTTTCGTTTTTTTCGTAAATTGTCGCATGAGCCCCCGCGGATGCCGCCCCTATGGCTGCCGCCATGCCCGCAGGGCCACCGCCTATGATGGCTATCTCTTTCATCTATCGGATCCCCCGTCATGAGCATTTTCTGTATCTTCGGTTTCTTTTGCCTGATCTGTTACATCTACTGGCTGGTTTCCGATATCCACCGGCAGGTCATCAGCCTCCGTCAGCAGGTCATCAGAATTTATTGACCGATTTTCGACATCCACCGATTGCTTGGCGGTATCCATTGACCGAATGCCTATATCTCCTGTCTGAGCCTCGGTACCGTCCAACCTGTATCCGATTTCACTCTCAGCCTCCGCCTTGAAGGCCTCTGTCTTTTCAATATTTATATCAGGCAGCTCGTCAAGAGATGCGAGTCCGAATCTTCTGAGAAATTCTGTTGTCGTTCCAAAGAGCATCGGTCTGCCCGGTGTATCCAGTCTGCCGCGCTCCTCTATCAAGCCGATCTCTATAAGCCTGTTTACGGCATGATCTGAAGATACGCCTCTTATTTTTTCAATATCACCCTTTGTAACGGGCTGCTTATATGCAATGATCGACAGCGTTTCCAGCTGCACATCGGTCATCCTGTAATTTTTCGGTGTCTGCACCATCTTTATGAGGCTTTCATATGTCGATTTTTTGGTTCTCAACTGATAACAGCCGTCTATGATGACTATCTCAAGCCCGCTTGAATCTGCCGATTTCTCATTTATAAGCTCTCCTAAGGCTATCTTTGCCTCCACCTCGCTTATCCCAAGAGCGGCCGCGATGACCGAGGGATCAACCGCATCCCCAAGCGCAAACAAAATAGCCTCTATATTGGATTTTATCTCATTCTTCTGCATTGCCCTGCTCCGCCTTGCTCAATATGATATCTGCATATGTATCGTCCTGCACCGCATTTATCTCTCCCGCTTTCATAAGCTCCAATACCGCCATAAAGGTTATGATAAGATGCAGCTTTGAGCATTTACTGCTCAAAAGTTTTCTGAAGCCCATGCTGCCGCACTCACATATTCGTTCTCTTATATAAGTGATCCTGTCACCTATATTTACCTCTTCCCTTTTAACGGAGCCGTGCTCCGTGACCGTCTCTTTATCGGATCTTTGACATCTCGCCATGACATCGGCGAATATTTCCTTCATTTTTGAGACTGTAATATCACCCAGAAAGAAATCCAGATCTATGGGTGCCTTATATTCCTTTACCGCCTTAGGGAGACTTTCTTCTTTATAGACAGCCTTCTGTTCGTCAATTGCCCTCTCCTTTAGCTCAGATGACATATATTTGTATAATTTATATTCGAGGAGTCGCTGTACAAGCTCTGCTCTCGGATCCTCCTCGCTGCCGTCTTCGTCTGTTTCCTTAGGAAGCAGCATTCTTGATTTTATATCCAGCAAGGTGGCGGCCATCACGAGGAATTCACTCATTACGTCAATATTCTCTTCTTCCATATTGTTCAGGTATTCGAGATATTGATCAGTGATCTCGGCAATAGGTATATTGTAAATATCTATTTTATTTTTTTCTATAAGATGCATCAGGAGGTCCATGGGGCCTTCAAACGCGTTCAATTTGGTTGAAAATATCAATCTTTATCCCTCGTACCCTTGATCTCTATAAGCAATATCTCAGGCTTATTAAAGATCCTTATATTGACTGTATGACTTCCGCAGCCGCCGCTTACTATCAATGTTGACCCCTGCTTTTTAAATATTCCTTTTGAATATTTGGGAAAAAGTTTAAATTGCGGTGAGACGACGCCTCCCACAAGCGGCAATCTTATCGCTCCCCCATGATAATGTCCGGAAAGTGTCAGATCATATCCGAGGTCAGAGCATATATCATACCATGCCGGATTGTGTGCCAGCAGGATATTATATATTTTTTTATCCGCTTTGCCAACATAACTCTCCAACGTCTCAGGTGACGGCTTTATACGTCCGAATTTCTTATAATATCTGTAATCTGCATCAAGCCCCGCAACGACTATATGCTCATTTAATGCTATGCTCTCATTGTTTAAATATCTTATTTGTGCACTGCTGATCTCTTCTTTCAATCCGGCGCATCTTTCTTTGAACTTTCCTATACATTCTATGCCTTTTTCATGATTGCCCGGTGCCATATAAACGGGAGCTATGGACGATATAGTCTTAAGGAACTCCATTGCCCTTTCGTCCTTTTCGGGAGATTTGCATACAAAGATATCACCGCCGATCAAAATACAGTCCGGCTTTTGCTGTCTTATCATGTCAGGAAGTCTTTTTCCATCGTCTCCATATGTCCTGCAATGCAGATCCGAGATAAATATCATCCTGATGCTGTCCTTTGGGGGAATCTTATCAGATGAGATAAGATATTTTGTCACGACAAGGCAATGCAGCTCATAAATACATCTTGCAATTGCAAGGGCTGCGATAAATATTATTATCCCGACTATGATAAATACCGCCTTCAAATGTCTACCTCATACAAAAAAGGCGTCGGAGTCAGTCCGACGCATATCAAATAAAACCGATGTTTCATCCCGCGGCCGATATTATTCCGGCAGCTCAACCCTGCTCCTGATATATTCCTTTACTTCCTTCTTGTCTATGCCAAGTGATATGGCAAGCTCGCCATATAGCTTATCCTCTGCTATATTAAAATATTTTTCATCATTTGATGTGGACTTTTTCCCCTCGGATATGCGTTCCATCTTGCGTGAATATATGCATTTCAAGAGACTGATGATCTCTCTGCAGTCACAGCCTTTTATGATATTCTTGTAGGTAATCTCCCTTGTCTTTTCACTCTCTACGACAACAGCCTCGATATCCTCGATATCGTGAATCAGCTCGTCTGCCTCTTTCTTTGATATGACCGGTCTCAAAACGATCCTTTGATTGTCGCATGGTATCATAATCCTGCCGTTGTCTGAATAGTACGGTGTAAGATAGTAATATTGCTTGTCTCTGTCGGCGCCTGCCAATTCAGATGCACCTATCTGTTCGACAGTACATACACCTGTATTTCCGTATACTACCAAATCTCCGACCTTGAACACAGAAAACCTACCTTTCACTTGCTTATCTCAAGATTACCATTGCATTTTATCATATTTTCTGATATTTTGTAATGTCATTTTTAAAAGAAATGGCATATGGGTCACTGTCAAGTAATCACCTGCAAATCTTTCATTCAGACAATTTTTAGTACTGCGTGTGCTCTAATGCATCAAAGACACGCTGCGTTTTCTGCTCCTACATTTTTTATTGTATATGAAAAATATAGATGCTACACTAAAGGTACAAATTAAGGAAGCCATACGGCAAAAGGTGACAATAAATGGAACTGTGGGACATATATGATAAGGACAAGCAGCTGACGGGCCGCACAATGAAGAGAAATGATTGGAACATGGACGACGGTGACTACCATCTTACGGTGCTGGGAGTAATAAGGCGAAGCGACGGTCGTTTTCTCATAACTCAAAGAGTGCTCACAAAATCATGGGCCGCAGGCTGCTGGGAAGTCCCGGGAGGCGGTGTAATGCATGGAGAGAGCTCTATGCAGGCCGTAAGGCGAGAACTCCTCGAGGAGATCGGCGTGGATGTGAGCTGCGCCGCGGGTGGATATGCATTCTCATATCGCAGAGACAATCCTCTTGAAAAAAATAATTATTTCGTTGATATATATCTTTTTGACATGGATATAACAGATAATGATATAACCCTTTGCCGCTCTGAATCAGCTGCTTTTCGTTTTGCATCCGCAGATGAGATAAAGGAGCTGGCTGACAGGGGACTTTTCCTGCATTATGACAGCATCAAGGATATTTTTATGCGATAATATACCAAGATCAAAAATCGGGGCTCCCTTTGCATACTTGCCTGCATGCAAAGTCTTGATCTATGGCCCATCAAAGTAAGATTTAAGATTCGCCTGCACCGGAATGAATATATACCTGCATTGCTCTTGCATCGAGCGCATTTATCACCATATCGCCGTTAAAATCGGCTTTCATGATATTTAAAATGCTCAATTTGTCCGTTCCCGCATACATTCCGGCAAATATGTCATATGCTATCTGGCAATCAATGATATTAATCTTACCGTTTCCATTGACATCTCCCTTCGGAATATCATCATATTGCAATACCGTATCATCGCCTGTAATATCGGCAATGGTAAAATCAGACTCTACCGGCTCTGCCGGCTGCGCGGATATACAATACCAGCAATCATCCTTCAAATACATCTGTCTATTCTTATACATGACTGCCTGGCCTTCGGAAATACCATCCAGATCCGAATAGCTGATGATATAATAATTGCCCCCGTATGTGTCAGATGCATATGTCACGGTCTCAAGCCATTTTGCATAAAGAGTCGTATCGCAGTTGTAAATATATGAATATGAAACAGCATTATTTTCATATGTATCTGTCGTATACCAGCCGGCAAATGTATATCCTTCTCTTATAGGCTCCGGAATATATTGCACTGTATGTCCTTTGATCGCAAGCTGCGTCTCATTATCTGTATCTTGATCCATTGCATCATATGTGACCGTGACCATTTCCCCGAATACCAAAGTATATATGTCGAGCGCGCCATATCCGAATTTGTCATCTGCGCCCTGTTGTCCGATGTCTACAGATGACGCTTTCAGCAATTTTATCATGTACTCCGGTGTCGTTTTTCCGTGATAAGACAGATAAAGAGCGACAGCTGCCGACACGACCGGGGCTGCAAATGATGTACCCGTGCCGCGTGCATATGAGCCGCCTCTCACCGTCACATATACATTGCCCGGAGCCGCAAGTAATGTACCTATACCATAGCTTGAATAATTGGCAAGATCCCATGCCTGTGAATAATTTCCTGATGCGGATGACCCCAAAGCCCCCACGCCTATTACACAGTCATCGGATGCCGGGTACATCGGTGTGTCATTCGCGTTGTTTCCCGCTGAGGCTACCATTATCACTCCCGCGTCATATGCCTTTTGGGTATAAGTCCCAAATACGTCGGCTCTTTCAGTCCCGAATGACATATTAATAATATCCGCCCCATGAGCTATGGCATACTCAATCCCGAGTTTGGCATCGCCGGCCGACAAAAGTCCGCTCGAATCTTTGACGAGCTTGATAATGAGCAGACTGACATCCGGTGCAATGCCGACAACACCGTACCCGTCCATAGCTGCGGCAATGACGGATGCAACCATCGTGCCGTGGCCTGCCGTATCATCTATTACATCCATTCCGGACTGCGAAACGGTCTCTCCCGTGGATGCATTATACGAGTCATTGCTGATCTTTCCCGAAAACTCACTATTGTCAATGTCTATTCCGGTATCTATTATTGCGACAGTAATGCCCTTGCCTGTTGTACTTTTCCAGGTATCTTTAAGATTTACATATGATAAATATTCCTGATAGACATACCTGCCATCGGTTATGTCATAGTCAGGGGCCTCCGGTGTCAATATGTTTCCGTAAGCATCTGTATATGTATCCATAAGAGATATATACGAGTTTTCGCTTATCTTCGGAAGCAATGTCTCCACCTGCGCGCTCTTGTATACATCCTCCACGGTCGTACCATCCGGAAGATATATGACTGCCATATCCTCGGATTCACTCATCCTAACGGTGCTGCCGGGAAAGAGTGCAGCTGTAGATTCGGCTTCCTCCCTGCTTGTATCTTCAATGATAAAGGAAGTCTCGTCATAGCTTCCCTCGTCTTCTTCAAGCAGCTTTATCCTTTCCTGTGCAGTAAGCTCCTCATCTGTCTGTACGCCGCAATTAAGCGCAGCAGATGTATCATTTTCCGCCGATACAAAGGATGGACATAATGCCAGCGTCAGAGCAAAAGACAGCAATATAACATTTATTTTAATAAGGATCTTGTTTTTCAATATAATACCCACACGATATCATCATTTCTGACAATATTTGCTCATCAAGACTGTTTTTTGATTTGCTGTAGTACAAGTATATTGTATCGCTCTTGCATCAAGTGCGTCAACAGTTCTGTCTGCATCGTCATTGCCATATATCTGTCACTGAGTGCATGACCAAGCTCATGTGCGGTTGTAGGAAGATTATTTATATACTTCGTTCTGATGTTCTTGTTCTTCGGATCAAAGAAACCGTTCACATTCTTAGCCCGAACATAACCGTTTGTAATATTCAACCCGAAGTCATGCCTTACCTTGGCGATAATGTTCGTCATCGACATCGGCTTCTTGTTCGCATCGCCTACCCTCTCTGCTTCCCATCTTGATGGATCATTGATTTTGTTATATGCCTTGCGGACAGTTTCAGGATCAAGTTTTAACGAATAACCGTTGCCATTGTCCTTGTCTTGTGCTACACTGCCGTCAGAAGCAGTAGACTCAAGCTCGTTTTGGACGTGCGACCGAAGGCTATCAAATGCATTCGGTACTTGGGATACTGCTTTTTTTTGTTGATAAACAGAAACTACCCAAATTGTCTTAGCATTGGAATCAGGTACTGCCTCACAAATATACATATTCCCTTTGCCTTTAGGAATCTGTACAAGTATTTGCTGTGCCATCGTGCCATCAGAATTTTTATATTGACTACTTCTGTCACTTGCCAATGTTATATTGCTGTATGTATCTTCCATATCAGCAATATTCTTGTATTCGTTCAAATCAGCCATCGTATGGTCTGTATCACCATTTGCTCCGTGCCCATTATCAGAATGCCTTGCATGGCTTATATCAAACTTAACAATCCAACCCTCGGTATCAAATCCTACCACCTTTTTTATGTCATCAGACATCTTGCGACCGAGCGAGTCTATTATTGTTACATTATCATAATTGTTGTTCGGCTCTGCTATAGCTTTTTCCACAAGGCTTACTATTTCATCTTTTACTTGCTCTGTCGTTTTAACTGATTTGCTTGCCTTGCGTACATTGTCATGTATCCCGCCGACACCTGCTTTTCTTGCTTGTGCGGCATTTATGATATATTTACCCTTGGAAGCATCCCATGCAAGGTCACGTCCGTATCCAAGCTGTGATATCGGAGTCTCTGCTTTGATATCTGCGACAGCTTGCTTTACCCAATCGTCAGCAGTCATGTCTCTTACAACACCGTCTCTGTCAGTCCACTGCGAAGACGGTTTGAAATAATTGTAATAGCCTTTTTCGGCAAGCGTATCGATAGCTTTTTGGGCCTCATCAAAATTGAATTCAGGTTGAAGTACCGGAGTCTCCGCCTCGCTTCTCCTCGTCTCGACAACAAGTGCCATGTATTGGTCTGTTGTTATCTTCTCACCGTTATATTCTTTCCCGGCAAGTATCTGCTCAAGGATAATATTGAATTTTGGAGTCAGACCACGTTCCTTACAGATAGCAATATATTTATTGAAATCATTCTGATGCTCATACGGATATACTGTTTTGTTTGCCTTCTTGAGTGCTTTTATCTCATTTTTCGTAGAAAGCTCAAATTCTTTTATCTTTGCTTGTATGACCATGTCATACAGCTGTTTGTCAGATATCTTTTCCTCTTGATAGCTTGTAAATACATCAAGGCCGAATTCCTTAACGAATTCAACCCCTGCCCTAACCAAGTGGAGCGGAATGACTTCGTCAAACAGCTTTCCCTCTCCGACCTGAGATAATGCCCACCATGTCATATCCCAGCTTGTAGTGACTATTGTTGCACCTACATTCTTGTTGGCTCTTCTTAGCTGTTGTACCTCGTCCCAATCTGCACCAAGGACATTGTCGCAAACATACGTCTTTTTCTTATCATCCCATTTAGCAAAACACGATACGTTTATGTTCATTCCTGTTGAAGCAAATATTCTTGCAGAGACAGGTTCTTTTGTATACTCAAGTCCCTTCAGACCTCTTGAGCTTGCATCAATTATTTGCTGTATATTATCAATGGTAAAGGCAGGATGGTATTCCGCATGAGAATACCATCGCAGTCCGTATTCATGATTTAGTCTGTTTACTGTAGATTGGTTCCACTTGAGGATTCCCGGAAGAAGCTCACCTTTTTCATTAATATTTGAATATGCGGCATACTCTACACGTTTCTTTGCTTGCGAAGCCGCTTGTACCCATGCTTGCAGATCGTTTATCTCTGCAAGCTTGAGCGATTTTATCCTGGTATTGAGATCCTTTTTTCTGTCTCCGAGAGTGCTGTTTAAGTTCCATTTATTTTTTGTGTAGTTCTTAAAAGTAATTTCCGCATCAGACAGACTATTATACTTCTCTGTGAGTTCCTTATCTGCATCCCAATTGCGTACCTGATCTATTGTGGCTAATCCAACATCCTCGTTAAAAAGATATTGGTATTCATCCATCCACAGTTTTACTCTGTTTCTCTTGCTGAGATTATCAGGAAATCTTGATTTGTCTGTTCCTTCAATATCAGGATCCAGTTCTCTTGTCATATAGAGATTAAGATATCTGTCAAAGTTCTTCTTCCTATCGGCCGCAAACTTAGTCTTGTTTCCGTTATATTCGCTATCGAACAGATCCATGAATGCATTTCGCTCATTGATATACCTTATCTTGTAAGCCTCTCTCGCTTTTCTGTCCAAGAGAGAATAACAATAAAGGCATGGAGCCTCTATGCCTATCTCAATGCAGGCCTGATTAACGACTATTGCTTCTTTTTCCGTCAGAGGCCTGCCGATGACATCGGAAACTTTCTTCTGAAATGCAAAGTAAACAAGCTGTCTGAAGCACTCTGTTGTCGGCTCGGCATCTTTAAAATAGCTTGCATTATCAAATATGTTGCCGCTTATAAACTTCTCGTCCGGAATAAGAGGATTGCCGTTGATATCTGTCTTGATAGTACCATCATCATTCATGGTGACAGATTTCATGTATTTGACAAGGTCAAGTACCTTGTCTTCTACATCTTTGACTTTCTCTGCCGCCTCTTTTCCGAGAAATTTTTCCGCATATTTAACAGAAGTCTCTGCGATCTGCGGAGCGAGTTTAAGTGAGAATCCGACAGGAGATTGTGTCGCATCCGATAAGCTGTTAGGATCTATGTAGGCAAAATCCTTGCGTTGCTCTGCAATGAAGCTGTCCGTTTCTCGCCTGATCGCATCCTGAATCTTCTTGATGTCGGATTTAAAGGATGTGCCGGGAAACGAATCTTTTATGCCACTTTCCTTGAGGATATCAATTCCTGCATACAAATCATGTATCAGTTCGTCATTTATTTGAGATTTTGAATATCCAATCTCAGATTGACCATAAATACTTTCATACGCATCTGATAATGCGTCATATGCATTATCCCACTTTCCTACTTTGGGAAGCTCTTTCGCCACTTTATTTATGGTTTTTCTGTTCAGCTTTTTAAGCTCAGGATATTTTCTCTCAAGCACCTCATGGAGTTCATGGCCTGCAAGTGCTTTGGCACGATTCGCAGACACGTCAGTAGGCAAGTATATGCTGTCACCATAATTGAATGCATTTGCCATAGTGAGAT
>CAZGVB010000008.1:0-55950 GCA_964528825.1 uncultured Parasporobacterium sp.
GTGTGCGAGGAGCAGAAAACGCAGCTTGTTTTTGCGGCATATCTCACACGCGCAGTACTGAAAATTGTCTGAATGAAAGATTTGCAGGCGTTTGCCCCACAGTGCCCCGCCGCAATATCGTATACTATGGTTAGATTGACAGTTTGTTATAATTATGTTAAATTGTCGAACAGTATTCAAAGGTGTGGGACGTTAGCCTTTGTAACAATAATACTTATGAAAAGGGAGAATGTGATATGCAGAAAGGTACCGTAAAGTGGTTTAACAACCAAAAGGGATATGGATTTATCAGCGATGAATCCGGAAAAGATGTTTTTGTTCATTTTTCTGGTATAAGCCAGGAAGGCTATAAGAGCCTTGAAGAGGGCATTGCAGTAGAATTTGATATAGTCGACGGAGAAAAGGGACCGCAGGCTGTCAATGTAACAAAATGCTGAATTGAGAAAAGTAATAAAATCAGGAAAAATCAATAAAAACAAGAAAAATCAAGAAAATTAAGAAAATCAAGAGAATTAAGAAAAGCTTGTAATTATATATGAGTATCAGAGACGAAGTAAAAAAGATAAAAGAGGCCGCACCATATCTTGCAGCTGCAAGCTGCGAGATGAGAAATGCCGCGTTAAGTAATGCAGCAAAGGCACTTAACGACAATAAAGAAGAGATCTTCAAAGCCAATCAAAAGGATGCCGAAAATGCAAAGACTGCCGGTATTTCGGCCTCAATACTGAAGAGACTTGTATTTGACGAACACAAGCTTGCCGATTGCATAAGCGGCATAGAGCAGCTTATAAAGCTGCCGGACCCTATAGGAAAGGTTACACTTGCAAGAGAGCTGGATGAGGGACTTGATCTTTACAGGATCACATGCCCGATAGGTGTGATAGGCGTAGTATTTGAGGCACGCCCGGATGCTCTTGTACAGATATCATCTCTTTGTATAAAGAGCGGCAATTGTGCCGTGCTTAAGGGAGGCAGGGAAACTGCCGAAAGCAACAAGGTATTATTCAAGATCATGCATGATGCCGCGGTGCAGGCCGGGCTGCCGGATAAATGGAGCATGCAGGCCATGCAGCATGAAGAGATAGACGAGCTGCTGCAATGTCATGAATATGTAGATCTTCTTATACCGCGCGGCTCTAATGCGTTCGTTCAATATATCATGAACAATACCAAGATACCGGTTATGGGACATGCGGACGGCATATGCCATACATATGTTGATCGTGAATATGATGCGGATCAGGCGATAAAGATCATTTTGGATGCAAAGACGCAATATCCGGCGGCATGCAATGCAACGGAGACCCTGCTTGTCGACCGCAAGATCGCAAGAGATTTTCTTCCGATCCTTGCAGAAAAAGCGAGAGAGGCGGGCGTGAGCCTCAATGGCACAGCAGAGGTCAGAGACATCATCAAAGATGCTGCATTGATATCTGATGATGACTTCAGAAGGGAATATCTTGACCTTTGCATGTCTGTAAAGATAGTAGACGGTGTCTCGGAGGCTATCAGTCATATAAATAAAAACGGCTCGGGGCATACGGACTGCATCATTTCAAAGAATGAGGCCAATATCAGGCTGTTTATGCAGCTTGTGGACTCGGCGGGAGTATATGCAAACTGCTCTACGAGATTCGCGGATGGTTTCAGATATGGATTCGGCGCAGAGGTAGGCATCTCAACCGGAAAGATTCATGCAAGAGGTCCTGTAGGTCTTGAAGGGCTTGTGACATACAAATACAATTTGTACGGAAATGGCCATATAGTTGCAGATTATGCCGAAGGTCGAAGACAATTTCACTTTAAGGATCTTAATTGATATGCATCCGCATTATTTGTTTGATGTGACCGGATCTGGCGAAGAAAGAAGAAAACAGTGACAATTTTTTTCAAAATCCGGTTTTTTTCATTGAAAAAAACAATATGCAGTCATATAATTACTCGGATATGAATTGGACTCGTAATGAATGATATTGCATCATAGCGAGAGTGCGTGAGCAGTTCGTGACAGTACGGGGACCTATGATCCACAAAATAAAGATACAGATGGGTAATATGATCTGTAAAAACGGGAGATTGTAGCCATGACCGAAGGATTAACGAGAAAATTTAAGAGGTTTGCCTGCATCGGCGTGATCGTTTGTATGCTTTTTTCCATGATATGCATTCAGGCAATAGCAGGTGAAGGAGAAAAGACATACAGCGCGGGAGATACGGTGACATATAAGGATGACAGTCACACACTGCCGGAGCTTGGAGATGGCCTTTATTGGCATGGACCTATAGCCGACGTGATACTTATCTGTGATAAGGATCATGAGCATAATGCTGAGGATTGCTATGAGATCACCGGGTTTACATGGACTGTTTACAAGAGTCCTACTGTAAGCGGATATTTCTATAATCATATTATAGTTAACTTCACCAAAGACGGCGTTGCCGTACCTGCCGACGAAGTAAGCAATGTATCCGTAAAGGTGAATTTTGCGAACGGTGACAGCAGGGATATGACCGGTGACGGAACCACGGATGATCAGGGATTCAGATTTGTGGGCGCCAGAGACGGAATGTTCGTTTCGGACGGATACGACACCGAGCGCCAGAGAGTGGCAAGCGTAGTGATAAATTATACTTATGACGAGCTGCAATCCACATGCACTATAGATAAGTTCGAAGATCTCATTGCGGCATATAATCGTTGCCCGAACAGTGGAATGAGTTCAAATGGGCTTGATTTTATAGTAGAGGCAGAGCAGTCCAAGTATTACTATCAGGTAAATACCGAATATTATACCGGTGACAGTGTTGAGCATGACAAGACAACAAGCGATGAAGTGATAAGCACAACAGCATCGGCACTTACATACGATGCTGCGTCCAAGAGCGGTGCTTATGTGCTCGATGAACAGGCAAGTAATTATAAGAACGTAGATCTTTCGGCGTCAAAGAATGATAAAGATAAGGCAGTAGAGATCAAGCTTGTATACAGGCGTGCACTTTATAATGTTTCTTATGAGTTCGTATCGGCAACTGAAGGAGAGGCTCTTCCTGTGGAAGTGAGAAGCCTCCTTCCCGAGTCAAAGGAAATGCCAAACGGAGAGACTGCAAGTGCACAGACAGAATATGATCCCGTTGAGGTAAAGGACAGCAACGGAGTTGTATCAGGAACATGGACATTCAAGGGATGGGACAGCGCAGAAAAGACCATATCAGACGCTGCTGTTACATTTACCGGAAAATGGGAATATACTGCAGCATCAGACGATGGTAAGAAAGATGACACCAAAGATGACACCGAAGATGACACCAAAGATGATGCAGATAAGACTGACAATACCAAAGATAATACGGATAAGACCGATAATGCCAAAAGTGATGTAAAGACAGCTGATACCGCACCTTCCGTTCCTTTTGCGGCAGCAATGCTTCTTGCAGGTGCCGGTATAGCCATTGCCGTGGCAAAGAGAAGAAGCTCGAAGTCTTAAATAGATGCTTTAAGTCATGATAGAATTTAACCAAGCGGCGGCCCTGAAGAAGGGCCGCTTTTTTGAATGAAGGTTTTGCAGATGTTTACCCTGCAGCGGCCCGAAAACAAAAAATAAATAAAAACATGTAGAAAAATATAATTTATGTGATATAATAATCAACGCTTGTTCAAAAAGCATCGGGGTGTGGCTCAGTTTGGTAGAGCGCTAGGTTCGGGACTTAGAGGTCGCGCGTTCGAATCGCGTCACCCCGATCGATATCCGGAGGAAGTCTTTCCTCCGGATATTTTGTGCCATGATGCGGTGCAAATATCTATAAGCGTCTTGGGGCCTGCGGCATTCATGACAGGTGACAGCCCTTCGTACTTTATTCTGTCTTCAAAAGTCAAGCATTTTATTTCATATTGTCCGATTTCACAAAAATAAAGGCTAATATTCTAACACAAAATATTGTGCGTATTACTTGACATACATACAATATATGGATAAAATTTTAGGCGTCGGTCATCATATATGCGCAGGATTGAGCACGCTGCGGCAAGGGCGAATTGAAACGCGAAAATGACCGAAAACAAGTAAATGAATAAAAGCAAATAAATAAGAGCAAGCAAATAAATAAAAGCGAATAAACAAAAACAAATAAATAAAAGCAAACATATAAATAAAAGCTAACATATAAAAAAGCATATATAAAAGCAAATAAATAAAAGTAAATGAACAAAAGACTTACAACAAATCTTTGAGGGAGATGTATGTATGAAGATCATCAAGAGAAGCGGTGAAGAGGTAGATTATGATGCTGCCAAGATCGAAAATGCCATTATAAAAGCGAACAATTCCGTTGCGGATTCCGAACGAATGGACCCGCTTACCATTCGCATTATTGTCAATGCGGTAACGCTTGAGTGTGAATATCTCGGACGCGCGCCAAGCGTGGAAGAGATACAGGATATGGTAGAGAACCATATCATGAGGCAGAACGCTTTTAATGTTGCCAGAAATTATATCACCTACAGATACAAGAGGGCTGTTATACGTAAGTCCAATACGACAGATCAGCAGATACTCAGTCTTATTGATTGTGTAAATGAGGAGGTAAAACAGGAAAATTCCAACAAGAATCCGGTCGTAAACAGCGTTCAGAGGGATTATATGGCAGGTGAGGTGAGCAAGGATATCACCAAGAGATTTCTCCTTCCGCAGAAGATCGTTGAGGCTCATGAAAATGGTATCATACATTTCCATGATGCCGATTATTTCGCACAGCGCATGCACAATTGCTGCCTGGTCAATCTTGAGGATATGCTCCAAAACGGCACTGTCATCTCGGAGACTATGATAGAAAGACCGAAGAGCTTTGTGACCGCATGCAATGTGGCTACTCAGGTCATGGCTCAGGTCGCATCAAATCAATATGGCGGACAGAGCATATCATTGGCTCATCTTGCACCATTTGTCGATGTGAGCAGACAGAAATTCCGCAAAAAGATAAAAGAAAATCTCGAATCCGCAGGCATGAGCTACACTGAAGAGATGCTGGAGAAGCTTACAGAGGACAGAGTAAGAGACGAGATACAGCAGGGTGTACAGACTATCCAATATCAGGTTACGACACTCATGACGACCAACGGGCAGGCACCTTTTGTGACAGTCTTTATGTATCTGGATGAGGTTCCCGAGGGCAGGCTCAGAGATGATCTGGCTCTTGTCATAGAAGAGACATTGAGGCAGCGTATCTTAGGCGTAAAAAATGAAAACGGCGTCTATATTACACCGGCCTTTCCGAAGCTGATATATGTGCTTGAAGAGGATAATGTGCGTCCGGGGTCAAAATATTATGACCTGACAGTACTGTCTGCAAAATGCACCGCGAAGAGGATGGTTCCGGATTATATTTCCGAAAAGAAGATGCTGGAGCTTAAGGTGGATAAAAACGGTGAGGGGCATTGCTATCCGTGCATGGGATGCAGAAGCTTCCTTACACCGTATGTGGATAATGACGGCAATCCGAAATATTACGGCAGGTTCAATCAGGGCGTTGTAACTATCAACCTGGTAGATGTTGCATGCTCCTCAGCTAAGGATGAACAGAAATTCTGGAAGATATTGGATGAGAGACTGGAGCTTTGCTATGAGGCACTTATGTGCAGACACAACAGGCTGATGGGAACACTTTCGGATGCGGCACCGATCCTCTGGCAGAACGGAGCCCTTGCAAGGCTTAAGAAGGGCGAGACGATAGACAAGCTTCTTTTCGGAGGATATTCTACGATATCACTCGGATATGCGGGATTGCATGAATGCACATACTATATGAAGGGTGTTTCGCATACAGATCCTGCAGGAAAGGAATTTGCACTCAAGCTGATGAGGCGCCTCAATGATGCATGCGCCGCATGGAAGGCCAAGGAAAATATGGATTTCAGCCTGTATGGCACACCGCTTGAATCTACGACATATAAATTCGCAAAGTGCCTTCAGAAGAGATTCGGAAGGATACCGGGAGTGACCGACAAGAATTATATAACCAACAGCTATCATGTACATGTCACAGAGCAGATAAATGCATTTGAAAAACTGAAATTCGAATCAGAATTTCAGGCGCTTTCTCCGGGAGGAGCTATCAGCTATATAGAAGTACCTGATATGAAGGACAATATCGAGGCTGTATTATCGGTCATCGGATATATTTATGACAACATAATGTATGCCGAACTGAATACAAAGAGCGACTACTGCCAGGTATGCGGTTATGACGGTGAGATACAGATAGTAGAGGACGAATCAGGAAAGCTTATTTGGGAATGTCCGAATTGCAAAAACCGCGATCAGAACAAGATGAACGTGGCAAGGCGAACCTGCGGATATATAGGGACGCAGTTCTGGAATCAGGGCAGGACTCAGGAGATCAAGGACAGAGTATTGCATCTGTGATCCTTTGCCGCGGATAGCCTGAAGATCAGGGGATTTGGAAAAGATGTATTATTCCGAAATAAAATTTTGCGATATTGCCGACGGCGTTGGAGTAAGGACTACTTTATTCGTGTCAGGCTGCAGAAATCATTGCGAGGGATGCTTTCAGCCGCAGACATGGAGCTTTGATAACGGAAGGCCTTTTACAGAGGAGACACAGGATAGGATCATCGAGAGCATGAGCCCTGACTATATAGCGGGGCTGACGCTGCTCGGCGGTGAACCGTTCGAAGAGGAAAATCAAGCCGCACTCCTGCCTTTTATGAAAAGATTCAAAGCCGAGTGTCCGCAAAAGGATGTATGGGCATTTACGGGATATCTGCTTGACGATCTGCTTCCCGGCGGAAGAAAGCATACCGAATACACAGAAGGACTCTTAGATACGATAGATATATTGGTAGACGGGCCGTTTGTGCTCTCTAGGAGGAACCTTATGCTGAGATTTCGCGGCTCCGAGAATCAAAGAATATTGAACCTCAGAGAGACACTTAAAGCAAAAAAGGCGATATTGTGGGACGGCTGCGAAGACAGAGCGTGATGCAGTCTGCTTTTTTGTTATCTTGCCGCATATCATTTCTATATATGACATGAAAAGCGTAAATATTAACAGCTGACACAGCAGCTTTATAAATGTTATAATCAGATTTCCGAGATTATACAAAGGAGAAAGAGATGAACGCTGCTGAGAAGACTGTAAGAAAAATACTCAAGGGATTTCCCGGCGTTGTCATATTCTTTTTTTCACTTATTTCCTTTTATCTTCCTTATGAGGCTGAGATCTGTCCGTATATCCTGAAATATCTTCCGTATTCCAGATATATCGCGGGAGGTCTGCTCATTATAGCCTTTTTTACATTATATTGCAGCAGACTCAGACTGTTTCGCGACAATTGGTATCTTCTCGCCGTTTGTATTTTCATCATAATATTGATCTATTCGACATATATCAATGATGCCGACCTAAAGAGCGCACTTGGCAGCAAGGGCGTTACGGCTATATTTGCAATAATGAATATGGCGATCTTTCTGAGAGTCACCCCCAAACGTACCCTGCTTATAGCGTTTTTTTGGTATCTTGCGATCAATATAGCAAATACATATTGCATATTCCGCTTTTGGGGAGTGGGCCTATGGGAAGTATGGGGTGTGAGCAGAAACGAACTCATATCCATCGTAGGCAATTATAACGGAGGTGTCGAATTCGTCCTGCCGATGGCTCTTTGCGGCTCAGCATATGCGCATAAATACGGCAAATGGATGGATTATCTGAATTATGCGGCTATGCTGATGAGCCTTGCAATGGCTTTCAAATGTGATTCATGGACACAGATAATAGTATATGCGCTCGCCATCGGATTCATGATAGTAGGCAATATCGCGATGATCGCCAAGGGCGCGGCACATGTGATAAGGCTTATATTCAATCCTATACTTATGGTGGGAGCAAATGCAGCCGTTTATATCGTGGTCGTATGGATGGGCAATGCCGAGTGGGTCACAAAATTCGGTATAGACCAATCCTTTCACGGCAGACGCCATATATGGGATATGGCCATAAGCTATATATATGAAAAGCCTATATGGGGCAACGGACTCGAGACCGTAAACAGAGTGGCATCCAAGATCACGGGATATGCTCATTCACACAGCTTTTTCCTGCATATGACATATGTAACCGGAATAATAGGTACCGCCGTGATCATAGCACTCCTTGCTGTCACTGTCATCGTATGGTTCAGAGTGAAGAATGACAGAGTAGCATACGTGATGTCCTTTATGACATTCCTTTTGTGCCTTACGAACCTTTTTGAGATGTATACGATACCTTTCTTCTTATATACGTTGGGCATGATCTATTATATCGGAAAGACGTCGGATGAGCATAATGCAAATACAAGACAAAATACAAAGCATAGATAAAAAGGCTTTCAAATACGGTCTCAAGTCGGGTATACCTATAGGACTGGGATATTTTGCGGTATCCTTTTCACTCGGTGTATGGGTCATAAAGGCAGGCCTGAATGCATTCGGGGGTGCGATCGTCAGCCTCTTCTGCAACGCGTCTGCGGGAGAATATGCGGGATTTCGTATCATGGCCGAAGACGGCGGCTTTTTGCTTATGGCACTCATGACAGTGGTTGCCGACTCGCGATATCTTTTGATGAGCAGCGCCATGAGTCAGAGGGTAGCACCGAATCTGTCTATGGGACACCGCATGCTTATGGGCCTATATGTCACCGATGAGATATTTGCCGTCTCCATGCAAAGACCCGGTAATCTGAATCCGTGGTTTACATACGGGACCGCTATGGTAGCATCACCCTCGTGGGCACTTGGCACCGCGATAGGATGCATTGTCGGCAATATACTTCCGCAAAGAGTAGTCAGTGCACTTAGCGTTGCTCTTTTCGGCATGTTCCTTGCGATCATTATACCTGCGGCAAAAAAGAATAAGATAATCGCGGGAGTAATTGTGGTATGCTTTGCGCTCAGCAGTGCGGCCGCTTATATTCCGTTTATAAGCGGTATTAATGAGAGTATACGGACTGTTATACTTACAGTCGTCATATCCGCAGGGGCGGCGCTGCTGTTCCCGATAAAGGAAGAAGAAAATACACCATGCTCCTCGGATGAAAGTGACGGATCTGCTGACGGATGCGGAGGTAACATGCAATGAGCCTGAGGACCGTCATTTATATGATCGTGATGATCGTCGTAACATATATGTGCAAGGCATTGCCGCTTACCTTGATCAGAAAACAGATAAAAAACAATTTTATCAAATCGTTTCTTTATTATGTTCCGTATGTAACGCTCTCCGTTATGACTGTTCCCGCAATGATCAATGCCACAGACAGCCCTGTTGCCGGGCTTTTATCACTCATCATCGGGATCATACTTGCGTGGATCACGCAAAACCTTTTTATTGTAGCAAGTGCCTGCGCAGTCATAGTATTTATTGCAGAATTTTTTCTTGCAGCTTGAGCGATCTGCAAGTTGAAATCAACAAAAAAAATAAATAAAATGTAATAAATAAGGGCACAGTATCAATATTAAAAATACAGACAGGATGACTGCTCTCGTCGGTCGGTAAAATGAGGAAAAAAATGAATAAACCAAAGGTGACCGTACTTGATATCTGTATCTGCGCTCTTATGATCGCATTGCATATTGTCCTTGAATCATTCGGTACTATCAGGATAGGTAATGAGCTTAAGATAACCTTCAGTACACTTCCGATAGTCCTTGCGGGGATGCTCTGCGGACCGACAGAGGGGCTTGCGGTTGGACTTGTCGGCAGCTTTTTAAGCCAGCTTATAACATACGGGATCACGGTAACTACACCGATATGGATCTTGCCCGGTATGCTTCAGGGTCTGGCATCCGGACTTATATATGCGGCATTTCATCGCAAGGCAAGACTTATTCCCATAGCGGTAAATGCCTTTTCATCGAATCTTGTGCTTGTTATATTCAACCTTTTGGCAAGCTATCTGGACGGTGTAGTGATATTTAAATATTGGACGATAGAGGCACTTGTTGTCCTGATACCTGCAAGACTGCTCGTATGGGTGATATTGTCTGTCATATATACGATGGCGGCGGTCCCTATATGCAGGATATTGCAAAAAAAGTGTCCTGCGGATATCAGATCCGCAAATAAAGGGAAAACATATCAAATGTGAAAGAATCCGACGAATAAGCTATATGACAAAGAACCGACAGGATTTCTAAAGCATGCCTCACGATATGGACACATGAAAGCTGTTTTATAGAGGAGGAAAAAATGACTAAGGATCTTACACAAGGAAATGTATGGAAGGTTATAATCACATTTTCCATTCCGCTGCTGATCAGCAGCATAGTTCAGCAATTATATAACGCCGCGGACTGCGCGATAGTCGGCAATTTGGATAATGCCACGGGACTTGCAGCACTTGGCGCGACGACACCTATAGTGCATTTCGTAGTGGGCATATGCACAGGCGCGGGAATGGGCTGCACGGTCGTGATCTCCAAGCTGTTCGGAGAAAGAAAATTTCACAAGCTTCGCGCCGCTGTAAGCACATGCGTTATCGCTCTGGGAGTACTGGGCATCGCCGTCTCCTTGATAGGCATCCTGATGGCAGGGCAGTTCATGACATGGCTCGGCGTAAATAAAGATGTATTTGACGGTGCGAAGGGATATCTTGCCATATATTGTGTCGGAGCATTTCCTATGCTCATTTATAATGCGGCTGCAGCAGCATTTACCGGCATGGGGGATTCGAGGAGACCGCTTTATTTCCTTATCGCCTCATCTGTATTAAATGTTATTCTGGACATTATCGCCGTAGGTCCTATGCATCGCAGTGTCAGAGGAGCTGCCTGGGCCACGGTAATATCGCAATTCTTTGTCGCGGCTATAGCTATCATATCCATAGTGCTAAAAATGAAGAAATTTACGCTCGAGCTGCAGGCAAGAGGTGAGGCGGATGAACAGGCCGCAGACGTTATCTGCCATCCGGAGGATGATAATGCACTGCAGGATAGCAGTACGGACAGGAAAAGATGGTTCGACCGGGATATATTTGCACAGATGAGCAAGGTCGCGATTCCCTGTATATTTCAGCAAATATCGGTATCTATAGGACATATTCTCATACAGAGGCTTGTAAATACATTCCCCACATCTGTTATGGCAGGATATGAGGTGGGTGCAAAGATAGTTAACTTTAATTACGGCTGCTACAATGCCATGGCCACGGGACTTATGAGCTTTGCGGGACAGAATTTCGGTGCAAAGCGCGCTGACAGATGCAGACAGGGACTTAAGGCTACCATAGTCATATGCGCTGCATTTTCATCGCTCATTGCTATATTGGGAAATATCTTTTCAGATCAGCTGGTCAGCATGTTCGTTAATACGAGTGAGGCAAATATCGAAGAGGTTATCATTGTCGGTGCAAATTATATAAAAATAGTCCTCATAGACCTTATCTTTGTAAGCGTAGCTCTTTCACTCGGCGGTCTGATGAGGGGCGTGGGGGACGTCAAGGTCTTCGTGATCGCGACAATAGCCGACCTTGGAACAAGGGTTGTTATGTGCTATGTACTCACCGAGGTAATGAACAGCTACCTTGGCCTTTACTGGGCATGGTATGCGGGCATGATCGTAGATATTGTCATATGCTTTGCATGGTATTTCCTGCAATGCAGGAAGGGAAAGCTCTGTTACGATAATTGCTGTAAAATGACAGCCAAAAAATAAAACCATGCACGGTTTGAAAATTTGAATATCTTTTTTTCATATGTTAACATATGTCTATCGGATAAATGTCCGATATCTGTGCGTATGGCAGGATATGTGAAGCCACATTTATATCAAAATGCTCCGAAAGGAGCATTTTTGTATAACATTTTGACTCCGGTGATACCCGGATCGCTGCGCACTTTACACTCCCGGTATCACAATGCTTGTTGAAGGAATCGGTTGACTTATGGAAGATATGAAAAAAAGAAGCTTTGCACTCGGATACAGCTATATCGGCCATTCATTTGTTTCATATATGTTTTTGGCCTTTGTGCTGGTATCGATATCAAATAATGTATTGCCCGGGTTCTACGATACCATCCCGGCAGGCTTTGCAGATGCCATGGGAGGCGCAGACAGGGCAATGCTGCTCATTAATACCCTTTGTGCTGTCTTTTCGGCTGTTGTCGGCATTTTTATAGGGCAATGGGTAGAAAGAAAGGGGCCTAAGCAGGCGATTATCGCGGGATATATCGTGGGCGGAATCAATTATTTTATTTTTCCGTTTGCGGGAAGAGCCGGACTTGTATCCCTGATCATATGTCTTGCTGTGACACATACTGCCATGTTTGCCTATTGTCAAATGACGTCACAGTCACTTATCGCGCATTGGTTCAACAAAAAGAAGGGCATGGCACTCGGCTTATCGGCTGTCGGCATTCCTGCCGGCAATGCTGTTTTTTCTCTTATATATACTAATATTGTTTCTTCTCTTACCGTAGACGGAGATGAGAGCATAGCCATAAGGACGGCCCTTTGGCTTTTTGGCACGGGGCTTGTCGTTATGGGCATACTCAGTATTTTTTGGGTTAAAAATTCGCCCTTTGAGGTGGGCCTTACACCGGACAATCTTCCTGTGGAGAGTATCGGCAGGGATATAAAGAACAGGAGCTATCATTTCAGGGAGATAATAAGGACACCGTATGTCTGGCTGATAATTGTCATATACGGATTGCTTAATTGCGCGGTCATAGCATGTGTGGCACAGCTGATGCAATATATTATCGCAAGAGCACATTTGGGCAGCAATACAACCGCTGCGGGCGCGATCATGTCTGTAGGTGCGCTTGCCGGCATCGCGGGAGGCTTCGCGATATCATTTATGGATCAAAAACTCGGCACAAGAAGGACGACCATAATATATTGCATTGTATCGGTGATCGTATATCTGGCTATGGCATTTGTAAATGTAAGCAATATCGTAGTCATTACGATACTTTGCATGCTGGCCTTTTTGCTGAATGGTGCTCCGGCACCGTTGATGCCTTCTATGATACTGTCTCTGTTCGGACCCGAAAGCTTCAATTCGGTCTCGAAGATAGCGACACCTATAGGCTGCGTCGCACGCTCATGCGGATATTATGTTGTGGCTCTTTTTATGTTCGAAATAAAAGGCTTGGACATATGGGCAAGTGTATATACCGGTCTTGCCTTAATGGCCGCAATATCGCTTGTACTGGTCATCTTATGCCGCAGGAAGCATGTAGATATTGCTGTCACAGGGGAAAATACAGATATATTCTCAGTCGGAAATGTATATTTCGGCTTTGATATGCAATTTCAAAATGATCTCAGAAGAGTAAAGGAGCTCATATACGGCCGCGGCAATACAGGCAGATTTGTTGATGGAAAGGTACCTGAAGGAGATATAAGGGAAATAGTAGAGGCAGGTACATATGTGCCCGAAAATATTCCTATCAGGCCGTGGCATTTTGTTGCCGTAAGCGATGACGGCATCCTTAAAGAGCTAAGCGGGAAAATGCATGACGGGGTTGTTCCTTTTGCAGCAAAGCTCAGGGAACGCTTCCCCGGACATCCCGAATTTAAGAGAGATACAGAAGAATTTCTTGCAAGCCTTGACAGCGCGTCCTTTATAGTGATGGCATTTACGGACTATCATGTGGAGCCTGACGAACTCTCCGCGCAGATACTTGAGATAGGGAGCGCCTTTCAAAATATGCTCATTAAAGCATATGGCAAGGGAATCGGCTCATATTGGCTGACATCTCCCATAGCTGCAGGCGCGGCCCCGAAATTAAAAGAACAATTTTCACCTGACATGGATGGTGAATTCATAGGCATGATAACCTTCGGATATTACGGCCCCGAAGGTACAAGACCTGTCGTGAAAAAAGGCAGAGCTGAATATATCATATGATATATTGAATATTGCGTCTTGATGCTCTGATATCATATAATGTACGGACGGAGGATGGATTATTATGGATATTATTGAGGCTATAGAGGGACGCAGATCCGTCAGAAAATTTCAAGATAAAAAGATACCGGAGGAGACGATCAAAAGGATAGTTGAGGCCGGAATGATGGCACCTTCAGGGACCAATATTCAGCCATGGTATTTCGTGGCAGTGGCATCTCCTGATGAGCTTGCTTCTCTTAGAGATATCGCATCACGAGGCGCCGAGGGCTTCAGACCGAGGCTGGAAGAGCGCTTTAAAGAGCATCCGGAGGTCATCAAGCAGACAACAAGCTTTGTGGGGACATTCGGATATGCTCCTCTTGTGGTACTTGCATTTGTAAGAAGTCCTGAAGTGAAAGACGGAAGAGATACTGTCATACAGAGCATTGCCGCCGCGATCGAGAATATGACACTTGCAGCATATGGCGAAGGGATCGGTTCATGCTGGATGACTGCTCTTATATCAGGAGGCGTAAAGGAAGATATCCGGGCCAGATATGCCCCTGAAAGAGGTGAGCTTATTGCGACTGTGGCATTCGGATATCCGGAGATAATTCCAAAGATGCCAAAGCGCAAGGATGACAGGGTAAAATATATTCTTTGAGATTAATGCCGCTCTGCATACAGATCGACACGTCTGAGACGTGCTGTGTCTGTATGCGGACAATTTTGATATGCTTGAAAATAATACAATTGTAAGTAATAAAGGTACTCGTGTAAGATATATCGATATTGCCAGGGGAATAGCTATTATCTGCATTATCCTGGGGCATATGGAAATCTGGGCTATTAACAGAGTCGTATTTACCTTTCACGTACCGTTGTTTTTCTTTATAACCGGATATTTTACGAGTGATAGAAGAGGCCTGAAGGAATTCTGCCTGAATAAATTCCGTACATTGATAGTGCCTTATATAGCAACCTGTATCGTGATGATATTATGCGCTGCGGCATTGGAAGTGCATAGAGGAGGTCAGGCACTTACTGCAGTCAGATATTGGGGATATGCTGCGCTCTATGGCTCCGGAGACAACTATGATGAACCCTTCTTCATACCACAAATAGGTGCATTATGGTTTCTTCTCGCTGCATTCTGGGGCGGAATATTCTTGCGTCTCTCACTTAATTTCAAAAAATATATAAGAATTGCATTCGTAGGAGCATTATTCTTATTCGGATATCTGACAAGGAGTATTTGCTGGTTTCCGCTCAGTATTCAGGCCGGTGCGTGTGCGACATTGTTTATGTATATGGGATATCTGCTGAAAAGCCTTATTCCCATACTTAAGAACACATCACGTGAGATAAAGTGCTTCGGAATTTGCGTCGCTGTCATAGCAACGGCATATTTTATCAAGGATTTCCAATCGTTCTGGCTTGTGCATTGCGATATAGGACGAGGTATAGTCGATATATTCGGCTGTATCTGTGCATGTACCTTGGTCATATGCATCAGCAGGCTGATCGATGATAAGCTTAAATACATCTCAGAGTTCTTTGCCTATTTCGGAAAATACAGTCTGCTGGTGCTTTGTATACACAACATCGAGCTTTCGCTGTTTCCATGGTGGTCTTTGGCGGATAAATTAGTGCAATGCGGCATGGCAAGCGGTTTGAGGCTGTATTTTATAATATTCGCAAAGTTAGTTGTCGATCTGACATGCGCATATATTTTGTCTAAGATACCTATAGTACGAAAAGTATACGGACTAAAATGACCTTGCTGCGGATAACTAGATTTATCGGCATGAAAGACTTACAGACAGCTGCCTGCAGCTGCTATGCTGGATGCAGGCTCATACAGCATCAAAAAAGGGCTGTCCCTCATTGCGAAGGGACAGCCCTTTGACTGTATCAAGCTTATGCTTCGATCGGAAGATTGAACATTCTTATTGCGTTCTTGTAAAGAAGCATATCTCTTGTCTCATCGGAGATATCAAGAGTGCTCTTTACGAAATTAACACCATCCTCCATCCAGTTATAGAATACAGGGAATGAGGAACCGAAGAGCAGATGATCTGCGCCGCAGACCTTGATAGCACATTCAACCTGATCCTTGCCCCATGATGCGGGATGTGTCATATCGAAGAAGATATTTTCCTTAACATGAGATGCGATACGATCGGCATCTGCAACATTAAGACGAAGCATAGCTTCCTTCTTCTTTGGCTTATGAGGCATGAGAAGATTCTGAGCTGCAAACCAGTTTCCGCCGAACATGGTATGTATAAGCTTGAGGTTCGGACACTCATCGAAAAGATCTGAGAAGATCTCACGGCCTACTGCTGTTGCCTGATCTGTCACACGTCCGAGCTCACGGCGGAGATTGGTGAATTCATAAAGAGATTCCCAATGAACCGGAAGAGGAGTATGGTGAGCGACAACCGGAATGTTGAGCTTTTCAATCTCTTTAAGATAAGGTCTGAATGCCTCATCGTCCAGATAAAGCTGTCCGTAATGACAAGCAAGCTGTACGCCTACACAGCCAAGCTCCTGAACGCAGCGGTTCAGCTCATAAAGATTCTCTTTTCCTCCCCATGGCGGAACACATGCTGTTGAGAAGATACGGCCGCCGGAACGCTTGCAGATGTCTGCGGCATTATCATTTACTATCTTGCATGTGTCAAGACGAAGCCATTCCTGCCATACAGGCACACGCATTACGGCATAATCTACACCGGCATTATCCATAGCGGCAAGCTTGGATTCGAGAGAATAATCTCCCTCTACATAGTTAAGATTCTGATATCCCTTCGGCTTCTCGAGGATAAGCTGACGCTGTCCGCCCTCTGTAAGGCCCAGGTGTGCTATCTCACCAAATCCCCGCGGAGCGGTGGTAAGGAATCCGTTCAGGACCTCTTCATTAGTGAAGAGATCTTCGGGAAGGTGATGGACGTTAATATCAATTACCATTTAAATTACCTCCTGATGATTTCAATAATTTTTTTCATGTATCTGCTAGTTTGAAATGTCTAAGTTGAACAAAAATACATAGTTCTTCTGTAGGATTATTCTAAAAGGCGTGGGCGATAATGTCAAGGGTGTCACTTTTTAAAAACAGGGGACAAAAATCAGATATGAGACTCTGGCTTTAAACACTGCAAAGTGTGATGATATGCTGCCTTATCTCACACGCAGTACTAGAAATTGTCTGAATGAAAGATTTGCCAACGATTACTTGACAGTGACTAACATAAAAAATGCAGTAAAAAATGCAGTAAAAAAGTGCTTGACTTTACTATGCTAAAGTGGTAACATGCCAAAGAACTCAACGATAAGAGGAATACGGAAGGGACAAATATTATGAAAAAATTTACAGCATTATTATTAGCAGGACTTATGTGCTTTTCACTTGCAGCATGCCAAGACAGCAGCTCATCAAGTGAGAGTGACGAACAGACACAGGCTGCTGCAGATCAGCCTGATGAGGCAGCAGACGGGGATGTTGCTGCATGTGTGGCAGCCGGCAAGCTCGTTGTAGGCATTACGGACTTTGAGCCGATGGACTATAAAGACGGCGACGAGTGGATCGGTTTTGATGCTGATATGGCTAAGGCATTTGCAGATAGCCTTGGCGTAGATGTAGAATTCATGGAGATTGATTGGGATAATAAGATTCTTGAGATCAATAACAAGACTATCGACTGCGTATGGAACGGCATGACCCTTACAGATGAGGTTACAAGCTCTATGGATTGTTCTAATGCATATATGAACAACGCACAGATAGTTATTTTGCCGGTCGATAAGGCAGACGACTATCCGGATGAGGACAGCCTTAAGGAGCTTACATTCGCTGTTGAGAGCGGAAGCGCAGGCGCAGCTGCGGCAGAGAAACTCGGTGCAGCTACTGTAGAGGTGCAGAATCAGGCAAGTGCTCTTATGGAGGTTGCAGCAGGAACAGCAGATGCGGCTATCATAGATTCACTTATGGCAGCGGCAATGGTGGGAGAGGGAACCAGCTACGAGGACCTCACATATACGCTTTCACTCACGACAGAGGAGTACGGAGTAGGCTTCCGTAAGGGATCTGACCTTGTGGAAAAGTTCAATGAATTTATAAAGGATGCATATGACGACGGCTCTCTCATGGAATGTGCCGAAAAGTACGGAGTTCAGGCTGCACTCATAGAACAGTAATAAGGCGGCAGCAAAGTGCGTGATATCGGCAGAACGGTCCGCACATTTTGCACTGCATTAAATATTTGAATACCTGCCGGAAACAGATAATGCCTGTTTCCGGCAAATTTTGGCTTATAACAGGTGATTTTTATGTCAACATTTTTCGAACAGCTTCCTATAGTGGCTCAAGCCTTAAATACCGGATTTCTGCAGACATTGAAGCTTTTTGCTGTCACGCTTGCGGGAGCTCTTCCGTTAGGACTTCTTATATCATTCGGATCAATGTCCAAGGTGGTAGTTGTCAAAGGCGTTTTTAAAGGACTTATATGGGTGGTGAGAGGCACTCCTTTGATGATACAGCTTCTGATCATCTTTTATTTTCCAGGTCTAGTGTTCGGCAAGGCTATATGGGGAGGCAGTGAGAGCGGCAGATTTGCTGCGGCGGCTGTTGCCTTTATCCTGAATTACGCCTGCTATTTTTCGGAAATATACAGAGGCGGCATTCAGGGAGTACCTATAGGTCAGACAGAGGCAGGCAGAGTGCTCGGCATGACAAAGGGTCAGATATTCACCCGAATAACCCTCCTGCAGATGGTAAAGAGAGTCGTACCGCCGATCTCCAATGAGATACTTACTCTCGTAAAGGACACATCTCTTGCCCGCATCATATCACTTAAAGAAGTCATATGGGCGGGGCAGTCCTTCCTTAAGGGCTCTCAGGGGATATCCGGTGCGATATGGCCGCTCTTTTTCACTGCCATATATTATCTTATCTTTAACGGCATACTTACTATCGTTCTCGGTAAATTAGAAAAGAAACTTGAGTTTTTCAGATAGGAGGGGAAGATGGCTATTCTTGAAGTGGAACATTTATGCAAGAATTTCGGCAAGACAGAAGTGATAAAGGACGTATCCTTCTCTCTTGATGAGGGTGAGGCTGTCTCGATAATAGGGTCATCCGGCAGCGGCAAGACCACATTGCTCAGATGCCTCAATTCCCTTGAGACGCCGACATCCGGCAGTATAAAGGTAAGAGGCAATACGATTTTCGATTCATCCTGCGGCGGTGTGACAGGTGATAGAAATAAAAGAAAAAATGCATTGCATTTCGGACTCGTTTTTCAATCATTTAACCTTTTTCCGCAATATACTGCTCTCGGAAATGTCACGCTCGCGCCAAAGCTTGCAGCAAGAGATAATCCTGATTTTAAAAGGGACCGCAGAGAGATATTCGACGAGATCGAAAAAAATGCGAAAAGGCTTTTGGAAGATATGGGACTGTCAGACAGAATGAACAATTATCCGCACCAGCTTTCGGGAGGTCAATGCCAGAGAGTCGCCATAGCCAGGGCACTCGCGATGCGGCCGGATATATTGTGCTTCGATGAGCCTACATCGGCGCTCGATCCCGAGCTTACAGGAGAGGTGCTCAGAGTCATCAAAGATCTTGCCGACAAAAAGATGACGATGATCATTGTTACCCATGAAATGGAATTTGCCTGTGATGTGGCAAGTCAGACGATCTTTATGGATCAGGGCGTTATCTGCGAGATGGGTGAGTCAAAGGCTCTTTTTGCAGATCCGAAGGAGGAGAGGACCAGACAATTTCTGGGAAGATACAGCAGCAGACTGTGAAAAATTGACGCGATTTGCGGCACTTTCGGATCTAAAACATAAAAAAGTATGTGAATCTAAGAGCATTTGTGGTAAATTAATAGAACAATTTAAGCCATTGTTCTATTTCGGGAGGAGAAAAATGGAAACTAAGAAGATAAAAAAGGTACTCGTCGCAAATCGCGGAGAGATTGCGAAGCGCGTCATAAGAGCTTGCCAGGACTTGGGTGTATCCACCGTAGCCATCTATTCAAAGGAAGATATCTACAGTGAGCACAGGATAAGAGCTGACGAGGCTTATATGATCGGCGAGAACCTCAGCCCTCTCGGGGCATATCTTGCGATCGATGAGATCGTGAAGTTAGCTAAAAGAAAGAATGTAGATGCCATCCATCCGGGCTATGGATTCTTAAGTGAGAATGCGGAATTTGCCAGAGCCTGTGAAAAGGCCGGCATAATCTTCATAGGCCCCAACTCGGACGTACTCGGCAAGATGGGTGATAAGCTCACGGCTAAGGAAATGGCACTCAAATGCGGTGTCGAGACTATACCCGGCAGCACGGAGCCTTTGAAAAATGCCGACGAGGCTCTTGAGAAGGCTATCAGCTACGGATTCCCTGTTATATTGAAGGCAGCTGCAGGCGGCGGCGGAAGAGGCATGAGAGCATGCTGGAACAAGGACGAGGTCAAGACAGCATTTGAGCTTGTTCAGTCCGAATCCAAGAAGGCATTCGGAAATGATAATATCTTCATCGAGAAATTCCTTGTCGAGCCGAAGCATATAGAGGTGCAGATACTGGGCGACAGCCATGGCAATATGGTACATCTCTTTGAGAGAGATTGCTCTTTGCAGAGAAGATATCAGAAGGTCATAGAATATACCCCTGCATGGTCTCTTCCTTTTGAGACACGTAAGGAGATCTGCGAAGATGCCGTAAGGATCGCAAAATCCGTAAATTATGTCAGCGCAGGTACGGTTGAATTTCTGGTAGATAAGCTTACGGGCAAGCATTACTTTATAGAAATGAATCCGCGTATCCAGGTAGAGCATACCGTTACTGAGATGGTAACCGGTGTGGATCTTGTACGCGCACAGATATTGATCGCAGACGGTGCCGAGATATCGCATCCTCTTATAGGCATTACAGGTCAGGATTCCATAAGGATACGTGGATATTCTATCCAATGCCGTATTACGACAGAGGATCCGGCAAACAATTTTGCACCGGATACAGGAAGAATCACATCATATCGCTCAAGCGGCGGCAACGGTATAAGGCTTGACGGCAACGCATATGCAGGATATACCATTTCCCCGTATTATGACAGCCTGCTTGTGAAGATCACATGCTTTGACAATTCGTTTAAGGGCGCCATAAGAAAATCGATAAGAGCGCTTGGTGAGACTGTTGTACGCGGAGTCAAGACCAATGTAAGCTTCCTCGGCAATATCCTCAACAATCCCGTATTCCAGGCAGGAAAATGCTCTACGAGATTTATAGATGAGACACCTGAGCTCTTCAACATGCATGAGGATGAGGATAAAGAGACGAAGATGCTCAAATATATCGGCAATATCGTCGTAAATGATCCGACTGCGGGCAGAAAGCTCTATGATACTCCGAGATTTGTAGAAGTGAGCGGTGAAGATCCCAAGCCGGGACTTAAGCAGCTTCTCGATGAAAAGGGTCCGGAGGCAGTGCGTGATTATGTGCTTGCACAAAAGAAGGTCATGATCACGGATACGACCATGAGAGATGCTCATCAAAGCCTTCTCGCAACAAGAATGAGAACAAGAGACATGATGAAGGGTGCACCGGCCACAGCCGAGATCCTCGCCGATTGCTTCTCACTCGAGATGTGGGGCGGAGCAACCTTTGATACCGCATACAGATTCCTTTATGAGAGCCCATGGGAGAGACTTGATTCGTTAAGAGAGGCTATCCCGAATATCATGTTCCAGATGCTGCTGCGCGGATCGAACCTTCTGGGATATTCAAGCTATCCTGACAATCAGGTACGCAAGTTCATTGAGCTCAGCGCACAGGGCGGTATAGATGTATTCCGTGTATTCGATTCACTTAACTGGATCCCGAATATGGAGGTGGCTATGGACGAGGTTCTTAAGCAGAATAAGATCCTTGAAGCTACTATGTGTTACACGGGTGATATACTAGATCCTAGCCGCGATAAATATACACTCGAATATTATGTAAAGATGGCAAAGGAGCTTGAAAAGCGCGGAGCTCATACGCTGTGCATAAAGGATATGTCCGGTCTCCTTAAGCCATATGCCGCAAAGAAGCTTGTAAAGACATTGAAGGAAGAAGTAGGTATTCCTATTCATTTCCATACACATGATACATCAGGCAACCAGGTAGCTGCATGTCTTATGGCAGCAGAGGCGGGAGTGGATATCATCGACCTTGCTGTCACATCCATGTCATCGCTTACAAGCCAGCCTTCCATGAACTCTGTTGTAGCCGCACTTAAGGATACGGACCGTGATACGGGACTTGATCTGAAGAAGCTTGAGGCACTCAGTGAGTATTGGGAAGATATCAGACTCAGATATGATTCATTTGAATCAGATCTTAAGACACCGCTTACGGATATATATCGTTATGAGATACCGGGAGGACAATATACCAACCTTCGCCCGCAGGTCAAGAGCCTCGGACTCGGACACAGATTTGATGAGGTCCGCGAAATGTTTGTTACGGTCAACCAGCTGCTCGGCGATATCGTTAAGGTAACGCCGTCATCGAAGATGGTAGGAGACCTTGCTATCTTTATGGTACAGAACAATCTGACCCCTGATAATATAGTTGAAAAGGGTGAAAGCCTTGCATTCCCTGAGAGCGTAGTAAGCTATTTCAAGGGATATATGGGTCAGCCGGCATGGGGATTCCCTAAGGATCTGCAGAAGGTCGTATTGAAGGGTGAAAAGCCGATAACATGTCGTCCGGGAGACCTGCTCAATCCGATCGACTTTGATTCCGTAAAGGCACATCTTAAGGAATATAAGCATACCGACGAGGTCGATGACAGAGATGCGGTCAGCTGGGTAATGTTCCCTAAGGTAGTAGAGGATTATTACAAGCATTATGATGAGTATGGTTATATCTCAAGACTGGGAAGCCACGTATTCTTCCATGGCCTTGCTATAGGAGAGACCAACAAGGTAGATGTCGGAGACGGCCAGACTATGATTGTGAAATATCTCGGACTCGGAGATGCTCATGAGGACGGCACAAGGACTGTAATATTCGAATTGAATGGATCGAATCGTGAGATCGATGTCAGAGATACTACAGCTGAGGCAACAGCATCGACGATCGCCATGGCAGATCCGTCTGACAAGAGCCATGTGGGCGCATCCATACCGGGAGCTGTCAGCAAGATCAATGTAAAGGTCGGCGACAAGGTAGAGGAAAATCAGTCCCTGCTCATAGTTGAGGCTATGAAGATGGAGACGAGCGTGACCGCACGTATGTCAGGTACGATCGACGAGATCCTCGTAGAGCCCAATCAGACTGTAAAGGCGGGACAGCTGCTCATGAAGATCAAAGCATGAGACAATAGCACCTAAGATACAATCAGTTGTACATAACCGGCAGACGGTTGTCTATATGAAGTAGACAAACGGCTGCCGGTTTTTTGACAACATGACGCTTATCTGTTATCATTTACAGGTTAGACAGATGACCGGGAGCATGAGAGGATACCTGCATTGATCCGCAGTGCTCCACGTGCGTCGGCAATCTTGATCTGCCGAATATACAGACACATATAGACGTGAAAAATGACGGAGGTATATTATGATCTGTGCGATAGTGACCGCGGATAAAAATTGGGGCATAGGAAAAAACGGAAAACAGATAACTGTTATTCCCGATGATGTCAGATATATCAGGGCGACAACGACCGGACAGACTGTCATTATGGGAAGAAAGACCTACGAGAGCATACCGCATGGACAAATTCCCGTTAACAGAAACAACATCGTCCTGACAAAGTCGACCGGATTAAAGCCGGAAAACAGCATTACGGCATCATCTGTCGAGGAGGCCATAAGGATAGGACGCGAAAATAAAAATGATATTTATATACTTGGCGGGGGAAGCGTATTTCGGCAGATGATATCTTACGCGGACGAGATACAGGTAACCTCGATCGATTATTCATATGATGCGGATACGTTTTTTCCGAACATAGACAAGATGCCCGAATGGGTGCTTATAGAAAAATCGGAGGAACAGACGCATTTTGATACGGTTTATTTTTTAAAGAGATATTTAAGACGTACAGATTACAGAGCTTAAAGAGCTTTATGCAATATAGAAATGGTGCGCGGCATCACAAAGCTAAGCATCAAATGATAATAACGGCGGGAATTTATGACAGATAAGAAATATACGGGAAACAGCATAGAGATCCTGGAGGGGCTGGAGCCGGTCCGCAAGCGTCCGGGAATGTATATCGGAAGCGTATCTTCAAAGGGACTCAATCATCTGATCTATGAGATAGTCGACAATGCTGTAGATGAACATCTTGCGGGATATTGTACTGAGATATCGGTTATCCTTGAGGCGGACGGATCGGTCACGATAGAGGATAACGGACGAGGCATACCTGTGAGCATAAATGAGAAGACAGGTCTTACAGGTGTGGAGGTCGTATTTACGATATTGCATGCGGGCGGCAAGTTCAGTGACGGCAGCTACAAGATCTCGGGCGGATTGCATGGAGTAGGTGCATCAGTCGTTAATGCACTGTCACAATGGCTTGAGGTTGACGTCTATTCGGACGGCAAGATATACAATCAGCGCTATGAACGCGGAAAGGTTATGTATCCGCTTAAGGAAAAAGGGACATGCAGGAAGTCGCTTACGGGAACCAAGGTTAGATTCCTTCCTGACAGAGAGATATTCGAAAAGATATATTTTAAGGCAGATTCTATAGCCAGCAGGCTTCATGAGACAGCATATCTCAACCCCGATCTTACAATCTTATTTGAAAATAAAAGGTTCGGTGAAGAGTCCTCAGTGACATATCATGAGCCGGACGGGATCGTCTCTTATATCAGAAATCTGAACGAGGGCAAGGAAGAGGTAACACCGGTAATTTATTACAAGAACAAAGAAGAAGGAATCGAGGTAGAGGCGGCCTTTCAATTTGTCAATGAATTTCAGGAGAATATACTCGGATTCTGCAATAATATATATACGCAGGAGGGTGGTACTCATATCACAGGCTTCAAGGGAAGATTCACCGGCATAATAAATAATTATGCCAGGGAGCTTGGTATACTCAAGGAAAAGGACGAGAATTTTACAGGAGCGGATGCCAGATGCGGCATGACGGCTATAATAGCCATAAAGCATCCCGATCCCAGATTTGAGGGACAGACCAAGACCAAGCTTGACAATCAGGACGCACAAAGAGTCGTTGCAGATATAACAGGACAGGAGCTTGAGAGATATTTCGATAAGAATCTCGACTGCCTCAAGGCAACCATAGGCTGTGCGGAAAAGAGCGCCAAGATAAGGAAAGCCGAAGAAAAGACCCGCACCAACATGCTCTCAAAAGCAAAGTATATCATGGAAGGCAACGGCAAGCTGAGCAATTGTGAGAGCCGCAAGCCTGAGGAATGTGAGGTGTTTATAGTAGAGGGCGATTCGGCGGGAGGCTCCGCAAAGAAGGCCCGCAACAGAAGGACTCAGGCTATCTTGCCTATAAGAGGCAAGATACTCAATGTCGAAAAGGCATCCATAGATAAGGTGCTTGCCAATGCGGAGATAAAGACCATGATACAGGCCTTTGGATGTGGCTTTTCAGAAGGATACGGCAATGATTTCGATATAAGCAAGCTGCGTTACCACAAGATCATTATTATGACCGATGCCGATGTGGACGGTGCGCATATAGCAACATTATTGCTGACATTCTTTTACAGATTTATGCCGGAGCTCATACAGGCAGGGCATGTATATCTTGCCACGCCGCCATTGTATAAGGCCATACCGAAAAGGGGCGAAGAGGTCTATCTTTACGATGATGAGGCGCTTGAAAAATATAAAAAGACTCATTCCGGCAATTTTATACTTCAAAGGTATAAGGGACTCGGTGAAATGGATGCAGAGCAGCTGTGGGAGACAACGCTCGATCCGCAGCACAGAGTGCTCAAACAGGTGGAGATAGAGGACGGCCGCATGGCATCCGAGGTGACGGGAATGCTCATGGGATCCGATGTAGGCCCCAGAAAACAATTTATCTATGACAATGCGGCCACGGCCGAGCTTGATATTTAATTGGAGAATATATGTCAGAAGAGATCATAAAAAGTGAATATTCCGATGTGATGCAGAAATCATATATTGATTATGCAATGAGCGTTATATGCGCAAGAGCGGTACCGGACGTTCGTGACGGGCTAAAGCCCGTACAAAGGCGAGTACTGTATGCGATGAACGAGCTTGGTCTGCGCTCTGATAAACCGCATAGAAAATCTGCCCGTATCGTCGGTGATACGATGGGTAAATATCACCCGCATGGTGATTCCTCTATCTATGAAACATTGGTAGTTCTTTCACAGGATTTCAAAAAGGAAATGCCGCTTGTAGACGGGCATGGCAACTTCGGCTCCATAGAGGGAGACGGCGCGGCAGCTATGCGTTATACGGAGGCCAGGCTTGAGGAATTTACGCAAAATGTCTATCTGGCTGACCTTGATAAGGATGTAGTTGATTTTGTTCCGAATTTTGACGAGACGGAAAAGGAACCTGCCATATTGCCGGTAAGGATTCCGAACGTTCTTGTAAACGGATCTGAGGGTATCGCCGTAGGCATGACCACGAGTATACCTACACACAACCTCGGCGAGGTCATAGACGCGATGATCTTGTATATGCAGAAGAAGTCCGTAACCACCGAGGAGCTTATGGAGGTGATGCCGGGACCTGACTTCCCAACGGGCGGTATAATCGTAAACAGATCTGAGCTTCGTGATATTTATGAGAGCGGAACAGGCAAGATAAAGATCAGAGGTAAGGTAGTATTCGAAAAAGCGTCAAAGAGAGGCGAACGCGACAGGCTTGTCATAACAGAGATTCCTTATACGATGATAGGCGCAAATATCAATAAATTTCTTATTGATGTATGCGATCTCGCAGAGACTAAGAAGATCACGGATATTGCCGGCATTTCCAACGAGTCCGATAAAGAGGGTATAAGGATCGTATTGGAGCTTAAGAACGGAGCCGATCCTGTAAAGCTCGAAAATATATTATATAAAAAGACCAGACTTGAGGATACATTCGGTGTAAACATGCTGGTCATAGCAGACGGCAGACCCGAGGTGCTGGGGCTTAAGGGGATACTTAAAGAGGTCACTGATTTTCAATATGAGATCAACCGGCGTAAATATACCACGCTCCTTGCAAAGGACAGGGAACAGCTTGAGATCCGCGAAGGGCTTATAAAGGCCTGTGATATCATAGATCTTATCATAGAGATAATCAGAGGCTCTCAGAATATATCGCAGGCGAAGAATTGCCTTATAAACGGCGATACGGACGCGATCAGCTTCAAAAATCCCGCATCAAAGGCGGCAGCAGCCGAGCTTTCATTTACGGAAAGACAGGCACAGGCGATATTGGAGCTGCGTCTGTCAAAGCTCATCGGCCTGGAGATCCTTAAGCTGAAGGAGGAATATGACCAGCTCAAGGCAGAAATTGCCGATTACGAGAAGATACTTTCCGACGAATCTGCAATGAAGAAGGTCATCATAAACGAGCTTAAGAAGATCAAAAAGGACTATGCTTCTGATAGAAGGACAAAGATAACAGACGCGCAGACACAGGTATATGAAGAAGAGGCCGTAAAAGAGCAGGAGGTCGTCTTTTTAATGGACAGGTTCGGATATGTAAAGCTTATAGATCCGAGCGCATATGATAAAAATGCCGCGGCCATAGAACAGGAAAATAAATATATCTTCCGCTGCATGAATACTGACAGCGTATGTATTTTTACTCAAAATGGCATGATGCATCAGATAAAGTGCCTGAAGATACCGACAAAAAGACCGAAGGATAAAGGAATCCCGATAGATAATATCAGCAATTACAAGAGCTCTGAGGAAAATATCATACAGGTATTTTCACAAAATACGCTTCTGATGAGTGAGCTGCTCTTTACCACAAAGGACGGCATGATGAAATTTGTTGACGGCAGCGAATTCGATGTATCGAGAAAGAGCATTTCCGCGACAAAGCTTGCCGAGGGCGACGAGGTCGTAAGCATTGAGGCATTTGACACATCGGACAGAAAAATATATACGGAATTCGAATTTGATGATGACCTTGATCCACTGCTTAGCGGCGGATATGACGAGCCTTTGGCAGACTCTGAAGATAATGACAGCATAAGTTCGTTTACGGATGATGACGATCAGCTGACATTTGAGCTGTTTGATATCAATGCAGGTACCGGTGAAATGGTATCCATAGATACAGGAGAGGACAAGGCGGTACAGACAGATGTACCTGCTAAAGACGGTGCAGCGCAGATGGACGCATCTGCAGCAGTTGAAAATGACGGAAGACCTGTCATAAAGAAGGATGAGTTCAGCACAAATAAGATGGTAGTATTGCAGACTCGCGACGGTGTCTTTTTGAGGTTCAGATTGAGTGAGGTGCCGGAAAAGAAAAAGGGCGCCATAGGAGTAAGGGGCATCAAGCTGAATCCGAACGACGAGATAGACAAGGTATATATTGTAGGAGTAGGCGATAAAAAAGAAATAAAATATAAAGGAAAAGATCTGGAGCTTATGAAGATAAAGCTTGCAAAGAGAGACGGCAAGGGCAGCAAGCCGAGATCATAGGCTAAAGATTCGCACACAGCTTATCGTGATACGCAGATTATCGTGATACACAGCTTATCGTGACACGCGGCCTACCGTGATATGCAAATTATCGTGACACGCGGCTTATCGTGATATGCAAATTATCGTGGCACGCGGCTTATTGCGACAAAGTAAATCGCATTATTCGAGTATAAGAGAACAATTTGAAAAGATCATATTACTTACAAAAATTCCATATCAATGCGAAAAGGGACACGGATTTTTATAAAAATATCAGCTTGAAAATATATGACACATAACATAGTATTTAAGCGAGATAACGGTAAGTGATTTCCAAAGGAAAAATGATAACAAGACAGGAGGAGCTTCGATATGAATAAAAAGTTGCGAGTGGGTATCTTGGGTGCTACAGGTATGGTAGGCCAGAGATTTATAACACTTCTTGATAAGCATCCGTGGTTTGAAGTAGTCATGGTAGCCGCAAGCCCCAGAAGCGCCGGAAAAAGATATGAAGACGCTGTAAAGAACTGGAAAATGGCGGTACCTATGCCGGAGGCAGTAAAGGATCTTATCGTAAGAGATCTTAATGATGTCGAGAACAATGCAAAGGATGTAGACTTCTGCTTCAGCGCGGTAGATATGGACAAGGAGGCGATAAGAGCCTTTGAGGACGCTTATGCGAAGACAGAGACACCGGTAGTTTCCAACAATTCGGCGCACAGATGGACCCCCGATGTACCTATGGTCATCCCCGAGGTCAATCCGGGCCATATAGAAGTAATAAAATATCAAAAGAAGAGACTTGGCACCGACAGAGGCTTCGTGGCAGTCAAGCCGAATTGCTCCATACAGAGCTATACGCCGGCTCTTGATGCTTTAAAGGAGTACGGACCGAAGCAGGTTGTCGTATGCACATATCAGGCAATATCCGGTGCCGGAAAGAATTTCAAGGATTGGCCGGAAATGGTTGAAAATGTCATTCCTTACATAGGCGGTGAAGAGGAAAAGAGCGAGATGGAACCCCTCAGAGTATGGGGCCATATAGATGACGAGAAGGGCGTCATAGTGCCTGCGACAAGTCCGATCATCACTGCTCAATGTCTGCGCGTTGCCGTAGAAAACGGACATACCGCGGCAGTATTCGTTAATTTCGATAAAAAGCCGGATAAGGAGACAATCCTTCAAAAGTGGGCTGCATATAGAGGAGTTCCTCAGGAGCTTGGGCTGCCGAGCGCACCTGCACAGTTCATTAAATATATGGAAGAGGACGATCGCCCTCAGCCGGTGCTTGACAGAGACTATGAGCATGGCATGGGAATATGCCTCGGCAGGCTCAGAGAAGATAAGATATTTGATTATAAGTTTGTCGGACTTAGCCATAATACTGTAAGAGGTGCAGCGGGAGGTGCTGTATTACTTGCAGAGCTTCTTACAGCAAAGGGATATATTAAAGAAAAATAACGGTGAAGAAATTGAAGATAAGAACAAGATATGCACCGTCACCTACAGGACGGATGCACGTAGGAAATTTAAGAACGGCTCTGTATGAATACCTTATCGCCAAGCATGAAGATGGCGATTTTATCCTGAGGATCGAGGATACTGATCAGGAAAGATATGTAGAGGGCGCGCTTGAGATCATATATGACACATTAAAGCAGACAGGCTTAAAGAGCGATGAAGGTCCTGACAATCCCGGTAAATGCGGGCCATATGTGCAGAGCGAGAGAGTAAAGGAAGGCATATATATGAAATATGCCTTGGAGCTTGTTGAAAAAGGAAAGGCATATTACTGCTTCTGTTCTAAGGAACGTCTCGAGGGCCTCAAACAGACGATCGCAGGAAAAGAGATAATGATGTATGACAAGCATTGTCTGCATCTTTCAAAGGAAGAGATCGAAGAACGTCTTGCATCGGGAATGCCTTTTGTGATCAGGCAAAACATACCGAGCGAAGGCAAAACTTCATTTACAGATGATATATATGGAGAGATAACCGTCGAAAATAGTGAGCTTGATGACATGATCCTCATCAAATCCGACGGATATCCGACATACAATTTCGCGAACGTAGTGGACGATCATCTTATGGGGATCACCCACGTGGTAAGAGGCAACGAATATCTCTCATCGACGCCGAAATATATGCTTCTTTATGAGGCATTCGGATGGGAGCCTCCGGTATTTATCCATCTGCCTCTCATAACGGATGAGCAGCATCACAAATTGAGCAAGAGAAGCGGACATTCTTCCTTTGAGGACCTTATCGAACAGGGATTTTTGTCTGACGCTGTCGTCAACTATGTCGCACTGCTCGGCTGGAGCCCTGAGGGCAATGAAGAGATTTTTTCTCTTGATGAGCTTATCAAGGAATTCGATTATAAACGCATCAACAAATCACCTGCGGTCTTTGATATGGTCAAGCTGAAATGGATGAACGGCGAATATATCAAGGCTATGGACTTTGATGCCTTTAAGGAAAGGGCACTTCCATTTGTACAGACACTTACAGACAAGGGCCTTGATACGGATAAGATATTGGCACTTGTTAAGAGCAGGATAGAGATCTTCCCGGACATCAGTGAGAAGGTGGATTTCTTTGAAAAGCTGCCGGAATATGATGTATCAATGTATACACATAAAAAGATGAAGACCGATTCGAAGAATTCTCTTGAGACGCTAAGGGAACTTCTTCCGATCCTTGAGGCGCAGTCGGATTACTCCGTAGACGCATTGCATGATACGGTCATGAATTATATATCTGAAAAAGGCGTGAAGAACGGAATAGTACTTTGGCCGTTGAGGACGGCCGTATCCGGAAAACAGAGCACGCCCGGCGGAGCTTTCGAGATCATGGAGATCATAGGAAAAGAGGAATCCCTAGCCCGTATCAATGTGGGCATAAAGATGCTTGAAGAGGATCTTAACGAAAACTGAAAAATGCCGAATGCATGGCATCGAGGCAGCGAAAGACTTCTTTGCAGGCTGTGCGATATAAAATAATACCAGAGCATATCAGAACATATCAGGGCATATTAAAGCTTATCATGGTATATCAGAGCTTATCAGAACATATTAGAGCTTATCCAGGAATCTGCTTGGATAAGCTCTTTTATTGTGCAGGCGGTCTACATAGCTTATATATAATGCATGCTTTGCCCGCGTCATAGCTACATAGAACAGCCTTCTCTCTTCTTCTATATCATTCCTGCATATAGCTCGCTTTCCGGGAATGACGGATTCATTTACATCAGGAAGTATCACATTGTCAAATTCCATGCCCTTAGAGGCATGCATGGTCATGATATGAAGATTGCTCTTTGAGCCGGTGTCAGAGTCATCGCCGTTATTTTCGCCTGCATGATGCGAGCTTAAAGAATGAAGAAATGCCTCTGTTGAAGAATGCATCTCGGAATATTCTTCAAACATATCAAGTGTATTTTGCCATGCGGCAGGCTCAGCACCGCATGATGCGGCATATTTTAGGAGCCAGGCGTCATATCCTACGGCATGTCTGATATATTTTATTGCCGCAAGCGGAGACATATCTGATATGAAAATGAGATGTCTTTCAAATTCATTTATAAGTGTAAGCACCTGCAATTTGTCAAAGTAGGCTTTTTTCAGAATGGAAATGCAATGTATTATATCAGGCTCTGTGGAGGCGGCAGAAAGAATTCTTGTAGAAATATATCTTGAAGGCCTGTTTATAATCTGCAAAAGCTCGCCCCGACAGGGCTCCTTAGAGCCTTTCCTTAGGCAGCAGGCGATCTTCATATAAGAGATAATATCACGAATAAAGAATAGATCCGTAAGGTCATGAGGAGAATCTTGACATGAAAATGAAATGCCGATATTAGCAAGCATTCTCGAGAGCAGAGCATGATCGGCATTTGTCCTGAAGAGAACGGCTGTGGTTTCTTCCTTGCAGATTGATGAAATCTTCTTAATGATAGTCTCATATTCGCTGACACGTGTCTGGAACCTTGTGACAGACAGGCTGCCGGGCTGTGCCGCAGATATGATATTTTTTGATATTCGCGAGGTGTTTTGATCTATGAGCCGCCGAGACGCACTCACTATCTGCGGAGCACATCTGTAATTGATATCCAACGAGACTTTTCTTGCCCAAGGATAGTCATGCATGAAGTCGGAAAGAGCGGCACCTGTTGCTCCGCGAAAGCCATATATGCTCTGATCGTCATCGCCTACGGCAAAGAGATTGGCATCGTCGCCGGCCAGCAGTTTTATGATCTCATATTGGATGGGACTAACATCCTGAAATTCATCAACAAGAATATATCTGTACCGGCTTTGCCATTTCTTAAGAAGACTTATATCTTTTTTCAGCATTTGAAAGCACATGATGATAATGTCGTCAAAATCAATGCAGCCGGAGTTTTTCAAAAATGCTTGGTATTCCAAAAAGATATCATGAAATATATCATCCTTTGGAATATTCTGTCTTGGCATATTATCATTTTCCTTGCGGATATTATAGGCAGAGGGAAGGCTCTCATCCGCCAAGGCATGAGACTTGGTCTTGCTGATCTTGGTAAGCAATGTATGTATGTCCTCAGATAAGTCACCGGAGGATAGATTGCGGCTTATGATCTCGCTGCGCAGGAAATCGTTTTTTTCGATATTTGAGATGATCCTCAGCCTGTGACCGCAAGATTCGTCAGACAATATTTTCAAGAATATACTGTGAAGCGTAGCAAATGTTACATCCCCGTCATCGCGAGGATCCTTGCTGCATAGAGGATTCGTGAAATGAGCCCCATCTTCATCGGATGAGCCGGGAGTATGATAGCGTATCTCCATTTCCTTAGCTGCCTTGCGTGAGAAGGTCACTGCAAGTATGGACGCGGGATCTATGTCGAGATCATATACAAGATGTCGGATACGGCTTATTATGACTGCGGTTTTGCCGGAGCCGGGGCCCGCTATGACCAGCATCGGACCGCTTCCGTGATGGACTGCAAGCCTTTGAGAGTTATTTAATTCCATGTGATTTAAGTAGTTTAAGAAATCTGCCCGAACAGGGCGAAGTGAGATGAAACAAAAGATTGAATCCTGGCGCGAGCATAGCGCCATTTCTTTGGCATGTCAAGCTGTATTTCCAAATAATGCCATAATGTCACTGCCGGTGTGCTCGTTCCTACGAAAGCCACGCTATCGTTTTTGCAGCATATCTCACATGCAGGGTGCCAGCTAAGATCTTACTCTAAGTACTATGATCGAAAAGAATCATATGCAGCTTGAGCTGATCGGATAAGCATAAAAATTACCGGGCGGTCACGCTTTTGCATGACCGCCCGGTAAATGTTACAAGAGGTTTTATTTTTGAGTATATCAGCCTGTTATCTGAATGAGGTTGTCTTCCTTGTTTTCAATGACCTTCTTCGGCTTAGGGATATTAAGTGTCAGTATGCCATGCTTAAAATCCGCCGTTATCAGGCTCTTGTCGATATCGCCGACATACCAGCTCCTCTGAGTGGATCCGTAGTATCTCTCCCTGCGGATATATTTGGTGCCGTCTTTTTCTTTCTTATCCTTTGACATATCCTTAGCAGCAGATATTGTAAGATATCCATCTTGAAGCTCTACCTTTACCTCATCCTTGGTAAATCCTGGCAGATCAACGATCATTTCATATCCGTCTTCATTTTCTCTGATATCGGTCTTCATGATATTTGTACTGTGATGGCCGTAGAGCTTCTTGTTCATGCTGTCAAAATCCTTCGAAAAGTCCGGAAAATCCCAAAATCCATCAAATAAATTCTCTCCAAATACACTAGGTAATAACATAATCAACGCTCCTTTCTATTAAAAAGCCATTTTTAATTTTTTTATTTCGGGATAAGAGGTATCTTTTTTATCTCTCATCTCTTTATGTGCATAATATAACACTGATTGTTAGCACTGTCAAGGGGTGAGTGCTAATTTTTTTAGAAAAATTAATATTAGCCCGCCGTCACTGCCGGTGTGCTCGTCCCTACGAAAGCCTCGCTATCGTCATTTGCACCATAGTCCACGCATGAAGTATTAAATATTTAAATTGTCAGAATAGAAGATCTGCAGGCGACTGCTTGACAGTAACCGTCCAACTTTCAAAATGAAAAAAGTACTATCATGACAGCCGGAAATGAGATAAACTATAATGACATGAAAATGTCTTTATAGTTAAAATAAATTATACGGAGTAAGAGATATGGATTATATACAGGCAAAGGAAAAGCTGGCACAGGAAGGGCAGGAGCATCTTCTGAAATATTATGATGAGCTTGACGAGGCTGAGAAAAGGCAGCTGCTTGATGATATAGAAGGAATAGACTTTTCGGCGCTAAGCGTAGGTGCGGATGAGAAAAATTCAGGCAAGATCGAGCCGCTTGAGGCATGCACTTCAGATCAGATAAATGAAAATAAAGAAAAATACGAGGAGATCGGCCTTGATGCTATACATGCAGGAAAAGTGGCCTGTGTACTGCTTGCAGGCGGACAGGGCACAAGGCTCGGAGCCGACGGCCCTAAGGGCGCATACAATATAGGCATTACAAAAGAGCTCTATATATTCGAATGCCTTATGAACAATCTCAAAACCGTAACTAAAAAAGCGGGATGCGCCGTTCCATTTGCGATCATGACATCTGAGAAAAATGATCTTGCGACGAGAAACTTTTTTGAGGAGCATGAATATTTCGGATATGACAGGAAATATATAGATTTCTTCGTTCAGGAGATGGTTCCTTCGACAGATTATGACGGAAAGATATATCTCGAGTCAAAAAGCCGTATCTCAAGATCACCAAACGGCAACGGCGGCTGGTACAAGTCCCTTGCTGCAGCAGGACTTGCGGACAAATATAAGAAGTCGGGAGTTGAATGGATCAATGTATTTGCCGTCGATAATGTGCTTCAAAGGATGGCCGATCCTATATTCATAGGCGCCACGATATCTTCAGGCTGTGAGGTTGGCTCAAAGGTGATCGCAAAGGCGGCTCCGGATGAAAAGGTAGGCGTAATGTGCCTGAGAGACGGCAGGCCTTCTATAGTGGAATATTATGAGCTGACGGATGAAATGGCAAATGACCGTGATGAAAAAGGACAGCTGAGATACAATTGGGGCGTAATATTAAATTATCTTCTGAACGTAAACGCGCTTGAAAGAACAGCCGGTAAGAAGATGCCATGTCATATGGTAGAAAAGAAGATCCCATATATTGATGAAAACGGTGATTATATCAGTCCCAAAGCGCCGAACGGATATAAATATGAGACGCTTATATTGGATATGATAAGCATGATGGACGGATGTCTGCCATTTGAGGTAATAAGGGAAAGAGAATTTGCGCCTGTCAAAAATCTGCATGGCGTAGATTCGGTCGACAGTGCGAGGGCATTGCTTGAGAAAAATAATGTTACATTATAAATATAAATGTCGCGGCATCTTAAGGACATGAGCAAATCATCAATGCTTATATGACACATGCACGGAATGTATTTATATGCCAAACCGTTATTAACAAGAGAAAGATAACAGACTACAATGAAAAATTTGACAGATAATATTACAGATGAACTGAAAAAGGCTTTTGAAAAGGCTGGATACCCTTGTGAGAATATAAGGGCGGTATTATCGAACAGACCCGATCTTTGTGAATTTCAATGCAACGGAGCGCTTGCCCTCGCAAAGTCCGAGCATAAGCCGCCTATGGATATAGCGGAGGCAGTGAGCGCATATCTTAAGGAAAATGATATGTTTGACCTGGCCGAGGCAGTAAAACCGGGATTTATTAATCTTAAGGTATCCGGCAGTTATATTTCGGAATATATGAATACGATAGTATCTGCCGAGGACTTTGGTCTCGAAAAAATAGGACGCGGACACAAGATCATCGTCGATTACGGCGGCCCGAATGTAGCCAAGCCTCTTCATATCGGACATTTGCGTTCTGCTATCATAGGTGAGAGTGTCAAGCGAATATGCGCATATATGGGCTTTGAGACTATCGGTGATATACATTTGGGGGATTGGGGCCTGCAGATAGGACAGATTATTGCCGAGCTTAGATGCAGACAGCCGCAGCTGGTATATTTTGATGAAGATTATGACGGCGATTATCCCGATGAGGCTCCTTTTACGATATCCGAGCTTGAGGAGATCTATCCTTGTGCAAGCGGCAAATGCAAGACGGATGAGGCCTTCTATAATGAAGCAAAGGAAGCAACTGCACAGCTGCAGCAGGGACGCAGGGGATATATAGCGCTCTGGAAGCATGTCATGAATGTCTCGGTTGCGGATCTTAAGAAAAATTACGAAAAATTGAATGTGCATTTTGAGCTTTGGAACGGAGAAAGCGATGCTCAGAAATATATTCCGGATATGCTGGAGAGCATGAAGGAAAAAGGAATATTGCAGGAGAGCAACGGCGCTCTTGTAGTAGATATCTCACAGGATGATGATAAGAAGGAGCTTCCGCCATGCATCGTTATCAAATCAGACGGTGCCACGCTCTATGCGACTACAGATCTTGCAACGATAGTTTCGAGAGAGCAGATTTATCATCCGTCTCAGATAATATATGTTGTTGATAAACGTCAGGAGCTTCATTTTACGCAGGTATTCAGGACAAGCCGCAAGGCAGGTATCGTAGGTCCTGATACAAGACTTTCATTCCTTGGTTTTGGTACGATGAACGGCAAGGACGGACGCCCGTTTAAGACAAGAGAAGGCGGTGTATTAAGACTGGAGACGCTTATAGCTGAGACAGAACAGGCTGTTCTTGAAAAAATGAAGCAAAATGATGATATCAAGGGTGAAGAGCTTGAAGAAACCGCAAAGCAGATAGCTATAGCAGCTCTCAAATACGGCGACCTGTCCAATCAGGCTACAAAGGATTATATATTCGACCTGAACAAGTTCACGGAATTTGAAGGCAATACAGGGCCATATATCCTTTATACGATAGTAAGGATAAAGTCCATCCTGAATAAATACGACCGTAAGCCATCTATGCATATAAGCTTTACCGGAGAGAAGAGCGAAAAGGATCTCATGCTGAAGATAGCAGGCTTCTCGCAGATGGTATATGAGGCATATTTGGAGCTTGCACCGCATAAGATATGTGCTTATATCTATGAGCTGTCGAATGCATTTAATATGTTTTATCATGAAGTCAGGATATTGACATGCGATGATGAACAAAAGAAGGAAAGCTATATCAGCCTGATAACATTGACTAAAGCGGTACTTGAGCAATGCATAGATCTTTTGGGATTTTCAGCTCCCGAGAGAATGTAAGACTGCTGCAGCATTGCAGCACCGGAGCCAAATCGGGCAGAAGGGTCTGATGACGGTACCGCCTCAGAATGTCAAAGTGAGATTTCAGTTGGCATATTCCGCATGTGAGGTACTAAAGAATGTCTGTATGAGAACGGTGCGGACGATCAGCCGGCAGTGACCCCTCAGAATAAGGTGAATTAATGGATCAGAAAAACATAAGAAATTTTTGTATAATCGCGCATATAGATCACGGCAAATCGACCTTAGCAGACCGTATTATCGAAAAGACCGGGCTGCTCACGGAACGAGAGATGCAGTCACAGGTCCTTGATAATATGGATCTGGAGCGTGAGAGAGGCATCACGATAAAGGCTCAGACCGTGCGCACGGTATATAAGGCAAATGACGGGCAGGAATATGTATTCAATCTTATAGACACACCCGGTCATGTGGACTTCAGCTATGAGGTCTCGAGGAGCCTTGCGGCATGCGAGGGTGCTGTGCTCGTTGTAGATGCGGCTCAGGGTATAGAGGCTCAGACACTTGCAAATGTATATATGGCAATAGATCATGACCTTGAGGTAGTGCCTGTCATAAATAAGATAGACCTTCCGAGTGCGGAACCGGATAAGGTCGCGGCGGAAATAGAAGATGTGATAGGACTTGAGGCCACGGATGCACCGAGAATATCGGCAAAAAACGATATCAATATAGATCAGGTACTTGAGGCGATCGTCCACAAGATACCGGCACCGAACGGAGATCCGGACGCTCCCCTTAAGGCACTCATATTTGATTCATTATATGACGCCTATAAGGGAGTTATCGTCTTTATGCGTGTCAAGGAAGGACGCGTCAAGGTCGGCACTCAGGTGCGTATGATGGCCACAGGTGCCGTTTATAACGTGGTAGAGGTTGGATATTTCGGAGCGGGATCATTTATCCCATGCGATGAGCTGCAGGCCGGCATGGTAGGATACTTTACCGCTTCCATCAAGAATGTCAGAGATACTATGGTAGGCGATACCGTTACCGACAATATGAATCCATGCGCCGAACCGCTCGCGGGATATAAAAAGGTGCAGTCTATGGTCTATTGCGGCATGTATCCTGCAGACGGGGCACATTATGAGGATTTGAGAGACGCTTTGGAAAAGCTCAGGCTGAATGACGCGTCGCTTGTATACGAACCCGAGACCTCACTTGCCTTGGGATTTGGCTTCAGATGCGGATTTCTTGGATTATTGCATCTTGAGATCATTCAGGAGCGTCTTGAGAGAGAATACAATCTGGATCTTGTCACCACAGCTCCATCCGTAATATATAAGATATATAAGACTAACGGCGAGATGATGGAGCTTACCAATCCGTCATCACTTCCGGACCCCAGTGAAATAGAATATATGGAAGAGCCTATCGCCAAGGCCGAGATCATGGTAACGAGCGATTATATCGGACCTATCATGGAATTGTGCCAGGAGAGGCGTGGTATATATAAAGAAATAGAATATATAGAGGCCGGCAGAGCTATATTAAAATATGATCTTCCATTAAATGAGATAATATATGATTTCTTTGACGCACTCAAATCGCGTTCGAGGGGATATGCCTCTCTCGATTATGAGATAAAGGATTATGAAAGGGCAGAGCTTGTAAAGCTGGATATATTGGTCAATAAGGAAGAAGTCGATGCGCTTTCATTTATAGTCCATAAAGACAGTGCATATGAACGCGGAAGAAAGATATGTGAAAAACTGAAGGACGAGATACCGCGTCATCTCTTCGAGATACCTATCCAGGCCGCGGTCGGATCCAAGATCATAGCAAGAGAGACTGTAAAGGCATTGCGAAAGGACGTGCTCTCAAAATGCTACGGCGGCGATATAACACGTAAAAAGAAGCTGCTTGAAAAGCAAAAGGAGGGAAAGAAACGTATGCGCCAGATAGGCAATGTTGAGATCCCTCAGGAAGCATTTATGAGTGTACTTAAGCTCGATGAAGATTGACAAGGATCTTGAATTATATATTCATATACCTTTTTGTATGCAAAAGTGCCTGTATTGCGATTTTTTGTCGGCACCGGGGACCGGGAGTATGTACAAGGCATATGTACAGTCTCTTATAAATGAGATCAACGCATACGGGAGTATCTATTCGGACAGAAAGATAATATCAATTTTTGCAGGCGGGGGTACCCCGTCTGTTCTTTCGTCTGCCTTGACGGAGAGCATAGCCCGGGCAATAAAGGATGCCTTTAATATACAAAATACCGAAAATGGAAGCGAAAAAGAGATAGAGATCACCATAGAATGCAACCCGGGTACGCTTACAGAGGAAAAGCTCGAGACATATAAGAGGATCGGAATCAACAGGCTGAGCATCGGACTTCAATCGGCAAACAATAAAGAGCTTAAGGCTCTCGGCAGGATACATACATCAGAACAGTTCGTGCAAACATTTCATATGGCCAGAGATATGGGCTTTGATAATATAAATGTAGATCTTATGCAGGCCATACCGCAGCAGACCTTGGAGTCATGGAAGCATACTCTTTCGGAGACTGCAGCTCTCGCACCGGAGCATATAAGTGCATATTCACTCATCATAGAAGAAAATACGCCTTTTTTTGATAGATTGAAAAAGGGGGACAATCTGAACATTCCGAGCGAGGATGAGGAGAGAGAAATATATTATTCTACGAGAGATATACTTAAGGAATTCGGATATGACAGGTACGAGATATCGAATTATTCGCTGCCCGGAAGAGAATGCAGACACAATTGCGGGTATTGGACAAGAAAAAACTATCTCGGCCTCGGTCTTGGTTCGTCCTCTCTTATAGATAATGTTAGATGGAAAAATATTTCCGATCTGAATTCGTATATCGAAATCTGTGATAAATATAAAAATGCTCCAATGGAGCTTATCGCCGAGTTGCAAAAGGAAAGAGAAACATTGTCCGTTAATGAACAAATGGAAGAATTCATGTTCCTTGGGCTTAGAATGACGAGAGGCATTTTTAAAGAGGATTTTACAGAGACATTCGGGAAGAACTATGACAGCATATACGGTGATATAACGAGGATCCTTAAGCAGCGCGGATATATAGAAACAAAGGAATGTATATGCCAAGACCTCGCCGGACATCCTGTGACGAAGATGCAGGTGAGACTTACGGATATTGGGGTAGATCTGAGCAACAGGGTGCTTGCGGAATTTTTGCTTGAGTGAGCATGCTGAGACATGCAGAGCAAACGGCACCGGAAATCTTGCAGATCATTTTGAAAAAACTTGCAAAACAGACCGAAAAAACAAGAAAAGTGCTTGCTTTATAAGGGAGTACTGTGATAGACTATTCCAGCTGTGAAACAGATGGTCCTCTGTTACGAGGTGGCTTTGACCGCCGAGGAAGTATTAAGAACATCGAATATTTTTTAGGAGGTCACAACAATGAACGATATCATTAAAAAGATTGAAGCAGCCCAGGTTAAAGAGCATGTTGACGAGTTCAGAGTAGGAGATACTGTTAAGGTATCTGCACTCATTAAAGAAGGCAACAGAGAGAGGATCCAGGTCTTCGAGGGAACAGTACTCAAGAGACAGGGCGGCGGACTTCGTGAAACATTTACCGTAAGAAAGCTCTCAGGCGGTGTCGGCGTTGAAAGAACATGGCCGCTGCATTCTCCTACGATCGCTTCTATTCAGGTCGTAAGAAGAGGTAAGGTAAGAAGAGCAAAGCTTAACTATCTGAGAGACAGAGTAGGTAAGGCTGCAAAGGTTAAAGAGGTTGCAAGATAATATTACAACCGGCCTATTGCATTTAATGGTTCGAATGTTTAAAGGGACAGGTATGAGAGATACATACCTGTCCCTTTTTCAAGTATATGGAAAAGTAACGAAATCTGTGATAAAATGCCCGAATGAATTATCAATGGTATCCCGGTCATATGACCAAAGCAAAAAGACAAATGCAGGAAGATATCAGGCTGGTCGATCTGGTGATAGAGCTCCTCGATGCGAGGGCACCACTATCCAGCCGCAATCCCGATATCGATATTATGGCCAAAGACAAGTCGAGGCTTATCCTGCTGAACAAAACAGATCTTGCAGACGACAATGTCACGTCAGAGTGGATCGATTATTTTGATGCTATAGAGCTTCCGGTATGCAGCCTTAATTGCAAAAATGCATCGGATATAAAAAAATTGGAGCCATATATCAGACAGGCATGCAAAAAGAAGGAAGAGCGTGATCAAAAAAGAGGCATAAAGAAGCGTCCTGTCAGAGCTATGGTGGCCGGCATTCCCAATGTCGGAAAATCCACATTTATCAATTCATATATGAAAAAGGCGGTCGCAAAGACCGGAAACAAGCCCGGTGTGACCAAGGGAAAGCAATGGGTAAGACTCAGTCCGTCATTGGAGCTGCTTGATACTCCCGGAATATTATGGCCGAAGTTTGAGGATCAGGAGGTCGGCTTCAGGCTGGCCGCGCTTGGGTCCATAAGGGATGAAATATTAAATAAGCAAGAGCTTGCCTGCGGGTTGATAAGATTGCTGGAAAACCGTTATCCGAATATGCTTGAAGAATATTACGGATTGGAACATATATCAGACGAAGAAATCTTCCAAAACGAAGGCAATATATATGTGCAGCCTGATGCTGATATATGTATTTTATATAAGATAGCAAAGGTCAAGGGCGCTCTAAGGCCCGGCGGAGTGCTTGACAGCGAAAAGGCAGCCGCCATTTTGCTTGAGAATTTCAGAAACGGCAAGATCGGAAAAATATCACTTGAGTCGCCGGACGTTGATCGGAGGTTAAATGTTTAATTGGTTTAAGAAAAATAAAGATAAGGCTGAAGAAAAGCAGGAAGATCATGCATGCGGTGAGCAGATGGCGTCGGAAGGTGCCGAGAATGCCGCGCCGGAAAGCTCTGAAAATATATCAGATGACGGAGCTGAGGCTCAGTACAGCGCATCAGCCGAGAAAGAAACAGCTGCAGCCGGGAAAGAGGCAGTAACACCCGAGAACGTGGTAATCACACCCGAGAACGAGGTGGTCGCACCCGAGAAAGAGGCAGTTACATCTGAGAAAGAGGCGGCTGCATCTGAGAAAGAGGAGGCCACATCCGAGAAAGAAACAGCAGCATCCGAGAAAGAGGTGGTCGAATCCGAGGAGGATGCAGCAGCACCTGCGGGACGGACATATGCGGATGACCATGAAGAGCCGCTGATATCATCAAAAATACAAAAGAAGAAGCCGGGATTTTTTTCAAAATTCTTCGGCAATTTGTTTAAGAATATCGATGATGATTTCTATGACGATCTTGAGGAGCTCTTGATCGAAGGAGATATGGGAGTAGCCGCGACAGAGGAGCTGCTGGATAATCTGCGCGATGAGGTGACAAGAAATAAAAGCCTTAAGACGTCGGGTGATGCTAAGGCATTTCTCATAGAAGATATCAAAAGGCTGATGAGACAGCCTGAGGGAGCCTATGACTTTGAAAATGAGCATAGCGTGGTCATGCTCATAGGTGTAAATGGCGTTGGAAAGACTACATGTGCGGGCAAGATCGCGAAATTGTATTCCGATGCCGGAAAAAAGGTGATCCTTGCGGGTGCGGATACATTCAGAGCCGCAGCTACCGAGCAGCTCAAGGTATGGGCAGAACGGGCCGGCTGTTATCTTGTGGCGGGAGCAGAAGGAGCAGATCCCGGCTCGGTCGTATATGATGCCTCGAGTGCCGCTAAGGCAAGATGCGCGGATATTCTCCTTTGCGATACCGCAGGAAGACTGCATAATAAAAAGAATTTGATGAACGAGCTGGCCAAGCTGGATAAGATCTTTTCCGGGCAGCTTCCTGACTATAAGAGGGAAAATATCATAGTTCTTGATGCGACAACAGGCCAAAATGCATTGCAGCAGGCAAAGGAATTTGGCGAGGTCATGAATATTGACGGTGTAATACTCACAAAGCTTGACGGGACTGCAAAGGGAGGCATAGCTGTTGCCATTACAAGAGAGCTTAATGTTCCGGTGAAATATATAGGCGTCGGCGAGGGAATAGGAGATCTTAGAAGATTTGAGCCGGACGGCTTTGTGGATTCACTTTTCGAATCATAATTGACATTAATGTTTATCGCTTACGGAGGATAGATAAGGCAATGCTGCAGAATAAAAATTATGACAAAATATTTGAAAAATTTTCCGATGATCTGAATTCAAATGTTTATTTATTGAGACATAAGAAATCAGGCGCGAGGATATTCATTCTTTCAAATGACGATGATAATAAAGTGTTTTATATCGCTTTTCGCACGCCGCCTAAGGACAGCACGGGAGTGGCGCATATCATGGAGCACTCTACGTTATGCGGATCGGAGAAATTCCCTCTTAAGGATCCGTTTGTGGAGCTTGCAAAAGGATCGCTGAATACATTCCTCAATGCGATGACATATCCGGATAAGACGGTATATCCTGTCGCAAGCTGCAATGATAAGGATTTTCGCAATCTGCAGGATGTATATCTTGATGCGGTATTTCATCCTAATGTCTACAAGCATCCTGAGATAATGAAGCAGGAGGGCTGGAGCTATCATATAGAGGATCCGGATTCTCCTATAGAATACAACGGAGTCGTATATAATGAGATGAAGGGAGCATTCTCATCACCTGATGAGGTGTTGATGAGACAAAATATGAACTCACTTTTCCCGGATACGACATATGGTGTCGAATCAGGAGGAGATCCTGAGCATATCCCGGATCTGACATATGAGCAATTTTTGGATTTTCACAGGAAGAATTATCATCCGAGCAACAGCTATATATATCTCTATGGAAATATAGATATAGAGGAGCAGCTCGAATGGCTTGACAGAGAATATCTTTGCAAATATGACATTATAGAGACAGACAGCAAGGTAGAGTATCAAAGGCCGTTTGAGAAAATGCATGAGACGGCCTGCTTTTATCCTATCACGGATGAAGAAAGCGAAGAGGATAATACCTATCTTTCATATAATATCGTATGCGGGGACAGCATGGATGTAAAGCTGTCATATGCTATGCAGATGCTCTCATATGCCTTGGTCGATACACAGGGCTCTCCTATAAGGACGCGCCTGCTGGATGCCGGCATAGGAAATGACATCTCATCGATGTATGATGAAAGCCTGCTGCAGCCGTATTTCTCAATAACCGCCAAGAATGCGAATGAGGATCAAAAGGATCAATTTGTCCAAATCATAACAGAGGAGTTTGAAAGGGCAGCATCGGGAGCACTTAATAAAAGATCTCTTGCGGCCAGCTTGAATTCCTTAAAATTCAAATACAGAGAGGCAGATTTCGGAGGTTATCCGAAGGGACTCATATACGGACTTACATGCCTGAACAGCTGGCTTTACGATGATGAGCAGCCGCTGCTGCATTTGGAGCTTGAAAAGGTATTTGCAGAGCTTGAGAAAGATATAAATACGGATTATTTCGAAAAGGTGATATCTGAGCTGCTGTTGGGCAGCAGGCACTCATCACTTGTCATATTGAAGCCTAAAAAAGGCATGGCATCTGACATCGAGGAAAGGACTGAGCAAAAGCTTGCCGCATTTAAGGCTTCATTAAGCCGTGAGCAGGTAGAGGACTTGATAGCTCAGACAAAGGCTCTTGCAGAGTATCAGGAAAAGCAATCCACAGAGGAAGAGCTTGAGACAGTACCGCTGCTTGAGAGAAGTGATATATCAAGGGATGTACAAGAGGCGAAAAATGTCCTTGCAAAAGGGACAAAGCTTCCTATGCTCGAGCATGAATATGAGACAAACGGCATAGCTTATATCAATCTGTTCTTTGATTGCAATGATGTGGATAAGGAGCTTCTGCCATATGTCGGACTATTGAAATCCTTTGTCAGCTTCGTAGATACGGAGCATTATACGTATTCTGAGATCAATGATGAGATAAATACATATACCGGCGGCTTCGGCATGGAGGCCGGTGTATATTGCCATGATGATGATAAAGATAAAAATTCTATCATGGCAGATCTGTCGGTAAGAGTGCTTTATGAAAATATTGACAAGGCATTTGATCTGATAGAGGATGTGCTTTTCAAGAGCAGATATGATGATGCTAAGAGAGTTAAAGAGATCATAGCCGAATTGAAGAGCAAATTGCAGGTAAGCATCACATCCTCGGGACATGTGGCAGCAGGACTGAGAGCGGCATCGTATTATTCTAAGAATGCATTGCTTAAGGAGCAGATAAACGGAATAGAATTCTACAAATTTGTAGAAGAAATAGAAAAAGATATCGACGGGCATTGCAGCAAGATCGTGCAGAATATTGAAAAGCTGATGAGGCTTATGCTTGCACCGGGCAAGATATTCATTAATTGCACGGCAAGGCGCGAGGGCCTTGACCTGATAAAGCAAAGGCTTGAAGGATTTACACAGGCTCTCAGGGAATTCTCAGGCTGCCCCGGTGACTTTAAGGCATGGGATCCGAGAGAGAGCTCATACGACCTTCAGGAAAAAGGATTGACGCTGCAGCAGAAAAATGAGGCATTCAAGACTTCGGGTTCTGTAAATTATGTTGCAAGAGCTGGCAGGTATGCCGAGGGTATAGATGAGTTTACAGGCGCGGTAAATGTAGCAGATACTATCATGAGATATGAATATCTCTGGTTCAATATAAGAGTACAGGGCGGAGCATACGGCTGTATGAGTACAGGCCGACCGAACGGCGAGCTGCAGCTTCTCACCTACAGAGATCCGAATATAAGCCGCAGCAATGATATTTTCGAGGGAGTTCCGGAATATCTTGAGAATTTTGACTGTGATGAGAGAGAAATGACCAAATATGTCATAGGCACGGTAGGCAATATGGACACACCGCTTACCCCGGCCCAAAAGGGCGCAAGAGATTTCGGTATATATTTTAAGGGCTATACGACCGAACAGCGCAAGAGGATAAAATCCGAGGTCATTGACTGCTGCACCGATGACATACGCGCCGTAGGGACTATGTACAGGGCTGCTCTTTCACAAAATAATATATGCTGCGTAGGTACCCAGAACAAGATTGAAGAGGACAGAGAGCTGTTTAAGAATGTGAGGAACCTTTTTGAATAATTCGGATTTCAGATCAGGATATGTTGCTATCATAGGCCGCCCGAATGTCGGCAAATCAACACTTATGAACCGTCTTATAGGGCAGAAGATAGCTATAACATCTAATAGGCCGCAGACCACAAGAGACAGGATACAGACGGTATATACGGACAAACGGGGACAGATCATCTTTTTGGATACGCCCGGTATGAATAAGCCATATAACAGGCTTGGTGAGTATATGCTCTCTTGCGGACTGACAACGATAAAGGACGCCGATGTCATATTGTGGATAGTCGAGCCTGCGGATCATATCGGACGTGACGAGCAATTTATCCTTGAAGAGTTGAAAAAGGTAAATGTTCCGGTCATCTTAGTGATGAATAAGACTGATCTTCAAAAAAAAGATGATATAGGCGCCTTTATAGAATTTTATAAGCAGCAATACAGCTTCGCAAAGATCCTGACTGTTTCGGCAAAGACGGGAGCCGGAGCAGAGTCGCTCCTTAGTCATATTATGGAACAGCTGCCGTGCGGACCGATGTATTATGACGAGGATACATTGACAGACCAACCGGTAAAGCAGATCGCATCAGAGATCATCAGAGAAAAGATCCTAAGGTCTTTGAACGATGAAGTGCCGCATGGAGTGGCAGTAAATATTGACAGATATAAAGAACGCACAAGACCGGACGGCATACAGATAGCGGACATCGATGCCTCGATCATATGTGAAAAGGAATCACATAAAGGCATTTTGATCGGGCGCGGCGGCACCATGCTTAAGAAGATAGGCACGGATGCAAGAATCGATATCGAGGGGCTCGTCGGCACAAAGGTCAATCTGAAACTGTGGGTCAAGGTCCGCAGGAACTGGCGTGACAGTGATGCTCAGCTGAAAAATATGGGCTTTGATATCAAAAAAACAAATTGACATATGGGCAATATAAATGTTAACGGAATGATCATATCGTCCGCACCGATAGGAGAGTATGACAGAAGAGTAGAAATCCTCACGTCAGAGTATGGAAGGATCTCGGCTTTTGCATCCGGTGCGAGAAAACCGAACAGTGAGCTTGTATCCGCAAGCCGCATGTTCGCATTGGGTACATTTGAGCTTTATCAGGGCAGATCATCATATAACATAAAGCATGCGCATATAGTCGACTATTTTACAGAACTTGAGACGGATGTAGAGTCCGCATATTACGGCTTTTATTTTCTTGAATTTTGCAGATATTTTTCAAGGGAAAATGTTGAGGCAGGAAGTATGCTTGATCTGCTTTACCGCTCACTCAAGGCACTTGCAAAAAGCAATATAGACAACAGACTTGTAAGAGCTATATTTGAGCTGAAAATGCTTGATATCAACGGCATCTGCCCGGCGCCAGAGGATATCATACCATCGTTCGGCAGATTCTCGATAGGCAATGATCTTAAAGACGGTACGGCATATGCCGTAAGATTCGTTATCACATCTCCCATAGAAAAGCTTTATACATTCAAGCTTGATGAAGAGGTCCTCGGCCAATTCATCTCTGTAGTAAACCATCTCACAGACATATTCATTGACAAAAAATTCAAATCATCAGAGCTTCTTAATACTCTTTGATCGATCTTTCAAAAATATCCCCCCCTTATTCCAAAGGTACTATCCTTGTTGAGAAATCAGTAAATGTTATAATTTTTGTAAAAAAGAGAGGCGTCTCATTGATTGAAATGCACAATCTCTTATTTTGATGCAACTAAAAAACATCTTAGATGAAAGCGAGGATATTTGAAATGGATTTCAAGAACCTGTTTAACTATGAAGGAAAAAGAGTCGTTGTCATAGGCGGCAACGGCGGTATAGGCGGAGCTATCGCTGAAGGCTTTGCCGCAGTAGGTGCAAAGGTAGCTATTGTTGGCCGCAACAGCGAAAAGACTCAAAAGAAGGCCGATGCCATTAAGGAAGCAACTGGTGCAGATATAAAGGTATATGCATATGATGTTTCCGATGAAGCTTCTGTTGCCGAGCTTGCAGGCAAGGTAAAGGCAGACTTCGGCGGTATCGATATTCTTGTTAATTCACAGGGCATCAACAAAAAGTCTCCTATAGCAGCTCAGCCTGTAGATATCTGGGATCAGATGTTTGCAGCAAATGTTCGCTCTATCATGCTTACACAGAAGTATTTCACTCCTATGATGACAGAACAGAACTGGGGACGTGTCATCAACGTATCCTCTATCGGTGCAGTACGCTGCAAGAATGATGATATCTCAACAGCATATGGTGCTACAAAGGGTGCGGTAAATGCTATTACTCTTAATGCATGTCCTGAGCTTGCAAAGCACAATATCACTATCAACAATATAGCACCTATCATGACAAAGACAGAGATGATGCTTCCTATATTTGCTGCCAATCCTGCACTTGAGACAGGTACTGCTGCAAGAGTTCCTGCAGGACGTATCGGACAGCCTGAGGACTGTGCAGGTATCGCTCTTTGCCTTGCTTCCGACGCTATGGCATTTGTGACAGGTCAGATCATCTACGCAGACGGCGGACTTTGCACACAGCAGTAAATCGGAGGTAGTTTATCAATGAGTGAAATGAGAGAAGCTGTTATTGTTTCAGCAGTACGACTTGCCGTAGGACGTGTAGGCGGAGCATTAAAGAGCATCCGTCCGGAGAAGCTTGGCGGAATGATCGTAAGAGAAGCCGTTAACAGAGCAGGCATCCCTGACGACATGATAGATGAGGTTATTTTCTGCGATTGTGATAATGAAGACCTTAAGATCGCAGGACGTGTTGTTCTCCTTGAGGCAGGACTTCCTTATACGATCCCCGGTTATCAGATACAGAGAGGATGCGCATCATCACTTACCGCGGTATGGGATGCGACCATGATGGTTAAATGCGGTTTCGCAGATACTATCGTATGCGGAGGCTGTGAGAGCACGACATTTGCACCTTATCTTATGAACAAGCCAAGCAGGGCATATCAGCAAATGCCGATGCCGTGGGCAGATCCGGTATTCTCAAATAAAGAGAAATACGGCAACCTCGCAAACGGACCGACAGCTGAGGAGATCGCGCGCAGATTCGGCATCACAAGAGCAGAGTGCGATGAGTTTGCCGTTGATTCTCACAGAAAGGGTGCTGAGGCATACAGAAACGAATATTTCAAATCTCAGATATTGCCTGTAGAGATCAAGCAAAAGGATGGTTCGGTAAAGATATTTGACCGTGATGAGCCTCTGCGTGACGATTGCACGCTTGAGTCACTTGCAAAGCTGCGTCCTTCCTTCCAAAAAGACGGTGTATGCACAGCCGGCAACAGCTCACCGCTCGTAGACGGAGCATCCTGCGTTATCGTTATGGAAAGGAAAAAAGCAGAGTCACTCGGTCTTGAGATACTGGCTGTTATCGAGGATTTTGCAGATGCAGGCTGTGAGCCTATGATCATGGGCGAAGGTCCTGTACATGCATGCCGCAAGCTTTTTGCAAAGACCGGCCTTACATGGGACGATATCGATCTTATCGAGCTTAATGAGGCATTTGCAGCTCAGTCTATCCGCTGCATCAGAGAATCCAAGATGCCTTATGAAAAGGTAAATGTCAACGGCGGTGCGATCGCACTCGGACATCCTTTCGCTGCTACAGGTACGATACTCACGACCAAGATGGTATATGAAATGAAGAGAAGAGGAGCAGAACGCGGAGTGATCACATTCTGCGTAGGCGGCGGCCTCGGTGCGGCACTTCTTCTTAAGGCTCCGAACCTTAAATAACTATTTACATACAGCGGGCACGTCTAAAGGTGCCCGCAAGATGAATTCCAACTTAAAAAAATCAAAGGAGAATCACAAAGATGGCTAAGACGATCATCACATGTTCACTCACAGGTGCTGTAACACCGAAATCAAAATGTCCCGCACTCCCTGTAACACCAAAGGAGATAGCTGAGGACGGCATAAGAGTATGGAAGGCCGGTGCATCCATATTGCATATCCACGTAAGAGACGACAACGGATTCGGTACAATGGATGCGGCAAAATTCCGTGAGGCAGTACATATCCTCAGAAACGAATGCGATGCTATCCTGAATCTTACAACATCAGGTGAGCTTAATGTAACCGATGAGAGACGTATGGAGCATATTATAGAGCTCAAGCCGGAAATGGCTACATATGATGCGGGTACACTGAACGCAGGAGACGGAATATTTGAAAACAGCCTTGATTTCCTCGAGAAGCTTGGCAATACCATGATCGAGTGCGGCATTAAGCCGGAGGTTGAGGTCATGGATTTCGGTATGATCAATACAGCTAAGTATTTCCTCAAGAAGGGCTCACTCAAGGCACCTATTCATTGGGACTTCGTACTCAGCTACGGTGTATCGGGATGTCCTGCAACACCGAAGAATCTGTGCCATATGTTAGATGAGATCCCGGAAGGCTCGACATGGTCTGCATTCGGTGTAGGCAATGCCCATATGCCTATACTTTATACAACACTTGCTCTTGGCGGCAATGTAAGAGTAGGTCTTGAGGACTGCATCTGGTATAAGAAGGGTGAGCTTGCAACCAACCTCATGCTCGTTGAGCGTGCAGCACGCGTTATCAAGGAATACGGCAATGACGTAGCTACAACCGCAGAGGCAAGAGAGATTCTCGGTCTTGCGAAATAATATAAGAGGTAATTTAAATGGCAGATATTAAATTGGCTTTTATCGGTGCGGGACTTATAGGCAGCGGCCTTGCGATAAATGCCGTGACAAGCGGTATCCCTGCAGCGGTTCAGACAAGATCAAAGGTTGAGCGTACGTCAAAGAGTATCGAAGATGGTATAGCTTTTCTTGAAAAGAAAAATGTCATCACGAAGGAACAGGCTGATAAGGCTCGTACACTTTATACAGTCACCACCTCTATAGAGGAGGCATGTAAGGGAGCATCTCTTATCCAGGAATCCGGTCCGGATGATATCGAGCTCAAGCATGGCATTATCGCTCAGATAGAAGCTGCAGCAGATCCATGCGCGATCATATGCACGAGCACATCAAGCAAGTCCATTACCGAGGTATTTTCAGCGGCAGAGCATCCTGAGAGATGCATGGGCGGACATCCTTACAACCCGGCATATCTCATTCCTCTTATAGAGATAACAAAGGGTGCAAAGACAGAAGATGCTTATGTAGCAAAAGCAAAAGAGATATATGAGGCTATGGGCAAGGTTCCGGTAGTCCTGAATAAAGAGGTCATCGGATTTATTGCCAACAGATATCAGAGTGCTATACACAGGGAAGCAGTTGACCTGGTTGAAAACGGAGTATGCTCAGTAGAGGATGCGGACAAAGCACTTGTATATGGCGTAGGCATCAGATGGGGCATCATGGGACAGTTCCTTACTATGCATCTGGGAGTTGCTCCTGAGGGCATAGGAATGTTCAATGAAAAATATCATATTGATGTTACAAAGCCTGACGGCAGACTCAGCAATATGCCTACATGGAATGTTTTCCCTGCCGATTGGACAAAGCTTGCAGCCGAAGGACTCGATGAGGCTATAGCACACAGAGATCCGTCAACAGGAAATGATATGGAGTCTATTGCAGCATGGCGTGATGACATGCTTGTAGATATACTCAGACTTCATAAGCTTCTGTAGCATACAAGGATACGGACACGTTTAGGGTTGATATTATCATGCCCAATATAGGTTAAGGAGGACCATATATGATCACTCTTGTTTTAAATCCCGGATCCACCTCTACAAAGGTTGCAATATATGAAGACAAGAAGGAGCTTTTCAAGACAAGCATAGCCCATTCCAAGGAGGAGCTTGCAAGATACGATACGATAATGGATCAATTTGATTTCCGTTATGAGATCGTACTTAAGACTCTTTCGGAAGCCGGATATTCATTCCTGCAGCTTGACTGCGTTATTTCCAGAGGCGGAGCTCCGGAAAATGCACTTACAGGCGCAACTGTCATTGATGAAAGACTTGTAGAGTCATTAAAGACCAGACCTAAGGAGCCGCATCCGGCAGCCATAGGACCTGTGATCGCATATAAGATATCACAGGAGCAGGGCATTCCCGCATGGATATACGATCCTGTTTCGTCAGATGAGCTTATACCGCTTGCGCGTGTATTCGGAATCAAGGGCATAGAGCATGACAGCATGTGCCATTGCCTGAACACTCACGCCATGGGTATAGCACAGGCAGCGGAGCTTGGCAAAAAATTCGAGGATTGTACATTTATAGTTGCTCATTTCGGCGGCGGCAATTCTACCGCATGCTGGAGGAAGGGCAGACTGGTAGATGTGGTGCCGGGCGATGCAGGAACCTTCTCATCTGAAAGATGCGGCCCGCTTCGCTGCGAAAAGATGATCGAGATAGCTCAAAAGGAGGATGCAAAGACTCTCAGAGGCTGGTTTCACGGAAAAGGAGGCATGGTATCTCTTCTCGGTACTAATGACCTCAGAGACGTTGAAAAGATGATATCAGACGGCGATGAATATGCACTTCTTTGCGAGCAGGCAATGGCATATCAGATGGCAAAGGCGATATCCTCGCTTATGCCCGCAGCCGGCAGCGATATCGACGGTATCATTTTGACAGGCGGAGGAGCTTATTGGGAGAGGCTTACGGATGATATGAAAAAGAATCTCGCACCTCTGAATGTTCCTGTATATGTGAGAGCAGGAGAAAATGAGATGCTGTCACTTGCCGAGGGAGCATACAGGCTTATGAATGGTGAGGAGACCGCTCATATTTATGAGGAAGCCCTCAGATGAGAATATGCTATACATCCGACCTGTCACAGGTTAGAAGCTTTTGATCAAAGCGTTCGCCCGGGTCGGTGCAATAGATGAAAAAAATCAGAATTAAGAAAAGGAGATAATTTATGTCGATCCAACCATATGTTCATGTTGAATCATTCGAAGAGTATAAGGAGCGTTTTAAAGATTTCGCTCACCTTGAGAGAACCGAAGACGGTATCCTTACATGCCGTCTTATGTGGAAGGAAGGCCCTGTAATGTGGTCTTACCAGACACAGCACGCTTATGGCGAGCTTTGGACAGCAATAGGTCATGACAAAAAGAACGAGGTTATGATCCTTACTTGCACTGATCCTTATTGGCTTGTTCATGAGAGCGATCCTACATCTTTTGATGAGGTAGAGCAGGGAGATATCGATGGCAAGTTCAATGCCAATATTCCGGATACAATGAATTTCGTTGAGAATTTCATCAATGATATCGAGATCCCGACTATCGCAGCTATCAACGGACAGGGAATGCATTACGAGTTTGCACTTATGTCAGATATCACGCTTTGCATGCCTGAATTCGAATTCTCAGATGCTCATTTCTCCAAGAACATGATCCCGGGAGACGGTATGGGATTTGCTTACAGAGTATGTACAGGTGTTAAGAGATCTGCTTATATGATGTTCGTTGAGCCGAAGATCTCTGCTGAGAAGGCACTTCAGTACGGACTTATTTCCGAGATAGTACCGCACGATGAGCTGATGGATCGTGCTATGGCGATCGCTAAGCATATCATGAAGTCCAACAGGACAGTTCGTCGTCTTACTCATGAGCTTTGCATCCGTCCTTGGAAGAGAGCACTTGAAATGGACGAGAGAGTTCATGTACTTTGCGAGATGTATTCTGTTCAGCTTAATAAGAGCGAGCATCATTTTGACAAGATCGTTGCGGGATTCGATTCTGACAGAGATCTGTAATTATCAGTGAATATTTCATAAAGGCTGTGTTTTATGCGAGGTGCGGTGTGTTTCCGGCTATGGGACACATCGCATTTTGCATCCGCGACGCATTATGCATCTGGATTTTTTGCTGCGGCAGCTTACATAAGAAGCTGCTTAAGAGACTGAAAATACAAAAAAATATTTTATCCGGTCACAACTTAAATGTGGTAAAAGTCGCATAAATAGGTTGACTTGCATCATAGATAAGGATAAAATTAGCGGAAAGCTTTCAATCGGCTTGGTTGTTGTGTTGACACGGGGATCGACATATTACGGCCGATGAGATCTTTAAAGAACATAAGATGGCGGGCTCATGACAGGCCTATGACAGGTTATGGCATGACATTAAATGCCACACAGGAGGAAAATATTTATGAAGAATTTTAAAAGAGCGGCTGCGGTTCTTCTTGCCGGAGTAATGGTATGCGGTTTGGCCGCATGCGGCGACACATCATCACAGTCAAATGACAGCACAGAGGCACAGTCCGGAGAGACGGAAGCAAATAATGATGCTGTTGTTCTTCCGGATGGTGTAAATGATGGCACAGGAGATACACTGCGCGTTGCAATGGAATGTGCATATGCACCATACAACTGGACTCAGAGCGACGATTCCAACGGTGCTGTTCCTATCGTAAGCAGCAGTGATTATGCTTACGGATATGATGTAATGATGGCAAAGTATATTGCCGAGAAGCTTGGCATGGAGCTTGAGATATATAAGCTCGATTGGGATTCACTTCCGCTTGCTGTTCAGTCAGGTACTGTTGATTGCGTCATAGCAGGACAGTCCATAACAGCCGAGAGACTTGCGACCGTAGATTTTTCCGAGCCTTATTATTATGCATCCATAGTAACGCTTACGACTAAGGATTCAAAATATGCTGCGGCAAAGGGTGTATCCGATCTTGCAGATGGTACATGCACGTCACAGATCAATACCGTATGGTATGACACATGCCTTCCGCAGATCTCAAATGCCAATATACTTGCGGCAACTGAGACTGCTCCGCAAATGCTTGTAGCTCTTGAGGCCGGACAGGTAGATTATGTAGTTACAGACGAGCCGACGGCTATGGGCGCTGTAGCTGCATATGACGATATGGTATATCTTGATTTTTCTGATGGCGATGATGATTTTGAGGTTTCCGACGAGGAGATCAACATCGGAATATCAATGTATAAGGGCAATACGGGTCTCTGTGATGCTATAAATGGTGTCCTTGCTGCGCTTACGGCGGA
>CAZGVB010000009.1:0-49307 GCA_964528825.1 uncultured Parasporobacterium sp.
CCGCCGTCACTGCCAGTGTGCTCGTCCCTACGAAAGCCTCGCTATCGTTTTTGCAACATATCATCACACGCGCAGTTTTAAAATCTTCCCTTAAAAAATGCAGGTAATCGACCTGCAGTGACTATAACATCTTTTGATATCCTACTTTTTCAGATATAATACCATTACAATGATTTTGATTGCAGCTATATTTCCATCAAGGAGGATATTTATGAGCAGAGCGATTATTTTATGTATTGACGGTGTCGAAGAGATTGAATGCCTGACTGTAGTGGACTTTTGCAGGAGAGCAGGCATAGAGACCGTAACGGCATCAATGACAGATGATCTTTTGATTCACGGAATGCACGGCATAGATTTCTTTGCTGATCAATTCTTTAAGGATGCTGATCTAAGCTCCTTTGATGCGATCGTTTATCCCGGCGGTGCAGGTGCGGGCGCGCTCGGCGATGTCCCCGGTTCAAGAGAGGCGGCAGCTGAATTTCTTCAGGGCGGAAAGCTCCTTGCAGCCATTTGCGCATCACCCGGCATGCTCTCAAGAGACGGCCTTATAAAGGACAGACATTGCACAGGATATCCGGGATGCACACCACAGGGCGGAGCCATATGGTCGGATGATGCCGCAGTGACGGATAAAAATCTCATCACCGGCAGAGGCCCGGGATGCGCCTGTGATTTTGCTCTTGAGATCATCAAATATCTCGAGGGTGCAGAAAAGGAGATGGAGATACGCACGCAGACTGTGATGCCCCGCTAATGGATTGCCAAGGATTGCATCCACAGATCAGTACAGGAATAAAATCAGGAATAAGGTTCGCGATGCGAACCTTATTCCTGATTTACGCCGGTCTGCTATCCGATGCTTCTCCATATTCCCTTTTCATTGCCTGAATTGAAATAATCCATTGTTTTCCGAACTTGCAGACATCCACCCCGTTAATGAGTTTGCCATAGGCGATTGCTTTCCTGAGAGTGCTTTCGCTCAGACCCCAAAGCTGTGTTGCATCCGCAAATGACATAAGCCCATCGAAAGGAGTTTCGACCTGTGTTCCATGTTCCCACAATTCATCACAAGAAATGTCCAGATCGTCATTCCATACAATGCCATATCCGCCCATATCAACACTTACTTGATAAAACGCAGCCGGTTTATCTTTAAAGTAATTAAATACAGGCAGCCTATTAAACAAAGGATTCACATCATATATTTTTGTTGTGCCTTCGCAAAACTGAACACTTAATTTAAAGCCCGGCAACGCATTTACATTTTTTACTTTATGGAACATAGCTTATACCTCACTCCAACGGCGGGAGTTTCTTGAATTCTTGTGTTTCCCAAATTCTTTGCAAATCTTCTCTGTTAAACGAAACCCACTCCTTGACCATGGCTAATGCCTTGGGAGGAAGATATCCGTCGAGTACTTCCCCGGTCATAAAATCAATTGCTGCAACATCATCATTGTACATTGCATGTACATGTGGTGGGTTGTGTTCACTTTGAAGAAAATACATTTTTATAATAATTCCGTAGAATTTTGCTAAAACCGGCATACATGACTCCTATTTCTTTATGTCGATTATATCACGATATCGTGATATTTCAATACTGTGATTGCTTCTTCTTCGATCATTTCCGTTATTTCGATATGTTTTGCCGTATTCAAGCAAGGAGTTCTCGGACATAAAAACAGCGGAAAGCCTTTAAATTCAAGGTTTTCCGCTGCATGAGCATAGCAGCCAGCGCCCTATTTGCGGTCTGCTCTGTTTATCTTTCTTCGTGTCTCATACGGCGTATCACTATCACAGCGCAGATGCCGGATGATGCTATTGCCATAAGGAGCATGTAGAAACCTGCAAGGCTATCGTCACCTGTATTTGGCTTAGCAGGTGTCTTATTTCCGGAGTCCTTACCGTCATCCTTACCATCATCCTTACCGTCAGTCTCGTCCTGTGCAGGATCTTCACTGTCCGTATTTTCGATAATGATATCCGTATCTTCCGTTACTGTAAAGTACGATCTGAGAGCGTATTCCGTCTTGCCGTCTCCGATCTTGAATGTAGTAGTAACGTCCTCATTTGAATAATCCTCTTGTTCTATCTCAAATCCACTGCCATATTGGATATTGACCTCGAGGCTGTCACCATCCTTCATCTCAATATCTTCTACGCCACCGTCAGCGCTATATGTAAGCGAGAATTCTCTCCTGCTGCAATTGTCTGCTTTCATATATACAGTGACAAGATATGACTTTTGGTTTCTGAAGGATAATTCCGACACATCACCACGCGTAAAAATACCGCAAAGCTTAATATCCTCAGACCATCCGGTCATATTAGAATATCCGCTGTCAATTGAAGGCGTGGTCTTCCAACTGTCATCAAGATCATCCGTCTGAGTAATGTCTACATACGCGCCCTCCGGCACATCAAGTTCATAAGTAAGCTTTCCGCCCTCCGCATTTGAAAGAACAAAGCTGTCCTCCTTGATGATGCTCTTTTCTCCGCCTATATAATAATATTCTGTATACTTGTATTCATATGTCTGATCGGCGTCTGCCTCGGCTGCTATAGTCTTGCTCACCACAGTTATGGTATGCATCTTGGTATTTGTAATAGACACCTGATTGCCATTTTCACCAACTGTAAATGAGAATATCCTTGCGTTGTCACTCTCCTCGGTCTTTACATCGCATCCGCCTATAACGCTCTTGCACTCCGATGTCCAGTATGCAGCCTTTGCGGATTCTATGTAAATAGTCTTTCCTACAGGAGCCGAAAATGTGATATCACTCTGTCCTTTGCTTCCGCCTGCCGTAAAGCTCTTTAAAGGCACCTGCGTCTCGCCTTCCATATAGTAGACATCAAATTCAAGTGAGGCTTTGCTTGCCGCCTCATCCGGTGCTGTCATATCAAGCTTTACCGACACTGACGCTCTTTGATATGTATCATTTGAGATAATGATCTCCATAGCTCCGTTTGCCGTGACCGTATCCGTGGCCTTGTACCCGCCCTGTGCCTCAAGACTGTCACTTGACGCGACGATCGCTCCCGTGCAGTCCTTGATCACATATGATGTGTTTGCGGTATCTCCGTCAGATACTGCCTCCCTGATCGCAAATGTACTGCCGTGAGTAAATCTTTTGCTTGTCGAATACACACCGGTCTTATTGCCGGCTTTATCCGTTTGTGCCTTAAGAGTCAGATTGTACCAGTAGCGGCCGTCCAAATATTGCAATACATAATTTTCGGGAAGTTCGCCCTGATCCTTCTTCAATATCTTGGTAACCGTCGAATTATAACTATATCTGCTGTTGAAGGTTATAGTCCTTGTATTTTCTCTGACAGTCAGATAGTGTGTCTGCTCTTTGGTATCAAAGCCATCATGCCCTTCTATATACCACGTCACACCGCTTTCTGATCTATATGCTATATACAGCTTAGTTCCCACAGGATATACAAGCTCCTTGGTCTGTCCGTGCCCAAGTGTGAATTGCTGGCTTACCTTTTGACCGTTTTCATCATAATAATAAGCCGTATAATCAAATTTGAAGGATTGCTGATCCGCCTCCAATGCGGTCATCACTTCCTTTACTATTACAGTACCGTTCTGAGCTTCATTCTCTTCGTTTGCGGATACGATCTTTACAACATTTGTGCCCGCAAAGATCGTACCGATCAGCATAAATGCCATCATGCATAATGCGACGATCGTCTTTCTTCTCTTCATTGTATTCCCTCCGCATTGCTGTACAGCATACAACTCAAATGTTAACCATTCGCATGCATTTTATCCTATCCGGATATGCCAAATCAAGTAAATCGGTCGTTTTTTAGTTTTCAGATAGTCGCACGGCAATCTCCTGCGAATTTTCCGTTCAGGCATATCTCACACATGCGATGCCAACTGAAATTTTACTCTAAGGCCGACTTGCCTGCTTACAGATTCTCGTTTTGCAATGCTTCCTTTATATCCTCGTGCCTGATCTTGGCTGTCGCATATATCATGCTTGAGAAAACGACTGCAAATACGGCAAATATCGCAATAATAATACTCTTTATAGGGATTGAAAATCCTATCTCGAGGTTGCTTGCGCTTATCATATAGATCACGGCAGCGACGGCGATCGATGCGGGGATGCCTATGACAAGTGCCTTAATACCGTATAAGGTGCATTCCAGATTCATCATTTTTCTGAAGCCTTTATCCGAGAGACCGAGCGATCTCATCATTGCTATCTCCCTTCTTCTGAGCATAATGCTCGTAGAGATGGTATTGAATACATTCGCCACATCTATAAGCGCTATAAGGATGATAAAGCCATATGAGAAGACATTTATTATGGTAATTACCATTCTGCCTGCGCTCTCATTCTCCGCCTGATCGGTAAGAAGGCTCGGATTCATGCCCATATCCGTGATAATGGTACTCATCTCCTCATATGTCCTTGCATGATCTGAGGATGTAAATGCAAAGGATACATCTTCAAGCTGATAAGAAAGCGTGTCCCCACCTATATCTGTCATAGCATTTTCCATCATACTGTAGGGATAGAGCAACATAGGCATGCTTTCTGTAAACGCAAACGGAAGTGACATGACGGTATCGTTGACGTCAAAGCTCAAATTAATGAGTGCATCCTCTGCGTGTAGCCTTACAGCCTTGCCCAGACTTAAGGCCCGAGACAGATCAATGCTCTCCGTGCTGTCCGCCTCTGCCATATATTCTGTCAGATATTCGGGATCGAGATAATAATAATATACCTCTCCATTCTCCTCTTCCCTGCCATAATATATATATCCCTCTGCCCCGTCACAGCCATTCGCCTCATCGCGAATAGCGCTGTATTTCAGAGTGCACGGAATGCATTCATCCTTTATGACCTTGCATTCTTCGACATCCTTTCCGCCTCTTGCGCCGGATGTTATCGAATTATTGAAGAACACTGCCTTCGGAGATGATTTATCATAATATAAGGATGCATCTATACCCGCATCTTCACACATCTTGTCAAATTGGGCATCCTCAAGAAATACTACCTCTGCATATATTTCCTCATCAAGTATATTTCCGTCTGCATCTGTCACGTCACCGTCCGGCATATACAATGCTCTGTACTCGTCTGTAAATATATCACTTCCGTCTTCAGGTTCCAGAGAAATAAGGACAAAACTGTAATAAAGCGAGTCCGTCACTGCTCCCGCCCCGGCGAGTGCCTCCTTTATCTCCGCTGCGGATCTTGTCTTTGATGATGCCGTATAGCTTAGATCCGCGCCAGAATCATTATAATTATACATATCAGCGGATTTTTTCAGATAATCGCAATATGACGATGCTGATATAAATAATATTATGCTGACCGCAAGTGAGATTATGACAGCTCTGTACTTTTTCCTGTTTCTCTTGGAATTCTTAGCCGCTATCATCCCCTCAAAGCCGAACAGCTTTTGAAAGAGGGATGATGTCTTTACATCCTTTCTCGAAATCTTTATATCCTCTGACTGCCTTATGGCGGCTAACGGTGATATCCTTCTTGCCCTGAGTGCCGGCAGCGCGGCAGATACAAGCACAGTTGCCATACATACCGCGGCGCTTATGATGAGCATTTTGCCGCTAACCACAAGATGTATCACATTATCCGTACCCGATGCTGTTACACTGCGAAAGGCATCCTTCAAGCAATAGAGTGTTACTCCTATTCCGAGACAGCCCAGAACCGCACCTGCCGCTATTCCCGCAAGCCCAAGTATAAAGGCCTCGCAAAATACAGCAGATCTTATCTGACTTCCTGTCGCACCTATAGATCTCAATATGCCGAATTGTCTGGTCCTCTCGCTGATCGATATCGAAAAGGCATTATAAATAAGTGCGGCTGAGCCGAATATGATCAATATGATCAATACGACAGCGAAGCCCACAACAAGCGTCTTTATGCCGCCGTCACCTATGCCTCCCTCAAGCTTTATAAGAGATGAATGAACGATAAATCTGTTCGACAGCTCATCTATCACATTATTATAGATATGCGAAGGATCCTCAGATGTAAAGACGATGCTGCTTATACCGTCTCCATCTCCCTTCGTAAATGCGAAATATCCGGGACAGGAGTATGGCTCTATCTCAAGTCTCCTGAAAATACCGACTACCTTGTAGCTTTTTACAGACGCATCCGCTATCTCCTCGCCTCCCGGAGTATACTCTGCCGTAAGAGAGATATCAGCGCCGCCCTCACCCACTCGCTTTCCGACCGCGACAGTCAGCTCATCTCCGACCTTTATATCCACACCGCCGTTATATATCAAATGCTGAGAGATGATGATCTCGTTTCCATTTTGCGGCATCTCTCCGGAGACCAGGCGTATACCGACCATATCGGTGATATCCTCATCCGCACTTTGTATATACAGATAAGGCTTATATTCATTTGAATTATCAATCTCTGCCCAGCCGATCTCGCTTAGCACCGCCTTACTTTTTAAGTCATTACTGCCTTCCGCCTGCAGCACTTCTTCCTCGCTCAAGCTGTAATAAAAGCCGTGCCATGACCCCGAGGCCTCTATTTCTTCTTCTTTAAGATATTCTATTCCGCTGTAAGCACCCTCCGCGACGGCAGTGAGCAGAGCCATAGAGAGCATGATGCCTACGAAAGTCGCAATGGTTCTTGCTTTATTTTTTCCGAGGACTCTCAGCGTATATTTTTGAAATATATTCATTATCTTATCCTCTCATCACGCGCAATGCGTCCGTCCTCTACCGATATGATACGATCTGCCTGCAGTGCGACATTCTCATCATGCGTGATCAATATGAGAGTCTGATCGTATTTTTTATTTGACATCTTAAGAAGCTCCACGATCTCCTGGCTGTTCTTGGAATCCAGATTGCCTGTAGGCTCGTCAGCGAGCACCAGCTTCGGAGTATTCATGAGCGCCCTTCCTATAGATACTCTCTGCTGCTGACCTCCCGAGAGCTGATTCGGCAGATGCTTTTCTCTGCCTTTAAGTCCAAGCACATCTATCAGCTCATTCAGCCTGTCCTTATCCACTGCTCTTCCGTCCATCAGCACAGGCAATGTGATATTTTCGACGACATTGAGTACAGGTATCAGATTGTAGAATTGATAGATAAGCCCTACCTGTCTTCTCCTGAATATGGCAAGCCTTTCTTCATTTTGCTCATATACATCCTGACCGTTTACATATACCTTCCCTGATGTCGGCCTGTCTATTCCTCCGAGGATATGCAGCAAAGTGGATTTGCCTGAGCCCGACGGTCCTATTATCGCGACAAACTCACCTTTTTCGATGCTGAATGAGACATCCTTTAATGCCTCTGTCTTATTATCTCCGCTTCCGTAGACCTTGCCTAGTCCCACGCATTTGAGTATCTCCATAATTTTCGTACCTCCGTGCAGCCGCGTCCTGCCTGATGCCACAGCCTTTTGATGTGATGCCCTGCTATAGGGCCTTAAATGCAGCATACAAAAGCCATGCCGGTTGCGGCAGCAAAAAATATAATGATCAAATGTAAATAACTTTTATGAAGTGATGATAGCACCCGAAAATGACAACAAGGTGACAAGAATAAAAATTTTTATTCTAATGAATCTCGGATATACATCAGGTTTCTGTGTCTGCCTCATCGTGACAAAAATAAAATTTCCGCCCTAATGAAAATCCCATCCGAGTATACGGATGGGCAAATAATTACTTTATAGAATTTTATGATAAATTATATTCCTCTTAAGATTTCTGCTGTTTATAGATCAAACGATCCCTTTATAGAATCTTATGATAAATTGCGCTCCGCAGGGCGCCTGACCTGTGCATGGCCTTGCATTTTGAGCCTTTATTGTACCGTTTTGTGCTGTAATGATGCTCCTTGCAAGAGCAAGACCTATACCAAAGCCCGATATACTCGAGTCCTTGCCCCTGTAAAATCTCTCAAACAGATGCGATATATCATTCTCGTCAAGCCCCGGGCCGCTGTCTGTCACCGTGATCTGCGTAAATATACCCGTATCACTGACCTCTATATTGATATCTCCGCCCTGCGGTGTATGCTCTATGCAATTCTTTAATATATTTTCAAGCGCCTCACAGCACCATTTAAGGTCCGCCTTTATGACGATATCATCCGTCATGCCGTCTACTCTCAGTCTTTGATCCTTGAGCTCTGCCTGCACAAGAAGTGAGGACATACTGCCGTCTATCAGATCACGTATGGCAAATTCCTCGCTTTTAAATTCCGCTATACCCGCATCTATCCTGGACAGCTTGAGCAAGGTCTCGACAAGCCAATCCGTGCGCATAATGGAATTTCTCATATCTCTTGCTATTCTTGCTCTCTCATCAGCATCCGTATTTTCATCCGATATCAATGAGATATTCAGATTCAGATTGGTCATGGGCGTGCGTATCTGATGAGCGATATCCGCAAGTGCATCCTTAAGGAGCAGCTTTTCTTCATTTAGTTTGAGATTCTGCTCCGCCAGAGCGTTTGCCAGCTTGGCGATCTCATTTTGAAGTATATACAGCTCTCCTTCCCTGCTCTCTGATATAAGAAAATCCCCGTATCCGTGCAGCATGCTGTCCAGACTGCTGCTCATCTTATCAATCCTGCGGTAGCGAGCCGCAGTGAATATAAGGAAGATACACAGCAGGCAGATACCCGATACCGCGCATATTATCGCAGCAGGAATGCTTATAAAAAAAACAACCGCTGCACATATGCATATTGCGGCGGCTGATATCAATGTAAATATCTTTATTTCTCTGTTTTTGAAGATCCGCATATAAGTATGCCTTTATAAAGTATGCCTTTATACTGCAGTAATACCTGAAATAGCTTTAAAAAGGCCATCACGTCCTTCCATCGCATCATTCCGGGCAGATGTTGCGACGGACTAATCCATCCTATATCCCAGTCCCCTTACGGTCTTTATGATGCATGGATTTGCCGGATCATCCTCTATCCGCTCTCTCAGCCTCTTTATATATACCGTAAGCGTATTGTCATTGACGAAATCCCCGCCGATGTCCCATATTTCTTCAAGAAGTCTGTTTCTTGACAGCAGCAGACCTCTGTTCTGTATAAATATCATGAGCAGCTTATACTCAAGTGCCGACAATATTATCTCCTGTCCGTGCTTTACAACGACAGCCCTTTCCATGTCCGCATAAGTATTATCCGACAGCTCTATCCTTGTATCCTTCTTTTTTCTCCTAAGGACATTCTTTATCCTTGCCGCAAGCTCTCTCGGTCTGAACGGTTTGGATATATAATCATCCGCTCCCAGCTCAAATCCGGCGACAGTACTGCCCTCATCGTCCGATGCCGTAAGGAAGATCACGGGTATATCATAATTTGCCTTTACCTTAGAGCATATATCAAAGCCGCTGCCGTTTGCGATAGATATGTCAAGCAATATAAGATCAAAGTTCTCCCTCTCAAGAAGGCTAAGTGCCTCTCTTTGACCTCTCTCATTCTTTACCTCGAAGCCTTCCTTTGCAAGAAACTGCGCAAGAGAGGCCGCGATAGGCATATCATCTTCGACTAATAATATCTTGTCCTTTACCATTATGATAATAATGTCCTATATTTTGATATCATGAATTGCCGACAGGCAATCGTCTACCGGTCTTCCTTACAAAGGGCTTTTATCACCGCAGCGTGCCTTAGCGGCACATCACACACATACAGTGCTGATCAAACCTTACTCTTTATGAATTCCGCTGTATTTTCTGATTATCTTCCTTGCGGCCTCATGATCGCCGTCATAAGGATCTCTGTAATTGTTTTCCTTGATAACATAAGGCTGTCTGCCTTGACCCAGCAGCAAGATCATGTCATCCTTCTTTGCCTTGCGGATGATATGCTCGATAGCCTCTCCTCTGCGCTCTATGAAGCATCTTTCGCATTTGTCATTTTCGATGCCGTCCATGATCTGCCTTGAGATCTCGGCCGGATCCTCATCTCTCGGATCGTCCTGTGTCGTCACGATCTCATCGCAATACATACCTGCTATCCTTCCCATCACGGGTCGCTTGGTCGTATCTCGTCTGCCTGAGCTGCCGAATACGGAATATACCTTTGCATTCTCTCCTATGACATCATGAGCAAATGCAAATACCTTCTCAAATGCATCGGGCGTATGCGCGAAGTCGACTATGACATGATAATCCTGTCCCTCGTCTATGACCTCCATGCGGCCCGGCACCTGAGGAATACAGGTGAGCAGCGGTATCAACTCCTCTACATCCATGCCCATCTCGCATACCGCCGCGATCATAGCAAGCGCGTTGCTGATATTATATTTGGCAATGAGATTGATGCGTACCTTATAGCTCTTGCCGCCGCATGTGAGCGTAAAATCCGTATATCTCGGGTGCAGCTTTACATCCGTGGCTCTGTAATCCGCCTCATTATCTATACCATAAGTGACATAGCGGCAGCTGCAGCATTCCTTAAGTCCTTCTATGCTTACATCATCATCGGCATTAAGCACCGCCACGCCGTCCTTTTTCATATTTTTGAACAACAGCTTCTTTGCCTCGAAGTAGTTCTCCATAGTGCCGTGATAATCGAGATGCTCATGCGTCAGCTGCGTAAAAATGGCACAGTCTATGTCCACAGAATCCGTCCTTCTCTGGATCAGCCCATGTGAGCTTGCCTCCATAGCTACGGCTCTGATGCCTGCGTCATACATATCCGCCATGACCTTGTGAATCTCAACCTGGGAGGGTGTCGTAAGAGACGCGAGCCTTGAAAAATCGCCATAACTTACGCCTATGGTGCCCATATATCCGCATGGCTTCTTATGAGAATAGATATCCTTTATGATGGACGCGATAGTGGATTTGCCGTTTGTACCCGTGACTGCAAATACTGTCATCTTCTCGCTCGGCCTGCCGTAGAATATATTGCATACCCTGTTCAGCTCGGCAGTTGTATTGTCCACCTTCAGATATATGACTCCGCAGGCTTTGTCTATATCCTTGCTGCATACTATGACAGATGCGCCGCCCTGCGCGGCTTTGTCTGCATATATGTGTCCGTCACTCTCCGTGCCGTCTATGCAAAAGAATATATTCCCTTTTTCTACAGATCTTGAATCAATGCAGATGCCGGTAATATCTGTATCCTGTATGGCCATTTCATCTGATGACCTTCCCGGGCATACTGCCGCATCCAATATTTCCTTTGAAAAAAGTTCGCCTAATCTCATATTAAAAATCCTTCCGTACCATTATTTTTCTTTATAATGCTTTTTCACGATAAGCACGAATATCGCAAGCAGCGCAAAGCCTATTATAAGCGGTATCCATTCGCTTCCGAGAAGTGAGCCGATCACATAGCACAGCAATGTACATATAGCTACCACGCCGCCGTATTGAAGCTGCGAATCGACATGCCTTATATGGTCGCAGCCCGCACCCGCAGAGCTGAGGATGGTCGTATCTGAAATAGGGCTCAAATGGTCGCCGCATACACTGCCTCCGAGTATAGCAGCTACAGTCATTACCATTACATCGGTCATCTGATCTGAAAATACCGATACCACAATAGGTATCATGATAGCAAAAGTACCCCATGATGTACCCGTAGAGAATGCAAGAAGCAGAGCGATGACAAAGAATACAGCAGGCATAAATGTAAGCGATATATTGTATTTGTCGACCATGCCTGCAACAAATCCGCCGGCGTCAAGATAGTCTGCTCCGCATATACCGCTTAAGGACCATGCGAGTATCAATATAAGAGATGCCGGTACCATATTCTTGAAGCCCTCTACAAGGCCGTCAAGATATTGCTTCGGTGTAACTATCTTGCGCGGCAGATAAAGGATCGCTACAAAAATGACAGTATAGAATGCTCCCATAGCAAGAGCCGTAATAGCATCGCAATTGGCAAAGGCATCGCCTATGGTAGATGTCTCTCCGGTAAAAAGACCGCCCGTGTAAAGCATCGCAACGATGGAAAGAATGATAAGCGCAAGTACAGGAAGGAGCAGATCAAATACCTTTCCTTTATATTTTGTGATATCCTCACCAGATCCTATGGTCTCATAATCCGCGGGATTGAAGCTCATCTCATACCTGCGCATCTTGCCGAAGTCCGTTGCAAGGAGCGTAGTCAACAATATAAGAGCGAGCGAAAACCATGTATAATAATTCGGAAGTATCGATCTTAAGAAAAGTGTAAATCCGTCTATCGATGAGCCGTCGGGCAGTGATGAGCTGACCGCCGCTGCCCATGATGATATGGGAGCTACGATACATACAGGCGCCGCCGTCGAATCGATGATATATGCGAGCTTTTCTCTCGATATGCCGTTTCTGTCCGTAATAGGTCCCATAACAGTGCCTACGGTGAGACAGTTGAAATAGTCATCTATGAAAATGACGATACCGAGCGCCATAGTCGCAAGCAGCGTAGTCTTCTTCGTCTTTATCCTTTTTGATGCCCATGCGGCATATTTGTGCGTAGCACCCGAAAGATTCATCAAATATACTATCATTCCGAGGAGTATGATGAATATCAGTACGCCCATATTTCCCTTGACCTTGTCAGCCATGATATCAAACATGACCGTCACGGTCTTGAACGGATTGGCGAGACAGAATATGATGCATCCTGCAAAAAGTCCCAAAAAGAGCGAAAGATTGACCTCTTTAGTTATAAGGCTGATAACTATCGCAAGTAACGGCGGTATAAGCGCCAAAAAAGTACCACTCATCTCCATTTACAATTCCATCCTTCCCTTTTCATAATCCTCTGATCACTGATAGGCATGCTAATGCCCGATGGCTCACGCCCTTGCTTAAAGATTGTCATTATGCTCCGAGTGCACTGCGATTGCCCGGAACTTTGCCATCTTAAGGTAATATGTCCATATAATCTCACAGGGCATCTTACGATAAAGAGCTTGGATTGGATTTTACTATAAATACGGTTATTTAACAAGTGCGGGCTAAGAACAGCTCCCGCACCGGAACATAGTCCTTCGATACGGGAGCTGTGATAATTTTAATCAGCTTTATTGTAATTAGGAAATATTTTTTATTAAGATAGTGCCTGCGGCACCAGTGGCTCTGTTGTTGCCCGAAAGCAGATGCGATTTGCGCCCGTACCTGCTCTCCGGGTGAGATCTGCCCCATTAAACATCATTCATTCTAATGGGGCAGATCCGGATATCGATCATTCTGAGTATTTTGCTACTGCTTCTTCAACTGCGGTGATATAAGCCTCGCCGTCATCAAGCTTCTCAGCCCAAGCGGTCTTAACTTTCTCAGCTACATCAGTCCATGTAGCAAGCTCTTCCTCTGAAGGAGTTGTGAGGATAGTTCCCTCGCCTTTGATCTTCTCAATGTATTCGGACTCTTCATTGTCAAAGAGCTCAGAGAACTTAAGTGAGCCCTCTCTGCCTGATACTGACATGATAGCTTCCTGCTGATCTGCGCTGAGCTTGTTCCATGCAGTCTCGCTCATGAAGCACATATGAGGTACTCTGTAAACATCTGCATCGAGGAAGTAAGGTGTCTCTTCACCGAGTGTGAATGCGCTGATTCCCTGGAACTCGAAGATGTAAGCGTCGATAACGCCCTTCTGCATGTTAAGGTAGATATCAGAAGGTCCCATGAATGTAGGTGATGCTTCTGCTGCAGATACGAAATCTGATACAGAGCCTGCTACCGAACGAACAACCTTGCCCTTGATATCGCTTGCCTGCTTGATCTCATAATTTGATCCGATAGTACCGCCCTCTGAGCTTACAGACATAAGAACCTTAAAGCCTGCGAACTCATCGTCGATGTGCTTTCCGAGATCGCTCTCATATACATCCCAATAAGCGTTTGTGCCTGCCTCTGAGCTGGTTACGCCGAGGAACGGAAGTGAGAATGAGTCTGAATAGTTGAACTGGTTGCTGAACATACCTGTTGTAGCCCAAAGTATGTCGCATACGCCTGTATCAAGCATATTAAGACCATCTGATGTAGCGCCGAGCTGCTCACTTGGATACTGAACGATAGTTACTGTTCCATGTGTTGCCTCGGAAACTGCTTCGATCCAATCCTCAAGTCCGGCATATACGGTTGTTGATGTGGAATTGTTGTGTGAGAGCTTAAGTGTGATATTATCGCCCTCAAATGTACCGTCATCCGATCCGCCGGATGCCTGGCCCTGGTCAGAACTTGATGAGCTTGAGCCGCCGCATGCTGCGAGTGAGCATACAAGTACAGCTGCAAGCAGAAGTGCTGATATTTTCTTCATGATTTTTCTCCTTTTTTGCTAATTAAATTTTGATCTTTCTGCCACTTGCCACAGAATTGCTTCTTTTTCGCTATTAAAATCTTTGAGTGACTATGCCTCATCCCACATATGCGGGATGAGGATAGTCTTGTGGGAGTAGATCAGATCCATGCGCATATTATGCCCAGGAATCAATGATCTCCTTGCATTTTTCTTCGTTTGAGCTTGCCATAAAGTAATATACGGCATCAACAAGCATTACAAGCCCGAGAAGTGCCATGCAGACACCCTCGAAGATCTCGAAAGGACCGTAAGGTATCATAGCTGTCATGGATACCATGTTTCTTGCGAAGGACTTCATCGCAAGACTGAAGCATGCATATGCGCATATGATAGACATTGCAGCTCCGAAGACTGTTGCGATGGCAAATATTACCATTGCAGGTCTTACGGGAAGTCTCTTGATCGCCATAGTTACGTTGATATGTCCCTTGTTTACCTGAACATAAGGCATAGCCGCCATGATGATCACGCACAGCCACAGCTGAGTGATATCATAATCGCCATGGATGGGGTTTTGGAATACATATCTTAAGATTACGTCTACAACAACGAATGCAACACCTAAGGCGATTCCGACAAAGCTTATATAGGAGACTGCCTTAGCACAGATCTTGACTATTTTTTCGATTATCTTCATGATCTATTTCCTCCTATGCGAATAATCCCGGAAGCCACGTTGTAAGTGACGGGAATATTGTAATAAGTACGATAAGTGCAACATATCCGATCACGAAAGGCATGCATCCCTTGAATACTTCTTCGAGCTTAACCTTCGCAACACCCGCTATAACGTATGAGCAAAGTCCTACAGGAGGTGTGATCTGTCCAAGACCGCAGATGACTGTAAGAAGGCATCCGAACCAGATCTTGCCGAATCCGAGGTTCATAAGCATCGGAAGGAAGATCGGCACTGTAAGAAGTGTGATAGCTGTTCCGTCCATGATCATTCCGAGGAATACATAGATGATAACGATTCCGAGGAGGATGATATAACGTGATACATTAAGGCCTGAAACGAAAGTAGAAAGTGCTGCAGGAAGTCCTGTAACAGTGATGAAGTATCCGAAGATACCTGCACCTACGATTACGAGAAAGCTCATACCTGTTGATGATATGGACATCTCGATAGCTTCCTTGAGAGAAGCACCGTTCCACTTGCGGTTGATGATCATGATGATGAAGCAGATGAAGCATCCGATGCCGGCAGCCTCATTTGTTGTGAAAAGACCTGCCATCATACCGCCGATAACTACGCCGAAAAGTACAAGTGCTCCGAGGAAGCCTTTAAGAGCCTTAAATCTCTCTTTCCATGTAACCTCCTCTGAATTCGGAGCAAGTGCCGGATTTCTCTTGACCATGATAACGATCTCAATAATGAAGAATATGGCAAGGATGATGCCCGGTACAACGCCCGACATAAAGAGTGATCCGATAGATTCCTCTGCAACTGCGGCATAAAGAATCATCTGTGAGCTCGGCGGAATAAGGAATCCCAAAGGACCTCCTGCCGCTACGGCGCCGGCTGAAAGAGAATCAGCATATCCGTACTTTCTCATCTGAGGAATGGATACCGTTCCCATGGTAGCCGCGGTTGCCTGAGCAGATCCGCAAATAGCTCCGAAGAGTGCGCACGATGCAACAGTTCCGCAGGCAAGACCTCCCGGAAGCTTGTTGAGCCATTTTGCACCGCTGTCGTAAAGATCGCCCGATATACCCGAGACATAAGCTAGGTTGCCCATCAAGATAAACAATGGCACAACTGACAGTGTGTAGTTGGTTGAATTGGCGTGTGATGCAACGCCCAAGATACCCAGAGCTGTTGAAAAATCGGTGCATAATGCATATCCGATAAAACCTGATATCATGAGTGCGAAGCCTACATGCACGCCGATGGCAAGAAGGAATACCAGAAGAAGTAATCCAAGTGCCACAGCAAAACCAGTTGACATAAGTTTTCCCCCTAAATAAGATTTTTATTTTCAAAGGCCGCGGGAAACCCGGTATCCGGATATCCGGCCTAAGAATAAACATAATTAAATAATCACATTCAGTCGGCTGCACCTGCGATCACCGAAACGCAGCCCCTTCTGTTGCTTTATATATTCATGCCCGCAAAGAGTCCTTGCGTTGCGGCATCAAACATCTTTCCTACCCGGACGCAATCGCCTATCTCGTAGAAATAAGGCGTAATCCCTCTGAGCTCATCTCTCATCTGAGTGCGGGATACAAGTCCGAGTGCGCAGAGCACATAGTCTGCGGGAAGCTCCTTAAAGGTGCCGTTCTCTTCAACGATAACGGACTTTTCCCTGATCTCGGTCACGATAGCTCCCGTCCTGATATCAGCCTTTCCCATTAGCTCCTTCTTGAGTGCCTGTCTGTGCCACAGCGGTGCATCCTTTGCTATCTCTGTAGATCTGCTGATGACCGTTACGTCATATCCTGCATTTACAAGATGTACCGCGCTCTCGCAGCCTGTAAGGCCTCCGCCGAGCACGACCACATTCTTTTCAAAGCACATATCGGCACATCCGAAGGTCTCATCTATAGTCTTTACTATAGGAAGATCTATGCCGGGGATATCGGGCCTTGCGGCTGCAGAGCCTGCCGCGCAGACGATCACATCGGGTGCGAACCTTTCGGCCCATTCTCTGTCTACGGTTGTATTTGTAAGTATATTTACGCCCGCGTCATCCAGAGCCTTTGTCTTTTGGACTGACCAATTGTATATTTCAACCTTAAATGAGATATTCTTCTCATATGCTATCCATCCGCCGAGTGTCTCGTGATCATCACATATGGTCACATTGTGTCCGCGTCCTGCGGCTGTAAGGGCAGCCATGATGCCGGCAGGCCCTCCGCCGACCACAAGAACCCTCTTCGGCTCCTTGACAGGCATATGCGTACCGGCGATCTCAAGCTGCCTCCCCTGAGACGGATTAACTGTGCATCTTATGCTTCTGGAGGTCCTTGTCTGATCAAGACAGGAGAAGCATCTTGCGCATCTTACTATTTCATCTTCTCTTCCCGATGCGGCCTTTATAGGCAGATCCGGATCTGCAAGAAGAGCCCTTGCCATCTCTACCACATCGGCGCTGCCTCCCGCTATGATCTCCTCGAGCATCTCGGGATCATTCAGGCCACCTACGGTCGCAACAGGTATATTTACATTCTTCTTGATCTCTCTTGCGAGATATACATTTCTGCCATGATCTTCAAACATCGACGGATGCGTGATAATGCATGAGAACGGGTCATCATGCACGCCCGCCGATACATGTATCAGATCCACCATGGGCTCTATCAGCTTTGCTATGCGTATACCCTCATCAATGTCATATCCGCCCTCGCAAAATTCTGCGCCGCTCATACGGAATTCTATCGGGAAATTCGGACCTACGGCCTTTCTTACGCTCTCTACCGCCATCATGGCAAATCTCATGCGGTTCTCAAGGCTTCCTCCGAACTTGTCTTTTCTGTGATTGGTCTTGGATGATATGAACTGCTGCAGCAGCCAGCCATGGCCTGCGTGTACCATTATCATACCGAAGCCGCACATCTTTGCCCTTGCTGCGGCTTGGCCGTAGCTTGCGGCAATAGTCTCTATGATCTCTTCCGGCATCTCAAGTATCTCGGCACCGTCTGCATTTATCTCATGATCGGGTCCGTATGCCGGATTGCCCGAAATGGTATTTTTTGATACAAGATTTGCGACATTTGCGTATTTGCCCGCATGAGCAAGCTCTATAGTGGCTACCGCGCCGTACTGGCTGATCTCTCTGGCCGCATCAGATATAGACGGTATACATTGCGGATCGTCCATTCTTATCTTGTGAGGATGCGCAAGCCCCGTAGGTGTATGCACTATAGCCTCACCGAGTGATACGCTGGCCGCGCCGCCCCTCGCCCTCTCACCATAGACAGCTACGCAGTCTTTGGTGAGATACGCCGGAGGGTTGCACATAGGCATGCTTGTAGGTGCCGCGAAAATACGGTTTCTGAATGTGACATTACCGATCTTTATGGGACTGAAAAGGTTTGGGTATTTCATATAGCACCTCTGCACCGCCATGTGCCTCTAAAAAAATTATGAAAAGTAAGGTAAATTGTGGTATGCAACTTTAAATTCGCGGATCTGCAAAATGCGATCTGAAAATCCTTCATGCAGATGCCATTTCGCTCTTTCCCGCTTCACGCCGTCATGATAAAATCAGTCGTGAAACAAGTCAACAAGTCACAAACTGTTGTCAAAAAATCAAGACACTTATGTCAATTTTGTCACAAATTTTACTCATTTGTTCCAACTTTGAAATATATGTCCTATATTAAGGAAACAATTGGGTGGCACCCTGAAATCTTTCACAGAAGCCTGCTTTAGATGTGTCAAAATAGAATTATAGAAAAACATGCTTATAAATATCATTAAAAAATATGCTCACAATATAAAAAGGATTCCCGGCAGACGCTGCAATGCAAAAGGGCTGCCTGCCGCAAGGCTGCTCCTTTTATGCTTGTTTTTTTCATTTTTTTTTAGCGGATGTGCCGATAAGGGCGTGGAGCCGTCAGCAAGCAGCTCTGAGAACACGGGTCGCTTTGACAAGTGCGCATATTACAATTTTACTCTCTCCATGCACGACCCCGAAGGCTCAAATAATGCCATTTTCTACGAGAGCTGGGCAAAGACGCTGAAGGAACAGTCTGAGGGTCATATAAGGATCAAGCTCTACTATGACGGCTCGCTCGCATCCGCAAGTGAGGTCGCAGATGCCGTGAAGTCGGGTGCCGTGGATATCGGATGGATATTTACGACATTTTATGACAATGAATTTCCGCTCACAGATATAACCAAATTCCCGTTTCAGGGCTTCGGTGAGGGTGTATCCACCACAGAGACGCTGTGGGACCTTTATGAAAAATATGACGAGCTGCGCTCGGAATGGTCGGACTATGAGCTGCTCTTTCTCTATGCCAATCCCGGGTATCTTTTCGCATCCGATACCGAGATCTCTCTTCCCTGGGATCTGTCCGGACTCGTATTTCGTACCTCCACAGGTCCGGTAGTGGATCTGATAAACAGCCAGGGCGGCAGTGCGGTAGTCATGGACCCCTCCGAGATATGCGAGGCTTTAGAGCAGCATGTCATAAACGGCTTTGTCTTTGAGCCTGCGGGCATAATGAATTATAATGTTCAAAATGCAGCAAAACTGTATTATACAACCAACAGATTTTTCAATACATCAATAGCCCTCGTCATGAATAAGGACAAATGGAGCCGGCTTCCCGACGAACTTAAGCAGATATTTATAAATAATTCCGGAAGGGAAGGCTCTATACTCGCGGCGCAGGATTTTGAAGATACTGCCGATGCCTCCGTAGAAGAAATAGAAAAGGCAGGCAATACATGGGTAGATCTTACAGGCGGGGAGATTGCTCTCTTCAGAAGGGAGACCGAGAAGATAGCAGAAGACTGGTATGAAAAATATTCGGTAGACGGCTTTGATTATCGTTCATATGCCGAGGAGGCATTCTCGATCGTCAACAGCTATATAAGAGACGACGTGCAATGACAGGCTGCTGACGGAGGCGGATATGCATAGAATAATGATTTGCGATGACAATCTGTCCATTTCAGATGTACTTTCAAGATATTTCGAGCAGGATGACAATGAGGTCATCACTGCGGCTACAGGCACTGATGCCCTGCGTGCGTTCAAGGACAGCGGCTTTGACCTGATGATACTTGATGTGATGCTGCCTGATATGAGCGGCCTTGATGTGCTGAAGCGGATACGTGCGGAAAGCGACGTGCCGATACTCATGCTCTCCGCAAAAGCAGATGAGTTTGACAGGATACTCGGCCTTGAGATAGGCGCCGATGACTATGTCACGAAGCCATTTTCGCCGCATGAGGTATATGTAAGATGCAATAAAATGCTCCGAAAGAGAGAGCAGCTCGCATCGAAAAAGGTCTATACGATAGCGGAGCTTACTATCTATCCCGATACCTACGAGGTCTATGTCTCAGGAAAAAAGATAGATCTCACGCGCAAGGAGTTTCTCGCTCTCAAATATCTCGCCGGACATACAGGACAGGTAGTTACAAGAGATCACATAATAAACGATGTATGGGGCATAGAATATGTAGGCGCGCCCCGAATAGTTGACACTCTCATCACAAGACTCAGGAAGAAGCTCTTTTATGAGAGCAATACGAAGCTGCACTTTGATATCGAGACAGTATTCGGTGTCGGATACATGCTGGAGGAAACTAAATGAAAGAAAAAAGGGCGGTCCCGCTGGTCCTGACATTTACCTCCTTCTACCTGTGCGGCATCGTGCTCGGCATAATCTTTATCAGCTATCTTCCGCAGGCCTTCGAGCGCAACAGCAATGAATGGATCGCAAGGCAGGCCGTCTCCGAATATGAGGCAACAGGCAATGTATCCAGCTGGAAGAACGACGGCATCGCTATATTGATGTATAAAGACGGCGATACCTTTTATCGATATATAGGCCGCGATAATACCACATTCACCATGAATATGTATTATCAGACTCATGCTTTGACAGACAAGGTAATGGAGGACGGGATCGTACACAAGCTTCACCTGCTCGTAAAAGACAATTCCACCCTCGGATATTGCTCAAGGCTCTATATAGGGCGAAAGATTGACCGCAACGGAGAGGTTTATGCCGTCTTTTGGGTCAAGGAGATCACAGATCTCCCCGAGATGCTGCTCGGATTCTTCGTGGCATTTTCAATAACATATGTCGCAGCGATCGCCGCAGCGATGCTGAACAGACGAACGCAGCGAAAATATATACAGCTGCAGAAGAATTATATATCCAATATCACTCACGAGCTGAAGTCACCCATAGCCTCAATAAAGGCCATCGTGGAAGCTCTCACGGACGGTGTTGCGGACGACGAATCAGTACGGCTCGTATATTACGGCAAGATGCTTCAGGAGATGAATCAGCTGCAGATGATGATCCAACAGTCTCTTGATCTGTCAAGATTCCAGAGCAAGGTCGATAATATCAATTATGTCATATTGGATACGGGAGAATTTATTGACGAGCTTCGTGACAAATACGGTACATTTTTTGAGCTCACCGGTATAGAATTCAATATATCGAGTGAGGTCTACAGGATGCCGAACTTATTTGTCAACAAAAAGAGGCTGACCATGGCATTTTCCACAATCCTTGACAATGCTCTCAAGTACGTTCCCGAGGGCGGTCATGTGACCATTGATGCTGCAAGGGACAAAAAACATGTCACATTTAGTATAAGTGATGACGGCAGCGGCATCGACAAAAAGGATCTTCCTTATATATTTGACCGTTTTTACAGAGCAAACAGGAGCGATGAGATTGCCGGCTCGGGGCTCGGGCTTGCCATAGCAAGAGAGGCGATCGAATCCATGAAGGGCAAGATATGGGTGGATTCGGAGCTCGGCAAGGGCTCTACCATGCATATAAAGCTGCCTATAGCAAGAGTCTGATATAGAGATTCTAAGGCCAGCGCAATCGCACTTGCAACATAAAGTATGCGCAGATCATCTTCAAAATATATAAGATAATCGCAGCAGAGACTGTCATATATGTAAGATAACCGCGGCAAAGCCTATCATTTACAGAAAAATATACCGGGACATTTATCCGGATAAAAAATAAAGATTGGAAAGAGGTAATTTTATGAATCAGTATTATCCGAATCTTTTCAAGCCTATAAAAATAGGCAGCATGACCCTGAGGAACAGGATCATAGCATCTCCCTCGTCGCAAAATGACATAGAGCCCGACGGCACATTGTCACTGCACAACATCGCCTATTATGCCAGAAAGGCAAAGGGCGGTGCCGCTCTTGTGACGGTAGGTGACGGCATAGTGCATCCGAGCGGAAAGGATCACCCCAATCAGGTATATCTTTTTACCGACAAGTGCCTGCCGTCTCTTACAAGATGCGCTGAGGAGATTCACAAATACGGCGCTGCGGCATCCTATGAGCTCTCTCACGGCGGTATAGTATGCAATCCCGAATTTATAGGCGGAGAGCGCCCTTACGGTCCTTCGGAGATGGAGGTGCAGATAGGCTTTCAGACGGTCGATCCCGTAATAGTCAGATCACAGGAAATGACCGAGGCCTTCATGGAGGAGATAGCAGACGCCTATGCGGCAGCTGCCCTCAGATGCCAAAAGGCAGGCTTCGATATGGTCATGGTGCATGCCGCACATGGCTGGCTTGTAGGTCAGTTCTTCTCTCCACATACCAATCACAGAACTGACAAATACGGCGGAAGCGTAGAAAACAGAGCCCGCTTTGCGATAATGGTGCTCGATCGCATAAGAAAGGCCGTAGGCCCGCGCTTTCCTATTGAGATACGCATGAACGGCAGAGACGGCCTCGATGAGGGTATGAACGGTCTTGAGCTTGATGATGCCGTAGAGATCGCAAAGCTGCTTGAGCCCTATGTGGATTCGTTCCATATCTCTCAATGCTTTCATATGTATGCACCTCAGCAGGATATCATGCAAAGCACGATATTTATGAACAGAGGTCACAACCTTTATCTTGCAGAGGAGATAAAGAAGCATGTCTCCAAGCCGGTATGTACTGTCGGAGGCTTTTCCGAACTTGATAAGATGGAAGATGCGGTAGCATCGGGCAAGGCCGATATGGTTGCCTTAGGACGCCAGATGCTCGCAGATCCCGATATAGCGATCAAGGGCATGGAGGGGCGTGCGGATCTTGTAAGACAATGTCTGCGCTGTGCTAACTGCCAGTCGGGCAGATTTGAGAGAGGCACGGCAAGATGTTCTCTCAATCCGGAGATAGGAAGAGAATATGAGATCGCTCTTGAGCAGCAGATAAATGTTCCTAAGAAAAAAGTGCTTGTAGCAGGCGGTGGCCCTGCCGGAATGCAGGCCGCCATCACAGCCGCAAAGCAGGGGCATGATGTCACACTCTATGAAAAGTCTGACAGACTCGGCGGTGCGCTCAATTTTGCGGAATTCGTAGACTTTAAGATAGATGTATTCCTGCTCGTAAAGACCATGGAAAGGGAGCTTGCAGATCTTTCTGTAAAGGTCATGCTGAATACTGCCCTGACACCTGATATAGCCATGGCAGAGCATGCGGACGTCATCATCAGTGCCTTAGGTGCAGATACCATCAAGCCTCCTGTCAAAGGATGCGATCTGCCGAATGTATATATGGCCGCAGATGCGGACAGAGGTGATATAAAGGCAGACAATGTCGTCGTAATAGGCGGTGGCCTTGTAGGAGTTGAGACTGCGCTTCATATGGCAAGAGAGGGCAAAAAGACCACGATCATCGAAGCAGCCGATTCATATGCAAGAGATGCGAATATCAGATACGCCCGTACATACAGATGGGAGATAGAGAAGGAGCATATCTCCGTACTCTGCTCTACCGCCTGCACAGAGATTACAGAGCAGGGAGTAAAGGTGAGAAATAACAAGAGCGGCGAGGAATATCTGATCGAATGCGGCGCTGTCATCATAGCCGCGGGCATGAAGACACGTGACGACGAATCCGAACAGCTCAGATGGTGTGCCAAGACCTTCATACCTATCGGCAATGTAGTAAAACCGGGCATCATCATGGCTGCGGTAAGAGGCGGCTACGATGCGGCAAAATATCAAATAAGATGACAGGATATCAGATATTGTGACTTTCTGTCCGATAAATGCCTTTCTGTCAGATAGGACATCAAGTTATCTGACAAAAAGGTATCATGCGAAAAAAGCCGAATAGAAAATAAGAGAATATCCGATAAACAATTAAAGGCACCGGGATCTGAAGATCTGGTGCCTTTTTGACGCTTTTATGTATCATGTATGGCTATATTGCTATGTATGAGTCAAAGTAGTCATCCCTGCGTGTGAGATATGCCGCTTAGCCCTTATATCTTCTCTCATACGGCTCCCATGTGCGCTCACTGATAATATATCTTGGCCTTTGCTTGGTCTCCAGATATATCTTGCCGATATATTCGCCTATAACCCCGAGTGAGAGCAGCTGCAGTCCTCCAAGGAAGCATACTATACAGACTATAGACGCCCAGCCTGCAATGGTCTTGCCTATGATCGCCATGACAACGGCCCATATGATGCCTGCAAAACCCAAAAGGCTCACGGCTATACCCGCTATCGCGATCATTGTAATAGGCTTTATCGAAAGGCTTGTGATGCCGTCAAAAGCCAGATGCAGCATCTTGCTTAACGGATAATGTGACTTGCCTGCCATTCTCTCCTTGCGGTCATAGTATACCGACGTACTCTTAAAGCCCACAAGCGGCACCATGCCTCTAAGGAATATATTGACCTCTCCAAACTGTGCAAAGCTATCCAATACTCTGGCGCTGATAAGCCTGTAATCCGCATGATTGTATACGACCTCGGCGCCCATATCATTGAGCAGCTTATAGAAGCCCTCTGCCGTAAATCTCTTGAAGAATGTATCTGTGTCTCTCTTTTTGCGTACCCCGTATACTACCTCCGCGCCGTCAAGATATGCATCTACCATCCCTTCCATTGCAGAGATATCATCCTGACCGTCGCAATCTATGGATATGGTGATATCGCATACATTCTTTGCCTCCATAAGCCCCGCCAGTACCGCATTTTGGTGACCTCGGTTGCGGCTTTGCGATATGCCTATATATCTCTCATCGGATGCGGAAAGCTCGCTGATGATATCCCACGTCCTGTCCTTTGAGCCGTCATTGACAAAGAGTATCCTGCTCTTTGAGCTTATCTTGCCGAGATCCGCAAGCAGCTCCAGCTCTTCAAGAAAAAGGGGCGCCGTCATGGGCAGCACCTCCTCCTCATTGTAGCATGGTATCACTATCCAGAGGATCGGTCTGCCGCATGATGCGCCCTGTGCATTAATTATATTTTTTTGAAATGGTCCGCTCATTTTCCCTTGCCGAACTTTCTTGACGTTATGACAATGGTGATCGCCAAAGCCACGGCTATCACACCGAATGCCCATATAGCAGTGGCGGTATTGCCTCCCGCATCGGACGCGGCATCCGCAGCACTTGTACCTGCAGCCGTCGTTTCATCTGCAAATACATTCATACAATATAAGATACTCGCAAGTGCTGCAAGCAGCGCGCACGATGCTTTTTTAACCGACCTTTTGATTGTTTCTTTGATTTTTTCTTTCATTATCATCTTTATTTCGCATTTCTGTTTATAAATTCCGCTTTTATTTTAGAATACATAATCTTTTGACTGCTGTAAAGACCGAAATATCCGGAGAGCATATATGCAAGGCCGCATGCCGATGCGAAATAGATCAATCCTCCCGAGCCGAACATCTCAACAGACAGGATAATGGATGCCACGGGGCAGTTCACGGAGCCGCAAAATACCGCAACCAGCCCGATCGCGGCTGCAAAGGTCGCGGGAATACCGAGTATCGGCGCGAGAGTGCAGCCGAGTGCCGCGCCTATGAACATAGTAGGCACGACCTCTCCTCCCTTAAAGCCGAAGCCGATCGTCACGGCCGTGAAAATGATCTTCCACAAAAAGCCCCATGTAGGCGCCTCGCCTGCGCTGAGTGCAGAGTCGATGACAGCTGTTCCCGCGCCGTTATATGCGCTGCTGCCCACAATGAAGGTAAGGATCATGACAATGATGCCCCCGCAGCAGGCACGCAGATAAATATTGCCGATCAGACGCGTCGCATATTGCTCTGTCTTGTGCATGGCAATGCAGAAAATAATGCTGACAACGGCACAAACAGCTGCAAGAGCGCATACCTTAAACAGCAATACCGGTTCAAGATGTGTATATTCGACAGGATATCTTGAAGGCATGATCCCGCATATTCTGGATATCGCATAAGCCGTAACGGATGCCGTAAGACACGGTATGAGCGCCGAATAATATAATATTCCGACAGATATGACCTCGAGTGCGAATATAGTAGCGGTGAGCGGAGTGCCGAAGAGGGCTGCGAATACCGCGCTCATCCCGCACATCGTGACAAGACGCATATCCTTCTCATCAAGCTTCAATATACGTCCTATGCGCCAGCCTATGCCGCCGCCTATCTGCAGCGCAGCTCCTTCCCTTCCCGCGGATCCGCCGACCAGATGAGTGATGGCCGTAGATACGAATATGACCGGCACCAGCATGATAGGTATCTGCTCTCCGTCATGGATGGAATCAATGATATTATTGGTGCCCTCTCCCTCCATACGGCTGCCCCTGTATATGAGGGCTATGAGAAGTCCTCCCACAGGCAGCAGGAAGATCAGCCACGGATGACCTTCTCTGAACTCGTTCGCATATCCGACTGCAAGATGGAAGGCCGTACCCACAAGACCGCATATGATGCCTGTTCCTATGGCTATAAGCGCCCATTTGCAAAATACCGCCAGATATCTTACCGCGGCTGTTATATTGCTTTTTATCTTATTCATCTGCTCCAGAGAGCCTTCCTTTCCGTCCGCTTTGCATGAAAGAAGCCAAGCCGTTCTGTCGTCACCGTATCATTCGGCGATGTATATATATCCGATTTTTTCGTCGATCATCCTATCTGCGATCCGGTCTTTTTCCTGCTCTTGATACTATTTCGCTGATCTCCTCGAGATTGGCTGCAAAATATATGCCCTTTTGTCTTTCATCATTTGAAAGTCCCATTTCCTTCATATGACCAAGCAGATCCTTTAAGCTGTCATAATATCCGTTCAGGTTGTATAAGATGCAGGGTGCATCAAGCAGCTTTAGTGATACCTTGGACATCACCTCCGATATCTCCTCAAGAGTACCAGTGCCTCCCGGAAATGCGATAAAGGCATCTCCGAGCTCTATCATCTTTTCCTTGCGGCTTGTCATATCCTCGGTGACTATAAGCTGTGTCAATCCATCATATTGAAACTCGGCATCTATGAACATCTGCGGCTCTACGCCGATCACTTCGCCGCCCGCCTGCAGCACATTTTTTGCGAGTATACCCATAAGGCCGCTCTCCGAGCCGCCGTAAACGAGACGATTGCCGCTTTTTCCGATCCATCTGCCAAGCTCACCTACCGCATCCGCAAGCGTGTGGTCATTGCCTTCAAATGCACCGAGATATACTGTTATATTCATAAATTTCCTTTCTTCCTCTGATTCATTGCCCGGTATGCAGGACTTTTCTGCATGCCGCATAATTATTATTTATCCCATGCTCCGCATTTACGCAAAGTATCTTTTAAAGCTGCAGATAAGAGCACTTCAATATATCGGCATAGGCGTCTGCGCAAGCACAGATGTTATTATAATATACAGGACCGCCGCCAGCGCAAACACGCCGACACCCGCTACAATGCATATCCATGCACGAATCGCTTTTTTTAATATCTTGCATATGATCAGCACACAGCCTACAGCGATGGCTGCGGCGACATTCGCGATGATAAGCAGCAGTATGATCCAAAGCATTCCGGCTATCCAGACCATATATACCTCCGTATTTTCATATTATTTTATCCGACACATTATTATATCAGAATTGCCGCATAATGACAGCATTGGCTTTGCTCTCGTTATTGCATAGTCACTGCCGGTGTGCTCGTCCCTATGAATGCCTCGCTGCCATTTTTGCGGCATATCATCGCACGTTCATTTCAATTTTTTTATAAAAGGAATAAACATGCATATCGCGACGGCAAATGCAATCCAGTCTGATATAGGTATAGACCATGCGATGCCCGATACTCCTATTATTTTACTGAGCAAAAACATCAAAAATATATCTACCGTGCCCTTACGCATGACAGTCAGCACTATCGGCTGTACCTTTTTGCCCATTGATTGAAATATCGTGATGATCATAAAATTGAGAGCCGTCGTAGGACACGAAAGACTCATTATCTTAAGGAATGTTTGCCCATATTCAATAGTCTGCGCGTCAGAAATGAAAAATCCCGTGATATGCTGTGCAAACAGAAAAAGCAATACCGTCCCGCATACAGAGACTGTGAGACTGAAGGCAAGACCTGTAAAAGCTGATTCTCTCATGCGCTTTGTATTGCCGGAGCCGTAATTGAATGATATCAGCGGCAAGGTGCCCTGTGTCATGCCCTGCGCGATAGCATATGCCAGCGAGTCTATCTTTTTGGCAATGCCCATTCCCGCGACAGCCTCCTCGGAATATACAGACGCGCTCTTGTTGAGGACGGCATTTGAGAGAGTAGCCATCGTCGTCAAAATAAATCCGGGAAAGCCTATGGTGAGCACCTCTGACGGGATATTATCTTTTAGCGAATAAGCGGCAGGGTTCAATGTGATGACCGACTTCTTTCGGATATGCAATATAAAGCAGATAAAAAAGGCGAGTGCCGCCATGTTGGAGAGCATAGTCGCTATCGCGGCACCCTTGATATCCAGGTCAAGTACAAATATAAAAAGCGGATCGAGAGCGATATTCAATATGCCTCCCATGGCTATACCGAGTCCTGCCTGCTTCGAATAACCCTCCGCGCGAATGAGATTGGCAAGCAATGCGCTCATGACAGTAGGCACGGCTCCCACGGTCACAGTCCAAAATACATATTGCCTCAGATATACGGCGACATCTCCGTCCGCCCCCAGCAAAGGAAATATGACAGGCTCCAGCAATAATATCAATATGCCGTAAATAAATGCCGCACCGAGCCCTGTCCATATACTGAATGCGGCTACAGCTCTTGCCCTGCCCTTGTCGTTAAGCCCGAGGCACCTTGCTATAAGGCTTGAGCCTCCTGTGCCGAAGAGATTCGCGAATGCGGTAAGAAAGATGAATATAGGCATGGCGATCGTAGCTGCCGCCACCTGTACGGGGTCATTTTGCTGTCCTATAAAAAATGTATCTGCCATATTATAGACTACAGTGATCAATTGGCTGATAACCGTAGGCACAGACAGAGTCAATATAGCTTTTTTTACGGGCACCGTCGAAAAGAGTGCCTCTTTTTCATTAGTCATTTTCGTCAGTCGTCTATCAATTTATCGGTAATAATTCATCGCCGGGCATCTTCGCTCATGTAAGGCGCTCACATCTGCTTTTGCAGCTCTTGGATGAGAATATCAGAACTATATTCTACAACTTTTTTGTCCATATGTATTCCAAATCGCAAAATAATCTCCCGCCGTCACTGCAGGGTAATCGCCCGCAAAACTTTCATTCAGACAATTTTCAGTACTGCGCGTGTGATGCAGGCTGAAATTTTACTTTGACTCTCCCGCAAATTCAAAGTGTTTTAAAGTGATCATGGTTGCCTACCACAGGCTGAATTGTAACAAATTCTCATCAGATAAAAACAGCCCATTTTTTCAGTAAATAAACCGAAAAGCACCGTTTCTGCATCGAAAAAGTTTGACCTTTTTTTTATTCTGGTTTAATATGAATTTGGAAGTTTGCACAAATAAAATATGTACAGATTTTTTTCTGTTGTTTATATCAGATATACTTTGATCGGACATCTATTATGATTGGAAATTATTTAACAAATACCTTCTTTATGATCATCATCCTGCTGATACTTTGGATGCGTTCCTCGGCAGGTATCAGACGCGGCCCCAGCCTCAGGCGTCTTAGGGACCTCATTGCCGCGACAGGTGCATATGTACTCATGGATGCGGCATTTATCGCCTGTGACCTTGCAGAGTCATGCTCCGATATGCTCTTTAGTATAACGGTGTTCGTATTTTATATCATATATGTATTGCTTCCGTTTGTATGGTACCAATTCGTGAGGAATTTCGTAGGCTCTTCATTCAGGCCTATTTTTCACAAGCTTGAGGTCATACCGTTCGCACTTCTGATCATTCTCGTTATTTTATCGCCGTTTACCGGTATTCTTTGGTCCATAGAGGCGGGCTGTACTTATGTCCGCGGACCGTTGTTTACATTCTTTTCGTTTTTTAATTATTTCTATTATATATTGCCTTTTATATATGCGATCGTCATATGCATCCGAAAGCAGCGCAAGAAGGAGCCGTATCTGTTTCAGGCACTTGCCATATCTCTCGCTCCTTTGGTTGCGGCGGCTGTCAACAATCTTGTCATACCTATTTACGAGATATTCCCGTTCCAGCCGTTTGTATCCGTGCTTGTTACACTGATGGGATATTTCTTTATGGCAGCAAAGGAAAATGATGCCATTTCGGCTGAACAGCAGCAGGTGATCAGTGATGCCCTTCAAAAGGCCAATATAGCACAGCAGCATGCTGTCGAAGCAAGCAAGGTCAAGTCCAAATTCCTTTCAAATATGAGTCATGATATACGCACTCCGATGAATGCGATCATCAATCTGACAGAGCTTGCAAAAAAATCAGACGATATAAATGTGATCAAGGATTATCTCTCAAAAATGTCTGTATCGGAGAGCTTTCTGCTCACACTTATAAATGACATTCTTGACATGAGCAAGATTGAAAGCGGTGAAGTTACATTTAACAAAGAGCCATTGACCAGAGCCGAATTTTTAAATACCGTGGATACCGTTATCGAGCCGTTGATGTCAGAAAAGCATATCAATTTCCACAGCGAGCTGAGACCCGGACAATATACCATCTCGGTCGACAAGATGCGCTTTAACCAGATATTCTTCAATCTCCTCTCAAATGCCGTAAAATTCACCCCCGAAGGAGGTGATGTATGGTTTGAGGTAGACAATCTGGAGGTAGCTGACGATATACTCGAGATTCAATTTGTCATTCGCGATACAGGCATAGGCATGAGCGAGGATTTTCTCAAGCATCTGTATGAGCCGTTTGCGCGTGAGCACTCGCAATTAAACAGCAGCACACGCGGCACGGGACTGGGTCTTGCGATTGTAAAAAATCTCGTAGAGGCCATGGACGGCACCATATCCGTAAAAAGCGAGCTTGGCAAGGGTACGGAATTTACCGTCAAATTCCCTGTTCAGATCCTTTCAAAGGATGACGGCTCTTTTCAAAGTACCAAGCAAAACGAAGCCGAAGATAAAGAGAATATCGAAGGACTCAATATTCTCCTTGTTGAAGATAATGAGATCAATACATATGTGGCTAAGGTCATATTGGAAGAGGCGGGCTGCACCGTCGTGACCGCCGAAAACGGACGCGAGGCACTTGATACATTCAATGCATCCGAGCCTTACTCATTTGACGCGATACTTATGGATGTGCGCATGCCTATAATGGACGGTATAGAGGCCACAAAGGCCATACGAAGGACCGCGCGTGCCGACAGTGCATCTATACCGATCATAGCCATGACTGCGGATGCCTTTGAAGAGGAACGCAAGCAGACTCTCGAATCCGGTATGAATTATCATCTTTCCAAGCCGATAAACGCGGCGCAGCTGTATAAGGTACTGAATGAGTGTACAAAATCCTCTCATCCGGAGGTAAAGCTATGACAAAAAGCAGGATCCTTATCGCGGATGACGCCGAGCTGAACCGCGAGATACTCAGTGAAATGCTCGGTGACGCATATGACTTTATCTATGCCGCAGACGGTGCCGAGGCTATAGATATACTCGGCAGCGAAAATGATGTCATAGACCTGCTCCTTTTGGATGTAAATATGCCGAACAAGAACGGTTTCGACGTATTGCAAGTCATGAATGAGCAGCATTGGATAAATGATATTCCCGTCATCATCATATCGGCGGAGACCGATCCTTCATTTATCACACAGGCTTATGACCTCGGTGTCACTGACTATATCAGCCGACCGTTTCATACCGTTGTAGTGCAGCGACGCGTACAAAATACGCTTCTCATGTATTCCAATCAGCAGCGCCTGATACATCTTGTCGAAAAGCAGGTATACGAACGCGAAAAAATCAACAATTCGATGATCAATATCTTCAGTGATATCATCGAAACACGAAATCACGAGTCCGGTACGCATACCTTGAATGTGCAGACCATTACCAATATTCTTCTCGTAAGGCTCTGCGAATTGACAGACAAATACAATCTGGGTAAGGCGGACATCTCGCTTATCTCCACGCTTTCGGCTCTTCATGATATAGGCAAGATAAAAATACCGGAAAATATCCTCAATAAGCCCGGTAAGCTTAATGATGAGGAATGGGCCATTATGAAGTCACATACGACGGCCGGTGATGAGATACTCAGCAGCAGTCAGCTGGACCAGAAAAGCAAATTTGTACGCACGGTACGTGCTATCTGCAGATGGCATCATGAAAAATGGGACGGAAGCGGATATCCGGACGGACTTTCGGGAGATGACATACCTATCGAGGCTCAGGTCGTATCCATGGCGGACGTCTATGATGCTCTGACCAGCGAGAGATGCTACAAGCCTGCTTTTACGCATAGCACAGCCATAGATATGATAATTAAGGGCGAGTGCGGTGCATTTAACCCTCTGCTTATTGATTGTCTTAAGAGCGAACAGGATGCACTAAAAGATCTTAAAGCAAACGATATCCATTATAATTATCAGGATAATGCCTTAAATATCGCAGACGAACTGCTTGCACTAGATGGCCTCCCGCATGAAAGAATTTCACGCAATATGCTCTTGTCCGGGCATCATAAAAAGGAAGCTTCCATGGAGTCCGCAGACGACATACAATTTGAATTATGACAAGCTCACAGGCAAGGTCACTTATGTCAATATGAACGATTTGGCAATGGATCTTTCTTTATATTTTGTCTGCCGTCAATGCCTGTCATTTAGATCCCGCATCAGGCTCTGATGTAGGATCTTTCTTTGTATTCTGTCCACCGTCAATGTCTGTCATTCTGGTCATACGTCATGCTCTGATGCGGATCTTTCTCTGTGTTCTGCCTGCTGCCAGCGGCTCTTGCTTGGCGCGCTTATACCCCCCCCCGAATTTTTCGAAAGGATATCATGCAGGGTCCTCTCAAGCACAGACAGATCGATCGGCTTTGCGATATGAGCGTCCATTCCGGCCTCAAGACATTCCTGAACATCCGAGCTGAATGCATTCGCGGTCATCGCTATGATAGGAATGTCCGCACCCAATGGATTGTCGCCGCTTCTTATCGCGCGAGTCGCACTGAGGCCATCCATCTTCGGCATCTGCACATCCATCAATATAGCATCAAAATCACCCTTCTTTACAGATTCGAATGCTTTTACGATCTCGACACCCGTAGGATAAATGACGCACGTTGCGCCATGCATGGCAAGCAATGCCTCAAGTATCTCCGCATTGAGCTCATTATCCTCGGCGCATAAAAATCTCATTCCGCCAAGCGGAGACTTTCTGTCCTGATCCTTACTTTCATTTGCCCTTGCATTTGCTATCGCAAGAATCAGGTTCTCACGGAAGAACGGACGGGATATAAAGCCGTCTATACCGCTGCCGGCAAGGACCTTTCTTATATACTTGGTATGAGAGTAATCACAGCAGAATATCAATATCTCACTGCATGAGGCCGCCCGCAGCCCCTTTATCACTTCTGTCAGTTCTTCATTTTTCGAATATCCCGACAGCAGTACCACGTCATATGCGGTACCTTTCAGCATCTGCACGGCAGATGAATAGGAGGTGGCTGTCTGTATATTTATATCTGTTTCTCTGAGCGATGCTCTTATATTATCATCAAGCATTTGCTCATCAGATACCAATAATATGCTCTTTACTCCCACATCATGCTCATTTTCCGTATCTATAGGCAATGTAAGGGTTACATCAAATCTGCTGCCGCCCTCGACCTTGCTTTCGACTGCTATAGATCCACCCATCAGATCCACAAGGCTCTTGGTAATGGACATGCCCAGCCCCGTACCCTGTATCTTATTTGTTACGGAATTTTCCTCACGCGTAAAGGGCTCAAACATATGCTTCATAAACTCCGCCGACATACCGTGTCCGTTATCCTTTACCGAAGTGACAAATCTCGCATATCCCGGAATATCGCACTCAATCTCTCCTATCTCAAAGCTTATATCCCCGCCTCTTGGCGTATACTTGACAGCATTATTCAGCAGATTGATAAATATCTGGCGGATACGTATACTGTCGCCTATGAGATACTCATGAACGATCTCGCGAACGGTAAATATAAACTCCTGATTTTTTTCATTGCTTTGAGCTCTGATAATGCTCTCTATCTGGCCTGCCTGTTCAGCCATTTTCACCGGTTCCACGTTCAGTTTTACCTCGCCGGACTCGATCTTGCTCATATCAAGGATATCATTTATAAGACCAAGCATATAATTGCCGGATTGTTCGAGCTTTTTGATGTAATAATGCATCTTGTCCTTATCATCTATGTCATTTTCCATCAGCTTGGTAACACCCACTATCGCATTCATAGGAGTACGGATGTCATGAGACATATTGGAAAGGAAATTGCTTTTTGCCTTTGTTGCCCTGGTTGCCTCCTGCAGAGCCTGTTCAGCGACTTTCTTTGAGCTTTCCAGTTCCCTGTTGTAATTTTCCAAAAGCTCGTTAGTCTCTTCCAGCTGCCTCTCACTGCTTATCTTTATGTCCAGTAATCTCTTGTTGTACATAAAATGCGACAGAAGAACGAATAATACCAGCAGCGCACAGAAGAATATCGTCATCAATACCAGAAAGATCTTAAATATCGATCTGACCATACCCGCGGTCGTGACGGCGACATTTTCTTCCGGCACCAATAGTACAATGCCCCATGTATATTCAGGCATCTGATCATAGACAAGATAATATTTTTCTTCTCCGATCTGCATATCCGTGCAGACCCTGTCTGTATTTTTTACCTCCGCAAGTGCCGCATCAAAGCTCTCATAATGCGGAAAATATTGCAAACTCAGGCTATGGAACAGATCCGTACCCTCAAAATCCATATCTACCTTGCCGTCTTCAAATAGGATATTTCCCTCCTGATCTACGAGATATAATACATTATTTTCACCGAATACACTGCTGTGAAAATACGGACCCATATCTTCCATTGATCTGAGCACTGCATAATGAGTGATAAGACTTTTTCCGACCGTGATCTGTTCCTGGGCCTTAATGACAAAAGCCATATAATTTTGCTCGTCATTCCAGTTTGCGATCAAAAAGCTTTGACGGTCCGCCTCCGTATCCAGTTGATCAAGTCCCGTCCATATGCCCAGCTTTCCGTCTTTTGTATAATATCTGCCGTCATCCGTTATGGCTCTGAAATATACTGTCTTGCCGACCGGAGAGAGCATATCGGTGCATTCATTTATCAGCTGCACGAGCTGATCTTCTGTCATATCGTCTTTTTCTTCACAGCATAAAGCAAATTTTTGGACAAAATCCCATTGTTTGTCAAGATGCACCTCTGTCTTTTCGATCAGCTGTGTGCTCAGCTCGTTCAGCTGAGAGACGGATTCATCATAGGTCTCCTCATTGCTGTACTTATAAAATATGAATGCTGCAGCGGCAATTATGCACAGCATCACAAACAGAAGAATAAGTGTAAGCAATACATTTCTTCTGCGTCCCTCGATATGGATATTTATTTTTTCTTCTTTATTATCGTGCTTTATTGTTTTATTCTCCGTATTTTCAGGTTTATATTTGCGCTGTGCTGCTGCCTTTTCCCGACTTTTTTGACTTTCTTGACTTTTCCTGATTTTTCCTGACTTTTCTTACCGTTTTGGGCTTTTCGGCCTTACAATTTCAATATCCTGTGGCAGCAATTTCCGACTGCCCGCGGATCTGATCATTTTCCTTACTTAAGACCGCTTATGACGAGCGAATCATCAAGCGTCGCGGATGAAACCTTTTCTGTCTTCAGCAGATATTCCTTTGCGGCGTCAAGGCCTACTATACCGGTATCTGTAAGACCGATTGTCTCTTTTTCATCCTTATTATATCCGCATATTACTACTGTATATGTCTCATCATCTTCAAGATCCTCACCGTCCGCCGTCATAAATACATAAGGATAATGGAAGCCGGTACCTCTGGTATCCGCACCCTCCTCTGCCATTGCTTTGATCTCGCTGCCGGTCTTGCTTATCGTAAGCAGAGTATCATACCATCCTGTCGGCAGGAAAATAGTGATATATTCTTCCGAGAGCATACCGGGCAGTATCTGTCCGTTGGCGCCGTAGCTGTTTTCCATCAGCGCATGTACGCTCGGATCATAGACATTATATGAGATGAGAGCCGCATCGGCGCCCGTTGCCTCCATGAACATCTGCCCCGACAGCTGCGCCGCCTGAACAGTATCCAGTGTCTCCGTTACCTTGGCATAATATGTCGTTCCGCTCTCACGAAGCTCAAGCTTCGTATCATCAAGCTTCTTGTACGCGTCCTCTCCCGTGCATTCCTTTCCGATCCACTGCGATACAGCCTCACCGAAGGGTACAAGATAGTTATCCCAGCCTGTATATACCAGATTCATGGCATAGCCGTTGCCTACCTGTATCGATGCCTCATAATAAGGTGAATCCTCAGTTATTTCAAAATTATTTATGGAGCACATATTGGTGGAGCTCTCTCCGTTTAAGGCCAGATATCCTTCATTTGTAGAGAGCACCTCAAGTACATGTAATGCGTCCTCGAGCTTTTGATCATTGCCCGTCTCTTCAAGCTCTTTGCTCAGTCCGTAAAGGCGCACGGGGCTTGTGATATATGTATTATTCGTGCCGTCCTGCGAAAGGAAAGGCATAAGCTCGTATTGATCTCCCGTACCGTCTTCATTTTGCGTAAATTGCTTTACTGTGCCGATCAAAAATGCGGTATTGCCGTTTAGGAAGCTCTCAAGTACATCCGTATAACTGCCGCTTTTCTCATCCTTTGACAGCATGCCGCAGTCTATCCATTGCTGGAAATATGCCGCACAGGCTGCAAGATCCTCATTGTCGCTTGCAAATGTATCACTGTCTGTATCCGCAAAGCCGTCTCTCCATTGCCTGCCCTGCACCGTATTCATATACGCAGTGGATGTGATATCAAAGAAATATTGAAAGGCAGATCCCGGAAGGTCAAGCAGTGTCTCCGATATCTTGATGCCCTTTTCATTCAGTGCCGGAATGCATACATCACGAAGCTCTTCAAAGCTTGTCGGCACTGATATGCCGTTATTATCAAGAAGTGTCCTGTTTGCGAGCATACCTGTGATGGTATAGTCAAACGGCAGCAGATACAGCCCATTATCAGTCTTATATGCATCAAGACGTGCCTTTTGATATTGCTCTGATACGGCATATTGCGAAAGATCTATGAGATATTTTTCCTGATACTCTGCATCCCATGCCTGAGTCGTGCTGTAGATATCGGGTATGATGCCCGTCTCCAGCTGCTGCTTGCAATATGCGGACATATTTCTGCCTCTGTACGGGATGACCTCGATATTGATCTCGGGATATTTTTGATGGACAAGCTCTATAAGTGCGCCGTAATCGCGCTGTGCATCCATGATAGTGATCGGCTCATGCTCTGATGCCTCACCTTGAGTACTCGTCTCCTCCTCGCTTCCTGTGTCTGTACAGCCTGCAAACAATGTCAGGCACATTACCGCCGCAAGCATCAATGATATGAGTCTTCTTTTCATCACATCTTCCTCCCGTCTTACATTAATCTCTGTCCCGTATTACGGACACTACCCTTTGCCTTCGCCTCTTTAACCCTTCTGTAATACCAGTACTGCATATGAGATAATACTAATGCCGCATATGGACATGATGTCAAAAATACGACCGGCAAAATTGTACATTTTGTGCAAATACTTGCACATATCCATTATTATACTAATGTAAAATAACAACATCTGCAAGCTTTTTATTTGCTATTCACAGAAATTGCTGCGGAGTAATAGTCTACATCGTTTTAATCAGGCAGATTTTGATATTGCACGTGTGCGATATGCCGCAAAAACAAGCTGCGTTTTCTGCTCCTCGCAGCTTAACTTACAGCGTCACTTGACAGCAACAATTCATAATAAAGTATCTACAAATCGCAAAAGATGTTATAATGTTGTGATTAGGATCGCATATGATAAAACATGTCGACTGGAGGTAGACTTTCCAAATGAAAAAAGCCTATAAAGGATTATTTGCATTAATACTTGCACTGATACTTACCGCAAGCCTTGCCGCATGCGGTGATACTCAATCCGACTATATCGCAGGAACATATTCCACGGGTGATACGACCTATGTTTTTGCGGAAGACGGATCAATGAGTGTCACATATGATAATGAGACCAAATACGGCGCTTATAATGCCGATGGCGGGTCTTTGACCATAGTCTATGAGGACGGGACCGAGACATATTCATATACTGTTGACAGTGACGAGCTTGTCTTGTCCGGCTGGCTCCCTCTTTTAGGTACGGTTTATTCAAAGGACGGCGATGCCGTAAAGACCATAGACGGTTGGTCTATGCTTCTCTCAACAGGTCAGAGTGTGACAGACCCCATGCAGGCCCTAAAGAGTGCCGGAATATCCGTAAGTGATAATGATGATGAGACAGAGAGCAGTACTGACTCTGTACCCGGTGAGGATGAAAGTGACAGCACAAAGGCGACAGACCCTTCGGATACGAGCGATGCCACCGACAATACAAAGGAAACCGGCTCGAGCGATGCTTCTAAGCCCACATCTGAAAGCAGCGACAATAAAGATAATCAGAGCGGACAAGACAGCAGTAATACGCCAACAGGCAAAAATGATGGCTCACAAAGCGGCGATGGCAGCTCACAAGGTGGAAACAGCTCATCACAGAGCGGTGATGGCAGCTCACAAGGCGGAAATAATACGAAAAAGGACGGCAGCTCCACACCTGCTGATACCGGGGAATCCTCCAATCCGTATCTTGAAGGACATGTAACTGTAGGAAGCACTGTATATTACGGCTCCTATGAGCAGGACAACGATCTTTCAAACGGTTCTGAAAAGATTGAATGGACAGTTCTTAAGGTAGACGGAAATAAGATACTTCTTTTAAGCAAATATGCCCTCGATGTGCAAGCCTATGACAATACGGGTGCAAATGTTACATGGTATACATGCTCTCTTCGCACATGGCTGAACGATTCGTTCCTCAACAGCGCATTTACAGCCGAGGAGCAGGGATATATTCCTACTACATATGTAACCGCGGATGAAAATGGCTTTTATACCAAAATATACGCAGGTGAGGCTACCGAGGACAAGGTATTTCTGCTGAGTGCCGTTCAGGCATACAATTATATGCCGAACTACAAAGACAGGGCATGTACCGCTACAGCATATGCCATAGCAAACGGCGCATATTATGATCCCGAATACGGCGGATATTGGTGGTGGCTGCGCACTCCGGGCAACAGATCCGGTCATGCGGCCCTCATTGAGCCCGACGGTGTCCTCGATTATGTAGGATATTATGTAAATAACCTTGAGCAGGTAGTACGTCCTGCGATCTGGGTAAATTTCAGATAAGCCTTTGATTTAACTATTAACGAACGGAGCAATCATAACGAACGATTTTGAAAAATATGATGTCATCGTGGTAGGCGCGGGAAATGCCGGGCTCGCGGCCGCCGCGATCACGTCAAGAAGCGGTTTAAAAACTCTTTTGCTTGAAAAGCACAATCTTCCCGGCGGCTGCGCAAGCAGCTTCGTAAGGGGCCGTTTTGAATTTGAAACGGCACTTCATGAGCTCTGTTTTGTAGGAACAGAGCAGCATCCGAATATCATATATAAGATGTTTAAGGATTCGGGGGCCGACATTGAATGGCACTATGATGTCAATCTGTTTCGCGTTATCCTGAAAGGGCAAGACGGATTCGATGTCACGGTACGTGCCGGCAGAGAAAGCTTTTTAGATTCCATCGAGGAGGCTGTTCCCGGATCAAGGGAGAGTGTAGAGGCATTATTGCAATTGGCTGATACCAATGACGATGCCATTAATTATGTCGCTCAAAAATCCAACAAGCCGAGTAAGCTTCAGATGATCTTTAAACACAAGAATTTCCTTACAAGCTCATCGCATACATTATCCGAGATCGAGAAGCAGCTTGGCATCCCTGAAAAGGCAAGAAATATCATCGAGACCTATTGGTGTTATCTCGGTGTTATTCCCGATGAGCTTAATGCAATGCATTTTCTCAGCATGCTGCGCAGCTATATCGACGACGGCGCAGCTATGCCTGCCATGAGATCGCACGAGCTTACGCTGGCTCTTGCCGAATCAATAAGAAATAACGGCGGCGAGGTAAGGTACAACAGTAAGGTCACACATTTTATCACTGATAATGACAGAGTGATCGGTGTAGAGGTAAACGGCAAGCCCATATATGCTAAGGAGATCATTTCAAATATCATACCGGATACGGCATATGGCATGATGGACAAGGACAGCGTACCTAAGGGCGACATCAAGCTCTTGAATGCCAGGGAGCTTGCAGTATCCGCATATACTATCTATCTCGGCCTTGACTTAGGCGCAGACGAGCTCGGCATAAAGGATTACAGTGTCTTTGTAATAAATGATAAAAATCCGAAGGTACAGCTTGAAAAACATGGCTTATATATTGTAAATTGCCTGAACAAGGTCATACCCGACTGTTCTCCTAAGGGCACCTGTATGCTCTTTTTTACCATACTTGATTATGGAAAGAATCTGCCCACGGGGCTTAAGAGCGAGAACTACCAAAAATTCAAAACAGACTTTGCCGAAAAATATATCCGTGACTATGAAGATCTCATGTCTATAGATATCATGTCTCATATAGAAGAGATTGAGGTCGCGACTCCGGTCACATTTGCGAATTATCTTTCAACTCCCGACGGCGCGATATACGGATACAGACTCTCACATTGGGATAATATACTCTCACGCATCCTGAACTCACATACGGAAAACAGCATGCCGGGGCTTACATTTACAGGCGGTCACTCGACAAAGGGCGACGGCTACAGCTCCGCTTACTCAAGCGGCATGGAGGTAGGCAAAAACATAGCAGACAGATTAAAAGGAACTACCAGATAATGTCATTATCAGCTTTAAGACCATTACATTTATCAAGATTTTTGCAAATGTCCAAGGCGAGGAAGGACAAAATAGCGTCGGCAAAGCTCAGCGCTCCGAGGCTTCTCAAAAGCTATAGCGCAAATGCCATTGCCTGCGAGCTTCATCCCGATTTTCAGGATCTTACTATAACAGACATACATAATGAAGCACCGGGCATAAATACATATACACTTTCTCTTAAAAATTCAAAAGGCGGCCTGTTTCATACCAAAGCAAAGCCGGCATACTTCTCAGCCGGTCAATATCTGAGCGTATCCTTTGATATCGGCAGTGTGCATGTAACGAGGCCATTTTCCATATCCTCATCCCCGAGTGAGGCTCAGGACGGTTATTATAAGATCACGATCAAACAAACTCCGAACGGATTTGTCACCGATTATATAAATAAAAATTGGAAGATCGGTACCCATGTCAGGGTATCCGCCCCGTTAGGGACATTTACATATCAAAGATTAAGAGATGCAAGGACAGTCCTAGGCATAGCCGGAGGAAGCGGCATAACGCCTTTCCATTCTATGGCAAAGGCCATCGCCTGCGGCGAGGAGGACTTCAATCTTATATTGTTATATGGCACAAGAACAATGACGGATGCCGCATTTGAAGAGGAATTCAAGCACATCGAAGCATCATGCCCCAAATTCAGACTTATAAATGTACTCAGCGATGAAAAGCCGCCTGTGCCCGCCGAACCCGTATGTAATGATTCTGCATGTGAGATTTTTGCAAGCGGCGATACAGAGGACCCGCATGCAAAAAAGGCATCGCTCGCCTCAAAAATACTGGGCACTATCACAGGCAAAATAAAATCCGAACCACAGAAGGATGCATGCGCAAAGCCTGCCCTCGAATATGGCTTTATAAATGCAGAGCTTATACGAAAATATGCACCTGCGCATGGAGATTATTCCATATTTCTGTGCGGCCCGAGAGCGATGTACGACTTTGCAGATAAAGAGATTGAAAAACTGCATATAAGGCCCAAATTCGTAAGACATGAATTTTTCAGCGGACTTAAAAATCCCAATCCGAAAAAGATGTATATACTCACTGTAAAAACAGGAACTGATACATGGAAGGTGGCCGCAAACAGCGATGAGACTCTCATGGTATCTATGGAAAGAGCCGGCATAAGGGTGCCTTCAAGATGCAGGAGCGGCCTGTGCGGATATTGCCACAGCAAGCTGGTAAGCGGTGAGGTCTATATACCCGATGAGGCAAACGGAATGAGAGCTGCAGATAAAAAATACGGCTACATACATCCATGCGCCGCATTTCCTTTAAGTGATGTCACCTTGATCGTTCCTCCAGCGAAATAGAAGATCCGAAGATATATCAGGCATTGAAGTTGGTGATATTTTCCTCATTCAATATAAAATCATATGTATTCAGATCGGACCTGAGCATCCAGCCTTCCTTATTCCAGAACTGGTTGCCGACCTCATTGCTCTTGTAAGCGACCAATGTGACCTTACTCATATTCAATTTTTGCAATTCTCTCATCGCGGCAACCGCCATGGCCTTGCCTATACCATGGCGCCTGTGATCGGCTCTTACGCATACATGGTAAAAGTTTGCGCATCTTCCGTCATATCCGCATAATATAGTGCCTACTATCTCACCGTCAAGCTCGGCGACTATGCTCGTGGTCGGATTTCTCTCTATAAATCTAAAAATACCCTCTTTTGAATCGTCTATAGTTCGTATGCCGAAGCCGCTTATGGTCATCCATAATGCTTTTACGCTGTCATAGTCTTCTTTTTCCATTATCCTTATTGTTATATTGCCGCTTGTCTCCACTTGTTTCTCCGATCCTTTTTTGATCTTAGCCATCTGCTGCTGTATATCGTTTTATCTGTCTTTTCGATTTATCTATCTTTACGATTCATCTGTCCTTACAATATTTCTGTCTTTTTTTTATCGTCTCTGCCTTGTGCTTTTATCACGCAGACATATTTATCAGACATACGAGCTTGCTCTTTTTATCACACGATTGTTTTTTCAAACGTGCAAGCTTGTTTTTTTCACACAGCCTCACTTTTTTCGGATGTACGGGGCTTTATCCATCTGTCATAGCATCTGACTCTGAAGAAGGCAGGTATACATTTGACTATCTGCTCACTTTGAATGATCACCACTACCCAGAATGCATCCAATTTCCATACAAATACCGCCAGAAAAGCAAGCGGCATGATCAGCCCCCACAGTGCCGTTATATTGATGCAGGAGGGGAAGAATGTATCACCGCCCGCACGTATCGTGCCGAACAGCACATTGATCTCATAGGACATACCTATTATCACAATGCACATAAGAAGTATCATTTTATCGGTAAGCGCCGATGCCTCTCCTGACAGGCTGTAAAAGCTAAGCAGCGGTTTTCTGAGTATAAAGATCAATATGCCGAGCGTTGTACCTACCGCAAGACTCATTATCTCTATCGTCCTTGCGCCGCTCCTTACCTTATCAAATCTGCGCTCGCCGACCAGCTTGCCGATGAGCACTGCTGATGCCGATGAGAGTGCCTGTGCAAATACCTTGAGCAATTGATAGAATGTATTCGTTACGGAATTTGCGGCAATAGCGTCCGCAGATATCTTACCCAGCAATGCCGTCTGTACAGGCGTTGCCAATGTCCATGCAAGTCCTGCCGGCACTACAGGCAAAGCTACCTTGAAATATTCCTTTTCAAGCTTCGGATCTATCTTCCAGAATTGCGATTTGAAGAAATGCAATTTTTTATCTATAAACAGCACGTAGAGGACAAGCACAGTGACCTCAACGAGCCTTGCTATAAGCGTAGCTATTGCGGCGCCTCTTATGCCAAGCTCGGGGCAGCCGAATTTGCCGAAGATGAAGATATAATTAAAGAAGACATTGATGGCTAATGACGCTATGGACATATAAAACGATATCGAGACGGTCTCAACATTTCTGAGCATGTCCATGATCATGGATGATATTCCGTAAGGCACAAATATATATTTGAAGATACCCAGATAAGCCACCGCCTGCTCTATGATCTCGCTATCAGATGTAAATATCCTCACGATACTGTAAGGAGCGACCGAAACCGCAACAAAGAATCCGATACAGACAATAACATTGGCACGCAGCAGCACACCTCCCAGCATGTTGATGCGGTCGATGCGCTTTTGTCCCCAATATTGCGCAGCAAGCACCGAAAAGGCCGCACCGAGATTGCTTGTAAGCCCGAGTATTATAAAAAATATCTGACTTATGACCGCCGCTCCCGAAAGCTCCGCCTGACCGTAATTGCCGAGCATGATATTGTCGGCCATATTTACGCCGTAATTGATAAAATTCTGCAAGGCCACTACTACCATTATGCGCAGCAGAGACTTGTAAAATTCCTTATCCCTTATAAAATACGGTTCGTGCGGTTTTTCTTTCATTTGATCTACCTATATCAGATATCCTTGGTCATCCAGAAATAATTCAGTTCCTCAAAGCCGTTCTTTTGAAGAAATGCTATCGCTGCCTCCTTACCTCTGCTCTTTGCCCACAGCTCACCTGCCTCACTTTTCTTTGCAATCTCAGTAAGCTCATCAAGCATTTCTTTTCCGTATCCCGAATACCTATATGACTCTCTTACACCGACATGATCCACTATGAGCCTGTCGGATTCCATATCAAGTGCTATACGACCATAGGCGATATATTCGCCGCTATCCTTGTCTTTAAACAGTATGCTTATGCTTATCTCATCCAGATCGTCCTCGCCGTATCCGAATATTTCCTTTCTTATGCCGATCACCTCGGAGATATCCTCTCCCGGCTTTATGACTATCTTCTCATATTCCATGTCTTATCTTTCCCTTTCAATCGCTTCGGCTCTATCTCTTAACTGTCTTGGTTCCATCTTTCGGCTATCTTGGCTCTGACTCCTAACTGCCTTGACTCTGATTCGGCTGCTTTTGCTCTGCTTTTTGGCTGTTTTAACTTTGCCTTTTGGCTGCCTTTGCTCTGTCTCTTATCCGTCTTTGCTCCGCCTATTATCTGTTCTCCTCTATCCATCTCATATATGAGACATCCTCAGGGGTTGTTATCTTAAAATTAGTCTGGCCGAGATCTACAAGCTTTACAGGTCTGTCCGGAAATGCTCTCTTAAATACAAAGGCATCGTCTGTTATAAGCGACATATCCTCTCCCGCACTTTTCCGCATGCAGTCTGCAAGCTTTTCGTATGCTTTAGTTATGTCATCATATCTGAAGCATTGCGGCGTCTGCGCCTGCCATGTCAGCTGCCTGCATGTGGATGATGATATCAATCCGTTCTCATCCGATATCTTGATCGTATCCTTGGCCTTGGCTGCCGCAATTGCGCCGCCGTATCTTGAGGCAGCTTCCAGAACCTTTTTTATCCCTTCGGGCGAGGTATAAGGTCTTGCGCCGTCCTGAATCAATACATAGTCCGGCCTTTGGGATGCACTTTTAAGCGACTCTAACGCGTTATATACAGACAGATATCTCTCACTGCCGCCGCATGATGTGATATGTGTCTTCTTAAAGGAATATCTTGATATGATATCCTTTACTGCGTCCGCATCGTCCTCAGGTGATATGACAAGCAATATGTCATCTACTATACTTTTTTCGTAATTTTCAAGCGTATATGCTATGATCGGCCGTCCCGCAATATTCAAATATTGCTTCGCAACATCGCCTCCTACGCGTCTTCCCTTGCCTGCCGCAAGCATTATGCATGTGCTTCTCATAATTGTCTGGGGTGGGATATACTATCCTTATCAAGCTGCAGTCCCGGTACAGCATTCAAGTCAAGTCCGTCACGTCTGCCGTTTATATATTCATAATAACCTGCGGCGCCGATCATGGCGGCGTTGTCCGTACAAAGGATCGGCGGCGGGCAATGAAATGATGTGCCGCTCTTTGCGCATTCCTCTTCAAGTGCGTGTCTAAGTGTCTGATTGGATGCCACGCCTCCTGCCATAGCGAAGCTTTTTACATTATATTCCTCTATGGCCATACCTATACGCTGTGACATAGAATCCATGACCGCTGCCTGAAATGATGCGGCTATATCTGCGGGGTTGATCTCAATTCCCTTCATATTGGCCTCATTGATGGTATTGAGTACTGCCGACTTAAGGCCCGAAAATGAGAAATCATAAGGATTTTCATCTATCTTTGCGCGTGGAAAAGGGAATGCATTCGGATTGCCCTCATGAGCCGCCCTCTCAACCTTCGGGCCTCCCGGATATCCAAGTCCGATGGCCCTTGCGATCTTATCATAAGCTTCACCCGCCGCATCATCTCTTGTACGTCCTATGATCTGATAATCAAGATAATCCTTTACTATTACCAGATGTGTATGTCCGCCGGATGCAACAAGGCAGAGAAAAGGAGGCTCAAGGTCCGGATATGTTATATAATTCGCGCATACATGTCCCTTGATATGATGTACTCCTACCAGCGGCTTATTCTTTGCAAATGCTATCGCCTTTGCGAAGCTCACTCCGACCAAAAGCGGACCCACAAGTCCGGGACCGTATGTTACCGCCACGGCATCTATATCATCGAGTGTCTTATCCGCATCCGTAAGAGCCTTGCCTACGACCTGATATATCTTTTCTATATGCTTTCTGGATGCTATCTCAGGCACTACACCGCCGTATAAAGTATGAAGGTCGATCTGAGAATATATTATATTCGACAGGACCTCTCTGCCGTTTTTTACTACCGCGGCCGCTGTCTCATCACATGACGATTCAATAGCCAATATTGTTATATCTTCCATGACTCTTTTCTGCCTGCATCCTTTCACCGGGCTGCACCTGTGCATGCTGCAGCCGTTTGCTTATCAATATCCCTGTTAACTTAAGATCTTATTTCTTATCAATCTTCAAACTTCAATGTAATACTTTTCAGATCCTTGCCGGGCTCAATGCGTTCGAATATCTGATGTATCTCATCCATATATTCCTTCGGCCTTATAAGTGAGGGGCTGTAATGTGTAAGCCACATCACACCCGGCTGCGCCTGCGCTCCGATCGCAGCCGCCTCCTGAAATGTCATATGCTTCTTAGTCTCGGCATCCTCCTGCTTTGCCTTGTCTCCGTACATTCCCTCACAGATGAACAGATCCGAGCCTTTGGCTGCCTCTGCTATCACGGGTACAGGCCTTGTGTCTGTGCAATATGTCACCTTAAGTCCCTTCCTCGCAGGTCCGAGGACCATATCCGGCGTAAAGGTTTGTCCGTCCACGGTGACATCCTCGCCATGCTGCAGGATATTCCATTTTTGTATCGGTATTGCAAGTGCCTTTGCCCTTTCCGCATCGAACTTTCCGGCTCTGTCTATCGAGATACTGTAGCCGTAGCATGTGATGCGGTGATTTACACGAAAAGCCTCGAGTCTTATCTCCTTAAAGTACATTTCTTCACGCGGCTTTTCCAGCTCTATATAATTTATCTCAAAGGGGAGCTCAGGTGCGATGACGCGCAATGATTCCACAACTCTTTGCAGACCCTTAGGTCCTACTATATCCAATGTCTCCGTACGGCCCGAATTGCCCATTGTAAGCAAAAGGCCCGGAAGACCGCCTATATGATCTCCGTGAAAATGAGTAATGCAGATCAAATCTATCGACTTAAATGACCAGCCCTGCTCCTTTATGGCTATCTGTGTTCCTTCACCGCAGTCTATAAGTATATTGGTACCGTTATATCTGGCCATCATGGCCGTAAGATGACGGCGCGGCAGGGGCATCATCCCTCCGCATCCGAGCAAGCATATATCAATCATTTATTAAATGTGCTTTGTATATATCAAAGCATCCTCCCTTGGCTTTTCGTAATATCCTTTTCTCTTACCTTCATATAGAAAGCCCTCACTCTCATACAGCTCTATGGCAGCTGCATTGCCTTCTCTGACTTCCAGATGAATATGGCAAATGCCTCTGTCCCGTGCCATATCATATATGATGTCCAAAAGCTCTCTTGCTATACCCATGCGTCTGTAGCCTTCTCTGACGGCTATGCTCACGAGGTCGGATTCATCTGCTGTACAAAGAAGAGCAAGATATCCCGCGATCACTGGAGAGTGTCCGCTGTTGTCCTTTGCGACTATAAAGAGCATATTGCCAAGCTCCATATAATGGGCTATGCTGTCCTCCTTCCATGGCTGACTGAAATATTCGGCTTCCATGGACGAGATCTTTGGAATGTCTTCATAAGACATCTCATAATAGCTTATCTCCAAGCTTTTTCCCTATCCTTCCGGTATTCTTATCTTTGCTTACTTTTTTTATATTTTCTTCTTTGATTTATTTATCTTTGATTTCTTTATCTTTAACTTCTTTATCTTTGATCTCTTTATCTTTTTTCTCTTTTTCCGCTCTTACTCTCTCCGCCTGACTTGGCCTCAGATATTCGGGTGCCTCCTGTGCGGGGTCTGTAAACTGTCCCCTTACAGCCATCTCATATCCAAGCAAGCCTACAGATGTTGCCATTTGAAGCATTTCATCTTCCTTTGCAAATATCACATCAGCCTTGCATTCGTTCTCGATGATATCCTTAAAATTGTCGACAGCATCCCCTAAGAATATGACACTCTCGCCGCTGTAGCTTTCATTTATGATATCTATCAGCTCAGATATGCTCATCGCCGTCTGCGGCAGGAGTGTATGCGGATACTCTTCCTCAAAGCTGTATATGCCGGTATAGACCTGGCCCCTCCTTGCATCCATTATAGGTATGCCTATTCTGCCGCTCAACCTTACATTCATCGCGAGAGCCTGCAATGTAGGCACATGTACCAGTTTTTTGTCCAGTGCAAAGCAAAGACCCTTTGCCGTGGCACTGCCTATACGCAGACCCGTAAACGATCCGGGGCCTGCCGAAACGGCTACGACGTCGATATCCGCAGGGCTCAAAGCGCTCTGTGCAAAGCAATCCTCTATAAGAGGCATAAGTGTCTGCGAATGGGTAACCTTAAACGGGCCCATTTTATAAGCGACCTTTTCTTTATCTTCCAT
>CAZGVB010000010.1:0-23004 GCA_964528825.1 uncultured Parasporobacterium sp.
ATATGTAGCAGAAAAGTATCTCGGCATCACTGTTGAGCATCGCCAGGTACGCTTCGACGAGCTTGAGGATTTTGCAGAATGCGGTCTTTGCGGAACAGCCGCTGTCATCTCACCTGTCGGCAAGATCGTATCCAAAGACAAGACCATCACATTCCCTGCAGGCATGGAAGAGATGGGACCTGTTACCAAAAAACTGTATGAGACCTTGACCGGCATACAGCAGGGCACTATCGAAGCTCCGGAAGGATGGATTCATAAGATTCTGTAAGATGTGTTTTCTCTTGCAAGATGTGGTTTCTCTTGCAAGATGTGGTTTATCTTACAGGATGTGTTTTCTCTTACAGGATGTAGTTTCACTTGCAAGAGAAACCTCTTCTGTGGGAATGTCCCGATCCTTTTGATACACTCAAGGACTTTCAGATGCTTTATATTTGATCTATAAAGTGGGAGCCTTTCCGCCATATGGCAGAAAGGCTCCATTTTTTCATAAGGATAACTATGCTCACATATTTGATACATATCATAGCTATCGGTCATGATACAGCCACTGCAAGGATCGTGGTCATATGCGTGGCTGTATAAGGTTTATAAATCCAAGTTATAATTACTTAATAATTGCTTACATATTCACCGTCCGGCACGATCTGCGTTCCGCTGATATTGGTAAGCTCGCTCTGCTGGCATATACTAACCTTCAATGGCTTATCAGGAGTAGTCTTCCTTTCGTAATCTGTATTAAGCTCGATGACGATATAATTGCCTCTGTCAGTGCCGACTGCGCTGCTGTCGATCTCGGCCTTATCATTCAGATATATCTTTATGATCTTTACCTCTCCTGACTGCAGATTGGATGTAAGAGTGTCAACGGTCTCTACCTTGAAATCAGAAGCATCAAGTCCTTCGTTGCTTCTGATCGCAAGTTCTTCTTTATATTCAACGAATATTGCGCTTACCTTTGATCCTTTTTCGCTGTCAACACTTGCAACAGTGATCTTACTTATCATCTCGGATGCCGATTTTATCGATGTATCTATCCACATTGCAGGACGAACTCCGGCGTTCGGATTGGTAATGCCGCTTGCATCGCTGTCGCCGTGATAATCGATAGTGCCGTCAACCTTTACGCAGGTCTGTACATTATCCGGTCCCATAGTACGCAGCGACCACCAGCCTGCACCTGAAGTTTTGTATTCACCGATAGCTGCATTGCTGTTTACAACATAATCGGCAGCTTCCTTTGCACTGAGTATGAAGATATTATCTTCAGTATCTGCTCCCCCGGCAATGCCATAAGACGGATTGGCCTCAGTCTTATTCGTGACCTTGACTATCTTTGCTCTTACATTTGCCGGCAGCGTATCGTAGAATGTGCCATTCAGATACTCACGGAGCGTGCTGCTCTCCCATGTTGTATTAACCTTTGTGTCATTGAATGCTTTCTTTTCTATGATATATTTAGAAAGGAGCAGCTGCTTTGTACCTTCTGTTTCGAGGACATACCAGTCATATCCGCCGACAGAGACTGTCTTATATTCTTTGAATTCGGATTCTTCATCGCCTGTATCCTCGGTTCGTGTTACTTCACCCGATTTGATGCCCTTAAGAAGATTTTCCGCTGTTTTTACATATTCCTCTGCAGCTCCCTTTGCAAATCCGCTCTTTTGACCCTCTACAGTCTTCGGAGCGTCATATGCTGACGCATGCGGCATATACTTTTGATCTCCGTTTACAAAGCTGGATGTAATCGTATATTTGTAGGGTGATGCCTCCCACAGCTCCTTTTCCGTCTGAGCATTGATCTCAGGCTTAAGTCCGACAAATGCCACATCCTCGCCCATTGTAAGCGCATATACATCTACCGATATGTCGGCATCCTCTTTGCTGTTTTTCCATGTATATGCTGTCTCTGCAACGGTTATAGGAGCGGATTTATATTTATAATTGATATCTTCTGCGATGCTTATGGCATCCTTGCCCATCTGAGTTCCATAGGTCTTTACATACTCTATGCCTTTTGCAACGCTTTCAAATTGCGACTTATATGTGCCGTCCTGGCTCTTCTCAAAATAATTTGTTTCTCTTTGAGCGATCTGATCACCGAAGGCTCCTGCGATAAACATACATGGTGCACCGAATTCCTCTTCCATCATAAGACATGCAAGTCCCGTAAGATCCGATGAGATCTTTCTTGTATTGCTGCTCATTTCGGCATTGTCTATCGTCGTAGGCTTGACGCCATAGCTCATGATCATGCCTACTATGCCTTCCGCACCCTTAAAGCTTATGATCGTCATATCCTTATTGGATATAATGCCTCTGCTCTCCTCTGCTGTGCCGTCACTTCCGATATGATATTGTCCGTCGGGATAAAGCTGATTCCTGTTCTTGTTTACATAGCTTTGTCCTCTTCCAATGCCCATCGTGACCGGCTGGATATCTGCTGCAGCCTCATTTATTGCCTCTTCTGCTGCCTTGATAACTGAATTTACATAAAGCTCTCTTTTTGTCTCATCAGAAGGCGCATGCGGTGTGGTTATCGTATGATTGGCATGGAACCATACATTTTTTTCGGATATGCCTGTCTTCTCTTTTATCATCTTCTTGATAGATGAAATAACATCCGACGGAACATTTACCAGCTCGCATTGTACTATGGCAGCAGCTTCTGTGTCATTTAACAGCATAATGCGAATATACGGGTCGGACTCCACCGACCCGTCAAATCCTTCAACAGGAAACATCGCACTGTTAAATACGATCTTTGCTTCTCCGGCTCCCGCAGTGAGAGCCGGTTCAATCTGTGAATATCTGTAAAGGAACAATACTATTGCATATCTGAGGCAATTTGCCTGTGGCCTGAATGTGCCGTCTGAATATCCGTATGTTATTCCGTTTTCAACGCCCCATTTAATGGCATTTGCGGAATCTGTTCCCTCGGCATATGCCGCATCCTTAAATGATGCTGTGCCGCTTACAGCCGGTTTGCCGGCAAGTCTGTACAGCATGATCATTGACTGCAATCTTGTTACAGGATCCGAAGGCCCAAACGAACCATCCGAATATCCCTTTACTATACCCTCAGATGCTGCCCATGCTATTGCCTTATATGCTGTACTGTCTTTTGCATCTGTTACGTCCGTGAAGGTCAAAGCCTTATCGGATGCCGGACATCCTGCCATTCTCCAAAGGAAGATGGCCATTTCCTTACGTGTACAATTCTTATCAGGTCCGAAGTAGACATTGTCATATCCCTTCGTGATGTTATTATCTGCTGCCCAATATACCGCATTGTAATATGGCTGATAATCGTCCTCACCCTTTACGGTTGAACCATTAACATCATAATATCTTGTCTGCAAGGACCAGCTTTCTATAGCACCGTTGCTTCCTACTGCAGAGATAGTTACCTTGCCATATCTGAGTGTCTTTACAAAGCCTGCGCCTGCATCAGCCTTGACGGTTGCGATGCTCTCATCGCTGCTTGTCCATGTGGCATTCTCTATCTTCGTGCGCAGCCTGAATGCTGACTTTGTAGGCATTTCGATAGTTGTAATGATATTCTTCTTCTCATCCGGTATATCATCTATCTTTTCAGCAGATCCGGATGCAATCTCTGCCACAAATCCTCCGGTGCTATCTCCCCATGCCTTAGACAGCGCATATATCGCTGCCTCACGATCCCATGATGCGGAGCTGTTCTTGTTGCTTACCGACTTGGCATTATCTATGGCCTTCTTAAATGTATCTATGGCCTCCTGTGTTGCCCAAAGATTGGCCTTAAGTACGTCTGTTCCGTCCTCACTTGCGGATACAGTCGATAACAATTCCTCTGCATTTTTTACAGCACATGAAAGGGCCTTCTTTGCATTTGATCCGTAGGAGAATCCTATAGGATATCCGTTAGGGGTAACCCACATGATCAGATCAACGCCGTCCTTATCCAGTCCCAGGCGCGTATATGCTGTATATCCCTGTGTAGGTCTTGAGTCATCTATAAGATTGTATCTTGATACATTTGACTCGTAGCTTGACCAGTCGCCTATTGCATAGATACCCTTTGACACATTCTCTACAATGCCGACCTTCTTTCCGGCTTTTGTCATATGCCAGCACGAAGCTGCATCATCGTCATCAATTCCATACCAGAAGGTAACTACGTCACCGAATTCTATGCTTGTATCGAAGTTGCCTTCCGCAGACGAAATACCCGTGATCTTGTTCGCATCATATCTGACCCTGTTTGTCTCCAGTGCAAAGTCGCCTCTGTCTATCTTGTCGACATTGCCGCCGTGATCTTCAAAATAGGTTATCTTCATAACCTCATATGACTCAAGATTGATAGCCGTACAAATATTTTGCTCATTCAGCGTCAATATCGTCCTGTGACCTCTTACGGTAGATGTTGTCTCCGTCATCTCCATACGAGCAGTATCAAAGGAAAGTGTATTCGCACTTGTTGTCTTATGTACGTTATATCCCCAACCCGTCTCGGTCTTATAAAGGCTTTTCGTCAGATTGATCTCATAAACTTCAGTTTCGTCTTCATTCTTAGGGATCGCAATGCCGTTAATGCTTACTTTGCCCTCGTTGAGCAGAGCCTCTACGCCTTCCTTTGCTGTTCCGGCAGCAAAATATTTGTCATACACTGCATCCGTGATCTTTGTCGATCCGTCGTTGTCTATATAAAGCTTGCCGTCCTTAAGCTCCGGCTCATTTACATCATCATATCTTTTATCTTCTGTATATGTATCCTTTTCTGTGCCACTCTCGGAAGATCCCGACATGGTTCCGTTGCCGGTCTCAGCCGTAAATCCGCCTGTCTCATCTCCCCATGCCTTGGAAAGAGCATACATTGCCGAATCAAGCTCGATCTGAGTTGATGCATTTGCTACGGCTACCGCGTTTGCCGTATCTATGGCAGCACTAAATGTATCTATAGCACTCTGCGTTGCCCAAAGCTCATCAGATGCGATATCGCTGCCATCGACACTTGCGCTCACGCTGCCCAGATATTCCTTGGCATTTTCTATTGCAGCCTTCAGATTGGCTCTTGATGCATCCTTATCTTTACCGAATGTAAATCCTATAGGATATCCGTTAGGAGTATTCCAAAGTGTGATCTCGGCATCTTCATCTTGCAGACCCAGCCTTGTATATGCCGTATAGCCCTGAGTAGGTCTGCTGCAATCGATCAGATTGTATCTTGAAACATTTGATTCATTGCTCTGCCACTCTCCGACCTTATATACACCTTTAGACGGTGATTCGATCACGCCCGTGATCTGATCTGCAACGTCAAGATGCCATGCACCTGTACCGCCCATCTCACTTGAGCCGTACCAATAATATGCTATCTTGCCTATATCCTCCGGATAGCTTGCATTAAAATTCTCGGTAGGAAAATGTACATCATTAACATCATATCTGACTCTGTTGGTCTCAAGAGCAAAGTCTCCTCTTGATATGACTCTGTCATGACCCCATTCCTCAATATTTGCTATCCTTGTGACTTCAAAGGATTCTATATTGATAGCCTCTGCATATCCGCTCTCACCAAGATATAATGTAGTCCGGTGACCGCGTACTGTAGATGTGGTCTCAAACATCTCTATACGCGCAGTCTCGAAGGAAAGTGTGTTTGCACTTGTCGTCTTATGCACATTATATCCCCAGCCCGTATCGGTCTCATACAGACTTTTGGTCCAGTTTATCTGATACTCAACGCTTTCATCTTCTGTTGCGGGTATCTTTACTCCGTTTATATAGCATTTTCCCGCATCCAACAACGCTTCCACACCTTCTGCAGCTGTTGTTTCTCCTTCAAAATACTTGTCATACTTGGTGTCCGTGATCTTTGTCGATCCGTCATTGTCAAAAACCTGCGTACTTGTGCCCGCGACCGCAACTTCTGCAAATACATTTGCGGCAGATGCAGGTATCAGCATGCATAGTGACAATGCCACCGCGATGACCTTCTTCAACATTCCTTTCATTTTTTCCTCCCTCTTTCGTCTGATATCCCGAGATGCCGCCTTTTGATACATTCACCTGCTTTATCTGCAGTCTTATCTGCCGGGGTATCTTCCAAAATTCCACCCTGCAATGCAATGGGTGGCATCCTTTAGTTAGGACGCATTTTGTCATATCTGCACTCTAATGTAAATATCTTTTGTGCTTTTTTGTGAATTATGTTTAACTTGGATAAAGTTTTTTGTTGCTTTTTTAATATTTCCGGAGCACCTTTTGTGCTTTTTATACTGTGCTATAGTGTTTCAGCCCGCATCGCACGTGTGATGATATGCTGCAAAAACGATAGCGAGGCTTTCGTAGGGACGAGCACACTGGCAGTGACCAAAAATCATAGATCTTGATCAAAATGATTGCATACAAAGCAAAAGAAAAGTAAAATATTATGGTTAGACTTTTATCGGAGAAGAGATATTCATGAACAAGCTTAAAGATGAGATCACAAAAAGAAGGACGTTTGCCATTATTTCACACCCGGATGCGGGCAAGACTACGCTGACTGAAAAATTTCTGCTGTACGGCGGAGCCATCAATCTTGCGGGCTCCGTAAAGGGCAAGGCTACAGCCAGGCATGCCGTCTCCGACTGGATGGAAATAGAAAAGCAAAGAGGTATCTCGGTCACCTCCTCCGTATTGCAATTTGATTATGACGGATATTGCATAAATATTCTTGATACTCCCGGACATCAGGATTTCTCCGAGGATACATATCGTACTCTCATGGCTGCAGACTCCGCGGTCATGGTAATAGATGCGAGCAAGGGTGTCGAGGCTCAGACCAGAAAGCTCTTCAAGGTCTGTGTCATGAGACATATCCCGATATTTACATTCATCAACAAGATGGACCGCGAGGCCAAGGATTCCTTCGAGCTTCTCGACGATATAGAGACAGAGCTCGGCATAGCCACATATCCCATGAACTGGCCTATCGGATCGGGCAAGGAATTCAAGGGCGTATATGACCGCACAGCAAGGGAGGTCCTTACATTTAGAGACACCATGAGCGGCACAAAGGAAGGAACAGAGAAAAATATATCAATAGACGATCCCGCGCTCATAGACGAGATCGGCAATGATAAATACGAGACACTTGCAGGCGAACTGGAACTGCTTGACGGTGCAGGCGCCGCATTTGATATGGAACTTGTAACAAAGGGTGAACTCTCTCCCGTATTTTTCGGTTCCGCTCTTACCAACTTCGGCGTGGAGCCATTCCTTAAGGCATTCCTTAAGATGACATATGCTCCGAGAGGGCGCATGTCCGATATTGGTATTATCGACCCACTCAGCGAAGACTTTTCTGCCTTCATATTTAAGATTCAGGCAAATATGAACAAGAATCACAGAGACCGCATCGCATTTGCCCGCATATGCTCAGGCAAATATACAAATGGCATGGAGGTATTCCATGTGCAAGGCGGCAAATCTCTCAAGCTGTCCCAATCCACTCAAATGATGGCAGATGAGCGAAAGATGGTAGAGGAGGCATATGCCGGGGATATTATAGGCCTGTTTGATCCCGGCATCTATTCCATAGGCGACACCCTTACGACCTCCAAGACTCATTATGCGTATGAAGGAATGCCGACATTCGCACCTGAGCATTTCGCAAGATGCCGTCTGGAAGACTCCATGAAACGCAAGCAATTCGTCAAAGGAGTCACTCAGATAGCGCAGGAAGGTGCTATTCAGATATTTCAGGAATTCAAGGGCGGCATGGAAGAGATCATTGTGGGAGTCGTAGGCGTACTCCAATTCGATGTCATGAAATTCCGCATGAAAAGCGAATATAATGTGGATGTGATACTCGAAAATCTTCCGTATGAGCACATCAGATGGATCGCGAACAAGGATGAGATCGATGTGGCAGCCATAAACGGCACTACGGATATGAAGCGCATCATAGATATGAAGGGCAATCCTTTGCTCCTCTTTATAAACAGCTGGAGCATAGGCATGACACTGGAGAGAAATCCGTCATTAAAGCTCGAAGAGTTTCGTAAGAATTAATCATATGCTGTGATGATCATATGTCGTGACAAGATTTGACCGCACCCTTTCGGGTGCGGTCTTTTACTCTTTATACGGATACCTGTCTCTCCCGGTCTCAGGCCTTTGCTCCAAACGTCTGCCTCCGATCATTTTCTTCGATTATCTCCCTACGATTATCTTTCTCCGATTATCTTTCTCCGACTACCTGTCTTTTAAAGCCTTCTTTCAGCCCGGTCTCTGCCCTCCAGCCGAGGCTCTTTAACTTTGATGTATCCAGGTTCATATATAATGTATCAAGATATCCGCGGTCATTTTTGTCGTCGATATCATATTCGACATTTATCCCGCCTATGCTCGCAACGAGCTGTGCCATATCCTTTACCGAACAATATGTATCCTCATTTGCGGCATTATATATCTCGCCCGCCTCGCCTTTTATGAGTACTGTCAATATGGCAGTTACGGCGTCGGCTATATAGATATATGATCTCTCGGTCTCACCCGTTGATCTGAGTATTATATTCTCACCTTTTGCGGCACACCCTGCGATATAATCGCAAAATCTCATATCGCCATCGTTAACTCCAAGACCGAATACCTGGGAGAGGCGAAGCGTCATGACGGGCAGATCGTATTTTTTCGCATAGGAGAGGCATAGATTTTCGCACATCAATTTGCTTATGGGATAGCAGCTTCTAAGCTTTGACGGATCCAAGCTGCAAGTATCCGACTCCTTGACCTTATGTCCCTTTTGCGGATATCCGTATACCTCCATACTGGAAAGATATGCCATGCCCTTTATACCAATTTTCTTCGCAAGCTCTAATATATTTTTTGTTCCGAGATAATTTATATCTATCGTACCCACAGGGTCGGATAAAAAATCACGGCTCGCCGTCTTGCCTGCTGTATGTATGATATAGCCGGTGCGGCAGATATCCCATGCACCTTGATCTACGATTTTCTTTGTCAGATCCGCATCCGTCACATCCGCACATATCAACTCAAGATTGCCGCTGTATTCGCAAAGCTCATTTGCAAATATTCCTCTTGCCCTCTCTTCATTTCGCACAAGAGCTGTAACATGAGCAGGATCTGCCGAATATTTTCCGTAATGCAATAAAGCCTTGACAAGCGTACTTCCTATCAAGCCGCCCGCTCCGGTTATAAGTATATTTGCGCCGTCAAAGCAGTGCATAATGTCCCCATAGCTTTTACATAAGGACTCCGCTATTTTCCCGCCGAGATCGGCTTTTTCTCTTTTTTTATCAGAATCTGCCATATGTTTTTTCATCAAAGTCTGTTATATATTTTCATCGATCTATCAAGTATTTATAAAATATTCTCTCAGAGTAAAATTATATTTAGCATCGCACATGCAAGCTATGCCGCTGCGTGCCTTCTGCAACATACTCACACGCGCGGTATAAGGATTGTCCGGATAAAAGACTTGCCGGCAATTACTCTGCGGTAATGTCATACATACCTTGTTATTTTACAATCATACAAAGCCTTTTACAATGCGCTGCCGTTGAAAAACAGTCCTTTTTGTGGTCTAATATCGTAGATAAAATAATAATTGGCAGCCGGCCTTACTCAAGGCAGTGCCTCATGTTTTTGAAAGGTAATATTATGCCGCTTAAGATCGTCCTCGTCCATCTGGACGCCACAAATATCGGTGATGTCATAATATATGACACATCAAAATATATACTGGGGAAGGCCCTTGATGATATACCGGGACTTCAATATGAGATCATTCCGATGAGCATAGGCTTTCAGGGTGCTCCGCAGGGCAGTACAAGCCTTGTTAAAAAATTCTATCATCTGCCCGCGCGCGCAATACGCGACCTTATGAAAAAGGTTTCAAAAATATCTCCCCGTCCGGAGTCTCTCCAAAAAAGCTTCATAAGGATCTGGCACAAGACAGGAACATACAAATATTATATACAACACGAAAAATCCAAGCTAAGGGGCGCGGACTGCATAATATTCGGAGGCGGCGGCCTGATAAAGTTTCACAGGCAAAGCTTTCACTTTTTTATAGACGACATCACAGCATATGCGGATGCACATGACATTCCCGTGCTCTTGTGTTCTCAGGGCATTGAAGGATATGACAAACGCAGTGCGGAATGCCTTCTCCTAAAAAACGCTTTAAACAGAGGCTGCGTACAATTTATTTCCACAAGAGACGATATCAGGAGTCTCAGAGAAGATTATGTGATCGATAGGCGCATCACGACTAAGCTCGTCTGTGACCCTGCATTTTGGCTCAATGAGGCGTACGGTCTTGAAAATCCTTCCGGTGCTGTTCATATGCCGGATAACTGCAGTTCCCGTCTAATAGGTCTTAATGTCATTCGTCCTGACATTTTCGGTGAATATATGCATGAAATAGACCCGGATGAACTTGCGAAGCTTTATCGTGACATTATAAAATTGCTGCATGATAAAGGATACAATGTCAGACTTTTCTCAAACGGTGTTGCAGAGGATAACGCATTTGCAGAAAAGCTATTGTCCGAATATCCGAATCTTGAATCAGAATACGGTGTAACAATCGCGGCACCTAAGGATCCCATGCAGCTTATAGCAACGCTTAAAGGCTTTGAAAGATTCCTCGCCGCAAGATTGCATGCCGCCATTACCGGCTCGGTGCTCGGCATACCGAATGCCAGCCTCGTCTGGAACAGAAAGCAGCTGCTGTTCGGCAGACAGACGGGCACAGAGGACGCATTTATCACCGAAGACAGCTTCAACGCCGCCCATATCGTTGATGTTCTTTTATCGGCAAAAAGTTATCATACAGACCCCGAATATAAAGCAACCTGTCTTACAAGCCTTGCCTGTGAGCTTGCAAAGCTTTTCGGATGATCCGCAATTTTTCTGATATAAAGAATTGCACCGCCTATGACCACTCAGTAACAAAAATCCACTAATAAAGCGCCCGGCCTTGGATCACTCCAAAGCCGGGCCTCTTTCATCTCGTTTTTCCTTCCATATCTGCAGATGAGATCTTCGTATTACTCGCCCTCATCTTTCAGATCATATGTACGGATCTTGATGATCATTTTCTATCAAGCTCAATTACTTGTCGAGATTAACATATCTGTAGATGAATGTTACCATCTGCTGACGCTGAATATTGCTCTCGATCTCGAATGTCTTCGTGCCGTCATCATGGCTTACACCCATTGAAATGCCTGTAGATGCTGCCCATGCAATGGCCTTGAATGTATCCTTTGCGGTATCGATCTTGCCGTCAACATCACTAAAGCCTGTAGTCTTTGCGCTTACGGCCGGCTTGCCTGCCATACGATAAAGCATGATGATAGCAGATGCTCTTGAAATAGAATTGTTCGGTCTGAATGTAACAGTGCCGTCCGACTCCGTATATCCATTTACGATACCTGCGCCTACTGCCCAGTAGATACCGGTAAGAGCTCCCTGTGAAACACCCTCGATATCCGTGAATTTAACCTTAGACTTTCCTGCTGCTACAGCTGCAGCTGCTGCCTTAGGATCCTTAGCATTTGCAACCCTGTAAAGCATTACTGCCATCTGTGCTCTTGTTGTCTCACCCGTAAGATTAAAGATGAGCGTTCCGTTTCCGTCCTTGGCACCCTTGACGATGCCATTATCTGCTGCCCAATATATTCTGTCGAAGTTGCCTTGTGTGATGGTGCCGTTTTTGCCGTCACCGATGTTGTCTGCCGTAACATCAGAGAATCTTGTCTGAATCTCGCATGTTGCCGAGCAATCACCGTAAACTGCCTCTGCTGTGATGGTAGCCTTACCGTATCCGACAGCTGTTACACATCCGTACTCATTAACTGTTGCAACATTCTTATCACTGCTGGTCCACTTGACAAGACTTATTGAATTTTCCGGATCAAGTATTGCATCAAGCTCATAATCAGAGCCTATATTGATCTCGACCGATTTCTCTTCAAAGCTGATGCCTGTAGGATATGTGAGCACAGGTGTAACCTCACCGTACTCGATACCGCCGCAATCATAATACTTATCTCCCGAATATCCTTTGGATGTAAGAGTTGATTCTTTATAATTCTCCAGCTCGTAATTTTCATTTTCGCCGCAGATAGCGCAATAATGTTTGCATGCGCCCTTCTTAACGAACATTACATGATCATCTACAACATTGATCTTAACGATGCCTTTTGCCCACTTGTTGCCGGCAGCCTGACCTTTCAGGGCTGTTCCGAAGGTACCTATTTCTCCGGCTGCCTTACCGTTCTTTTCTACCTCATTCATCATGTAGATATAGACGCCCTGCTCGAGAGCCTCCTGGTCAAAGCCGTTGGTGAATCCATCGGATGCTACTGTTGTGATGCCGTGTGCCGCGCTCGTATCTACACCTACCGATTCGAGTATGCTGTCAAGACTGTAGAACTTTCCGGTTGCGACTGTAGAGCCATAGCCCCAGTTATCGTCTGAAGTTACTGTTACTGCCGTAAGGTTTGCAAGGTCGCTTTCTTTTACAACATAGGTATCCGTACCGTCATTGATCTCAATCTGACCTTCAAGTCTTGCTATTTCTTCGCAGCCTGATTTAACAGCACCGCATTTATATTTTGTACCTGCCTCAGATCCTGCCTTGGATACAGTCGGCTCTACCTTTGCTACATCTTCTGTAGCTTCATCTTCGCCGCAGATAGCGCAATAATGTCTGCATACGCCGCCTTTAAAGAACATTACATGATCATCTACAACATTGATCTTAACGATGCCTTTTGCCCACTTGTTGCCGGCAGCCTGACCTTTCAGGGCTGTTCCGAAGGTACCTATTTCTCCGGCTGCCTTACCGTTCTTTTCTACCTCATTCATCATGTAGATATAGACGCCCTGCTCGAGAGCCTCCTGGTCAAAGCCGTTGGTGAATCCATCGGATGCTACTGTTGTGATGCCGTGTGCCGCGCTCGTATCTACACCTACCGATTCGAGTATGCTGTCAAGACTGTAGAACTTTCCGGTTGCGACTGTAGAGCCATAGCCCCAGTTATCGTCTGAAGTTACTGTTACTGCCGTAAGGTTTGCAAGGTCGCTTTCTTTTACAACATAGGTATCCGTACCGTCATTGATCTCAATCTGACCTTCAAGTCTTGCTATTTCTTCGCAGCCTGATTTAACAGCACCGCATTTATATTTTGTACCTGCCTCAGATCCTGCCTTGGATACAGTCGGCTCTACCTTTGCTACATCTTCTGTAGCTTCATCTTCGCCGCAGATAGCGCAATAATGTCTGCATACGCCGCCTTTAAAGAACATTACGCAATCGCTCACTACATTGATGTCTGTAACACTTTTTGCCCACTTATTGCCCGGAACTGCCGTTCCGTCGGAAAGAGCATTTCCTTTTATAGCTGCGCCGAAGCCGCCCGCTGCATTTACAGCCTGTCCGTTGCAGGTAACCTCAGCCTGATCATAGATATAAATTCCCTGAGTGATATAAGCCTCACTGTATCCTGTCGTAAAGCCGTCAGATGCTATTGCCGTTATACCATGTGAATCGCTTGTGTCGATTCCGGCATTTGTAAGGATACTGTCAAGGCTGTAGAAGGTTCCTACAAAATAGTTGTCTGTGCCTTTGCTGTATCCCCACTTATCAGTCTCCGCTACAGTTATCGCTGTGGCTTTTTCGATATCACTCTTGGAGACAAATACTTCCGTATCGCCTGCGGTGATGGTAATACCGGCTTCTTCAGCCTGAGTCTGAACGGATATGCCTGTCAGGATGCCGACACCGAGTACAATGGCAAGGATTCCGGACAGCACTCTGTTCATGTGCTTCTTAAAATCAATCGTCATTTTCATTTCTCCCTTCTGGAAATTAAAAATACAATATAAATAAATTTATATAAAAAAAGAAGATACCTTTTTCCGTATCCTCTCTTTTAATCGCTGTCTGAAAATAAAGCACCGGGCCTTTTACTCATACCAAAATAAAATATGCTTCGTCTCATCTTTTGTATGAGGCTTATATTCAGATCATCGGTTCCTTTTCAAATACGGAAGGCATGAAGGCTTTCCCTTCATACCCGTGACTGGATGCTCAGGCCTGCTGCCATGCTGTTCGTTTAGGCATATCAAGCTCGGAACTGATCCTATTCAATTTTCACTTATCTTGATTGTAGCTCAAAACTGCCTGCAATGTAAAGCAAAACTTTTTACATTTATAGTCACTGTCGAGTAATCGCCTGCACATCCTTCATTCAGACATTTTCCAGTACTGCGTGTGTGATAAGGCAGCAAAAACAAGCTGCGTTTTCTGCTCCTCGCTATCGTCCCTTGCAGCATATCATCACACAAGCGATGTAGGCTGAAATTTTACTTTGACATATAATATGATACCGGTATCAAAAGGTTCAAAGCTCAGGGACTAATTTTTTTTATTAACCGATCGTCTTTTTATAATATTCACGATCATCTCCTTCAGATATTTAAACTCTGTACTTTTTATATTCGTAAGAGCCAATATACCCGGTACCGTTATCAGACATATGAGTGCATGCAGCAATACAAACAGCCATCCGTCACCCGCAAGCAGGTATGAGCAGAGCAGCTTATCCGCCGCCGCCATGCAGATGCATATTGCAAAATTCTTGATAAATTTGAGATAGTATCTGCCTATCCTGTACCTGCCGCCAAAGCCGTACTTATGAACAATGAACGGATCTATCCACATGAACGCGAGCCAATCCGCCGCCAATGTACCTACAAGTACACCGCATATACCCCAGACATTTACAAGTATCAATGAAAGAATGATATTGACAGCCATGCCGACGAGCGGTCTGAACCACGACTGTCTGAACAATCCCATAGAGGATCTGTAATGACTGAGCGCGCTGCGAAATGCCATTGTATACAATTCAAGTCCCATAAGCAGCGCAAATGGCTGTGCGATGACCCATTGTGCTCCCAGCCATGCGGATACAAATCCGTCCGCGCATACGAATATCCCCGCAAATGCCGTGCCGCCGAACATAGCACTTATGAGCATCACTGTCTCGTATACCCGATATTCATGTTCCGAATTGTCTGTCACATGAAGATTGCCGAGGCTGTGAGAGACTGCCGTGTATACCTTCCCAAATAATGAAAATATCGTCGTATAAAATATATAATAATTGGAATACAGAGCGACCGTATCAAGCCCCATAAATGCCGAAAGGATGATATTGTCCGTAGCCTTCATCACAACGGAATTCATCCTGTTCAAAAAAAGCGCTCCGCAATCCTTAAATATGCCTTTTATCTCGCCCCTTTGCAGCCGCTCATCTGTCGCTGCAAATGCGGCAGGATACAGTCTTTTCGCAACCAGACCGCAGCAAATATTCTGTCCCGCTATCGTAAATATACCCGCAATGACATATATCTCAAAGCTTTTAAAGATCAAAAGGAATATTATCTCAAGCACAGCGGCCGATATGGTAAATATATAGCTTATGAGATTGACTATATATTCGCGCTGGTCTGCCTTTATGACAGAGCTTCTGTATGCGAGGAAAAAATATGACGATGCGGATCTTGCAAGATACAAACAGAATATAAGGACAGTATTCAGTCCCAACGCGTCCAGCTTGTCATGATCGCTTATGAGACTTGGCAGGAATGGTATAAGACACAGCCCGCATACGATCACGACACAGCCTATGACGCGATATGCATTTTTGTAGAAACGCATCAATACCCTGATGCGGGATATGTCATTTCCGGCTAAGGGTGCATACAGCTTATAGAGAATCGCGCTTCCCATGCCGAGCTCCGCAAGTGAGAGCATGGATAATATATTGCTGAACAGACCCTCTATGCCAAGATAGGACTTTCCGAGAGTCGATATAAATACAGTCCTTACTATAAACTGTAATATGACATTAATAAGCAGCCCGCCTATGCTGCTTGCAAAATTATATATAGTATTGGTCGTCCTTGAATGTGAGCCTGTCATCGGATATCGCTTTTTTATCAATCAGTATGCCCGGGCTCGTCCTTAAACTGCCCCAAAAACATATCTATGGCTTTCCTGTCTGTTCTGATATCCGTGATAATATCGCTGTTTATGATATTGTCAAGCTCATATATGTCACTTCGTCTTATGATAGGTATATTATTTGACTCATATATGCCGATGGCCCTGTGATCTATAGCCACTATAAGGCTCCGTCTTCCGTGCTGCAGCGCAAATATGCCGCCGTGCAGCCTTGTACCGACATAGTCTATATCCTTCTTATCCAACAGCTTCGCATAAAAGTCAAGCGAGCGTACCACCGTGATGCCTTCCCTTTCGGGATCTATAAGTGTCCGCAGATACGGCTCGTCCATTGTCGTCTGCACCCATGCGTAGACCTTGTCATAATTGCGCAGGAGGCAGTCTATCATGTGCTTATCCTCCGCGGGCGCATGATATTTTTGCTGGCCGCTTACACTGAATATGACGGCAGGTGCTTTCTCTTTGGGTATATTTTCGCATGCCTCGGCTGTCATCCCCCATAGAGTGGGGCAGCCCGTATTGACGGCCTTGAGGCCGAGACCCTCTATGATCTCCTTTGCGGCATCATCTCTTACGCTGTGTATATATTTATCCGACAGGATATATTTATACATCCTTGCAGCATCCGACTTCAGGCATTCATAGCTGCTGCTCTTACCTGCGCCTACCAGCACGCTGTCCTTGTATATCGATCTTAAATATCCCGTGAGCATGAATTGCTTTTGAATATTCCTGAATGTAGGCACGATCAGGCTGGTGCCGCATATGAATTTCAGATCTGTCTCATCACGAAAGAACCTTATCTTGCCGCCGCCTCTCAGCATTTGAAGAGGCGAAAAGCATGCCACATGCGTACCCAGCCTGTAGACGGACGAATGACCTATGACCGGCTCAAGTCCCCTTTTCGCGGACTCAAAGATGATCTCATCTCCCATATTCATGGAGCCTATAGCTGTATCAAAAAGGCATACGTTCTTCATTTATTCTTCATATGGCCTTACTCTGAGCTTTACACCGAGCTGCTCGCTTATCTGCCTGCATATTTCTATCTTTTCCGGAGACATGACCTTGTCTACGACCGTAAGTATCACATTCGGTACATATCCGGCTGCAAGGGATGCAAAGCTTTTGAGTGCATCATATGAGCCTATGCCGTATTTTGATCTGGTAAGATCGAGGAATTCCTGCGCATCCGGAGCATTCAGAGATATTGATACGGTATCAAATCTTCCTTTAAGCTCCGGTGTGACATCCTTTCCGTATATCAGATTCGCGAGTCCTACAGTATTTACTCTTATTTTGATATCCGGATATTTTTTTCTTACCTCATCTATCACCGCACATACATCATACAGCCGCTCAAGGGGTTCGCCGAAGCCGCAAAATACAAGCTCATTTATGACATTCAGATCATATTGATCCATTTGCCGCAGCACCTCATCTACGGAGGGCTCCCCTTCCTTGAGCCACAGGGTATTGCCTTCTCTCATCTTTTTAGTCTGCCTGAGGCAGAAGATGCAGCTGCAGGGGCATCTGTTGGTCATATTTACATATAGGTTCTTGCCTGTAAGATCACCGCTTTCTGCGGCATCCAAAAAGCCTTCCTGTCCTGCCCTGCCTGTGACTGTATAAAGTATCATTCCTATCGCCTTGCCTTATCTTGAATAATAATATCTGTAAATAAATGTTACCATCTGCTGACGCTGGATATTGCTTTGAGTATCGAATATATAGGTATTGCTGCTTTGCTTAACACCTGCCGTGATACCCTTGGCCTTTGCCCATGCGATGGCCTTGTATGTATCTCTTGACTTGTCTATCACTCCGTCTACATCCTTAAATCCGGTGGATGTGAGTGTGACTTGCGGTTTTCCTGCCATACGATACATCATGATGATGGTAGATGCTCTGGATATAGAATTGTTCGGTCTGTATGTCTGTGTACCGTTTGATTCCGTATATCCTACCGTAATGCCTGCACCTACTGCCCAGTATATGCCTTCTACCGCACCCTGCGACACGCCTGCAAGATCAGTAAATCTCGTGCTTTCCTTGCCCTTTTGAAGTGCCTTGGCAGCAGCCTGCGGATCAATGAGCTTTGCGAGCCTGTAGAGCATTACCGCCATCTGTGCTCTGGTCGTCTCTCCCTTTGTGTTGAAGAAGATAGTGCCGCTTGCATCTCTTGCACCCTTGACGATGCCGTTGTCGGCTGCCCAATATATACGATCATAGTTGCCCTGCGTAATGGTGCCGTCCTTTACAAGTGCGCTTGTCACATCATAGAATCTCGTCTGTATCTCGCACTTTGCGCTGTATTTGCCTGCAGACGCCGTGATCACAGCCTTGCCGTAGCCTACAGCCGTCACCTTGCCGTTTGTATCTACCGTGGCAACACCCTCGTCGCTGCTTGACCATATTATATCACCTGCTGCGCCCTCAGGCAAAAGAGTTGCGCTTAATTGCAATCCGTCGCCTGTCGCAAGCTCAGCGCTGCTCTTATCGATATTGATGCCCGTAATGCCCTTGAGCTTTGTGCCTTCTGCGGTGACGGTATCCTCTGTGCCGCAGCCGTAATCGCATTTTGCGGTCTTTGTGCCGTCTGATGTATATGTTGCGTCATTATTATATACATATGTTGTAAAGCTGTGAGACTTTTTGCTTGTTTTCTCGCCCTTTACCACTGCCTTGCACTCGTAAGTGATATCTCCCGAATATCCCTCGCTCATGCATGTAGCCTCTTCATATCCCGTAAGGACAGATGGCTCCTTCGCTCCGCATGATATGCACGCATGCGTACATATACCGTCTTTAAGATATACATGCTCGTGCTCCTCTATGGTCAATGTGATCGACTGTACAGGTGATACCAGTCTTCTTCCGCCTGCGCCGTTGATATATTGATCCTTAGTGATGCCATAGCCGAGCTTGAGATAATCGGACATCTTTGCCTCTGCCTCAAGGAGCTCAAAAGCCGAATCTCCCGAAGTATATTTTATAGCAAAAGCGAACGGCACCTCTGTGGCTGTATCTCCCTCAAAATGGTATTTCTTTTCATTTATACTTTCCGCTGTGATCAGGTCCTCACTTGAGGAGCATGTAACGATCACACTCTTCACATTGGCGTAGTCTATGTCAAGATCCGCAAGGATGCTTTGAAGTGTGACATATTCCGTTGCCACCATCTGCGAGCCATATGTTCCGCCATATTGATATCCCACGGACGGTGATGTTGTCTTGAGCAGGTCGAATTCTTTTATAGAATATTCCTTTACCTCCTCCTTTGCGGCGGATTCGCCGTTTTTCACATATACCGTAAGTGCGTGCCTGTCTATATCCGCGCTCACGCTCTCACCGCTTGCTACTACCTTTCCGCATTCCGTGCAGACCTCATCTCCCGTATAGCCGTCGATATTCCATACGGGCAGTTTTTTGCCGGATATCTCAGTCTCTTTATGATTGTCTGCATCAAACTTGCCATAGTGAACAGAGCATATCTCGCATATAGCTGTCTCTGTGCAATATGCGGTGCCGCCCGAATGGACATGCGCATCTGCCACGGTCTTAAGCTCCGGATATCCGTTTGTGCCGAGTACAAATACGTTATCGTCATTTATATTCTTAATGACTCCTGATGCCGATGCAAATGCACTTGCATCAGCTGTCTTCATGCCTGCCGTATATGTCGCATCCGGCAGCTTATCATATGTCAATGACTGATCGATATATTCATTTGCCGTATCTATCGTATAAGTATCGTCCGTGGAGCTGGTGCTCTTTTTGCCGTCCTTTCCGATGATAGCTCCGATGTTTTCCGTGATGATCTCACTGCCTTCCTTAGGCACATAGGTCACTTTTCCGTAATTATAGCTGTTCTTTATGACATAGAATGAGGCAAATCCCACGATGCCGCCTATACAGTCAGCATCGCTCTCGCCTGCAGGGCATGTGACATCTCCGACATTATAGCAGGCATTTATAGCAGCTGCCTTAGAGGTCGACGCTCCCGCTATACCGCCGATATTTCTTCCGCTTGCGATAACATCACCGTAGTTTGCGCTCTGCTCCAGTTCTCCCAGAAGATTGCCTACCAAGCCTCCCACATAATTGCCGGCTGCCGTCTCTGCTATGACATTGCCCTTGTTGATACAATTGCTTATCTTTGATCCTGACATCAGATGAGCGCATATACCTCCGACATATGCCGCGCTCACACTTGATGCGTCTATGGTAAGAGTACCGTAGTTGCGGCAATTTGTTATATTCGTAGGTTTATATGCCTGTCCTACGATACCGCCTATCTTATCGATATTGCCCGTGCCGGCACCGGTTATAGGATTGATGTTCGTGATATCGGCATATACCGAGCAATTTTCTATATTCGCATATTTTGTAAAGCTTGCTATACCACACGCGTTCGTGCCGCTGTATGATCCGTATACCGTAACATTTTTTACGGACGCTGTCTGTGATTCACTTCCGTATACATATGCAAAGAGCGAATTCGCGCTTCCGTGCATGTCCGTTATCTTATATCCCTGTCCGTCAAATGTGCCTGCAAACGGCTTATTTTCCGTGCCGATGCCGTCCCAATATCTGCTGCCTTCCGTGCCGTCATCGTTTGCAAGAGATATATCATTTCCGAGCTTTACGGTCTTGCCTGCAAAGCTTGTTCCGCTGTTTACAAGGACCTCAAGACCTGCAAGCTGTCTTGCATTCGTGATCACGAATTCAGACTTAGACTCACTATACCATGACGTATCTCCTATATGCTTCCACAGCTTATATGTCTTAAGCGGATTTACCTCAAGGGCAAGCGTAATGCCCTCCTGTGCGATCATGCTGTCAACCTCGTATGTGACCTCGCCTGTTGTATCGCTGCCCTTTACCTCGTCATCCTGCATATAGCTGAATATATATTCATACGGCTTTACGGCGCCTACCAGTGCGCTGTATACATAATCCGGATCATCCGGTACCTTTCCTTCCTTGATGGTAGCGCTCACTATGAGTACATCACCCTCATAAAGCGAATCTCCCGCCGCCACCGGATATCCGATCACGGTTTCCGCCTCTCCTGATGCGTTCATGACAGTACCGTTCTTCTTTACGGATATGTCTACGATCTCACTTTGTATGATCCTTAATGTTCCCGGCTTTACAGCTTCAAAGAATGCCGATATATCACACGCCCCGGTGACGGTTATATAATTTCCGGTAAGTTCGGCTCCGTTATTTGTAAAATATCTGAACTTATATCCCGTATCCTCACTGTCATAGAGATATACTACCGTACCGTTTTTGATCTTGCCTGTCTTTGCCGATGTGACAGTACCTCCGTCAGGCTTTTGGACGGATATGGAGCCTTCTCCCGGGTCGGCCTTTGCCTCCCACAAAAGCACCGGATATCCGTCTTCACCCGTCACATAGGCCGTGCCGTTCACATTCAAAAGCTCTGTGAGCGTGCCGTCCTTCATCTTTTCCTCTGTAAGCTCCGTAACATTTACGCTTACGCTGTCTGCAAGATTGTAATCATAATATCCCGGATGTTCGGGGTCATCAGCACAGCCCTTCAGATAATAGCAATCCGATACCGTATATCCCGAACCCGTATTGTCGCTGCCTATTCCTCTTCCTCTGGTATTGGTTCCCGTATATATCGTACCTACATTGTAGCAGCAATATATATCCATCTCCTCGTTAGCACCTATGATGCCTCCGGCGGGTGCGGCATATTCCGCATACCACATGTATCCTGTATTATAGCAATTGATTATGGAACCCTTGCCCATGGAGCGTCCTACTATGCCGCCGAGTCCCTTTGAGTCTGTACCGTAGACATATGTATGATTTGCGATATTCTCTATGCATATACCGCCGCTTATGGTTGTTCCGGCCGCAGCATTCGCGCCGCCTCCGATACATCCTACGACTCCGCCTACCATACGTCTGCCGATGACAAAGCCTGAGAGTGAAAAGTTCCTTAATGAGGGAAGGATCTCGGGTGACTCTTCTCCGTCATAAAGGCTTCCTATGACACCGAACAGGCCCGTTCCCTGGGCATATCCGAAAGCAGTATATCCCGATATCTCAGGATGCGGATAACTGTATCTGAAGCAATAGAGGTTGTCTATATGATGTCCGCCGCCTTCAAAGGTACCATTAAAAAATGCGATGATCATAGTATTGCAGTCGTCGGGATCTGTCAGATATTCGCCTCCTATAGGCATCCAGTTGGGATAATCATATCCGTTTTTGTAGAATCTGACCCCGCTTGAATCCACGGAGGATGTGATCGTTTCGATATCTATATCCGAGCCTGCTGCTCCTCCCATATCAAGATCTGCCATAAGAGTGACCTTCCTGCCCGCAAAATCATGCTTTGCCACTCCGTAATGTGCATCTCCCACAACGCCTGCTATAAGGCTGGTATCCGTAACAAAATCAGCCTCTATATAATCCGGCAGACCTCTGTTGGACTCTCCCGTAAGATCGCTCCTGTATCCCTTGACCTCATAATCCTCGGTCTTGCTGTCTACAGAACCGTTTACTATAGCCGCAAAACCCGCAAATTGCGCGGGATCGTATATACAAAATTCCGTATCCGTCTCGTTATACCATGTAACATCTACCGCGCCGTCCCATTTTGTAAGCGAATAATATTCTGCTATGACCGTATATCCGCTTATATCGGCTCCTCTGACATATTCCGTGCCGCAGCTTGGCGTAAAGCCCTCATATGGTGCCTCAAATGAAAAATTATATTTTTCGCTTGCTTCATCATAGGTAAATTCCGCAAATGAATAATCACTAAAGGATGTGTCCGTATAATAACGTATAGTGGCAATATCATACCCTTCTATCTTGGCATATGACCCCGATATGGTATTCCCCTCGAGCGTGACAGTGTCTGTCGTCTCAAGTAAAGATACACTATCCTCTGAAGCGTTTTTGCTCTCATTTTCCGATGC
>CAZGVB010000010.1:23104-43773 GCA_964528825.1 uncultured Parasporobacterium sp.
CTTCAGATGCCATTTCATCCGTAGACGTGTCCGCAAGAATCTCATCATCTGAGTATGGCAAAATATTATCTGCCAATACGGGTGCCGCCTGTGTGAATGTCATTGCAGCGATCAATACAGCCGATATCCATCCGAAATATTTTTTTGATCTCATCTCACATTTTCTCCTCATATGATCTGGCAGGGCCTTTTCCCTGTGCTACCGGAATGCAGCTCTTTATGCTGCGCCCGTCTACATTTGTTTCTATTATGCGGACCTTGAGTCCGTAAATATTCTCTATAAGATCTTCATCTAACAGCTCACCCGCCGGCCCATCCGCTATGATTCTGTGATCCTTGAGCGTAAGGATGTGAGTGGCATATTGAAGTGCATGCTCGGGATTGTGTGTCGACAGCAATATAGTATATCCGTCATCCGCCATCTTCTTTACCGCATCAAGCACATATTGCTGATTGCCGTAATCGAGATTGGCGGTCGGCTCATCCATGATGAGCAGTCTTGCCTTTTGTGCCATTGCTCTTGCAAGAAGAGCAAGCTGTCTCTCTCCTCCCGATATCTCATTGATGCCGCGGTATTGTATATATCCTATGCCGAGCCGCTCTATGACCTCATGTGTCCTGTCCAATTGCTCCTTTTTAGGTGATCCCAGCATGGATATGGTGCCCGTGGTGCCCATAAGTACAGAGTCAAAGACGGTATAATTGAACGCAGGTGTCTCCGACTGCGGGATATATGCCACATAAGATGCCATTTCCTTTCGTCCAACATCTTTTATATTGCGTCCGTTCAGATATATTTCACCTTTGTATTTGTTCAGCAGACCCAATATGCACTTGAACATGGTGCTCTTGCCGGCTCCGTTTGATCCGAGCACCGCGATAAGCTGACCCTCTCCGGTCGCAAAGCTTATGTCCTCCAGGACATTCTTTTTCTTGTATGCGAATGACAGATTGCGTACCTCAATCATTGGCTCTCTTACCTCCTCCCGTAAACAAAAGGTAAAGGAATATCGGACAGCCGATAAAGGATGTAAGTATGCCGAGCGGCAGCTCTCCCGTGGTGATCGTCCTTGCCACATCATCTACGACAAGCAGGAATGTAGCCCCGAACAGGACCGATGCAGGCACCAGTCGCCTGTAATCATATCCGAATATGATCCTGCAAAAATGCGGTATGACAAGTCCTATCCAGCCGATCATACCCGATACGGACACCGATGCCGCCGTAAGAAGTGTCGCGCAAATGATGACGATCAATCGCAGAGCTGTTATGTTTATACCTATCGATCTTGCCGTATTTTCCTCAAGGGTGAGCAGATTCAGCCTCCAGCACAGCGCAAAGAGAGGTATCATTCCGACCGCCATGGGGATGATGATGAAATTCAGATTTTCTGTCTTTATAGATGAAAGGCTGCCCATCAGCCAATATGTAATGGCCGGCAGCTCCTCTTCGGTATCGGCAACAAGCTTTACAAATGACGTGCCTGCCGAAAAAAGCGAGGATATAACCATTCCGCCGAGTACAAGAGCGAGTGTGGCATTGGTCTTGCTGAAGCGGCTCACTGCATATGCCAAAAGGACAGCCGCAAGTCCCGTGACAAAGGATACCGTCGTGATGGTAAAATATGTCGCGCCGCACAATATAGATACGGCGGCTCCGAAGCCCGCGCCCGTGGATGCCCCGAGTATGTCCGGAGATACCATGGGATTTCTGAACATTCCCTGATAACATATGCCCGCAAGGCTCAGGGACGCCCCTATAAGAAGCGCGCATGCTACCCTCGGAAGCCTTATCTCAAAAAGCACCGTCTCCGCTGCATTTGTCCATGTCTGCTCTATATCCGTCCACGGCATACGGCTCCATATTATCTTAAAAAAGTCTGTAAATGAGACCGTATACTGTCCGATAAATACTGATATTATGCATGCAGCCGCAAATGCGCTTATCAGGATGATAAATTGCCATTTATATGACTTTCGGTTTCTTACCAATGTTTTATACTCCGTTGTGTTCGATCGATATGCCCTTCAAAAATACCTGCTTTTGGTTTTTGCCATCGCGCTTTATCGGGTTTTGTTCGATCGGTATCTCCGTCAAAATGCCCGTTTTTGTTTCTTGACGGGTTATTGTTGGTTATTGTTGGTTATTGTTGGTTTATTGACATTTGGGATTATTACTATTCCGTTTTTCCGGAATCCTTGATGATATAGTATTTGCCTGTTTCGGGATCGTAATATACATTTCCCATGCGTTCTGCCGCATCCGGCAGATCGTTGCTGTCCTGCAGGTCACTGTCATTGAATTCTATCGCGTCTGCCCCGCTGCTCTCCTCCTGCTCCTCTGCCTTAGTCTCTATGTCCACATTCCAATGAAGCACGAGCGAGAGCATGATGCCGACAGCAAGTATCAGCATAACATCCGAAAGATTCGATACATAATTCATCGGATTGACATCTTCTTTTCCCGAAAATCGGCTCATCCTGCGCCTTGAATTTCTTCTACGCATTGACCGTTACCTCCTGCGGTACATTTTCCTTGGACATGCTCTCCTGCGGTTCCCTATCCGGCGCATCCTCATCTGTCTCTTTATATGTTTCTTTTGTTTCTTTATCTGCAGGTGCTGTTTCCTTACAGGACTCATGCTCATTCTTCTCTTCGAGGTCCGCAACCGTTGTCACAAGAGTCTCAAAGTCAGACATATATCCTTCATACCAATGACTCCGTATCGTATGGATGACAAGGCATACGGCAGCCGCGATAAGTCCCGCGATGGTCGTATCGAATGCTGTCAGCATCGAATTGGCAAGAGTATATGTGTCTCCGTTGCCGAGTGCGATGATGCCGGGGCCGAGCGGTATGAGCGTGCCGAGCAATCCTGTCATTGGGGCAAGCTTTGCTACCAGATTGGTGGCCTTTAGGACCTTATCATATCTGCTCTGCTCTCTCTCGAGGCAGTTGTCCGCCAGAGACTCCATCATGACATCGTCAAAATTCTTGTGTCTTGTGAGCTCTATGAGAAGCTTTTTCTGGCGCTCGAGCAGGCCGCTCTCTGTGATCGTCTTTTCTATATCTTCGCTTTTTCGCAGCTCGTCAAGAAGATGCGGCAGAGAATAATTGATATGCCTTCTCTCGACTGCCGCCTCGACTATGATCCAGCCGATACAAAATATGGCAAATGCGATAAATATCAGTAATATGACAATTACAGGATATTTCATCGCAGATGCTACCGAACGCAAAATATTTTGCAAAAGATCCAATTCCATTTGTATATCTCCCTTACTTTTTCTGTTTATATCAATGCATCTATATCTTTCCGAAGAAAAATGTGCCTATCTTTTCTCTTAGCGATGCAGACACCTTTGTCCACTCATGATGCAGCCTGAATCTGAATGTCAAAAGCGATGCTGCCGCCCCTATAAGGCACACAAGCAATGCTCCAAGCCCTGTAAATATCAAGAGTCTTATCTGTTCCGCCTTCTTTTCTTCCGAATTGTCCTCTACAAGGACCTTTTCTACGCTTGTATCCGCGGGGACCGAGACAGATGCGTCAAACAGTTCGTTAAGGTTTGATGTGACATTGTCTGCAAGCTGAAATATAGTTGATATCTCATCGGCATTTATTTCCACGGCATCTGTTGTCTCTATCTTTTCATTTTCCGTGATCGTCGAGGGCTCGACTGTCTGATTGTCCGTATTTTCTGTACTGCCCACGCCTCCTGTACTATCCGCGCCGTCTTTGCCTGACTCACCTTGCCCGTCTGTCGCATCCTTACCGGTGCCGCTATCATCCGCACCGCCCTGATTCTCATTGTCTTTGGAATCTGTATTTGAAGGCTTCTTTGTCGTATCCGCTACGACTGTCGCATCGCCGCTGCTGCCGACCTGCGCTGTAATGGTGGCGTCGCCCTCCGATATGATGTCGTAGCTGATAGTGATGGTAGCAAGATCCGAATAAATATCGCTCGGAGTAATGGTATAACCCGTTATCTTGAGGACATTCTCATTTGTGGAATTGATATTCATCAGTTCAGACAGCGCATTCCTGATGCTCTCATTATCCGCACTCACCTGCACGTCTACCGTATGAGAGCCAAGTGTCTTGTCAAGGTCCGGCATTTCGCCGTACTCTGCCTTGCCGTTTAATGTTATATATACGCAGCTGACATATTTTGCGCTCTCTTTTGTGATTCTCTCGGTCGGGCTGAGCTGTCCGTAAAGAAGATGAAATCTGGTAGATGTAGACATGCCGACCTCTGTTGCGGGATGATTTTCAGCCTCTTGATTGACACTGTCCCAATTGCACTCAAGTGCCAGCATCGGCTGCACCTCATATGCGGCATCCCATGCTCTGCTGAAGTCATAGCCTGTCTTTACCGTATAATCCACATTGTAAAGAGTCTCTCTGTGTCCCGGCAGATCTTCAAAATAATATCTTTGACGAAACAGAGAGTAATTATCAAGTGCGGTCCAAATGGTATTATGGTCATTTACATAAAAAAGAACATTATAGATATCACCGTTGTAGACGTTGACATATTCAAGAAGGTCCGTAACATAAAATCCGTATCCCGTGGCAACTATCGATGTATATGAGCTGTCATTATATACATAATTCTCATCTGTAGTTCCGTTTCCCTGAAAATACGAATATGATACCGTATGCATCGGAAGCATCTTTTCAAGCTCATACCAATACCACTTCCCGAGCTCGACATATTCGCTAAGCTCCATTCCGGAGTATCCCACTTTGACCGATAGTGTGTCCGTGACATAGTCCGCATGTGTCTCGCATACGGATATGCAAGGCAGCACAAAGACCGCTATCAATGCGGTGCACAGGAGCTTTAATAAATTATTTTTTATTGACGTGTATCTCTTCATTGTCACTTATTTTGCTTTTGCTTTATGCAACGGCAATTTTCTATTGTTCCTTAAAGGTCGACTTTGAGAGCATTTCATTTGCCTCTTCATCCGTAAGATCGTAATGCCAAAAGAGCTTATAGTATTCCTTCGCTACCTCGACGATGTCATAATCGTTATAGATATCGGGATAAACAAGCTGTCCCAGCCACCATACACCAAGCACCATATTTACAGACGGCGGTGCAGAGAGCCAATTGTACGGCAAAGAAGGAATCTCATAATATTTTCCTTCTTTTACGGCTTTAAGCTCCGACCATTCATTTGTCTCCATATCCTCATAAGGTCCGCCTGCCGCAAGTACTATCACATCCGGCTCGATCTTATATACGCCTTCCATGTTCATGATAGTGCCGCCGCCCGCGTCCGTGATAGTATCCGTAACTACGGCATTCTTAGCGCCTATCAGCTCTATGACCTGTGCCTGAGACGATTCCTCCGCATTAACGGACAGACCCGTAGAGCCCGTACCGTACATGATGGTCACCTTATCCTCTTCGGCTACAAGAGCACTCTTCTCCTTTGCCATCTCTACGGTCTTTTCGACAAATTGTGCTCTCTCCTCAGCCTCTTCCTCTTTGCCGAGCAATTCACCGAGCTTCCTGTATGCGGCCGCCATATGCTCAAGATCTGCCTCAAAAAATACCGTCGGTATGCCTGTCTGCTTCTGGATGGAATCCATATCGGTCTTGATAGTGGCCTTCCTGTCACCCGTATCTATGACTACCTGCGGCTCGGCATCTATAAGAGCCTCCATGTTGAGGGTGGATTTTGCTCCGTAAAACTGTCCGAATGTAGGCAAGTACCATATTTCCTCCGGTACATAAGGTCTCTGCTCTCTGCTGGGACTCGATGCAATGCCTACCAGCATCTCGGGAGCTATCGTCATGAGCAGCATTGTCGCAGTAGCGCCCGACGGTGCTATCTGCGTTATATCCTTTGCGACCTCAACCTTGCGTCCCGCATCATCAGTTACGGTCTTTGTCTCTATATTTTCATTTGGATCGTATTTTTCACCGCCGCATGCGGACAGCAGCAGTCCTGCCGCGATCACAAATGTCATTATCAGACAAATGCCTCTTGTTCTCTTGATCTTGTTCATGCTTTTGTCCCTCTTGTTAATACATATCGGCTTTAAGCCTGATTTTGACTTTAAGCCTGATCAGCTCTAAGACTACTTAGCTTTATGATTACTTAGCTTTAAAGCTGCCTCGGTTTAAGGCTGCTTCGGTTTAAGGCTGCTTCGGTTTAAGGCTGCATCTGTTTAAGGCTGCTTAGCCCGGCAGGATATCATGGCAAAATAAAAAGCCCCGGCAGGAGTTTACTCTTGCCCGGGGGTATACCTTCTCTTATTGCCGACATCAAGCACCGGCATAAATTGGAAAAAACTGAATGATACCCTCGATATGGAGATACGGATATCTGTTCCTAAAGGAAATCCTATTCAGCTTCTTTTCCAATTCGGAAGGCAAGTGCGTTTTCGCTTCATACCCCGTGAGTAAAGAACACTCAGGCACATTTCCATGGCATTTGCTTTAGGAATATATGCTCGAAAGCCTACTTAAAGTTTATTTTAGTTTTTCGCTGCTTATAAGTCAATTGCTTTTAATTTCTGCTATAACTAAGTCACTGTCAAGTAATCATTGGCACATCTTTCATTCAGACAATTTTTAGTACTGTGCGTGTGATAAGGCTGCAAAAACAAGCTGTGTTTTCTGTAATTGTAATTTTACTCTAAGATAACTAAAAAAAGCACGGCACCGATACCGGTGCCGTGCTGCTCTGCCTATATGGGGGATGAAATGGTTTGCGGATGCTGTCACATTCAGCACTCTTTAAGGCAGATATCAATATTGCTGTTACAATCTTCAAAAAACTGTTTGATCAAAGAGGAGGTATGATCATGTTTTTTGATCTATCCTTACGTTTCTTTAAAACACGCCTATAGAAAGAGGAGGTATATATTACAGGCAAGCCTCTATAAACGGAAGGATATCTTCTCTCTTGACCTCTCGCGGATTGCATGTCGAGCTGAATTCCTCAACAGCCTCTGTTATAAAATCTTCGCTTATCTTGTCAAGAGATACGCCGAAGTCCGAAAGGCCCGGCATATGGCATTCCTTTGCCAGCTTGAAGATATTATCAACTACTATATCGGGTGTCAGCTCTTCTGCACTGCCCATGCCCATAGCAACGCCCATCTCTATCATCTTCTGCGGTACAGCTGGTGCATTGAATTTCATTGCCTGCGGAAGCAATATAGCGCATGCGTTCCCGTGTGATACATGGAAATATGCTCCAAGCGGTGCAGCGATGGCATGACATACGCCGCATCCCGAATTGCTCATAGCGCTTCCCGCGAGCATCGAACCCAAAAGCTGATTGGTACGTGCCTCAAGATTCGATCCGTTGTTTACGCACTCTGCAAGATTGTTGTAGATAAGGTTCATTGCCTTGAGCGCATATATCTCGGATATCGGGCTGCTGCCCTTTGACAGATAGGATTCCATAGCATGCGCAAGAGCATCCATTCCGGGTCCGAGTGTCAGCTGCGGAGGCAATGTGAGCGTGAGCTCCGGATCGCAGATAGAATAGCTCGGTACAGCGAACATGCTTACAAGAACCATCTTTCTGTTGAGCTTTGCGCTGTAAATGATAAATGTATTCTCTACTTCACTGCCTGTTCCTGCCGTGGTAACTATGACGATGAGCGGTATGCCGGCCTTCTTAGCCTTGTCAACACCTTCATAATCCTCGATGCAGCCGCCGTTGGCAACCAATATGTTCGCAGCCTTTGCCGCATCCATTACAGATCCGCCGCCGAGAGCAACGATGATATCAAAACCGCCGTCCTTAAGGACATTTGCAAGAGCTCCTATGATAGTATCGGAGGGTTCTCCTGTACATCCGTCAAACAGTTCGAACTCGATCCCTGCGTCTTCCATAAGCTTCATGGTGCGGTCCGCAAGACCGATCTTGATCATGCCCGGATCTGTTACAAAAAGTACCTTTTTTGCCCCGAACGAATTGATCGCGTCCGGCAATGTGTTCAATGCTCCCGCGCCGAATGCGATACGTCCGGGTGCGTCATAAATATAAGCCATATTTTTATCCTCCTTTTACCATACAGGCGGAATCGATCTGTCAGTTACAATACAAAGATTCTTTACCTGACTGTAATGATCGAGTGCCACTTTGTTTACTTCACGTCCGATTCCGGAATTCTTGACACCGCCGAACGGCTGTCCTACTCCCGTATCCAGATAATCATTTATCCATACGATACCGGCCTCAAGCTCCTTGCCGAACTTCATTGCTCTGAAATAATCGCTTGTCCATACTGCAGCACCGAGGCCGTAGTCCGTACCGTTGGCAAGCTCGAGTGCTTCCTCTTCGGTATGGAATTTGCTTACGCACAGTACAGGCCCGAATATTTCTTCCTGCTCTATCTTCATGCCGTGCTTAACATCTCCGAACAGTGTAGGTGCTACGAAATATCCCTTATCGCAGCCGTCCTCTGTAACGCGGTATCCGCCTGCAAGCAAGGTTGCTCCCTGCTCCTTGCCGGATTCGATATAGGAAAGGACTCTGTTCATATGTTTCTCTGTGATCACAGGTCCTACCTGACTCTTCGGATCCATAGCATCTCCAACTACGGCATTTGAGAATATATTCTTGATCCTCTCTACGAACTTATCATAGATAGTATCCTGAACTATAGCTCTTGAGTTGCCTACGCATACCTCGCCCGCACTTGAAAGTATTCCGATGCATGTCTTTTGAATGACTCTTTCAAAATCGCAATCATCAAATACGACCGTTGCCGACTTTCCGCCGAGCTCAAGTGTAACCGGAATAAGGTTATTTCCTGCTGCTGCGCCTATCTTTCTGCCGACCTCGGTCGATCCGGTAAAGGACAGCTTGTTGAGGCCTTTATGATTTTGCAGGTAGTCTCCTATCTCAGAGCTCTCACCGAGAATGATATTTACTACTCCGGGCTCAAACAGATCTGCCCAGATCCTTATCATCTCGCATACGCCTGCTGCCGCATGTACCGATGGTTTTATAACTACCGTATTGCCCATAGCAAGAGCAGGGGCAAGCTTCCATGAGAGAAGCATCGGCGGGCAGTTCCATGCTACTATGATACCTATAACTCCCAAAGGCTCACGAGTCACATATGATATTGTTCCGCTGTCATGGCTTATGGCTATTTCTTCCTTTGCCTCTATGGCAGCAGCGAAATATCTGAATGTGTCAATGCAAAATGTCATATGAAGATGTGCTTCCCCGATCGTCTTTCCGGTATCTATGCATTCAGCCTCAGCCAGAAAATCGATATTTTCTTCCATGCGGTCGGCCATCTTGCGAAGAAGCGCTGCACGCTCTACGCGTTTGGTCTTCTTAAAGCCCGCGAATGCTGCCTTTGCCGCCTCTACTGCCGCATCAACCGTCTCCCGGGTTCCGCATGCCAGCTCTGCGAACTGTCCTCCCGTTGACGGATTTATGCTCGCAAGCACCTTGCCGTCCGGAAGCCACTCACCGTTCACATATGAACAGTATTTCTTCATCATTTCCATATCTCAAAACTCCTTTCCGTGAGCTTATTCATCTTTATGCTGTTCTTCCCTTGTCTTGTTATATCCGACGATCCCTACCACAGCGAAGACCGCCATAACTACAACAACGATCAATTGAAATAATACTAATCCGCTCATGATCAATATTTCCTTTCTTTAAATATGATTATGTTCTTCGCAAGCTCCTATTTTGCGTCGGGATGAGCCTTGTAAAAATCATCCTCTTCCATGATCTCAAAATGATTCGGAGCTTCGGGATCGTAATTTTCCTCATCCTCCGGAAGATGCTTCATGCATCTCCACCAAACCTCTGACGCGATCATCATTATGATGACGCCTACAGCCGTAAATATCGCAAATCCGACAGGAACTGATAAGATTGGACCTATATACATATTCGCACCCCCTTAATTAGCTGCGCCGCTCTCGACTGCATTATGTGTGATACCGTGAGTCTTGTCATAAAATGCTCTCTGCTCCTTGTAAACCTTGGAGAAGGATTTTCCTGCCTTCTTGTCACATGCCGTGGTAATGATGCCAAGACCGAGTGACAATACTATCATGAATATTGAATAGTTGTTTCCTTCAAGTCCGAATACGGATGCAAGAGGTGTAAAGGTAAGAAGTATATTGCATGCCCAGCATACGATCAATGTGATAAGAGATCCGATGCGTGAACGCTTCCACCACATTCCTATAGCAAACATGAAGAACAGCGGAACGAACCATGCAAAGCCCCATGTAAGAGCCTGGTTGGTCTGAGCCTGGATGGTAACTGCGGCAAATGCAGCTGTGATACATCCGATAACGATCCAGATACGGCTGAGGTTGGCTTCTGTCTTAGGAGACATATGCTTAAAGCGCGGGAAGAAGCAAAGGATATTCCTGTTGAGCATTGTTGCAAGTGCAAGTGCTTCCATAGCAACCGTTGAAAGCATTGCTGCAAGGAACATACCGATAGTGCATATCTGCAGCCAGTTAGGCATATAGTTAAGAACGAGCTGTACAACACCTACCGCGCCGTTCTCGGCTGTAAGGAGACCCTGATCTACAAGTCCCTTGGATGCAAGTCCGAGTGAGATAATGATAACGCCGAACATTACATTTAACGGGATGCAGGCTATGCAGGCTTTCCTGAGAACCTTAACATTAGGAACAGCTGCTGCAGCCTGGATATTGGGCTGTATAAAGTTCATGCCGAAGCATGTAACAAGGAATGTACCTATGACATAGCTCTTTAACAATGCAGGATTTGCAAGTGCGTGTACGAGCTCTTCATTATTTGCAAGAAGTGTATCATTGATAGGCTGCCATCCGCCGATAAGAGTATTGTATCCGATGAATATAAGCACTATGGCACCGAATACATACATCAATATGGCATTTACCGAGTTTACTTTTCCGACCTCGTCAATTCCGGCCAGCGCCACATATAACATTCCTATGACTATACCTATAAGGCATCCTGCAAGGTTCGGAAGTCCTGTCATACCGGAGATGACAGTTCCCATACCCTGGGTCTCAACGCAAAGTACCATCCAGCAATATCCAACGCCCATTCCGGCAAGGATAGGAACAAGTATAGGATGGAACATACGTCCGAATACTTCATTTATGGTAGAGCAGCCCATCCTGCGGTACCATACGCCGCAGAAGCGAAGGGCGAACATGAAGAATATGCCGTGTCCCAAGCAATACCATATAGTTGATACTCCCGATGTCCAGGATTGTGCGGAAAGTCCGTTTATATGTCCTCCGCCGAGCGATGTCAGCGCCATACTTGCGGCGCAGGCAAACCATCCCATCTGCTTGCCGCCCATGACAAAGTCTTCCTGCTTGACACCTGATTTTTTCTGTTTGATCTTAATAACTATCGTTACTATAGCGATAATAACGAGGTTATAAGCCAAACCGCCGATTGTTACAAACCAGTTCATAAAAAGTTCCCCCTTTCATTTTGGGATGCCGCCATGCGGCACTCAATTAAAATTTATCGATCCGCACTGCCCTACAATGCCTGACCTCTCATTTGATGCCTTCAGTCGATCCCGAGATCCCTGGCTATGAAATAAGCCTCTCTGTTGGCATCTGCTATTGTGCGCGGCGTACGGCAGTCGCCCACATATTCTACTCTCGGTGCACAGTCCATAAGAGCCTTTACCTCGTCCTGCAGCGGCCTGTTGCCTACCGCATAGATCACAGTATCGGCATTCAATACGACTTCTTCCCCTTTGTATCCGATCACAACGCCTGCGTCCTTGATCTCTTTGCACTGTGCGTTGTAATAGATCTCTATGCCGTATTTGGCGATCTGTGTCTCTATGGCCTGTCCGAGGATCACATTGCCTCCGAAGCTCGGTCCGGAGAGCATTTCGATGACCTTTACGCTATGGCCTTCCATTGACAGATGGATAGCCATCTCAAGTCCTACAAGACCTGCACCTATTATTACTGTCTCCTTGCCGATACGCTCAGGAGCCTCATATGCCTCTATGGCACCGAGTACCTTGGCGCCGTCTATTCCTGGGATCGGAGGCTTTACAGTCACGGCTCCCGCTGCGACTATGATCACATCTGGATCAAGCGCTTTGGCATATTCGGGTGTAACGGTCGTATTAAGCCTGATATCTACGCCTTCCTTTGCCGTAATGGCTGCCTGTCTGTCAAGATATCCCATAAGCTTTTCCTTAAATGAGACACCTCTTTCGCAGTTCAATACTCCTCCGAGTCTGTACTTCTTTTCACAAAGGGTTACCTTATGACCGCCTCTTGCAGCTGTGATGGCTGCCTGCATACCGCCGACACCGCCTCCTACTACAAGCACGTTCAGCTTCTTAGACGGCTTTGTGCTGTAATATTTCGCGTCTACATATGCTCCGACCTTCGGATTGATGGCACATCTGTGATAACGATTGTTGAAAGCACTTGAAAAGCAAGTCTCACATCTCAGACATCTGTGCACATACTCATCCTCTCCCCGCCTTACCTTATTCGGAAATTGAGGATCTACGAGCAGTTCTCTTGCCATTTCTATGACATCTGCCTGCCCCGATTCGAGTATCTCCTCCATCAATGCCGGCTCTGACAAGCCGCCTACGCAAGCCACGGGAGTCTTTACATTCTTCTTTATCGCTGCTGCGAATTTTACATTGCAGCCATCCTCAAGATATTGACTCGGATGAGTGATAACGAATGTACCCGGTCCCTCATGATTGCCCGCGGATACATGTATCAGATCTACTTTATCCTCGATAGCTTTGGCTATCCTGATGCCGTAATCTATATCATATCCGCCGTCGAAGCATTCCGATCCGCTCATACGGAATTCGATCGGAAATCCCGGTCCCACTGCCTTTCTTACACTGTCTATGACACCAAGTGTAAACTTCATCCTGTTGTCGAAGCTTCCGCCCCAGCTGTCGGTTCTCTTGTTTACAAAAGGTGACATAAATTGTGTAAGCAGCCAGCCGTGACCGCCATGGATAGTGACCATTCCGAAGCCGCACAGCTTTGCTATAGCCGCTGCCTTGCCGAACTTTTCTATGATGTCATAGATAAGCTCCTCGGGCATTTCCTTGATAAGGGTACCGCCCGGACTCACATCCTCTACCGGGCCGTATGTCTCGCCCGAACCATCCTTAAGGAATGGAGGATAATCTACAAGTCCGCCGACAAGCTCACGCACATGAGAGAATTTGCCGTCATGTGAAAGCTCTGCCGATGCCACGGCACCGTTTCTGGTAATAGCCGATGCTACAGCCGTGAGTGAAGGAATGATCAGAGGGTCATCGATATGTGTCTGCTTTACGTGAGACTGGCCGGTCCTGGTATCTACGATACAATCACCTACACAGACAGATGCTGCTCCGCCTCTTGCCTTTTGTTCAAACCATGCGACTACCTCCGCGTCCGGAAAGCAGTCCGGTGTCATTTCATGATGTCCGACCGGAGACGAAAAAAGTCGGTTCCTGAAAAGTGTCCTTCGCAATGTCAACGGTTCATACAGCTTCGGATATTTATTGAAGCTCATATCTTATCCCCCCCCTTCTTTACAAAAGCCCTGTATTTCCTTTGGCCTGTCTCAAATCTCCATAGAGTAATTAAATGCTGTCATATTTGCATTTGCTATGGACTTCGCGCCGTACCAGCAGTCGCCTACCGGATATACCTCCGGGCAGATGTTCATAAATTCATCTATATATTCATTATTAGGTACCAGACCGAATGCGAGTACCACATTGTCCGCCTCATGGAATCTTACCTTCCAATCGTGATCTATGGTCTCTACGCCCTGTTCGGTGATCTTTTGTACCTTTTCGCTTCCAACGAGCTTTACTCCGTGCTTTTCAAGGAGCATCAGGAGCATATTTCTTGTAAAGTTGACTATCTCCTTTGCAAAATCATCCACAGGCACCATATCAAGCACTGTGATATTCTTCTTGCCCTTCATAGCCAATCCGAGAGCGCATTCGAGTCCGCTCATGCCGCCGCCGCAGATGATGATATTGTCGCCCTCTATCTCCACCTTGCCGCTGTCTACCGAGGTGACCTCATAGACATTCTTTCCGTCGATGCCGGGGATGCGCGGTCTTGCAAGGTGCGATCCTGCTGCCACGATGATGGCATCCGGATCCTCTGCTTTTACTATATCCGGAGTAGCTCTTACTCCGAGACGCACATCGGCACCGCAGCGCTCCGTCATACGGATATCCCATTCGGTATATTGCTTAAGGTCATCCTTAAACGGGAGCTTATTGATATCCGGAAGATGTCCGCCCAGATGATCCTGCTCTTCAAAGAGGACTACGTCATGACCGCGCTTCCTAAGTGTCTGCGCCGCCATCATGCCGGCGATACCGCCGCCTACTACGACTACTTTTTTCTTTTCAAGTGCCGGACGGATCTCCGAGAATTTGCCCTCGCGCCCTACTGTCGGATTGACAGCACATCTTACAGGACGTCCCTCGTCAACATTCTTGTTGCATATCTGAAGGCATCTGAGACATGGACGGATCTCATCCTCCTTGCCTGCTTTCGATTTCTTTACTGTATCGGGATCTGCCATAAGCTGACGGCACATGGATACCACATCTGCCTTGCCGCTTGAGATGATCTCCTGAGCCTGCTCAAGAGTCTTTATGGAGCCTACTACCGATACAGGGATGTCTATGGCCTTCTTTATAGCCTCGGCATACTTAACATTATGGCAATATTCATTGTAATAAGGCGGCTGTGTATAGAAATGATAACGATGATCTACGATAAGTCCTCTCGATACATTTACCATATCAACATATTTTTGAGCGCGTTTCAGATATTCTATGGTCTCTTCAAGATGCATTCCGTTCGGTATGATCTCGTCGCCGCTGACTCTCATCTCTATCGCGATGCGGCTGCCGACCTTGGCTCTCATCGCTTCCATGATCTGCAGAGCGAATCTGATACGGTTCTCAAAGCTGCCGCCGTACCAGTCTGTCCTGAAATTGGTGCTCGGTGAAAGGAATTGGCCGATCAGGTTGCCGTGTCCGCTGTGGATAAGGCACATATCAAAGCCCGCGCGTGCAAGACGGTCCGCGCAGTCGGCATATTGATCGATGACATGATCTATATCCCTCTGATCCATTTCCTTGACTATACGACTCCTATGAGGGAGAGGCAGAGATGAAGGTGCGATGGCATATGGTGTCTGCAGCAATTCGGGATCTGCTCCTCTGCCGGCATGACACATCTCAACGGATAACTTTGCGCCGTAATCATGTGCTGCCTCCGCTATCCTTGCCAGACCCGGTCTCATATTCTCATCTGCTATATTGAGCTCACCTCTGAAATCCTGTCCGTTGACATTGTCTACAGGTGTTGAGCCTATCGTAACGACAGCAGCGCCTGTTTTAGCCTGCATTTCTATGAAATCTACATATTCCTGGGTTACCTCACCTGCCGCATTTGACAGGCAGCATACCATCGGCGGAAACTGAATCCTGTTTCTGAGCACTGTATTTCCGACCTTGAGCGGCTTGAAAACATCCGGATACTTATTCTCGTAATTCATCGAAAGACCCCCTTATCTGCTTTTACTTTTATTTCTTTTATCAACCGGACAGCGATCATTACATATGATATTTAGTGATCATTGCAGATGATATTTTTAGATCCGGGGTGATTTTATTCACCTTGGTTTGATGTTATCACACGAATGATTTTGGGTAAAACAACAAACATTTGTTAATGCTCAAAAAATATTTTTGGCTAAGTTGACCACGCACCTTGGCTGATGTTATAATTTCCGGGTATTGCACAATGTGCGGCATATACATATGTATAAAGATATAGACATGTACAAAGATGCAGATAAAGATATGCAGCCATCTGCATATATGAGCATCAGACAACTGTCATACAAGGCAAAGGCAGCGTAAAAGCAATGTTTATCATTAAAGGTGAAATAATATGGATGTTAAACAGCTTAGATATTTTCTGGCCATTCACGAATACGGCAGCATAGCCAAGGCGGCAAACCAGATCTTTATCTCACAGCAGGGTCTGAGCATGGCTCTCTTAAGGCTCGAATCCGAGCTCGGCTGCAGGCTGATGGAACGCACGCCTGAGGGTATGCGTCTTACATCAAACGGCGAGGCCTTGCTTCCCAAGGCACAAAGAATAGTTGAAGAATTTGATGAGATAGACGGTCTCTTTTTTTCGGAGAGAAAGGAAAAGCAGCCTATCACCATAGGCTGCTGTCTCGGCGCCATACCCGAGTATCTGGCTCCGATCATTTTTGAGTTCAGACGGCAATATCCCGATTATGAGATAAATATCGTAGAGACCAATGATATCGATACAATATCGAATGTCGAACAAAAAAAAGTGGATCTGGGCTTCAGTGTGGCTCCGATAGACGGCGCGATCTTTAAAAAATTCCCGATCTTTACATCACCCATATGCCTGCTCGTAAACAATTCATCTCCTCTTGCTGAGCTGAAGAGGGGCACCGCATCCGATATATTAAGAGACAATCCCGTCATGATCATGAATAAAAAATCCAATACCTACAGGATCGTATCGGATTATTGCAGATCAAACGGCTTTGAGCTGAAGGTGCAATATTATGCCTCGGAGGTCATATCGATACACCGCATGGTCGCATCCAATCTCGGAATGGGCGTGAGTGTTCACTCCGTTGCAAATGATATCCCCAAGCCGCAGATAACGGTAATTCCGTTCAGAGAACCGCAATTGATATGGGAGCTCGATATCTTCCGCCGCAAGGATACGCCTCTTTCGCCTGCCGCCAAGCTTTTCGAGCAATATGTATTCAATTACAGAGACCGCATGAAGAACAAAGGAGTGAACAAGCCTCTCAGCTCCTTATAGAAATATTTAAGGGACTACGGACGATTTTTACCAACACTTTTTGTCCTATAAGTCTTTTTTATCAAATAAGTCAGAAATGTTTTAAGTAGAAGTATTTAAGGCCGCTCCCGCCGGATCTTCCGGCAGGAGCGGCCTCTTTTTCGAGCTGTTGACCTCTGATGAGGTCATTTTTTTAATGAACTGTTCCCTATAATGAACCGTACATTACGGAAGGATTTCCTCGTTCATGTTCCAGATCACATAATATGTACCGATCTGGCCTACAACAAAGAACTCATCTGGATATTCTTCCTTGAGAGTTGCGATCTCGTTTGTAGGAACATCATCGATCATCTGCCAATCTCCGTTCTTGAAGTTAGCAAGGTCATTATTGCTGTTGTCTGAAAGATAGAATTTAACTTCTTCCATTTTAATATTTGCGGCATCATAGTAATTTTCGTTCTTCTTGATGGTGATAACACTGTTGTGCTCCCAAGAATCGATAGTATAAGCACCGTTGCATACATATGTTGAAGGATCTGTAGCCCATCCTTCATTTGCCACTACATCCTCGCGTACCGGGAAGAATGTCGGGAATGCAAGAAGCTCATTCCAATATGATACAGCATTCTTAATCGTAACCTCAAGTGTCGTATCATCAATTGCCTTTATTGCAAGGTCTTCCTTGTCAAAATCATTCTCCTCATCATATCCGACAACCTGAGCAAACATATATCCGTAGTCTGCGCCAAGCTCGCAGGATGCAGCTCTCTTCCATGCATATTCAAAATCATGAGCTGTAAGAGCCTGTCCGTCAGACCACTTGAGTCCTTCACGAAGCTTGTATGTATATGTTACTGTTCCGTCTTCATTTGCTACACCCTCAGGAAGTTCCTCGGCGCAGTCAGCCTGGATAACAAGGTTGCCGTCTTCGTCCTGTGCCCACTTAGCAAGACCTGCAAACAGGTGGCTTATCATAGTAGCACCGTCAACAGCGCTGTTGAGTGCGGGATCGATAGTATCAGGCTCGGATGCAAGACATACTGAAATACTGTCTGTGCTTCCTGCAACGGAGCAATTGTAGAAATACTTATATCCGAGAGGATTGCTGAAGAAGCCTTCTACATCATCATTCAGCATATAAAGGTCTGTATAGAAATACAGAGGAACGATGCCGCCTGTAGACATGAGCAGGTCTTCAGCACGGTGCATAAGCTCAAATCTTACCTCATTATCGCTGCATGACTTGATCGTGGAAATAAGTACGTCATATGTTTCAGCCCATGTGCCGTCCTCAACCTTGATATCATATCCGAGATCGGTAAGATCGAGATCATACATCTTGAGCTTGCCGTGATCGCCACGTCCGTACTGAGCATCATTATTTCCCGAACTGGTGATCCACATATCAAGGAAGCAGATAGGATCGTTGTAATCTGCGAGCCATCCGTTTCTTGCGATAGAATAATCACCGTCTTTACGTGTATTCAGGAAAGTATTCCACTCCTGGTTCTCAAGGTTCATGGTAATACCTACACTTGCAAGTGCGGACTGAAGATATTCGCCGATAGCCTTGTGGCCCTCTGATGTATTGTAGAGGTATGTAAGTGTCGGAAAATCGGTGAACTGCTGATTGTCCTCATCCCAAGTATAATACTTCTTGAGGATCTCGATAGCCTCCTGGAAGTTGCTCTCGTAAGCATCCTCGGATACATCATAATATCCTACATAGCTGTCGCTGTCGCCAGAATTCTTATAGAATTCTGTGCCGTCAGGCTCAGTCATACCCATTGCAACGAATGAAGATGCGGGTACCTGTCCGCCCTGAGCAATATCATTTACGATATAATTACGGTCGAACATCAGGCTGATAGCATAACGGATCTCTTGACGAGCTGCTTCCTTCTCTTCTGCTGTCATATCGCTCCATGAATCGCTGCTGGCGCTTCCGCCGCATGCTGCAAGAGGCAGAGTCATAGCTGCTGTCAGGAGCAAAGCTAAAAGTTTTTTCATGTTGTTTTTTCCTTTCATGCAATTTTTTATTTTTGGCATGTACCGCTCTTCGCACATGCAAAAATACTGTAAATTTTATTTTTAAAAATTTTATTTCTAATTGATCTCATCCGTCCTATGGCATGCTACAAAATGTCCCTTTGAGACCTCTTTAAACGGAGGCATTGACTGCGCACATGCATCTGTAGCATATATACATCTCGTACGGAAAGGACAGCCTGACGGAGCATTTAATGGGCTCGGGATGTCATCCTTAAGTACGATACGCTGATTTGTCCTGGCGATCTTCGGATCCGGTACGGGTACCGCAGACAGGAGCGATTTTGAGTAAGGATGCAGCGGATGATCATATATCTCAGCCGCGTCCGCAAGCTCTACCATCTTTCCGAGATACATTACCGCTATGCGGTCCGAGATATGACGAACTACCAGCAGATCATGCGCGATGAAGAGATATGTCAAATGCAGCTTCTCCTGCAGTTCATCGAACATATTGATGACCTGCGCCTGTATAGATACATCCAATGCAGATACCGGCTCGTCACATACTATAAAGTCAGGATTGACAGCCAACGCTCTTGCGATACCTATACGCTGTCTCTGTCCGCCCGAAAACTCATGTGCATATCGTGACGCATGCTCGCTGTTAAGACCTACATGGTCCATGAGCTCCAATATGCGCTCTTCGCGTTCCTTCTTTGTCTTGTACATCTTATGAACGTCTAAAGGCTCGCCTATGATATCCGAAACTGTCATACGAGGATTCAATGATGAATACGGATCCTGAAAGACCATCGTAGCCTTTTTGCGGAATTCTTTGATGTCATTCTTTGTCTCGATCTTCTTTCCGTTATACCAGATCTCACCGCCTGTCGGCTTGTACAGATGCAGTAATGTACGGCCTACTGTAGTCTTGCCGCAGCCCGACTCCCCTACCAGCCCCAGTGTCTCTCCCTTGTTGATGCTGAAGGAGACATCATCTACGGCCTTAAGCGGCTTGGTCTTGAACATACCTACACTTATATCGAAATATTCCTTTAGATTTTTGACTTCTATCAATGTTCTGTCATTATTTTCGTTCATTCGCCCTCACCGCCTTTTTCCGAATCTGAAAGCAAGGTAACAGAACCCTCTTCCACGCCTTCCTTCACATTCATCCAGCATGATGCAAAATGTTCACCATTGATGATCATACGTTCCGGTCTCTGTCTGACACATATCTTCATAGCCGCATCGCATCTCGGTGTAAAAGGACATCCTGTAGGCATATTGAGCAGGTCTATCGGCGTACCCGTGATAGGCTTGAGCCTTGTGCCCGCCGTATCTGCCGTAGGTATGGACCTTAAAAGTCCCTTTGTATACTCATGCTTGGGATTGTAGAAGATCTCATCGGCACTGCCCTGCTCACAGATGGAGCCTGCATACATGACAATGACCTCGTCACACATTTGGGCTACTACTCCCAAGTCATGTGTGATCATAATGATCGCCATGCCAAGCTCTTCCTGAAGTGATTTCATCAGCTCCAATATCTGCGCCTGGATAGTTACATCGAGTGCCGTAGTCGGCTCATCCGCTATCAATATATCCGGTTCGCATGCGAGTGCCATGGCTATCATAACACGCTGACGCATACCTCCCGAGAACTCATGCGGATATTGCTTCATTCTCTTTTCAGGCTCATTAACATTTACAAGCCTCAGCATCTCCACGGCGCGGTCATACGCCTGCTGTTTGTTGCGATTTGTATGAAGCAATATCGCCTCCATCAATTGATGACCTATAGTATATGTAGGATTCAG
>CAZGVB010000011.1:0-42665 GCA_964528825.1 uncultured Parasporobacterium sp.
TCAAGCGGCGTCTCGCTTTTATTTATCAAAACGAGCCTGCTGCCCGTATAATAATGTACAAGTCCCGCCGCAGGATAGACTGCCAATGAGGTTCCTCCTACTATGAGCATGTCAGCACCCTGAATGGCACTCACCGCACCCCTTAAGGTATCGCCATCGAGTGCCTCCTCGTATAATACCACATCAGGCTTTACCTTACCACCGCACTCATCACACCGCGGTATGCCCTGTGATCTTGCGATATATTCCACGTCGAAGAACTTTCCGCAGTCTGTACAATGATTTTTGTAAATAGTCCCGTGAAGCTCAAATACATTCCTGCTGCCGGCCGCCTGATGAAGGCCGTCTATATTTTGAGTCACTACAGCACTTAGCCTGCCTTCAGCCTCAAGCTTGGCGAGCTTTATATGAGCTGCGTTCGGCTTGGCGGAGGTTATGAGCATCTTATCTTTATAAAACCTGAAGAACTCATCCGTATGTCTCACAAAGAAGGTATGAGAGAGAATTGTCTCGGGCGGATAATCATAATGCATCGAATACAGACCGTCCTCGCTCCTGAAGTCGGGAATATTGCTCTCCGTTGATACTCCCGCCCCTCCGAAAAAGACAATATTTCTGCCCTCTGCAACCCATTGCGCCAGAAGGGCGATCTTTGCATCATTATCTGCCGTATTTATATTGCTTTTCATGAGCATTTGCCTCCATCATCTTGTGAATTTCATTTCGCCGCAGTAGGAGCAAGTGCCTGTCGGCATCTGATTGTTTTTATCATGCAGCCTGTGTTACAATCATGACATGTTTAGAATGTGGGGCAAGCTTATCAAAGACAATCATTTGCTGAAAGACTGCGTAGCCGCTGACGGCTCACAGCTCAATCGCACAAAGAAGGTATATGCGGCGCTTGAAGAAATATGCTGCAATTTCGATATCCAGGTTCCGATCTGGTTTGATTGCAATATATCCGACTTCAAAAGGATATCAAAGACCAGATTTTTAAGGTCATCCTTTATAGAGGATGTGGATTTTGATTATCTTGAGATCAGCATAATAGAAGAGGATCTTTAGTTCCTGCATGCCATCTGATCATCCTGCATATCTTATTTATCCGGAATATCTTATTTGACCTGCATATCTTATTTATCGGCGTCCCTTATTTGTCTCGCATATCTTATTTAGCCGGTTTAGCCGGTGCACCTTATTTATCCGGCTCACTTTATTTATCCGGCATATCTTATTTAGCCGGTACACCTTATAATGAGGATTTCTCCAAATATTCCTTCTGCTCCCTGCTGAGTGAATCTATCTTGACATTGAGTGTCTCAAGCTTTCTTGAAGCTACAGCCATGTCGATCTCATATGGCACCTTAATAAGACCCTTCAGGCCATCTTGCCTGTGATCTGCAAGGTATTTTGCGGACAATGCCTGAATAGCGAAGCTCATATCCATGATCTCGGCCGGATGTCCGTCCCCTGCGGCAAGATTTACCAGACGTCCCTGTGCCAGAGCATATATCCATCTGCCGTTTGAAAGCTTATATCCGGTGATATTATTTCTCATTTCGGCGCTTTCTGTGGCTATTCTTCGAAGCGCGGACATATCTACTTCCACATCAAAATGTCCTGCGTTGCAGCATATAGCTCCGTCCTTCATAAGATAGAATTCATCCTCGCTTATGACGCCCTTGCAGCCTGTAACCGTAACAAACATGTCACCTATTGCGGCAGCCTCCTTCATCGGCATCACTTCAAAGCCGTCCATGATCGCCTCTATCGCCTTTACGGGATCTACCTCTGTTATGATGACCTTTGCGCCAAGACCCTTGGCCCTCATGGCGCAGCCCTTTCCGCACCAGCCATATCCGGCAATTACCACATATTTGCCGGCAACTACCAGATTGGTAGTCCTGTTGATGCCGTCCCATACGGATTGTCCCGTGCCGTATCTGTTGTCAAAGAGATGCTTGCAGTCGGCATCATTTACAAGGACCATGGGAAATCTCAGCTTGCCCTCCTTCTCCATTGCCTTCAGCCTTATAATGCCTGTCGTTGTCTCTTCACAGCCGCCGATAACATATCTGATCTTGTCCGTCATCTCGGTATGGAGCATGTGTACCAGATCGCCGCCGTCATCGATGATGATATTGCAATCATGTGAGAGCACGCTGCGGATATTGCCATAGTATTCATCCTGGGTACATCTGTTATGCGCGAAGGTCTCGATCCCATCCTGTACAAGTGCTGCGGCGACATCGTCCTGTGTGGTAAGCGGGTTGCTTCCCGTAACATACATCTCTGCTCCGCCTGCAGCCAAAACCTTGCAAAGATATGCCGTCTTTGCCTCCAAATGTATGGAAAGCGCTATCTTAAGGCCCGAAAAAGGCTTTGTATCTGAAAATTCCGTCTCAAGGCTGCGCAGCAGCGGGCAATTTCTTTTTACCCATTCGATCTTACGCATACCGGACTGTGCAAGCGAAATATCCTTTATATTGCTCATGGCAAGTCTCCCTGAAAATTATTTTGTCATCATTCCCAATCTGTCTGCTATATGCTCGCATTCGGTATATACCTTCGCGGTATTTATCGTGAGAAGCTTTTTATCCTCCATGACCATACGGCCATTGATAAATACGGTATCAACCTCGCTTCCCTTTGCCGAATATACAAGGCTTGAAATGATATTATTTGAAGGAAAGAACTGCGGCTCGAAAAGGTCGATCAGGATAATGTCAGCCAATGCTCCGGGAGCAATTATGCCAAGCCTTCCCTCCATACCTATAGCCTTCGCTCCGCCCTCTGTCGCAGCCTTCAGCACCTGAACGGCGTCAAAGCAGCGGGCTTTTTTCTCGGCTCCCTTATATACAAGAGCCGCTGTATTCATTTCCTGAAACATATTTTGGCAATTGTTGCTTCCGCATCCGTCTGTTCCGATGCAGATATTTATGCCGGCCTTCAGGAACTTTTCCACAGGCGCGAAGCCGTTTCCGAGCTTCATATTGCTCTTTGGATTTATGGCCACGCTTACATTCTTTTCTTTCATGATGCGTATATCGTCATCCGTCGCATTCACGCAATGAGCCGCGATGACAGGTACATCAAAGACACCGAGGTCAGCGACATATCTTATCGGCGTCACTCCGTGCAGAGCTTGCATATCCTCAATCTCGCGGATACTTTCTGACAGATGTATTGTCTGGCCTATGCCCCTTTCTTTGGCTGCCGCAGTACATTTTTTCAGATAGTCCGCCATGCAGCTGTATGGGGCATGCGGACCGTACATGAAGGTGATCCGATCATTATCCTTGAAGGCATCCATTTCCGCATTTGCCTCGCCGAATTTTCTCACGGACTCCTCACTGTCTGCCGTGCCTGAAAGTCCGCGTGAAATGACCGCTCTGATGCCTGAGTCCGCTGCTGCTCCGGCACATGATGCCGCAGGCCCTTCCGTCGCTCCCGGCTTTGCGGAGCTGATATTCATATCCACAAAACAGGTCGTGCCGCTGCGTATCATCTCTGCTGCAGAGAGCATGGTGCCCCAATAGCAATCCTCCCCTGTCATATGTTCCTCAACTGCCTGAACCTTGGACAGCCAATCAAAAAAATCGAGGTCATCCGCATAATTTCTGAAAAGAGACATATATGCATGCGTATGTGCATTGATAAGTCCCGGCATAACCAGCTTGCCGAATGCATCCACCACCTCATCTGCAGTACAAAGTATTTTATTGTTTATCTGCGGTACAACAGCTTCTATTTCCGTATCATTTATCAGGATATCGGCCTTGTCGATCTTGTATGTATCGCCGTCCTTTAGGAGGACGAGTCCGTCTTTTATCACAGTTTTCATGATTTTATTTTATAGCAGATCAGCCTTTAAAACAAGAAAATTAAAGGTTATAATGAATTGCGGTCACTGTCAGTGTGCTCGTTCGGGCGAGGGCCCCGCTATCGTCATTTGCGGCATATCTCATATGCATGGTGCGGGCTGAAATATTACTTTGACTGAATTGCTATCCTAAAAGCATTTTAAGAATACAGAAAGACATCAATATGAAAAAAGTACTTTTAACAGGCGGCGGCACAGCAGGCCATGTTACGCCGAATCTGGCACTGGTCCCGTATCTGAAAAGCTCCGGCTTTGATATCGAATATATGGGATCATATAACGGGATCGAAAAAAAGCTTGTAGAGGCCGAGGGCATCCCATATACGGGCATAGATTCCGGCAAGCTTCGCAGATATATCTCACTTCAGAATCTGAAGGATCCCGCGCATATCCTAAAAGGCATACGGGAGGCAAAAGCACATTTGAGATCATCCCGTCCCGATGTTGTCTTTTCAAAGGGCGGCTTTGTGGCTGTGCCTGTAGTCTTTGCCGCAAAGAGTCTCAACATACCTATAGTGATACATGAATCAGACCTGACTCCGGGGCTTGCAAATAAGCTATGCATTCCGAAAGCAGACAAGATCTGCTTCAGCTTTCCGGAGACCGAAAAATATCTCGCCGGCAAGGGCATACTTACAGGTCTGCCCGTTCGCGACAGCCTGCTTGCAGGTGATGCCGTAAACGGAATGATGACATGCAATTTCACAGGGGATAAGCCTATACTCATGATCATGGGCGGAAGCTTAGGCTCCGCAAATATCAATAATGCCGTAAGAGAAGCACTTCCTGCATTGCTTGAAAGATTTCAGATAGTGCATATCTGCGGCGCGGGAAAAACAGATGACAAATACAGCCATATGAAAGGCTATGTACAGTTCGAATATGTAAACAAGGGTATCGGTGATCTTATGGCCATGAGTGATATCCTCATCTCAAGGGCCGGAGCCAACTCCGTATTTGAGATACTTGCCTTAAGGAAACCCGCTCTTCTCATCCCTCTTGGTACGAAGGCTAGCAGAGGTGACCAGATATTGAACGCGGAATCCTTTAAGAAAAGAGGCTTTGCAGAAGTACTTGCGGATGAGGATCTGACATGCGATACACTTGTAGATAACATAGATCGGCTGTATGAGAACAGACTCTCATATATAGATGCCATGGATAAAGCCGAGGCCACGGGCGCAGCAAAAAAGGTGGCAGATATCATTGTAGAGACAGCAAACAGGGCCGACATACGGCAGGAGGGGACAACATTTACGAAAGAATAAAACAATACCTGGAATCAATGAATTTTGCGCAGGCACAGACAAATATACCCGGGGTATGCATATTGTATAATGAAGAAAATGCCCAAAAAATATTTTGTATCATTGCCTGCAGCGAGGCCGGGCACAGGTGTTCCCCTTCTGTTATGCAAATGATTGAAAAAAGGCTCGTAGGTGCAGGCGTGCTGCCGGAGAATATACTCTTCATAGCCGTGACCGACGATCCGGGACGCGACAGGGATCTTACTTATACAGGCATCAATATATGGCTTGCGGATACCACCTCCGGCAGGCTGCTTATTTACGAAGAACAGCCTACAGATTTTTACGGTATCAGAGCCTCTCTGGAGCAGGCTGCGGCGGGAGACTTTTCAGACGGAATGTTTGAATTTGAAAGCTCAAAAAAAGAAAGCGCCGGGAACCGCCCGCAAAAGCATAAGTCACAGAGATCATTACGCAATTTCCCCGCAGTTACCTTGGCACTCATAATACTGAATGTCGTATATTATCTTATACTTGCATCAGGCGGAAGAACCTCCGATACGCAATATATGCTGCAGATGGGCGCCAATTTCGGACCGTATATATTCAGCGGCTTTGAGATATGGAGACTTCTCTTATCAATGTTCATGCATTTTAGCCTGAGCCATCTTATAGGAAATATGATATATCTCGGCATCCTGGGATATAATCTTGAAAGATCGATATCCAAATGGAAATTTATCCTTATATATATGCTGAGCGGTATAGGCGGCAACCTCGTATCTGCAGCCTATTACCAGATAAAGGGAAGCTATACTGTCTCTGCCGGAGCGAGCGGAGCTATATATGGACTTATAGGTGCCATCGCAGTCATCACATTCATGAATTACAGACGTCTTAAGCCGCTTTACTTATTTATGAGGATCGCCATATTATTGGTATTCGTATTCTATTCAAGCTTTGCCGATACGGGAATAGACGGTGCGGCTCATGTAGGAGGATTTTGTTTCGGTATATTATTGACCGCAATGCTGGTCATAGAAAGGAAAAGAAAAAATGAAAAAAGCTGATTGTATATTCTGCAAGCTGGCAGGGGGTGACATACCTACCACGACTCTTTACGAGGATAATGATTTCAGGATCATCTTTGACGCCTCCCCGGCGACTGTAGGACATGCTCTTATTCTCCCAAAGGACCATGCCGCAAATGTATTCGAGATAAGCGACGAGCTTCAGGCCAGGGCATATATTCTGGCAAAAAGGGCTGCCGCTGTTCTCGTGGACATTTTTCACGCAGACGGCATAAATATCCTGCAAAATAATAATGAAGCAGCAGGACAAAGCGTATTCCATTTTCATATACACCTGATCCCGAGATATAACAACGATAATGCGATCCTTTCATGGGCGCCGGGAACGCAGGATGAAAAGGCCCTTGCCGATGCCCTTTCTCTGATCAGGGAAAGACTGGGCTAAATAGTGAGAGACTTGGCTGAATAGTGAGATTAAACAATTCAGCACTTATAATGAGCTGCGATATGCGTTGCTGGCGCATATTGCGGCCGTGTCTTAGCCGTGTCTTATTTGAACAGGAACTCCAGCTCGGCGATCTTGATCTTGTCCCCTGCATTTATCGCATGTTTTTCGTATGGCTTCAGCTGATATCCGTTTACATATGTCGAATTAGTTGAATTGATATCCTCTATGACCGCACCGACTCCCGGATCATCTAATATCCTGCAATGTATCCTCGAAACCGACGGATGATCCAATCTGTAATTGCATGCCTCACCGTCCTTTCCTATAGTAAAAGGCATATGATCGATCACTATAGTGATGCCGCTTGTACTGTTTTCACCCTCAAGAAACCTGATATTCGCACTCGCGATATCAAGCGGTTTCGTATTCTCGATATCATCCTGCGGTGCATATGCATCTGTTCTTTCATTCAGATATGAAAATTGCCGTCCCGGGATATCTGACCGCATATCATATTCGAAGGAGCTGCCGCCCATGCTGCTGGGGCTATCAAGATGACAGCCATTCAAGCTGCCGCCGGTGCTTTTGCCGAGACTGCCATCATTGTCACGGATATCATGCTCATTATGCCCACTGCAGCAAACGGAGCGGATCTTTTTAAATATAGTGCCTGAATTGATATCATCATATATTTCACCGGCATCTTTTTCGGAAAAATACTTTTTTGCCTTTTGCATAAATATCCTTACAGATCCTTTCCCATTTCCCTTTTTCGATATATGGCTTATATTATTTCCGAATCCATATATCTCATCCGTATCGGTATCCGGCACTCCCTTTTCCCGCATATCTTTCTGCGGATATGAGCTGTCATTTTTCGGACAGATCGTACCGTCAAATGTATGTATATGACCGGCAGATGCACCTTCAGACGCAGTCTCATTTATGACGGTAGATGCTGCCGTAAGCATATCGTGTACGGAGAAATTTTCGCTTTGGGTGACCTTATGAATGCTGAAGCAAAGCGCAACCGCCTGCGGTTCTTCATAATTTACCACAGACAAAAGCTCCGTAAAAAATTCGGAAATCTCCACTCTAATGCTCTGATCCGAATCGGGGAAACAGCAAAAATACCACCTTTTGCGGCTGTAATCCGTAAATATGGCATCAGGACTGAAGATTACGCTGTCAATGGTCAGCAGATTTTCTTCAAGACAGTCTGTAAGGAGCTCAAGGGACTCCAGAAAAGAACATAGGTCCTTAAAACCGATCTTCTCCGATCCATAGATATGCGAAAATGCCTGAAGTCCGGATATGTCGTACAACAGGCTCAGCCTATCGTCTACAAGCTCACTCTCTGTCTTAAGAAGTGCCGGAATATTGCCCTGAACAAGCCTTTTAAGCACATAATCATTAATATTCAGAGATTCATCTGCCTCAACAGACATATAGCTTCTCCCGAATTCCCTTTTGTATTTAATCACGTTCTTCATATTCTGTACTGATCACAGCCCTCGCCTTTTTTAATAATCTTGCTTTTTTCATTTTCTGTATTGGTTTTGCTCCTCGCCATTTATATTTGCCTCACTCTTCGTCATTCGCACCCTTTATGAGGTCAAGGCCGTCTTCCAGAAGCTTATATTTCAGCAATACAGGACGCCCATATAGATATTCGGTATTTACCTTATCCTTATAATCACTTTCATTTCTGTCTGCATCGTATGCGGCCTCAATAAGGCCCCTCATCTCATCGGTATACATCCTGACCGTGTTAAGGATATCTAATGATGTGTTTATGAATAATACAGTGACGAGCATTATGATCGGTATTATCACAGCTGCCTCTATCGTAAAGGACGCTGCCGCCTTCGCAAAAAGAAGCGTCTCTGCCACGCTCTTAAATCTTCGCACAGACTCGCGCTTTAACAGCTGCTTGAATTTTTGCTTTGATTTTTGCTTTGATTTTTGCTTGAATTTTTGCTTGAATTTTTTTCTGCTTTTATACATTATCTTTTCCTTTATCCAAGGCTGTGCATTTTTCAGAGTTTATCTGAGTCTTTTTTCTTTAGCTCAGTTTTTTGTGGGTCATTTGGCACTATACAAGGCTCGTCTGAGCTTTTCCCCTTAGCCCGGTTTTCATAGGTCATTTGATATTATCCATGTAAATACATATGTCAATCAGGCGCATTTACGGAAGTTGACTGCTTTCAGGTGGCATTCATATTCAACAAAAGAAAACATATATAACCTATAAGTATAAAAGGCATAAACGGCAGCGTATCCTTAAATCTGCGTCTAAAAAAAACCAAAAGGATAATGCCGAAAAGAGCGGCTGTCACAAAAGACAGGAGCATAAGAAGGATCATATCCAATGGATCAAAGAAAATACCGATTGCGGCGAAAAACAAAGCATCTCCCAGTCCAATCGCCCCTTTGGATAAAAATGAGATAAAAACCATACATATACCCGGTATACAGGAGATAAGCCTCTGCCATATATAAATATCATCTCCCGCATCCGTTCGCAAAACGGTGCAGACAATAGCCGTCATAAGACCGCCAAGAAAAAGAATGATTATTAAAATGATGGGTATAGTGCGCCTTTTTACATCCGAAAATGCCGCCGCACCGATACCGACAAGCAGTATGCTCTTAGATATTATCTGTAATGCCGCCATATACATCCCGTAAATAATATATACATCCCGTAAATAATGTCATCACTGTCAAGCAATCATCCGCGCCGTTCCGGCCAAATTTTAGTACTGCATATGTGAGATGCAGGCTGAGATCTTACTTTGACCCTAATGCCGTTTTATCTATCATCTGCCGTTTATTTACTATCATTCGACCCGCATTTGGAGCACTCATGTCTTGACCCCACATCTGAAAGCGAGACTGCCATAACTGTCCTTTTCAGGCCCTTGCATGTCAGATCGCTATGGTACAGCTCACCGTAATCTGTCACATAATATGACGATGCCCCAGACGATGCACAGCTGCATTTTTCATACCTACTGCCCGAATGATTGCGCAAGGAGCCTATCGAAGATGCAGAAACCGTCCTTATGGAAAGGTCAAGGTAGCTGCATGAAGGTGTAATATGATACGCACTGCCGGTCGGCGTGATATAGACGATCTTGTCAGACGAATCCTCATTAGATGTATCTGCATTGGTATCTTTAAGCTCGGTTCCTATCCATGCACGGCAGCGGCAGCTCTGCGATAGATTTAATTTTCCAACTCCCTTGGGAAGATATGGGAATTTGTATGTATATGTGATGACGATATCCAGATCGCCGGTCTCATCATCATATCCCGATAAGACGGTATGAACACCTGATATACCGCCTGATATCTGCGAGTTTTTTATCTTTTCCGATAAGCCGTCATCCAATATCGCCGCGCGCAGCGCAAATGATGATGCTGCCGCTGCTGATGCTGTCTGTGAATCCCTGAGCGCATACAGCTGTTTTCCAATCTTGCGCGCAGCCTCATCAATATGTGTCTGAATATCAGCCTGCAAAGATATCAATATCAGAAAATGGATCATGCAGGCAAAGAAGAAAAGAAAAACGGGAAGTGCAATAGATGCCTCTATTGTCAATCCCGCGCCTAAGGAGTGCGAAAATGCTTTTTTGAATGCTTGATGAACGCTTTTGGGATTGCTTCGGGTTATGTCTGCAATTGATAAATTGCTTTTGTCGATATTTTTCTTAATTGAGAACATTTTCGCACTCCTTAGGCGCGGGAAGGCAGAAATCGCCGTCATATATCCATAAAAATACCTTTGAGCCTGACTCCTATCCATCCATGACAGCAGCGGCTTTGCAGGTTATGAATATGTAATAAGCGGCATAGAGATCACCCGGATATATATCATCCCGACCTGTCAAAATGATCATTATATGTATATGTCTGGTCTATATTTAATGTATATCCGCCGCTGCCCGGAGTTATGAGTGAGCTTACAAACGGAAATGTGACAAACAGATTCGGAACCGTATATGTGGCCATGAACTGTGCTCCTGTGATGCAGTCACTTATTCTGAAACCCTCATTTTCAGTAAGACACATATCCGCCTGTATCATGTCCATGGTCCTAAATCGCTGGTCGCTGCCATTTTGCATAAGCAATAAAAGTCTTAGATAAGCCTCATAATCAAGTCCCTGGTCGCTTTCCGATATTTCTATGGAATCTGACGTGAAGTTTTTAATGGCAAGAAGAGAGACATACCATTCATCTTCATTTTTTATCGTTCTCACCTTATGTCCTTCTATCAGAGCCTTTGCATCGGCGATGGCCTCTGCAACAGACCATGCACTTATGATAAGTATCTGAAATATTTTTACTACCACCGGCATACCTGTAAAACCGACAAGAGATGTGGCAAGCATTTCGGTCTGAGATAATTTGCTGCTGCTTTTAAGCAGACTTATAAGATTGCATCCTGTACGCAGCAATACTATCCGCGATATGACCGATGAGAGATTGTCTTTATCGGCAGACTTTCCTGTCAATATATATTCGACTCCGTAATCTAAAGGTGCCGAAGGATATATTTCCGATGCGTTTCCGAAATGGGTGAGTATATATTCACCAAAAAGCGCTTTATTTGTTGTCTTTTCAAAGGCTCCTGTCTGTGAAGATACGTCGTCTCTATCCTGCCCTCCCACAGTCTGTGACGGGAAGACCGAGATATCAACAGTCTTATCCGATATATCCCCCGCGATAAATCCCAACAACCCGCCTTTCGCAAGATCGGATATATCTGACAAAAAGCTGTCATCCTCCTTTTCGACATCCTCTATGTTGAGATTCACCCCAAGATCGTCCATAGAAAAGCCTTCAAACTCATCCGAATATGAATCCACAAGAGCCCTGTAAGAATCAATATTGTCTTCCCCGGGCGGCGTAAGTGTCCCTTCTATAAGTCCGTCCAGGCTGTTTACCTTTGATATGTATTTTTCCGTATATTCTTCGTTTTGACCGGCAAGATAGTAATCAAAATCTGTATCAGCGCTTTTTTTCTTCAGATCCTCTATCTGCACTGAAACAGCGTCATATATATCTTTGCTGTAATCAGCCTCATCCAACTCCAGCTCACCTTCAATGTCAGATACAGCCTCCTTTGCATCATTTACATATTCATAATAGCTGTCTGTAGACTTCTTTATATTTTCAAGCGCCGATGTAAGCTCTGTCTTTACAAGTGACAGCCTGCCGGCTGCCGCGGTAAATTTCCCGGATGCTGAGCTGTCCCCACCTTCAAGATCATCCAGATATCCCGACATCTCATCCAATATTTCACCCGGATCATCTGCGATCTCCTTCGCCTTATCGACACCGTCCTTTATATTTTTTACGGACTCCTCCACCTTCTCAAATGTCTCTGCATATTCTTCTATCTTATCGAATACTTCCGTAACCTTATCGCCCTGTTCAAAGGCAGACGTACCTTCAAGAATTCTCTGTATCACATCCTCTGCAAGGAAAAGTTTCATATATTCGATGACCTGCTCTTCAAATCCAAGGCCATCACGGTCAACCGGTGACGCGGAGCTTACTACCGATGCCTCTTTAAGATTCAATCTATAGATATCCGTATATAAGATGGTATCCAATACATTTCCGGAATCGGAACAGTTGTCATTTGCAAAAGTCTCAAAGGATTCGGCGAGCCCTCCTGTATCTGTCCACAAAAGACTTATCCCGTATTTATCAAATACAGGCTCCGCGAACATGGAAAATGCAGAATCAGCTGCCATGTAGGATATGCTTTGCGCCCTGTATTTTGCGGCACTAATACGTGCAGATTCGATCATTGTAAAGATCAATGCCGCAGTAAGTACAAGTGTAAGTGCCAGATATATGGTGATGACTCCCTTAGGATCTTCATATGCAGACTCTCGCAGCCGCCGATTATTTTTGATCATAATCCGCCGACCTGGCTGTTGATATTTGAAAAGATGCTCTTTGCAAGAGATGTTATCTGATCCTTGAAAATGATCACAAGGCCGACAAGGACAAGCAATATCAATATCACCTCTATGACTCCTACTCCCGAGTTGTCCGAAAGCTTGGCAAACGGTATAACCATTCTCATAAGTATCCTGTTTGTGATATGTTCTTTCATAATTTTTACTTTTTCCGTGATTCCCTTTTCCGTGATTATCTTTTCCATGATTCCATTTTCTGCGATTCCCTTTTCCATGATTCCCTTTTCCATGATTCCATTTTCTGCGATTCCCTTTTCCATGATTCCCTTTTCCATGATTCCATTTTCTGCGATTCCCTTTTCCGTGATTATCTTTTCCATGATCTTTCCCTCCTAAAATAATAATTTCTATACGAACTTTAAAATAATAATCTCTGTCTGCGGACCTCGAATTGATTCTCTTCGAAAATATCGAATCCTTTTCCGATCCGATGTAAAGATGCCGTCATCAAAGCTTAAAGATCAAATGACATAAGTGCCGGAAATGCCACTATTGCCATAACTATCGCAAGCATGATGAACATCGGTATCATCATCTTGGTGCTTGCCTCTTCACCCAGCTTAAGAGCGGTCCTTTTTCTCTCTTCAAATGCCTCTGAGGCCTCTTTGCGCAAAAGCTCCTGCATTCCCTTTGTTCCCTTTGACAGATTCTGTTCAAGTATGTTTCCAAGCTTTATATAAGGATGCAGCGCGCATCTTTTACCAAATTTGCCGTAAGCCTCCGCCTCCGGTGCTCCGTTTTTTATCTGTTCAAGGGTTAATTTCATCTCAAGATATGCGTAATGCATCCCTCCTTTGTGATCATGTTCATATTCCGTCACTATACGTTCCCATGCTCTGTATATACTGAGACCGGCCTCATAAAGAAGATTGAGCTTAAATACGATCTCAGAAAAATCCATCATCATCTCACTTCGGCGTTTTTTTACTTTATCCTCAAGTGTACGGTCATAAAAAATTATGATGACAAATAATGCGATAGCCGCAAGAAATATAAGCGCGCTGTTTGAATCTGAGCTTGTATTTTTGAAGATGATCTCCTGTCCGTTTATGTTATCCGGCAATGTTACGTCCGCATCATAGGCAGAATTGTTTTCCTCGATGGAATCATAAATATTTTGGATCAAAAGCTCCTTTGCCGATATACTTTCTCCCGTTATAACAACCGGTATACTGTATACCTGTGATATATCGTCTATGGATAATGTCGCATACATATCTACCGGAATATATTCATTTTCCTCTATGTCCTCCGTAAGCTCTCCTCTGTAATCTATAAGAGATGTATCCGATATTTCCCAGCTTATGGAAATATCGCCGTATGAGCTTATGAGATTTAAGGGCTTGCTCACCTCGTTCAACGATCCGTTCTCGCCCAGCATTTCATCTATGATGCCCTCATAGCTTTCTTCAAAGGCTGCTTTTATCTCTTCCTCTGACTTTTTTTCCTCGTCCAATATTATCTCGACTGTTTCCGATGTCTCGTTGTATTGCGCATCAAGAGTGTAGCTCGTGCGGCCCCCGCCAAATGAGGCGCGGGCCAGCGACCTTACGAGCTTCGCACTATTGCTGCTTATAAAAGAGAGCGCTCCCACAATACATATGACGCATATAATGCCGACTATGGTCGAGAGCTTCTTAACCTTGTATATATATAGCTCTCTGTCAACATTTTCCCGCACATACAGCTGTTTCATAAGAGAAGTGAGTTTAGAAGCTGCCTGACTTGAAGAATGAGACCTGAACAGGTCCAAGACACGGGCCGAAGCCGGATAGAGAAACAGAAGCGGGTGCTCTTTTTTATTTAATTCAGAAAACAGTTCCTTTTTATATCTGCCGCACAAAAGTGCTGCGACCAGACACACTATAGGGACTGATATACATATGCAGATCATGTCAGACCTCGATATTCATAATTCGAAGAGAGATGAAAAAAGCAAAAATATACAGACCGAGACATACAGTCATGATGGCTATGCCGATCAGATTGCCATATAAGGGCGCTATCATATCAGGCGAAAACAATCCGATATATAAAATGATGCAAAGAGGCATGAAGGACATTATCCTCTGCTCCAAACGTTTTGAGCTTACGGCGACCGATATTTCTCTTTTGATATCCGCTTTTGAGGATATGTCACCTGAGGTTTTATTGATTATCTCAACGAGATTCCCGCCACTCCTCTTTGCGATGGAAAGAACGGATGCGAAGAGCATGATATCGTCAACACCGCACCTTAAAGCAAGCTCTGTAAAAGCATTTTCAACAGTCATACCGAGACTCATAGCGGATACTGCCTTTTGCAGCTCTGTGAATATTAGGGAATCCGTTCCATATAATGATCTCATTTCGGAAAGGCTCTCTGAAACAGCATTTTCGACGGAATATCCCGCCTTAAGGGCAGATGATATGGATATGAGCGCGTCCTTGAATTGGTCCGCCAGCATATCCTTGCGGATAGTCACCACTCTCTTTTTGTTATATCTATGATAAATAATACAGGCGGGCGGCAGCAAAACGAATGCAAATACAGATCTGTAGAAAGCATAGATGATCGCAGCAAAGGCAGCATATATCAAAAGCTCCGCAAGGATATCCTTTTTAGTCAGTCTGAATAAGTCCTTCGAAGAATCGTCTTTTGCACGAAAGCGCTCTTCCTGTGGATACAAGTCCGCCCTCCGTCGTATACTTGAAGAGGGTATTGAGTTGTATTTCTCCTTTTTCAACATCTCCCACCTCCGTTATCTCCATGACCCTGCGGCTTCCGTCTCTTGCTCTGCTCAGATGGATGATGATATCAAGCGCAGATGCTATCTGAGCATGTATCGCCGCTAATGGTATCTCCGCCGCGGTAAGCACCATCATCTCCAACCTGCTGAGCATATCTCTCGTAGAGTTCGCATGACCCGTAGACAAACTGCCGTCATGTCCTGTATTCATAGCCTGAAGCATATCAAATGCCTCTGCACCGCGTACCTCTCCCACAATAATCCTATCCGGCCTCATCCTTAATGATGTCCTTATAAGATCTCTGATCGATATCTCATTGTCTCCCTCTGCATTGGCAGGCCTGCATTCCAGGCTCACAAGATTCTCAATATTTTTTATCTGCAGCTCGGCAGAATCCTCGATCGTTATTATCCTCTCACCCTCAGGTATCAGGCCGCATAGCGCTCCCAGGAATGTCGTCTTGCCTGAGCCTGTACCTCCGCTTATAAAAATATTGCAGCCGCTCTCCACAGCCCTTCCCAGAAAATGCGCCGCCTGCTCCGTTATGCTTCCTCCTCTTATCAGGTCCTCTATCGTCATCGGGTTTTTAGGAAACCTTCTGACAGTGACTATCGGACCGCGGGTCGATACGGGAGGCAATACCACATTCACTCTGGACCCGTCGGAAAGTCTGGTATCTACTATAGGAGAGGACTCATTTACTCTTTTATTGGCCGCAGCTACTATGGTCTGGATAACATCGCGAAGGCGTTCTTCTCCCGAAAATGACGCAGGATATCTGGTTATAGTGCCTTCCTTCTCCACAAAAATGTTGTCCGGACCGTTTATCATGATCTCCGTTATGCCGTCCTCCTCGAGGATATCCTGCAGCACATCGAGACCGCGCAACGCGTTGAACAGGTCTTTTGAGATCGCGAGTCTGTCACTTACAGACAGCATGCTGCATTCGAATTTTCTGCCGATGATATCGTTAATCATAGATCGCAGCTCATCATCATCTATAGATCTTGATATATCTATATCGTGTATAAGCTTTGCTTTCAGTTCTTGTACAATATCCGGGGCTGCCTTCATTTAAATATCTGTTCCTGTCTTGTGTTTTAAGTACCGATCCGCGTCTTATATTTTCCTAAGGCGCTCTGACTTGGTCCTGCATGAAATACTTAAGAAATCCTTGCCGTTCTTGAATTTTTGAAAGATATCCTCACGACCGCGGCTCCTAAAGTACTCGTAAAATGCCATTGCTCTCATATCTGTATATGATGCCGAGGACGGATCAGCATTCAAGGAATCCCCTGATGCAAGAGCGTAAGATTCCGAAAAAAGATAGACATTTTTGCATATATCAAAAAAAGTAATTAGATCTCTGCAGCATTCGGCTATATCTATCACGATCACAGAGCATCCCGCGGCCGCCGCGGCCGCACTGAGAAAGCTCTGCCATTTCGATGCGGAAAGGTCTTCCATATCATCCGGCATTACCGGTGCCGGTATGATCCAAATCCCATCTTTATCAAAGGCAGTCTTTGTCAATATATCCTTAAAGCGGTCAGATCCGATCCTGTAATAATAGATCAGATCCGAAAGAGTATATCTTTGCTCTCGAGCGAGGCAATTGTCTATAGGTGAAAATCTGTCAGTATCGATATATAGAGCATCTCTCGAACCGGTCATCAGCTTTTTTGTCACCTGCCAAGCCAAGCTGTTCCTGTCAGCCTGTCCGTCCAGTATATATATGCCGTAAATATCTGCCGCCTTTTCGGTGTCATCGTTTGTCGGCTTTGACCTTCGGATTATATTCAAGATATCTCCCGCAATCTCCTTCATGGGCCTGTACATATCTATCCGTGACGGATTCTCGCCTGGAGAGCTTATATCACCCATATATGCAAATGCATGAATATTTTTATTTGCCTTGGTCCCGTCTGCCCTCGGACAGACCATGGTTTTGACGGACTTCAAGGCCTCCGGGGAAATATCATTTTCACAAACCAACAGCAGATCGATCTCATGCTTCTCAAGATGCTTCTGCAATGCTATATGACTCGTAAAACCTACAATATCTATCCTTTGCTCTTCTCTTTTTCTGAAATAGGTCAAAAATCTGTTCAGATAATCCGTATTTTCACTAAACAAAGCCAGAAGTGCGCGTGACATATCATTTGCCTCTTTCTTAAAAATGAAATCGAAAATATCTGCGGCATATGCATGCCTACGATAATGCTCTTAAAAATCTCGGAATTACTGCCCCGGAAAAGAGACAGCAGCATCAAGAATTGATGCTGAAATGATTGTAAAGCTGCAGATCCGCATCCGTCAATAAGCAATGAAAACTTTGTGAGATACATACATAAAATTCAAATGTAATACATATGTATTACAACTTTATTGTATTAGGACACCGACAAAAAAAAATGAAGGTAGAAAATCGAAAACATAACTGTTATGATGGAACATATAATCCGTGTAGGATGCGGATTCTTCAATGATCCCGGCAATAAAAACAGCGGGCGGCGGCTCATTTGAAGTTTTAGATCTCTGCCCCTGAGAAAGTCGAAAATAAAATGAACAGTGAAAAAGAATATACTCAAAAAGATTTTGAAAATTGTTTGATCGCAATAGAGACCACAAATGGCACAATACTTGCCTTTGATGATGATTTCCGAAGGGAGGTCATGGCTAAGGTATTGGAAAAGCTTGATCAAACGGAAGAAGAGTTTATTCAGTCCGTGGAAAATGAAGAGGACCTGGAATACGAAGATATCTGTGCTTGTGATTATGAAGAACTCTGCGACATGCTTTTCATTTCAGTTAATGACGGTGAAATAAGCTTTGACGAATACGGGGACAAGGACGCAAGTGACCTTCATCTGCTGTTAGAGGATTACCTTGGATATGATTTTGAGTTTGTGGGAAACAACCGGGAATTCGAGATGGAAGGAGTCAGTTTTATAAGAAGGAAATAAAGGTAGGAGGGTGCAGTCATTTTCTTAGACAACCTAAGCGATTAATCCAAGAGGATATACATCAGTTTAATAGTTTATACAAAATTTGTTACAGTCTCGCTTGACTTAAATTTCATTAATTGGTACAATACACAAGCTTGTTAAGGCGACATAGCCAAGTGGTAAGGCGTGGGTCTGCAACACCCTGATCACCAGTTCAAATCTGGTTGTCGCCTCTGTAAAAGGTCCCGCAAACTCATGGGTTTGCGGGATCTTTTTTCTAAAATCAACGCCATATATATCTTTAAAATATGCTGATATATCACGGATGGTCATTTCTTTTGCGTGCGCACAATCTGTTATTGATAGCAAAAAGCAATTTTTCACATATTTCTCCGGTCACAGTTCTTTTATATTCTCTCTCATAACCATTTATATGATTTATTTCATACATAGCTTTCAGTCCGTTTTTATCAGTCAGACTCCTGTCTAATGCGTATCCCTTCCTCCCACTCTCTGTATTATATGTTTTAATCAAAAACTCCGGAGCATATTCTCCTAGTAGGGGATTTCCGGCTTTTATATGTATTGGAAAATTTTCCCCGCATGCCATACTCTGCCTGTATTTTATATAGACATATTCATCTCCCGCATATCTGCAGCTATTCTTGGCCAAAATCAGCGAAAGCGTCGTTTTGCCGGATCCAGAATCTCCAGCAAGAAGTATGGCCTTATCACGAATACAAACAGCTGATGCATGCATTATCATCTCATCTTCAGGAAGCGTCATGATAATGTATTCCCCTACTGTATTAAGCACCCAGTCCATAACTTCAATTGGTTCAGTAATACACACATTTCTAAATACACTTTGGCAGTGATACACTCCATCATTTTCATTTATGTTTATAAATGTATTCGCTGTAGCTTTCTTGTCAAAGTCAGGAATAGTTTCTGCATCCGATACATCAAGAAAAGTTTTTCTTAAAGAACTATATAATTCATCTGCTCCTTTCAACCTTATTATTACATCGGCATTTCTAAGTTTCACCTTGAAGTTTTTCACTCTTGATTTCATTTTTGCTTAATGTTCACGTTTTTGCCTTTTTCAAATCATATTAACCGGTATAGTTTTCGTTTTCCTTGCTGAAAATAAATATCCCCAGCCTGATGGGCATAGACATTAAACGAAAAATACATTTCATCCGCTCCGCCCTGTATGTCCCACTTACTTAATACACCGGCATCAACATTAATACCTATTTCCACAAGATTTTCCTGCTCAGAGATATCAATGCGGAATTCTTCCGCAGTCATTCTTTTTATTGCATCCCTTCTGATCGTCTTGCTTTTATGTCCATATGACTTTACATTTTCTCCGTACCATGCAAGATCAAGTTTATACATAACGAATCCAGGATCTTCTGTCGGGTAAAATCGGCACTGATACATATACTGTTCTCTCCCCCTCCAGAATGCTTTCTTGATTTTTATCAAAATGTACTTGCCATTTTCATTACCTCTGACAACACATTGTGCGGCGCCCGTGCCGTCGTCGATCAATCCTTCTTCCGGTGACTCATATGGCAGGACTCTGTATTCATCCGATTTCGCTTCATCTGCAATCATCTGTAAAAAAAGCCTTCTTGCAGACTGTTCGGCAGTCTTTGCATCTGCCATGCGTTTCAGTATATCCCTGTCGAACAGACTCCTCTGTGACTTAAGTTCGGACAGATGCCATTTTCTTACATCACGATCATAGACCAGTTCCAAATTTCCCATTATTATGGCCGTCATCTTAACTAAGCCATAGTTTTTGACTCTTTCCCAGATCCTATCCCAAAAAGCTTTCTCATCATATTTATCGAAGAAATTTTTAATATCCACATAATCTCTGAGTACCATCCCATGATCATAAAGATTACTGTTCAGTGATTCTGAATTTTCATATGCAGTCAGCAGGAGTACTATAAAGGTGTCTGCCATATCAAGAGTACTGTATTGGACATTCTGTCCCTTTCTTACCGTACGCTCCAACATCTTTTCTGCAATCCCATTCGGAAGGAAATGGATTCCGTCGTGCAGTTCAACGCTGATTTTTTTTTCACAGCAGTATGGCGCATATTCCGGCATGTCTGCATGGCTTTTAAGCGGATGGCTTCCATTACCAAATCTCTTTCTGGATCTCAGCACGCTATTAATTAATCTTGCCTTGTCGGCAGCATTTCCTGTCATTGGGATGCTGCTGAGCCCTGAATACTGGAAATATCCCATGCCAAGAAGAAATGAGTGAAGCTTCTCGACGTCTGTACTCCTTATAAGCAGATCAATGTCACCATATGTGTGTTTTACACTGTCATACAAATAATCATTCAATGCACGTCCTTTAAACAAGGCATATGGGATTTCATTTGTCCGGCAATAGTCATCTATATCTGTCAAAACCTTTTTTTCATCCTTTACTTCACATGACATGCTTACTTCCGAGGGGATATAACCAAGCAATTTATGTGCAACAAATAGTTCTGACGGTCCGTCCGGAACAGAATTTTTAAAATCTGACCGTAAAAATTTTAATACTCTGTTGAATTCAGTTCCCAAATGGTACTTCTTTACATCTACAATTCCACAACCCGCGGACATTATCCAAATTGCTATTAATGCAATAACCCTAAACGAAGTTATCCGGCATACCACGATTCCCAAAATAATATCAGCACTGATAATTGCAATAAACAAACCATAAAAGACATATAATATATTTTCAGTAGTCCATCCTTTTAAACTTAAAAATTCGACCAGATAACCTAACGCACACATACCAGCACATAATATAAATGTTATATAATCCTTTTCAATCAATAACATAGCAGATATAATGCTGAATGGTATTTCAAACGTCAACAATCTGATAATACCGTATTTCATAAAACAATCCTCTATTATCACTCTACATTACCGGATGATTCCACCCACTGCCCCGTGTAACCCGGTATTCCAAACATAGTTCTCTCATTCCATGTTTCAAATTCATAAAAGCCTAATCCCTGATTCATATAATATGCCATGCTTACTCCTGTTTCATATTCATTTCTTTCCTCATTGTAATTTGCCGCTGTACGCAGTTGGTTAATCGTCGCGGTTTTAAAATCAAGCAATTCATCTACTTTTAAACCTGTTATAAAGCCGATGACCGAAGCTATCATCTTATATCCAAGTGTATTTTTGATTGAAATTATCTCTGATTCTGCTATCAATGAAATTTCTGCAATTTCTGCACCCGCGCAAAAACCTATTGCTGCCATCGATACACTCAATGTACCTATAACAACATCTGTTTGATAGTCCAAAAACTTTGAATCACTTACATATTCATATAACTTACTCACAAAGTTTGTCGGCATAAACCACTTCCAGAAGAATATATTATTCCCAATAATACTACCCGGAACCGCCGAATTAGTTTCTGCTAACCACTTATTTCCGTAATCATTCACATCAGTACTAAAATCCAAATGTTGACTGACTCTGCAAATCATATTGCCAATTTCACTTTGTCTGATATCTATATAATAAGTGTTCTTTCCATTGTTTACTGTGCAATCACTAATGGTTATTTCTATATTTCCCATTACATTATTATTAGTCGAAATAACCTGTTTTCCGAGTAATGTTTTTTTATAAATGGTTACTGAGGACAGAGATGAAGTTAAAATATTAAAATCCGTTGCTCCATCAACAGTACATGCGAACCAAAAATTTTGTGTATTAATATTTTTATCTTCATCCAAATTTAACGTGTACGGATTTGCTTCAGTTCCTTTAGGAATAGTTCCGATTCCTCCCGACATTTTTGCTTGTATTCCAACTATTGTTTTCACGTCCCAATATACAACTTCAGGTCTTTTATACAAAGATTCTTTCATTTTCACATTCTCCCGTATGCTTTTTATCGCATTATTTCATATTTCATTGCGTCGTAATTTATACTTAGCAATCGATACAAACTCTCCTAACAATACTGCCTGTGTCATTAGATAAAACACATACCTCTCAAACATGACATACCGTTTGTTTAACAATAATAAAAGCACAAGTACTAAACATTCTGTCAATATCAATATTTCCCACCATATGATATCTTTTCTTCTCATAATATATAAAATATTCAAACATACAGTATAGACAACAAAAAAAACTGAGGCCAATACCATAACTTTGTCAAATAATGATTTTACGAACCCAGTTTCCATGAAACTTACAGTGAAAATATCTATTGCTATAAACACTGCTAAAATACTGCTATCAATTGTTGATTCTATTTTATTTAAGCCACCTGATTTTTTTTGTAAATGTATGACAATATTGCAGATTGGAATTCCCTTCAACTTGCGTCCTCCGAAATTTTTCAAGAACAAATGAGCTGAATAAATTCCCAAATTGCATCCACATATACCATAGAATGAACTGTCAATATTACCTGAGATCACAACACAAACTATAACCACGCCAACAATAAACCATGCAATGCCTGCAATCACATTAATCAAAAAATCCTCATCATTTGTATCAATGGTATACATTAAAAGACTATTTCCAACCACCATAAGCACTTCGAGTAAAAAAACAATATATCCCCTGTTACCATCGGACTTTACGTTTATAAAAAATGTCAGACCGATAATTATAAGTATGCTCTGCAAAAAAATGATTCCTCTTTTCATTTTCACTCCAATTGGTTAAAAATCATTGCATGATTCTGGGTACTCATTTTTATTTTAATCTTCCGTTTTCATTGAAGCATATCCCAGCAAGTCAAAAATATCCTCTATGCCAAGCTGTAAATTAAAGATAATCCTATAAAATTCCTGCACCTTTCCCGCAATATTATAATTATACAATTCCGGCATGATCACATTTCCAATCCACAATGCACCTATCATCTGAATCAGCGGCGTTCCAATCCAACTTTGGAGCAATCCCGGTGCAACAACAAATGCACCATTTTTTATAGCTTCTACCTCTCCCCAGATTTTGTAGTCCTCACCTTTCATGTTCATTATGTTTTCGTAACAATCCCAGTCGTTGAAAATAATGTAATCCGTTTTCATTTCTTTCAGGCTTTGTATGTCAACCTGTTTCTCATCATATGACGTCATGACCACAACCGGAGTAAATCCTAACATCCTGATAACTTCATTCTGGAATGAATACCCTGTATGTCTCGAAGTGCCATGAGGACCGCCCGCATAGAAAATATGGACATCTTCAGATATTTTTTCTCTGCACTCCCCTATCTCTTTCCATATCGTATCCACATATCCTGCAAGTTCTTCCGCTCTATCTTCACATCCGAGCAGTCCACCAAGTTCCCTGAACGCGCGGCTGAGATTCCCGACTGTGCCGTCGATAAATACAGTAACACATCCGGTTTCATCCTCCAGCACTTCAAATTTTTCACATTGTCCGCCCTTTGGCGAACCGACATCCAGTATAACGATTTTCCCTGCCTCTTTTACCTTCTCTGGATTAATGTTGTCATGATAGTCATCAGGAAACATTTCCCCGGTTTCAATAAGATGAACAAGTGATTCAAGTCCTGCTTTTTCATAATTCTCAATATCTTCAGCCATCAACGGTCTTGCAAGTGCAGCAAGCTTATCCGGACACAGCATTATGAGTAATGTCTGGGCATAAATCCCCGAAGGAATCACTGATAATATCTTTTCTGGCAGCACTATTTCTCTTCCTAACGAGTCCGTATAGCTTATTTTTTCTTCTTTAACCAAAACATTGCCGATTCTTGCCGCCAATGAATCTGCCCTTGTGATTTTGGGAAGGGTAACGCTGACTGCTATACCGGCTGCGGCACCTGCCATTCCTTTCAGGAAATCCCTTCTGCTGATCTCTTTCTCACTCATTTTTCTGTTTTTCCTTTTTATACTTATTATTTTTCATTATCCTTCCGGCTATGATTCCACATTCAAATAACACATACATTGGAAGTGCAACACATAGCTGCGAAACTACATCCGGAGGTGTAAGCACCGCCCCCATTATCACGCATACAAGGAAGACGTATTTTCTCAGTTTGCCAAGTCTTTTTATGCTTACAATGTCATGCGTTATCAACAGCATCTCCACCAATGGAATCTCTGCTATTAGGCCGAACGGGAGAATAAGCCTGCACAGGAAGCTTATATAACTGTCAATTGATATCATTGCTGTTATATTTCCTGTACATGAACTCAAAAAGAAATCCAGAACAAATGGAAACAGAATAAAGTACCCAAACAGGATTCCAGCTACAAACAGTATCATACTGACTGTTGTATACATAATGGCCTTCTTTTTTTCCTCCCTGAATAGTGCCGGAAAAATAAATGACCATATCACAATGGCATCAACGGGAAATGTGCATATTGCCCCGGCAATAAGCCCAACTTTCATCTCTGTTGCAAATGATTCAGTGACCGATGTATAGATCAACGGAACTCCCTTTGCACACAGCCCAGCCGTCAGAAACTCCATAATCCTGTTGCCAAAAAAGTAATATGCTGCTACTGATCCTGCAGCGGTTATCATAAGACAGATTATCATGGTTCTCTTAAGGTCACCAAAATGTGACACCAATGCCTTATTCTCATTCATCTTTCTATCCGCAACCGACTGTTATCATGCTTTTTACCCTGCAGCAGTACTGTTATCATCCTCACCGTCATGTTTATCGCTATCACTGACCTCTTCCTTGAATTCTTTTATGTTTCTGCCGAGCGATTTTCCTAGTCCTGCAAGCTTGCCGCCTCCTATTATCAGAAGGACCACTACCACTATTATCACTATTTCGAGCCATCCTAAACGCATTTTATTTTCTCCTTTTCTGGATTTTCAAGCCAACCTGACTTACAAGTCCGCCTGTTTGTTTTTTTATTTTCTCAGTTTCCTTCCTTATAACTTCAACATCATCTTTAAGTTCGTCTCTGATTTCCTGAAATCCGGACTCCTTATCCAGTTCATCACCAAAGGAGCGTACTTTTTTTATCACATCAATTGTTTTATGCAGGATTTTTTTCACATTTCCCGGACCAATAACCAGCGTTGCTATGATAAAGATAAGAAGTATTTCCCAACCTCCTATGCTATTCATATTGTCTGCCTCATGTGATTCCTTTTTCCTTTCTGTTACTGACATCACTATTAACACTTCCAGCAGTTATTTTTCAAGCTGATTCAGACGAGCGGTCAAAATCGGGGGATGGATGGTAATCGCAATTACCGACCATCCCCCAATTTTGACCGCTCATCAATTCAAAAATAGACTCATATATTTATAATTGTGCGACGCTCTCCTTAGGAACACATTCTGCTTACAACAATTTTTATTTTTTGCTATACTCTTCTTGTAAAGGGGAGAAAAAACTGTATGATCAAAATTGCCATATGCGATGATGAAATGGATTTTGTTTCGTCCGTGCTGAACAACTACATTGAGGCAGCGGCACTGTGCGCACACTGTGAGATTGAAATAGAAACTTTTTCTAACGGTGCCATGCTCATTCAGACATTTTCCGAAGGTAAAATCTTTGATATTGTCATCCTTGACATAGAAATGCCCGGTACAAACGGCAAAGAAACTGCAAAGCAGCTCAGGAGGATCGACAACTCTTTCTTTCTCATTTTTGTTTCATCCTACCCGGAGCAGGTCTTTGATACACTGAAATACCGGGTCAATGCATTCATTCCAAAAACCAGCTGTCCTGATTTTTACAAAGCTGAACTTAGGCGTGTTCTCGTCGAATACTCTAAATACAGCTCAAATTTTGAAACTATTGAAATCCTCGATTGTGGAAGGCTTTGCACCATGAGCATTTCAACTCATAACATACTAGGTTTTTACATAAAAAAAAGTATCATATACATGAAGACCGTTTCATGTAATTATATCCTTAAAGAGAATACTTTCAGACGGATTTCTTCACACTACATTCCTCTCGGTTTTTTTGAGTGCTGCAGGAATTATCTTGTAAATATACGGTGTATCTCATCCATATGTGATGACAGTGTCACTATGGTTAACAATGACGTTTTCCCTGTCAGTCGGCGCAACTACAAAGGGCTCCTTTCGGCATTTAACCGCAGTCTATTAAATGAGGTAAACCGCTGATGCCAGCTAAAGTTTTTGAGTTTGCATTATGTCTTATAGAGGTATTCAGCATTTATTTTATAATGTATAGGCTTTTCCCGTCACGCCTCACCCACCGTGCTATTATATGGCTGGCGGCATTTTTCAATTCTTCGTTTTTGTATCTTCCACCGGCTTTTGATTATCTGAAGGCGATTTGCTCGGTGCTGTCCATCACGTTCCTGACCTTCTTCGTCTTCCGGATTCGGATCTATGTGGCCAGCTTGTTCTCCCTCATGTCAATTTACATTTTTTGTATTCTTGACGTTATAATAAGAAATCTGCTCTCAGTAATAAAATATGAAAGCATTACAGCCATAATGTATGATAGCTTTCCGCACTGTTTGATAATCGGTCTCTCAGTCAAGCTCCTTGACTTCCTGGCACTATTGTATATCTGGCAGCAGTTCAGGGACATAGACACGGATTTACTGGAAAAGAAATCCTGGCTCCTTTCCAATTTTGTCATGTCAATGTTCCTGATTATAACTACAATGTCCATTACATTTTATTCTGCAAATACAACGAGCACACACACAAAACTCCCTTATCTTGTTCTTGCTGTGCTTTTCTTTGTTATGAGTCTCATCGTCATACATTTTCTAGCATACATACTCAAAATCAGCCGCAGCAAACAGAAACTCACTCTCCTGGAGGCATGTTATGAGGCCGCAGAAGAAAATCTTGCACTTCAGCGTAGCGGTGTTGAAAAAATGAACCGTGTTAGGCATGATATTAAAAACCATCTCGGCCTTGCTCATACACTTCTAAAACAATCAAGATATGACGATGCAGACAGGATCATTACTGAAGCACTTGCACAGACTGACAACATATCGCTTTCATTGGACAATTCGAGCGGCAACAGCATCATTGACGCCATAATCTTCAGCAAGGTTGCAAAATGCACTGAACTTGGTATCACGTTTGAATACTGCTTGGATCTCCTGCCAGACATTAGCATTGACGTACTTGACCTTTCTTCACTTCTGTCCAACATGCTTGATAATGCATTGGAAGCAGCAAAAACTACTCCTGATCCATACATAATTCTGAAGATATTTTTTCTTGAAAACCATCTGAACATCTCCATAAAAAATAGTTTTAGTGGTGATCTTATCACTGAATGCGAGACTGGCAGACTGGTTTCTTCCAAGGAAAATAATAACGGAACGCCTCACGGATATGGGACCTTGATTATCAAAGAAATAGCAACAAAGTATTCGGGCAGCTTTGACTGGAATGCAAAGAATGGGTTCTTCAATGCCAATGTGTTTTTAGTTATCCAGTAAACGGATTTTCACTTCAAAATTATCAGGGACAATTCTGTACCGACATCCGTTAAAAGTTGCGACACTGTTCTTCATAGCTGCGATATTATAGTAATTCAGTCTTCCCGCATATGTACAGCATATCCCCGCCAAGCTTGTCTCTGTATCAAAGTCGAACAACAAAATGTTCATTATTAATGATCTCTTCACTATGCGTGACCAAGATCACAGTCTTGCCGCCCTCATTCATCTTATGTAATATCTCCAGTACTGCCTCTGCATTTAAAGGATCAAGCGAGCCCGTCGGCTCATCTGCAAGAATTATATCGCACTGTTTATACATAAGTCTCGCCAGGGCCACCCTCTGCTGTTCCCCGCCCGAAAGCTTATACACCGCCTCATTTATCTTATCGGCAAGTCCCAGCTCTTCCAATATGTCTTCCGGCGTGCGCTCCGTACGGGCTTTCTTTTGAACAAGGTTCAGATTTTGCAAAACGCTTTTGTCTTCAACCAGCGCAAAATTTTGAAACAAGAAGCCAACCCTGTATGTAAAATATTCTGTCAAATACCTTTTTTGTGATATATCCAACCCATCAACTATTATTTTTCCGCTATCCGGTTTTTCCAGACCTCCGATCATATTCAGCATTGTTGTCTTCCCGCAGCCGCTTGGACCTGCAAAGACCGCAAACGCCTGATCCGGAATTACCATGTTGAAATTTTCAAATAATTTTTTATTTCCAAAGGATTTTGTGATATCTTTTATCTCTATCATAGTTTTTACAAACTCCCGCCCTTTAGGATCTTTATTTCACTTGAACGTTCAAAAAGAGACATACTGACAAGCAGCAGCAAACCTTCAATAATTATAAATGCCAACGAGCATATCAACGGAATATACCACTCAACATATGAGGTTGCCGCGGCCGGTACAGTAATGGCTACTATACCAATCGCAATAGTTATTAGCTCGAGTACTATCATAGCGGAATATTTCTTGAACATTCCGTATCCCATTATCTTTTTGATGGCCAGTTTTCGGGCATTCACCATATATTCCAGCCTGCTTATCGACATCACAATCGATAACTCGATCAATATAAGCAGCCCACTTATCACACAGTTCAACAATATTCTGCGTTCAAATAGTGACCGGTGTTCATGACATATATCCACAATAGGAACTCTCTCAAGGCTTTTAAATCCATACTCTTCACGGTATTTGTCTAATTCGTCTGTACCGATTTTATACAATACAGTCATTGTCTCAACCGCCACCCTGGGTATTCCCGAGCTTATCTTCTGCAGCTTTTCCGGAGAAATATTGCAATATAGTATCACAGGATCTTCTGCTATTTCAAAGCCATATGCCGCTTCGATCAAATCGAAATATGCCATCCTGATATTATCAGAATAACAACATTCTTCATATGAGACATTCTCCAGATCTACCGCGAAATCTTGCTCCGCATATCCCAAAATCTCTTCTATTGAAAATGGGATTTCCTGTCCTTGCGGATAAAATATATAGAAATCTATTTTGCCGATTTTATTTAAGATCTCTTCAGAATGGATCAAATCTCTTGCGTTGTCATTTGCCATGATCAACTGAATATTGCCGCTGCCATCATCACATACACGTTCCGAGATCATCGTATCCAATGTGACGTTGTCCGCCAGATAACTTTCTATAAATATCCGCCCGGTTCCGTATTTCTGCCGGGCCACAGATTCCTCGTAATCCATTTCATAGAGTTCGTATCTTAAGACATAACTATCATTTAACCTGTCAATATCCGTATACACCGACAAATATCGTGAATAATATGCAATTACCGAAACATTCAAGGAAACAATTGCCAAAGTGATAATAAATACTATTCCTTTGAATACATAACAGGTTGAAAGTAATCGTTGACTCAGATTTGCTCCGCTGAAAATTTCTTTATAACTATATTTGTACAATGTTAAGTAGATCAGACTGTTGAATAAAACAAACACCGCAAACATTGCGGCAGCATATCCGATCTTATAAGAGACATAAAAGAATCTTCCCAGCACAAGAAATGCGGCGATAAATTCCACGATAAAAACCGCAGCATCCATTGTCGCAAAGTTCAAAATAATATTGCGCTTCGATGCACCCAAAGAAATCTTTACAAAAAGTCTCTTCGCATCGAATTGGAACGCGAACCATGTCAACAATAATAGAAATACCAATACCATCGACCATACGGCAAAAAACAGCCAAGAAGAAACCGAATTATTTCTTTCCAAAGCTGTGATAGTTTTTTCATTTTCGTTGATCAGTTTTCTCGCCAGTCGAATATCCGCCTCTTCTCCGGTAAAATAAAAATCAAGATTTCCAAGTATGTCGGTATTTTCCGCATACACAAGTGCATCATTAAATGCTATCATGCAGCTGCCGGAAATCAGACTGTTACAGGTACCTGCAGTTATGCCGGATGAATACTTTAATTCGTCATAAGCTGATTGAGTCGCATATATATAGCATTCTTCGCAATCGACTGATGCCGCGACATATTTCACGAAAAAGACGCCTACATTGTTTTCTTCACATATTTGGAATATCTCCTTGTATCTTTCAGGTTGAATATCCGAATTGACTTTGCCCGCATGATAATAACCGTTCGTAAAGCTTTCCAGATAGAACTGAAAAAATTCACCTGTAAATACAAAGCACAAGGAAAATAGTACCAATCCGGCTATCCATTTGACAATTTTCATGTCATTTATCCTTCCCAAAGCTCTATGGCATAATTCATCATTCCCTGCAATGATATCCTATTTTGGTCGATGAATTCCTCCAGGATTTGAAGATCGTCTTCATCCATATCAAGGGGGGCTGAAACGATAAGATCCTTATTTATAACAACATTAAAATTGAGGTCGCTTCCCGGCATCCAACAATCCAATGCATAAGAACACTTCCCAAGCCAAGTACGATGACAATAAATCCCATATAATGTTCCGCTGGGCGTGCCTGCATGTTCCTGTGAACCATCATCCATATCAAACGTAATCATAATCGGCTCGCCGTTTGATATAACTATTGATAGTTCGTTGAATGAAAGGTATTTGATAGTTCCGATTCCGAATGCATATCCGTCCTTGGTAGGTTTCTCGAATATTCCGGAGATTTCGCTGCCTTCATATATTTTATCGACAATTTTGTCATGGGGGATCTTTATGCTCAGCAGCCAGATTAGATTCAGTCCCGCAAAAAGTGCCAGACAAACAGCCAAAACTATTATCAGCCTCTTAATTGTCTTTTTATTAACATCCATAATCATCAATCGCCCCGACTCTAATCATTCTTTCAAAAGCACTTAATATCCAAACGCACTTGGATAATCAACATATGCATATTGACAAACTTAAAATAATGGTTAGAATTATCGCAGTTAATCTCTTTTTCATACTTATACCTCCTTATTCATGAAAACTGATTGATTAGATTCGTTAATTGATATGCATTGGCCCCATCCTCCTTTAAAATCTTGATTCCATCATCTATGAACTAATTATATTTGATTGCCGGGTCTGTGGCATTGCGTATTCTGCAATTTACATTGCGTTTTCTGCAATTCAGACAATATGGTACATATGCCGTGAACAATATTTATTCTTTGGAGGAATTCGCATGAATATCGAATGGCTCAATGAATTTCTCGTCATAGCAAGCTCAGGATCATTTAACAGCGCTTCACAATTGCTTTTTGTTACACCGTCGGCTTTGACCAGGCACATCCAGTCGCTTGAAAAGGAATTAAAAACCGCGCTGTTTGAAAGGGACTCACATCATTTAAAATTAACAACAGCAGGCATCTCACTGTTGCCCGCTGCAAGAGAAATCACAATAAAGTTTGATAAGGTCCGACGCACTGTTTCCTCTACTTCTTCGACCATTACCGACAGCTTAAATATCTTTGTCCATTACTCTGATTACACCAGAGAACTTGCTGCCTGTATCTCAGAATTTAATCTTTTCTACCCATCCGTTGAAATAAGTATCCATTCAACGGATGATCATCGTTTCGCCAATCTGCTTTCATCATGTCAAGCGGATATTGCCCTCGAGATGTTTTCTTTCAAAAATGTTGCTGAAAGCATTAATTACCTTCCGATCGGAAGCAGACGGATGTTCATTATTATGTCGGACAATTTTCTTTCCGAAGACGACAAACCGGATCTGAAAATCCTTGAACGTGTGCCCCTTGTTGTACCTGACACCGAAAAACACGAGGGATTAATGGATCTTATCGGAGAAATAGAAAAGGAAAATGCTATCCACATAACCAATATCCTAAAGACAGACAGTGTTGAGAGCATGTTTCATGCTGTTTTTATGAAAAAAGGAGTAGCATTGATCCCTGAACAATATCTGAAGGATGCTCCTGATGGGGTGAAAATAGTGACCTTGCCGGAATTACCGCCAAGGCCATTTGTAGCACTTTACTCTTCAAACAACAGCAATCCGAATATCGCACGGTTTATTGCATTTCTTAAAGGTTATATGAACCCCCAACGGGATTGCGATATTATTATAAGTTAAACCCTTACCGACCGATAAATCAGTAAGGGTTTTTGATGAAAAAGATATTACTCCGTGGACCTGAAAATATACTGTCAAATTCAACGCATATAGCGTACTCAATCATACATTACGGGGAAATAGCCTGAGCTATTTGGCCTAATAGTTCAATATACGTTATCATGTGCTCTTCATAAAAATCTATAGTTTGCTGAAGACTTTGATCATATTGATTTATTTTTATGATAAAGATTGAAATCATGAAGCAGAGCACCACAAGTATAATGTCTATGACCAAAAACAATGTCTTTTTTTTCATTACTTCATTCCTTCCAATGTTTCAACAAGATCTCTCAAGACAGCCTGTGTATTCAAAAATGTATGCATGTCTCCAATTGCTGTGAAATTAGCAATTCTGTTTATATACCCTGTAACAGAATTAACAGCAATAATTATCAAAACCAAAAATACAATAACAAGAATTATAAAAATTCCAAAAGTTAACTTTTCACCCTTTTCCATATTCATATACCTCATGATGGCACTACACTACCGGTTGCACTTCCGCCGCTCGGAATGGTTACACCTGAAGAAAGCTATCAATCTGCATGTGATAATAATTCGTTCAAAAATTACTCCATCGGGCTCATCCCCTTTCTTCTCAAAATCCATAGTTATATTTAATATGTTTCGATCCTATCTTTCTTAAAAATTTTGCTCTGTTAACTATATGTTGGTTATATCAAATTGTAAAAAGTGTGGCATTGCTTTTTTTGCAATTTAGCTGGATGCCGCCCTTGCATACGGTTTTTATACTATTTAGCAAAATGCAGATCTGTCAAAAAATAAGGTCTGTATCTTATATTTGTAAAATGAAATTTACGTATAATCGGTCTTTCAACTACAGTGTTGATTTTCTTTCAAATTTGTAACTGATTTCTATGACATATGATATAATCCAATCAGGGAGGTGCCATCGAAAAGCAGATTTTACTGTGGTCAATACTAACAAGCAATATTGTCAACTTCGGGATTATCAAAATTAATTTTTATTTCAGAAAGGAGAAACATTTAATGAAGAAAGCAACTGTTACAAAAGCAATAATTGTCGTGATCTCTTTAACACTATTTTTTTCGTTCTGTATAAAAAATGACGCAATCGGTGAAGATTATTCTCAGGTCTTCGAAAAAGCAATTGATGAGGCTTATGATTACCCGATTACTGTCGGAACTAAAGCCTGGTCTGAATTGGAATTCTCATCTAAGCGCATTGCTCTGCTTAGAATTCCTGATGAAACAATTGCGAATATGTCCACAGAAGCCCTTCTGATCACCATCTTGAAAAATCCGTACCTCTCGGATATTTGGGCTTATGATTCCGAAATAACCGGATACGAAATGACAAAAGGATATGTTGACGGACTAAGTGAATTATTGACGCGAGATGAAACAAAAGATCTTATAGATAATCTCATTATTCAAGAAGATATAATAAAGAAGATCGAGCTCAATATTTCCGATGATGAGAAAATAAATTATGACAGCGTAGTACTAAAGCTGAAACTTCTGAAAGATTTATATAATTATTTACATACGAATGATATCGGCTCAGGTACAACAAAAAGCGGGGTCTATTCTGATATTTTGACTCCAAACGGTTCTCCTGTTTCATATTATTATGATCTGACATTTTCAAGCCATGGAACGACAATATCCGAAGCACAGACCAAACAAGCGGGTTTGTTAGCAACTTATACCAGTGCAAGCGTTATAAGAAATGTATCTGCATCAACAGCCAAATATAATTGCCATTCGTATGCATGGTATTCCAGCGCATCAACTAACAAATATTGGATTGACGATCCTTCGTTGTACATGATTGACGGAAGTTATTCTTCAGGAATAACCTATGTTGGTTCAATTCTTTGTTGGAAAACAAAGTCCGGTGTCCCCATCCACTCGGGAATAGTTTATGCGTTATCTTCCGGGACAACGCCTACAAGAGTTACGTCAAAATGGGACTATTTAGGCTTGATAAGGCATTATACAAATGCTTGCCCATATTCAAATGCCAATATCAGTGTAGTGATTTCCAGTTGGAATTAATCGGTGAACGGCTATGAACAACAAATATAATTATCTCCATTTGATCCTCGGAATAGCTGTGAGTGTCATTATGATCATTTTATCTGCATGCGGAGAGTTATCGGCACCCGAAGAAAAGACAATAACACTGTTGGTTAAAGATTATTATTCGGACGGTGATACTTTTATAGTAACGCCTGTCGAAGATACGGACAATTTAAAGGCGACAGATGAGATGTACATTGAAAAGATTGCCGAATTGTTAACTCCCGGGGAGCCGCTCTGCGCAGGAGATACAATAGAGATTACCTACTCGGGGATCCGCAATGAGAGCATGGGAAAGGTATTTGATAATATAACCACCTTAAAAATCACAGAAAAAAGCAATACTGAGACATTTCCGGACAGAATTATTCTTTTATCCCATTCCCTTACTGGTAATGAAGACGGAACTTATGAGATTGAAATGGACTCTGTCAAATATCAATACAAATACCGTCTTGTTTTAAAGGGATATTCACATTCACCAAATTATGACTTTGCCGTATACATTGCATACAGTAACGATGAAAATCTCACCTTTGAAGAACTTTTCTGGAGTATGTGCAGCTCAAGAATGAGCGATAGAGTTTTTCCCGACCGTGCCACAGATATTGCTATGACATACTACAACAACTGAATGTACGACATAAGCCCGTCTTCAAACCATAAAGGTATGATGACGGGCTTATCTGTTATCCTGCTTGTCTTTGTTTATCTGTTATCTTGTACTGCGTCTCTTATAAACGACCGCTGCGGCTGAAAATGAGAGTGCAAACAATATCACATACGGCAATACTCCGGCATCTCCGGTCTTAACGCTCTTAGATGTGTCTGCCGTCTTGCTTTGTTCTTTTTCTGCCCCGCTTTGAGCATCGCTCTTCTTTTGCTCCTTTTGTACAGGATCTGTTACGCTCGTACGTGAAAGCTCCGCATCGCATACCGAACAATAAATGACCTCGTCATGAGAGCCGTCTTTTCCGTCTGACGGTGCCTTCTTATTCTCTTCAACAGGCTCTGCTTCTGTATGCCCTGCCGGCTTTATCTCTTTGGTTGTACGGCTTATCTCGTCCTTGCAGGCCTCGCAATATACGGCCTCATCATATGAACCACTCTCCGTGCATGTCGGATCCGCTATATTCTCGATGACAGCTTTATCCTGTATTGCCTCATGTGCGGCATGGATTTCTATCTTAAGGCTTGTTATATCGGACAATGCATGTACGTTTGTATCCTTTCCGTTTTCATCTTCACTGATGCCATATACAAACATATTGCCATCATTATCCTCAACTGCTTCAAACAGACTTGCGCTGCCATCTTTTGTCTCGTTCCATTCGAGCAGAAGTGCAGCCGGAACTTCACTCTTCTTACCGTCTGCCATCGCATATTTATAGATCAGGCTGTCCGCATGACTGAGAGACAGCTTGTTTCCGTCAGCATCCGTAACTGTTATAACATCACAATTGCCAAACGAAACGCCTGCTGCCTTCAGCAGATCTTCAACGGTTATATATTTTGTTGCGTTGATAGTTTTCTCTTTGCCGTTTTCACGGTATTGATATGTGATCGGATCTGTCTTTACGATAGACTCAAGCTGCGACTTCTTAAAGTTGATTTCTTCCGTATCGTCTTTGCTTACAATCTCAACATCAAGCACCGTCTCCTCATATGTACCGTAATTGAAGGTCGGGTCTGCATATGAATAGATATAATAATATCCGTCTTCTGATGAGCTTCCTCCGCCGCATCCGCCTGATACGCCTTCTTCGGTAAGTGTTACCTTATAGATCGGATAGCCGAAGCCGTCCTTTTCACCTGTATCCACGCAGCTTGAGAAAAGCTCATTGTTTTCAAGATCCCATGCATATACATCGAATTTGTCACGTTTAAAATAATCCTTTGCGCGAGTGCAATTTACGACCAGTGCAAAGTTCGTATCATACAGAGAAGCTGCACCGGTTGACGAAATATTCTTTCCGAGATTGAGTTCTTTAAGCGCCTGGCAGCTGTAGAATGTTCCGACAGGGATCGATGTTATCTCCACCTCATCCGGGAAGGTAACCTTCTCAAGATTCTTCCAGCATTGATAGAATACATATTCTCCCATCCTCTTCAGACTCTTAGGCATGGTGACTTCCTTAAGGCCGACACAAAGGTCGAAAGCATATTCACCGATCTCCTCGATGCTGTCTGCAAGTGTAAGATCAACAAGCGCATAATCGCTTGCAAACATAAAAGGTGCGATAACCGTGCATCCCTCTTCGAACGTTACTTTTGTAAGGTCCTGACAATCCACAAAGGCACCGCGTCCGATAGCCTTTACAGTTCCCGGGATCACTATATCTGAGATCGAGCTGTTGTAATAGAATGCATATTCGCCGATCTCCTCTACCTCATTCAGGTCGACATATTGTATGCCTGTACAATGACCGAAGCAATTGTCGCCTATCTTCTTGAGTGACTTCGGAAGTCTTACGACGGAAATTCCCTCATCACTCCAAAACATATAATCACTGAGCTCCGTAACTCCCTCGGAGATAGTTACCTTCTTGAGATTCTTGCAAATATCAAATGCGCAGCTGCCGAACTTTACACCTGCGGGAAGTGTGACCTCGGTAAGATTACTCTGACGGAAAGCAAGAGATTCTATTTCCTTAAGTGTGCTCGGGAATGTTACCTTTGTAAGCTTGCTGTTGCCCTGATAGGATTGCATAAATGCCTGGCTTGCAATGACCTCGACTCCCTCGGGGATGGCAAACTCAGTATCTGTACGGCCGTTAGGATATCTGATGAGCTTCTTGCCGTCCTTGCTGTAAAGTATTCCGTCTACCGACTTGAAGCTTGGATTGTCCTCTGCCACATTTATATTTTCAAGGACATCACAGCATGCAAAAATATTTTCGTCTGATGTGATGGTTATCTGTGTGCTGTCCTCATCACCTGATGTGACAGTCTTGCTGATACCCATCTTTGTAAGAGTTGCCGGAAGACTGATCTCGGCAAGCTTTGAACATCCGCGGAAAGCCTCCGAACCGATTTCTTCTATCTTGGTTTTTGAAAGATCTATGCTTGTGATCTGCTTAAGTCCGGTGCAGCCCCACTTCTTTATATATGTAAGAGTCTCAGGGAATGTAACCTCTTTAAATGAGTAAGCGCTGCTCGAATATGTTGACTTATATTGCTCCATGGCATTCTCGCCGATGCCGACAACCGTAAATGTCCAGTCTTCACCCGCAACACTCTTTGTTACCTGAGACGGTATTTCAAGAGGCGTATATGCGCTGTTCCAGCCGACATATTTTAATTCTACCGTACCGCTCTTTTTTGCGCTGTCAAGGCTTACAACATGATATTCCATATATTGAGGTGTATATGATGACGATGTGGTTCCGTTGACATATTCCTTAAAGTCGGCGATATATCCGATGCCTGTCGCATCACAAAGTGTTATATCTCCGGCCTTATCTATGCCTGCCGAAAGCATTTTTGTCCATGCCTCGCTGTATACAGTAACATCGGGTACATATATCATCAACGACTGACATCCTATAAAAGGATATTGTCCTTTATAAAATGACTCTGTAGGTTCGGTCATCACAGGTGCGCTGCTGCCCTCAAATGTAACCTTACGAAGAGCTGTACATTTCTGGAAAGCGAGCTGACCCACTGTCGTGACTGATGCAGGTATTGTAATCTCCGCAAGAGATGTATCTGCATTGAACATGCTGTTTGCGATCTCGGTCTGTTTTGACGGGAGAGTCACCTTGACAAGATTGGGGTTGCTGCCCAATGCGGCCTTTCCGAATGTGACATTTTCTCCTTCAAAAACTATCTCCTTAAGACTCCACAGTCTTGTCGCATAACATCCCACATAGTTGAATGCATAATCGCCTACCTTGGTGACAGATGCCGGCACAGTAATCTTAGTGATCTTTGATAAGGATTCCGCATTTGTAGTCGACGTAGTGCCGTTGCTGCCGTTAAAAGCACGAGCGGCGACAGCTGTTACCGGATATGTCTTGCCATCCTTTGTATATGACGAAGGGATCGTGATCTCTCCTCCGGGACCTGTATATCCTGCGACAGTTGCCTCATCATTTGCAATGGTGAAATTAAAGAAGCTTATATCACTGGGATCTACTGTCGCGCCGCATATACATTTGGAATTCGTATATGTGTGCTTCTCATTGGTGATCGTCTCAGTGCAGCCTTTATCTGTACATACGGCGCTGTGAGTACCGTCTTTATTGTCCGTATATTCCCAATTGTGTGTGGCATATTGCGGATCGGCAACACTTGCATTAATCGACGGATAAATGGTGAATATCTCGAGATCATCCAATTCATTCGCATAATTCCTCTGATAAGATGATTTGCAATATACATCGATTTCCCAGTCTATTTCAGAAAAGGCGGATGCAAGATTTTCGGGTGCGTCACCGTAAAAATATATCTCTTCCAGACTATAGCAATAATCAAAAACATAATCGTCGATATATGTAACCGTGCTCGGTATAACAATTGCCTCAAGATCGGTATTGTTCATAAACGAGGCCTGTCCTAATTTTGTTACTGTCTTCCCGTCAATCGATGCGGGAATAACAACATTTGCATCCGAACCCGTATATTCTTCGATCTCTCCGTTATCGAATTCAAAGTCATCAGCAGGAGACGGATCGGGAGTTGCTGTCTTCGGCGCAAACCCCGAAGCACCGGTCAATACCGCAGACTGCGCGATCATTGCCATGCACAGCAACAGAGCAGACAGCCTTTGGGGGATGTGAGTTCTTTTCATTTCATTTTCCTTCCTTCTTTTAATTTGTGTCGGTCAAAATTGTGAAAATAGCAAAAGCATTTTCACCCAGTCCGACTACTATAACATTATATTCAATATCTTTATACGCCTTTTTTGCCAATTAATCTTTGTTTTTTTTGTAGTTTTTGACAATTATGATTTCTTTTTTAAATCGGGTGTTCCCTGTGCCATACCCCCCCCCACGACCATTTCCCCTGTTTATGATGTAGATTTTTACAATTGTATTTGTTGTGATTATGCCTAATATTGCCCGTTTGTCTTTTGTTTTGACGCCAATCATTTTTATTGTAATAAGCAAAAAAGAAAACCCTCCCGGTACTTTTTATTTCCCATACATAACGCCTTGCGGATATTCCTATACATGGACATGCTCTGAATCGTACCTTTCGGGTTTTCTTATTATGATAATTTTATTCTCTTGTTATGATAATTTTATTTTGTTGTTTTGACGTCCCTTACCGCATTTATTTTTCCTGTATCTCCTTGCCGCACATATTCTCTATCTCTATTTCGAACATTTGCATCGCATCTGCAAAAGATGCGATCTCTTTATCCGCTATGCTCTCATCAGGAAAATATTTCATTGCAAATCTTTTTGCCGTATCCATGACCCATGGGATATTGTCAAGCAGATGACATCTGCCGAATATGACCACACTCTGCACATACGGCGCCCACTGTTCTTTTCTTACGGTCTCATGTCCGTATACGGTAAAGCATACCTTATCGCATGCCCGCAAGGCCTCTATCTTATATCCTGCCTTTGCTCCGTGAAAATAAATTTTGTTCTTTTCCTCATCATAGAGGAAATCGATCGGCACCGCATAAGGATATCCGTCATCACCGTTTACAGCCAATACACCGCGTCTTTCACTGCGAAGGAGCGCCGCTGCCGCCTCATTATCTATAGCTCTCTTTTTTCTTCTGAGTTCTCTGAACATCTGTATATCTCTTTTCTTCCTATATTAATAAAGATATTTTTCAGGTTTACCGACCGCATGTCTATTTGCGGCATTCCGGGAATATCTGCTCGAGTCTTGCGATCATATCCTCAAGCTTTTCCGTATTGATACCGGCATAGTTGAGAACAAGTATTCGCGGATCTTCGGGACCCGGTGCCTTTTGGCTGTAGCTTGAATACATCTTAAATTGGATATCCAGCTTACTCTTTGCCTCCACTATTTCTTCCTCGGTAAGCGTCGTCCTTACATAGAGGAGCATATGCGTTCCCGAGCCATGCTCGACGATATCGGTTATGTCATTGAGCCTTGAGTTTCTTATCGCTTCCAGTACCTTTTTTCTTAATGAGCTGTAGTATGTCTTGAGTCTGTTTATATGTCGCTCCAAATATCCCTCAGACATGAATTTGGCCAATGTATGCTGTTCGAAGCTCGAGACAGAGCATGAATAAAAGCTGAGCGTATCCTTGTACCTTTCCATCAGCTTTTTCGGCAATACCATATAGCTTATACGAAGCGCGGGAACCATGGTCTTGGAAAAGGTATTCATATATATCACCTTTTCCTGTGTATCTATCGTGTAGAGCGGTGGGATATATGTGCCCTTATAATGGAATTCACTGTCATAATCATCCTCGATGATATATCTCTTTCTTGCCTTATATGACCAATCGAGCAGCTCCCTGCGTCTGCCTATCGACATGATGGTCCCTGTGGGGAAATGATTTGCCGGTGATATGTGGACTACGTCGGCCCCGCTGTCCTCAAGCTCGTCCATCATGATACCGTTCTCATCCATTGATATGAATCTGCAAGGGCTGCCGTATGATGCCACAAGCGCCGCCAATGTCTTGTATCCCGGATCTTCAAAGCCGAAGGTGCATGCCCTTCCGAACATCTGAGACAATCTTCCGTATAGATATTCCGTACCGGCACCGACTATTATCTGCGACGGACTGACGGTCATCCCCCTGTTATAATGCAGATAATCCGCGATGGCCTTCCGAAGCTCGAAAAGGCCCTTATAAGGTATTGTCCGGTAGAGAGTCTCATTGCGCTGATCCAATGTCTGCCTCATAAGCTGATTCCATACAGACTTGGGAAACAGGTCGAGATTGATCCTGTTGGAATTGAAATCCGCGAAAAATTCATGTTCCTCTTCCTCGTCAGGGTTGGATGGCGGCGCATCCGTTCCTTTTTCGTTTATATCTTCATTTTCAGACGAGGGCTGATCTGTCGCGGGAATGCTCTTTAATCCGTACTCAACAAAATATCCCTTTCTCTCCTCGGAATATATATATCCTTCCGCGACGAGCTGATCATACGCATTTGCGACAGTGATATTTCCCACATTAAGGTGGCTTGCGAATGCCCTTTTTGACGGCAGACGCTCACCGCCCTTGATCTTTCCGGCGATGATATCATTTCGTATCAGTTGATAGAGATAAATATATTTCGGAATGTCTCCGCTTTCTTCAAGATGATATGTAAGCATTGTCCCTCCCGAGAGTTTTTATTTTCTGCAACCCTTCATTTGGCGCAGTTTTTAAATGCCTGAGGTAAATATCTGATAATATCCGACGAGATCATTCCGATCTCACCAAGCTCACCGGCCGCCATATCTCCGGCAAGACCGTGTATATATGCCCCGATCAATGCTGCATGCAAAGTGTCGTGTCCCTGTGCGCAAAGAGCCGCGATAATTCCTGTGAGTACGTCTCCGGATCCGCCGGTCGCCATGCCAGGACCTCCTGTAGTATTTACGAACAGCTCACTGCCGTTCCCTATAAGTGTATCATGTCCTTTGAGCAATACAGTGCAGCGGTATTTTTCTATAAGAGAGATCACTGCGGCCTCTCTTTCCGTGGCCGTCTTTATGCGGCCGCATGCGCTGTCCTTTCCCAGCAGCCTCAGCGCCTCCCCGACGTGAGGAGTTATGACAGCGCGGGGACTTTTGGATCTGAATATCTCCTGCAGCCTTTCGGAGCCCGATATCATATTCAAGGCATCCGCATCCAACACGAGAGCTCCGCTATGATCAGCAAGGATATATTCCAATATAGATGAAGCCTCCTTGCCGCGTCCGAGCCCCGGGCCTGCCGCTATCGCATCATAATCAGACAGCTCCATGCCTTCATGAAAAGCAACGCAGGTTGCCTCAGGTACGGATACCTGAAATATATCGAGAAGACGGCTATCCATAGACGGAAGGAGCAGCCTTACAAGTCCTGCTCCGCTGCGAAGCGCCGCTCTCGCGCAAAGGACGGCAGCACCTGCCATACCCACGGAGCCCGCATATATGAGCACCTTTCCGAAATCGCCTTTATAGGAGTCCTTTTTCCTCGGCTTTATCTGAGACCTTATAAATTTTTCGTCTGATATAATCATAAATGATCCTTTAATAATCTTTGGTAACCTTTAATAATCTTTGGTAACCTTTAATAATCTTTAATAATCTTTGGTAACCTTTA
>CAZGVB010000012.1:0-42123 GCA_964528825.1 uncultured Parasporobacterium sp.
CCGATGGAGGCTCTTGCAAATGCTATGGGATATGTACCTAAGGATCGCGATCTTGAAGCGATGCAGATAAATGATTCCATTCGCGAGAACTTCTGTCTTCCGTCACTAGGGGAGCTTACCGGGCCGCTCGGATGTGTCTCGCCGGGGTCAATGAACAGATTGGCACAAAGGATGACACAGGAACTAAATGTAAAATGCACTGATATATATCAAAATGTGAATGCACTCTCGGGAGGCAATAAGCAGAAGATCAATCTGGGCAGATGGCTCGCTAAGGATCTGAAGGTAATCATACTCGATTGTCCTACTAGAGGAGTGGATGTCGGCGTAAAGGCTTATATATATGCATTGATGAAGGAGGCCAAGAAGAGAGGCCTGGCTATCGTGCTCATATCTGATGAGCTTTCCGAGGTGCTCGGCATGGCAGACCGCCTGATAGTCATGAAGGACGGTTGCATTGTGCGCAGGATCGACAGAGGGGACGATTTCACGGAGCAGACGATTATCGAGGTGATGATATGAAAAGATTATTCGGATGGTTCAAACGTCTTAAGGTGCAGGACGTGGTTCCTTTTGCCGCATTTATCGTAATATTTTTATTCTTTACAATCGCAAGCTATAACAGCCGCACAGGTGTCTTTATGATGCTGACGGCGCGCAATCTGAGTACTATACTTGATCAGACTATGATTACGCTGGTAGTAGCCTGCGGGACACTATTTGTGGTCGCACAGGGAAGCACAGATCTGTCTGTGGGAGTAAATCTGGCACTTGCCGGAGTCATAGGCCTATATATTGCATCTGACTCGGGAGTTCCGTGGCTGCTCATACCAGTCACGTTGGTGGTCGGTGCCTTTATGGGATATGTGAACGGATTTCTGGTAGCTAGATGTAAGGTAAGCAGCTTTATGGTAACTCTTGCGATGCTCATAGGCGTAAGAGGTCTTGTAAATTATCTGCAGGTGCATATCGAAGTACAGAAGCTGCCGGATGTACTCGGCTTTATGAACAACAGCTTTTTCAAGATTCCGGTCTTTATAGCTATACTCATAGCCGCGGCATATATATTTGAATTTACAAAGCTCGGTCGTTACAGCCGTGCGATAGGTGAAAATGAAACCACAGCAAGGTTCGTCGGAGTGCCTGTAAAAAGGATCAAGATAATAGCCTTTATGCTGTCAGGTCTCATGGCGGGAGTCGGCGCTCTGTTTTATATCTCGACTGTCGGTGCCACAAGCAATCAAATGGGAGTATTTTTGGAGATTCGTGTAATAATGGCGATATTCCTGGGAGGAGTCCTCGTAACGGGCGGTTCATCAGCCAAGTTTTACAAGCTGCTGCTCGGCTCGTTCTCAATTCAGATTATCATCAGCGGTCTGGCACTTATAGGCAAGTCAGACAGCCATATAGCTCAAAGCGTCGAGGGAATATTGCTCATACTCATACTTTACATAAGTATATTCGCCGGGCGCAGAAAAAAGAAGATAAATATCGCCCCGTAAAGCCGTTCACATCAGACCTGAACTAAGGCCGTCTGCGCCATGTAAGTGTGCCCAGCCGGCCTCTTTTTTTGTTGACTCACAGCCGATAAAAACATAAAATGAAAGCTGAGATAGTATCTGGGAGGAGGCACCGCCATGGCAGATAGCAACAGGATACATGATACATCCGCCGCAAAAAATATTGATTCTGAGACCAATACAGGGAACAAAGAACGCGCGAGGGGTATTTACAGTGCATATAATGCTATTTCCGGGATATTTATCTCCCTGCACCGCGTAAATGTAAAGGAAAATATTTTAGACAATATCAAGATCAGTATTGCGGAAGAGGAATATTGCAGTCAGGGTTCGGAGGAGTATGATACTACCGTCGAACAAGTTGTAAGAGGTCTTTCTTCAGAAAGCAGCCGCGGCGAGGTATTGCAATTTGTAAACAGACATAATCTTCCCGCACGCATGGCAAATGAAGATCATATTTTCCTGGAATTTTTATCCTGCACCGGAGAGCTTTGCAGGCTGCATTTCTTTAAAGAGGATGAGGATGAGGACGGATCACTTTTGCATGCTATCTTAGGCATCGAAAAGGTGAGTGAGGAAAAAAGCCAGGCCTTGATAAGTGCTCTGTCACATGACTTTCAGAATGTTTTTTGGGTTGACCTGGGTGACGGGTCGGCGCATGTATTGAAAATGAGCACATATATCGGCGAGAATGTGGATGAGGGCTCAAACAGGTGCTTTTCCTATAGCCCGGTCTGCAGAGAATATATCGAAAAATTTATATATCCTGAGGATCGCGACCGAATCAGTGAGGATATCTCTCTGGAGCATCTGCGTGATGTCTTTCACGAAAAGGATGAACTCGCCGGTACATACCGCATTGAAAAGGATGACGGAATACACCATTATCGGTATGTTTTTTACAGCCTTCCGAACATGAACAGCGTTGTCGCGGGATTTCGCAACATAGACGACGTCATTGCAAGACATACACAGGAAGAGAAAGCCAAGCACGAGCTTGAAGTGGCTTACCGTAATCAGCTGGAGGAACAGCTGACGGTATTTAATACACTCGCGCGCAATTTTAAAAATATTTATTATGTGGATCTTGAAAGAGGGACGGCAAAGGTCCTCAAGCTTGATCCGGCCTATACGGATATTTTGGGTATTAAGATCAATGACGAATTTCCTTTTGATTCTGTCCTTAAGGGATGGCTGAACATGGTAGTATGTGACGAGGACAGGGAAGATGTCACAAGGATGCTTGAGACTGAAAATGTCAAAAATATCATTTCACGCCAAAATGAGTTTACGGGAACCTACCGCAGCATTGTAGGCGGAAAGATGCACCATTTTCAATACAGCGTGGTCAGAGCGGACGAGGCCGGAACGAGAGTAATACTCGGATTTCAGAACATTGACGATATCATCAATGCTCATTTAAAGGAGGAGACGGCCCGCCGCGAGAAAGAAGAGATATATCAAAAACAGCTCTTGAATGCCGCAAAGGAGGCCGAGAGGGCCAACAAGGCCAAGACAGAATTTCTCCTGCGAATGAGCCATGATATCCGCACGCCGATAAATGGCATTATAGGAATGCTTGATATAGCGGATCATTACGATCAGGATATTGAAAAGCAAAGGGAGTGCAGGATCAAGACAAGAGAATCCTCAAAGATATTGCTGGATCTGATCAATGAGGTGCTCGATATGAGCAAGCTTGAGTCGGGCGAGGTGATGCTGGAAAATGTCCCGTTCAATCTTAATACCATGGCATATGAGATCTTTACTATCATTGAAAGGCAGGCACAGGAGCGCGGTCTGGAGATCATCGAGGAAGACTGCAATGTGACTCACGCATGGCTCATCGGAAGCCCTGTGCATTACAGACGCCTTGTACTTAATATTCTCGGAAATGCCATAAAATATAACCGCCCATACGGCAGAATATATATCACCTGCAGGGAGATATCCTTTGACGGGACGACTGTCATGCTTGAGACAAAAATACAGGATACCGGCATAGGCATGAGTGAGGAATTCCAAAAGCATCTCTTCGAGCCCTTCTCGCAGGAAAATGCCTCCGCGCGCACCAAATACGGCGGCACGGGTCTTGGAATGTCCATTACCAAAAGCCTCGTGGAAAAGATGGGAGGCACCATCACGTTCGAGAGCCAAAAGGATGTGGGCACTACATTTGATGTAATTATCCCATTTAAAGCAGATCTTTCATATGGCATGCAGAATGCGCCGCAGGAGGAAGATGAGGATGACTCCATAAGGGGAGAGACATTGCTGGTTGCTGAGGATAATGAATTAAATCTTGAGATTACGAAATTTATTTTAGAAGAGGCCGGAGCGCATGTCATCACGGCCAATAACGGACAGGAAGCTGCCGTCAGCTTTGCGGCCTCAAAGCCCGGAGAAATATCGGCAATCCTTATGGATCTGATGATGCCTGTGATGGACGGCTATAAGGCGGCGGGATGTATTCGTGCCATGGACCGTGCGGACGCAGCGTCCGTCCCGATCATTGCGATGACCGCCAATGCCTTCGTCGAGGACAGGATAGCCACGCGAAATGCCGGAATGAACGAACATATAGCCAAGCCTCTGGAGGCAAAAAAAACGGTACATATCATATCGCAGCAGATCAGGGCACGCAAAAATAAGGGAGAATAAGTGTGAAAATATTAAAAATTATCGGAAGATGTCTGCTTGTATTGTTGGGGATCGTCGTGATCGCGGGAATCGTGGTGGTTGTACAGTTCTTTCATAGGTCAGATCCGGATGATCTGATAAATTATGATACGGACAATCCTTTTATCACGGGAGATACTGCGGTTTCGGCGCATCGAAGCGGCGCGGGAGATTTTCCGGAGGAAACGCTTGCGGCATTTAAGGGATGCGCAGAAAATGATGATTTTGAGGTGGATTATTTCGAATTCGATCTGCATATGACGGCAGATGATATCTTGGTGCTGTCACATGATGATACCTTAGACAGGGTATCGGATGCGGTCACGGTATACGGCAGCGAGGGCGTGAGGGTGCGTGATAAGACTCTCTCGGAGCTCAAGAAGCTGAATATGGCTGCAAAGTTTGTAAATGATGACGGAGATATGCCATATGCCGAGCTTCATGGAGATGACGTGCCGGATGATCTCAGGATATTGTCGCTGGACGAGGTGCTGGATTATCTGACTGCGGCGGGAGATTATAAATATATCATCGAGATCAAGGACGGAGATGATGTGGGACTTGCCGCTGCAGATCAGCTCTATGAGACGATAAAGGAGAGAGGTCTGCTTGACAGTGTCATCATAGGAAGCTTTAAGGATGAGGTCGCCGAATATATCACGGCAAATTATCCGGATACGCACCGCAGCGCCAGCCCGAGTGAGGTGGTGCAATTCTATTTTTCGGCAGTTGCAGGCAAAGAGGATTTTACATGCTCATATGATGTACTTCAGCTTCCTTTCAATGATGCAAAGGAGAGCTATTGCGTCAATATGGGTATCGTGAAGGTCATCAATTATGCCCATGCTCACAATCTTGCGATCCAATATTGGACAGTCAATGATGAAGAAGATATGGAATATCTTGCAAGCATAGGCGCAGATGCCTTGATTTCAGACTATCCGGATAAGGCGTCAGAGATCGCCGGCTCCTATGCCGGAAAATAAAATCGGCATGACACTTGACGGCCGGAATCATCAAAAAAGCCATCTGATACGATCAGATGGCTTCTTTTTGATCAAAATGCGGATAACAGGAGTTGAACCTGCATGAGATCGCTCTCACATGGACCTGAACCATGCGCGTCTGCCTATTCCGCCATATCCGCATATGTTTCCCGCATAGTCTCGCATGAACACTGCGTAAGTTTATCACTATCGCTTACCAATGTCAAAAGGTTATTTTTGAAATGATCGCAGCATATCTCACACACGCAGTACTAAAAAAGTCTGGATGAAAGATTTGCAGGCGGTTGCCCTGCAGTGACTTTGCCCGAGAAAAGACATTGTTTAATTTTGAATTTTAAGTTAACATTGACTCATAACTTTACGAAAGAGGTACCGAATGGAGACATTACAGACAATATTTTCAAGAAGAAGTGTCAGAGATTTTTCGGATAAGGATATATCGGATCAAGATATACATACCATATTGAAGGCAGGCATGAGCGGTCCGTCGGCAGTCAATACAAGACCGTGGCATTTTATCGTTGTAAGGGATGAGGAAATCATTGACAAGATGGTGCGTATAAACGGCAGAGCGGCAGAGCCATTGTGGCATGCGAAGGTCGGCATTATGGTATGCGGAGATCTTGATAGGGCATTTAAGAGCGCACCGGGCTTTTGGGTCATAGATGCGTCAATAGCATGTCAGAATATGCTCCTTGCCGCACATGATCTCGGCATAGGTGCGGTGCTTCTGGGCACATATCCGCAGCAGGAGAAGGTGATGGGGCAGATAGAGCTCTTCGGTCTTCCGGACAATATCGTGCCGCATTCGATCATTGCGCTCGGATATCCTGAGGACGAGTCGGATATACAGGAAAGAGATCTGTATGATGAGAGCCTGGTCCATTATGACAAATGGTAAGACCTCGCCTTTCGTGCTGCGATGATCCCCATCGGAAACAGGAAGAACGGATAGAAGTAGTCATCTGCTGTTTCGCAGTAGAAGACGTTATTTTGCCGCTTCTTCTTATAGTCAAGGGATGAATGGTAAAACGGAAAGCTTTTCATGAAGGATCTGTTCATGTCTGCGGTCATATGAGATAAGTTGTTGTACTTAAGCATCGTCGTACCCAGTTTTTTGGGCTCCAGAGCCAGAAGTGCGCCTATGTAGTCTTCCAAGCTGATGTCAGATAAGATACGCTCGAGGAATGCACCTTCTTTTGTGGGGATAATATGATCTGTCTCCGATAATTCCGGAGCGAAAAAAGACATATCCGGAAGCTTTTCGTAGCAGTCTTTATAGTTTATCTCGCATCGATCCTGATCACCTGTATTTTCGTGAAAGCTGAAATAGCAGAAGCGTAAGGGAGCACACAGATCCGTGATGAGAGTGGAAAGAGGTTTTGACCAGGAATTATCCTCTGTGTGGGCGATCGCGCACGCCTCATCCAAGCTGATGGACTGCTTTTTCCAGGGAGATCCTTTTAAGTACTTTACGCAAAAGGCGAAGATCTCCCCGACGGATACATCATCATAGTAAGGATCATACTTGTCATAAAGCTGCATGACCTCCCAATATTTTTTTGGATAAGCATGCATATAATCCCTAAATGGCATATCGATGACGGCAAGGATCATATTTTGCAGGGCTGTGGCTTCTGTGAACTTGCCGTTTCTTAGATTTTTCAATCTTTCCTCAAGAGAAACATGCGCTGATGTATGCTTGATGGTGGAGATACTGTTTTTGGTTAAATTGATCATAATGAAGTCCTTTCTGCTTTTGTTAAGCTGCACCCGGATATATCCTTAAAATGGTATATCCGGGCCGTATATGTTGAAGTTGTCGGTTGTATGAGCAATAGGATTTTTTGTCTCATATGTGCGAGGGAGAGTGTCAGGATCAAACTTATTGACCTCTCTGTATCCATAGCCTCTGGTAAAGAGGTATGCATTGCCGACGGGAAGATTCAAGATCCGGTTCATGGGCAGGTTGGCCTTACGGCTGATATAATCGGCAGTGTCTACATCCTGCCCGCCGAGATAGAGAAGATTGTCGCAATTGTTAATGATGGTGCTTGCCTCATAAGGGCCGTAGACTGCATTTAGCTGACTCAGACTCTGAATAATGAGACTTACATAGATCTCTCTGGAGCGTATGGTGGAAATGATCTTGTCGAAGTTCGGAATTCTCGCACCGGCTGCGAAGTCGTCAAAGATCAGTCTGATCGGAACGGGGAGTCGGCCGTCTGCGCACTCGTCTGCAAGATCGCACAGCTCATGCAATGCTTGAGAATACAGGAGATTGACGAGACTGTCCTGCGAACGATCGGTGTCGACTGTGTTGATGAACAGGACTGTCTTTTCTGTTGCCATAGCCCGAAAATCGATCTGCTCCCTGCAAGTGAATAGGTGTTCCGATCCTATAAAGGCGGATAGCTTTTCACCGCACATTAATTTGGCGCAGGAGTCTGATTTCGGTATTTTACTGTTGTTCTTTATGAGGTCCCATCTTATGGCTGCCAGGCTGTCGGGATGCATTTTTCGCAGATTGTCGATACGGCTTTTGAATTCCTCTGTGGGAAGAGTCGCCAGATATGCAATGTCAGTCAGGCTTCTGGATCCTTTTGGCAATGTTTCCAGGCAATAACTGACATATACAGACATGTATAATCTGGTTAAATGGTCCCAAAACGGGTCACTGCCGCACTCCATGGGACAAAGATAGGCACAAAAGGCGTCAATTTCCTGAGACTCATAGGGAAATGCCTTCGGACTTTCAGGATCCGGATCTGCTCTTATGAAGTTCAGGGGATTATAGCCTACAGTGGATTCGTCAGGATCTTGCAGGTCAAGACACAGGATCTTATAGCCTTTGTCAGACAGCCAATCCTTGCACTTTTTGTAGAGACTTTTTTTACTGTCTGCGACGATCAGACTTTCATGAGTCTGAAGAATGTTAGGAATGACATAGCCTCTGGTCTTGCCGGCCCCGCTGACACCTATGATGAGGTCGTTGTTGTTAAGACCGGTTTTTTGACAGTCGTTGGAAATATAACAATCCTCGGCAAGTATCCTGAAGTTTTCAGAGTGATCACAGGTAAAGAGGGTTGTATTTAAAGCTTGGTTTGTCATGATATTTCTGTCCTTTCTTTTGAATTGCATATATTGCAGTCTTCCGGATCGCAGTCTTCCGGATCGTACCTGGCCACGCGCCTCGGAGTCTGACCTCTTACAAAAAGGTAGGCTTCGCCTAAGGGTAGGTTCAGGATCTTCTCTGTCGGTACATTTGCTTTTGCGGCCATGTAGTCGGCAGTTGTGACATCCTGTCCGCCCAGATAGAGACAGGTATCGCAGTTGTTTATGATGGTTTGGGACGCGTCTTTTCCATAAACGGAATAAAGCTGAGTCAGACTTTGAATGATTATGCTGACATAGATCTCCCTGGATCTTATGACGGAGGTAATCTTGTCAAAATCCGGAATCACTGCATTTGCGGCAAAATCATCCAGAATGATGCGGACCGGTATCCACAGTCGTCCTTCATAAGAATTATCGGCTGTCTGGCAGAGCTCATGAAGGGCTTGAGAATAGAGTAGATTTAACAGCTTGTCACATGATCTGTCGGTGTCGCTGACATTTATGAACAGGGCACTCTTGCGCTCACTCATGCTGTGAAAATCAATCTGCTCAGGATAAGAGAAGATTCGCTGAATGCTATTGCCCTGGAATACAGCCAGCTTCTCATTGCAGGTCATTCGGATGGAAGCGTCGGTTTTGTCTGCTTCGTTGCAATCCTTAAAGAGCTTCCATTTTTCGGCTGCGAAGCTGTCCGGATATGCCAGGTTCCATTCCTCCAGAAGACTGTCGGCCTCCGGCATATTCAGGAGTCTTGCTACAGTACCTAAGTGCTGCTCATTTTCCGGAAGGGCCTCCAGTACATAAGCGGTATAGGCAGTCATGTACATTCTGGCGGCCAGGTCCCAAAAGGGATCCTTACAATGTGAGGCAGAGCAAATGTAGGAGCAAAGAGCCTCTACATCCTGCCTGCTGTAAGGAAATGCTTTGTTTGGCGTTTTGCGGATAAAACGCAATGGATTGTATCCTATGCCGGTATTTTTCGGCCTTGCAAGATTGAGATTTTGGACGGTATATCCTCTCTTGGATAGAGAAGGAGCGTAATTCCTATAGAGTGAATTCTTCGTATCTACTATAATCATGCTGTCATTCGCATGCAGGATATTAGGGATAACGTATCCTCTGGTCTTGCCGGCCCCGCTGACACCTATGATCAGATCATTATTATTGAGGCCGGTTACGTGGGTATCATTGTTCATGAAGATATCCTTTGCGATCACCCTGCAATCGCAGCTTGAAATCCTGCAGATAGGGTTAGTGTAAATGTTATTCATAGAGATATGTCCTTTCTGTTTTTTGCGAGCAATGCTGCGTATGCGATATTATTGATGTATATGCATAGGAGGAATGTGCACACGCAGCAGTAAGCTCACTTATATACCGTATGCACTGATGGTCATACTGGTGGCTCCCGGATTATCACGGAGCAGATGCTGTTCTGTGACATGTGGATTATTGAATTCGTTTGTCAGCATGTCTTTCAGCACGGTGCCGAGATTGTAGCCGTGGATGACGATCAAGGTAAAGGCGATACGGGAGCAGTTGATCAGATTGTTTAAGAAAACCTTGGCGGCATTTTTGTGAAGACCGTGAATGTCGACAGTTACTTTAAGATGCTTATTGCCTGATATTTTCAAGCGATCCAGCTGCTCCTTTGTAAATAATTGGCTGAATTGATGGATGATATATTGTTTCGTATTCATAGCTGTGATTTCTCTCTTTCTTGTATGTTTTTCTTTATGTTCTTTTGACGGATGATATGATCTGCCAGGCCGAACTCGACAGCCTCATCGGCAGTAAACCAGCTGTCGGTCTTGGTCTTTTCGAAGATTTCTTCCGCGGTTTTTCCTGTATGCTTTGCGAGGATATCTCCGATGATCTTTCTGATATTCATGAGATTTTGAATCTGATCCTTTAAGTGACCGGCGGATCCGGTAAGCCCTTCTCCCGCTATCATGGGATCGTGAATCATGATCTGCGAGTGAGGCAGCATTTCTCTGCTGTTACCGGCTGCAAAGAGGATAGCCCCGCAGCTGGCAGCAGTCCCGATACAGACCGTACGAATGGGGCAACTTACGGTCTGCATGACATCGTAGACGGCCAGACAATCGGAGACGGTACCTCCCGGACTGTTGATGTATATCGTGATTTCGGCATCCGGATCTTGGTTTTCCAAGTGCTTTAACTGCAGGATCAGATTGGCGGCAGAATCTGTATCGATCTGTCCCATGAGATAGATCTCCCTTTTGGCCATAAAGTCAGCCAAAATGGAGATGGAGGAATAGCCGTTACAGGTTTCTTTCAGAATGGATGGAGTGGAATAAATGTCCATTTTCATGATGTGTTTGTCCTTTCTTTTGTTATGCTTTTGTTTTTGTAATCTTGATCTGAAAATTCTTTTGATTTCTGATAACGCAACCGGGGCGCGTAAATAGCGCAGCCCGTTTTTTAGTGAAACGATAATGATGTCACCACCCCATAGAGACTTTGAGAAAAGCGCTCAAAGTCTTCTTGGGATAGGACCGGTGCCGGGTCACGAGACAGCCACAGGGACAATGTCACTCAGAGGAACTGTCAATACCACTGTTTAACCCTGATTCTTGAATTACAACGATTTAGAACCGTTGCTTTTCTGTAATTCTTTTTACAGTGATACGCTCGGTGCACCTTAATTGAGCCGTAACCCGAACACTGAACTGCCGCTAACATTTATAGCTGGCCTGATGCATAATTGTGTTTCATAACAGCAACAGGCAGTCACTGAATAGTGACTGCAGGCTTAATAAATAATGCTCGAATCCTAAGTATATGTTCTTATCGAGCGCATCGTTGTACACCGCAGGTGTTGACCTTATATGACGATCAGTCCGTCACCGTACACCGCAGGTGTTGTTCTTGTATGGTAATTATTATTTTTTTTATTACATAAAAATAATACAAATCATATTACTGACAAGAAAATTTGATAAATGCCGTAAAATAAGGAATAAAAACTAAATGTCCATCATCAAATATTGCAAAAAAACAATGGAATATATATAAAAAGAAATGAAAAATGTCATATATACAGATGAATATATCAAATCGCCAAAAGTTGCTTTATATCGCAGGATTAAGGTGTTATACTTGGAAAAATAATGGATCTGATGTCATTTGCAAAAGATTTCAGCCGGATAAGGAGAAAAAATATGGAAGGGAAATCAAAGGAATCCTTCACATCGGCCTTTGAAGAATTACAAAGTTTTTCGCCCGGAGCGATGGAGACGGTGAGACATTTCTCTACGGGGATCGATAAATTAGACGATATTTTGGGCGGCGGATTGTATCCGGGTCTTACGGTTATAGGGGCGATCCCGGGAATGGGAAAGAGCACATTTGCCCTGCAGATAGCAGCAGATATTGCATATGCCGGCCATCCGGTTCTGTTTTATTCTCTGGAGATGCCGAAAAACAGAGTTCTGGCAAAGCTTTTAAATCGGGAAATACATTTGCAAAACAAGAAAAGTGAAATAACATCGGACTGGCTGCTTAGAGAAGAGAGTCGGTCCGTGGAATATGCGGACAGATGGGAATTTATCGATCGTGTGAAAGAGTCTTTAGATGGTCACTATGATACTCTCTATATACGAACTCAGAATACAAGTATTTTCTCGGCGGAGACGCTATGCAGGGATACAGAGAAATTTATAAATGAAACCGGCCTCCTTCCCGTGGTATTTGTGGACTATCTGCAATATCTTTCTCCGAGAGACGGCAACCGTGCCATGACAGATAAACAGAAAAATGATGATAATATCAGGGAACTTAAAAACCTTTCTATCAGATACGGTCTGCCGGTGGCAGTGATCTCTTCTCTTAACCGGGATGCTTACAGAGATGAGAGAAAGCCTCTTAAGATGGATGCCTTTAAGGAGACCGGAGATATTGAATATACGGCAGCGGCGATCTTCGGCCTGCAGTTTCGCGAGATGAAGAATCAGGACTTTGAAAAAGATAAGGAAATGTCACAAAAGGAAAGAAAGCTGGAATTGGTATGTCTCAAGCAAAGATACGGAATGAGCGGCCCGAGCGCATCGGTGATGCTGGATTTTTATCCGGCGAAAGATCTCTATCAGACTTATCCTGCAAGCAGGAGAAGGATTCGGGAGCCTATTGCGACAGACATGGAGGCAGGGCCAAGATCCAAATCAGCAAAAATAAAACAAAAGGATCTATCAAAATCTCAGGGAAAGATCGCGGATGAGAAGCAAGGATCAGAGGCTTTTGCGGGAAAGTCAGAGATTAAATATCCTGATGATCCCAGAAGCAGGATCTTGGCAGAATTTAAGCAGAAAAGAGGAAAATAGACACAAGAGCAAAAGAAAAGCGGGAGTGCAATATGAGATTACCGGATACCGTGTATATGAACAATTGCAAGATCTTTCATGAGATATACAAGAATCATTTTCAGTGGGATAAGATAAATGAAGTAAATGTCGGCAGCAGAGGCAATGATATGATTTGCAGCTTTGAGCTTCGATACCTGGGAAAAGATTTGGACAGGCTGCGGCCGTTTTCATATTATGATGCAGTGGTATGTGATGCCGTTTATACGATCTATAGGTCAGGCTGTTCAAAATTTACTCTGACGGATATTCTGCGTGTTATGGCTGCAGATGAAAAGGTCAGGTTTTTGACATCAAAGGATGGCATTCAAACCAGAGAGAGGAGACTGCGTGACAGCATAGGCTGCCTGAAAGATACTTTTATCTCCATTGATTATTCCGAAGAAGCCGAAAGACGCGGGCTTAAAGATGAAAGCGGTGCAATATCGGAAGAACCTATAGGGGATTATATGATTCCTGTGGCCGGTCATAAGGATGGCAGGACATTTTATTTTATAGAGGACAGAGAGCTTCCGCTCTATCAATATGCGGAGATGATCAGACAGATCATCGGCGTAAAAAAAGAATTTTTAAATCCCGCTGACCTTGTAAAAAAACTTCTTGCGGACGGCGAAGAAAAGGAGCAGCTTTTAAAGAATTTAAAGACATCCAATACTGACGAAATGGTGCTGCTTAAGCATATACTTATGCAAAGATTGGAAATGATGCGCAATAAAAATAATCTTGTAAAGAATCGCGGCACGATTCTCTATTATGGAGTAAAAAGCAGTGACGGCATTCTACCGCTCTTAGGAATCTACAAGGACAGCTATGTACAGGATTTGGAGATCACAAGTGACAGGGGAAGGGTTCGCACAGAGAGCACAGGCTGGAAAAATAAGGTCAACAGCGTAAATAAAAGAGTAACAGCTATTTTGGACGCATATCAGGCCTGCGGTTATATCGGAAGCTACAGGGTGCTGAGACATAGCCCGAGGTCGCTTGCAGGAGGCATTGAGATTACGGGCGGAGTCCGAGACATTGATCTTGAGTAAAATATTTTCGGCAGAAAGGATTGAAAATATGCAGATTTCGGAGTTTTGCGAATACAATCAACAAAAATTTTTTGATAATACGAAAGATGCACTGGAGAAATTAGAGGAGCTCCTTGGTACACCGACAAAGGTTAAAGGGAAAAAAGATACAGAATACAGCTTTGGTCAGATCATAGGAAAAGTGACAAACTGTTATAAAAACGAAGCGAAGAATCTTGAAATGGTTGAGATGACAATTCTGGATGCCGATCTCAAGGATATCCTATGGGACGGAAGACCTGTCGGCTTTATCAGAACTAATGCCGGAAAAAGAATGAAGGAAGGGCAATATTACACGCAATCTCTCTTTTGTAACGGAAGGGAGGTATTCGCCAGAAATTCGAGGCTGTATGAAGAACCATCAGGAGATGGTGACATGGCAGGTGAAATACCGCAGATGGCTAAAGAAGCCGCAGCGGTGAAGGATACCATAAAATCCGATGAAGGTCCGTCAGATGCTGTAACCATATATTCTTTGAAAGATAAATTGGAGGCACAGGGCTATCATTGCAATATTAAGGTTCTTGCACAATTCCTTTTGGGACTTCATACCGGTCAGATCATCATATTGCATGGGGCACCGGGTATGGGAAAGACCAGCTTCGTGCCTCATATAGCCAAGGCTCTCGGCTTTGAATATAAGATTATTCCTGTAAGACCCAATTGGATCGACAATCAGGATCTGACCGGATATTTTAATCCCGTAGAGCGCAGGTATTATTCCACGCCTTTTTTAGATGCCTTGTGCATCGCAAAGGAAAATCCAAAGAAGCATTATCTTATCTGTCTGGATGAGATGAATCTGGCTCATGCAGAATATTATTTTTCGGATGTGCTAAGCAGTATGGAGTCTGGTGAAGGCATTCCTCTGTATGCGCAAAGGGATTTTGAGGATGCCCTCAGACGGTTGGATCTTATTTTAAAAAATCAGAATAAAAATACGGTGGAATGGCTGGATGCGTTGATCGATCAAAAGAATCTTAAGGAACGATATACGCCCCGCTTTGTGCTTCCGGAAAATGTCACATTCATCGGAACTCTCAATATGGATGCCACTACCAATGATCTGAGCCCTAAGATTATAGACAGAAGTCTTATTATTAAAGTGACAAAGGATGAGGGAGAGGACCTTATAGATTATGAATCCGGAGAAGCTATGGCAAAAGAGGAGATAGGTGAGGCTTCTTTTGAAAAGCGTCTGTTAAAGACATTAAATAAGCAAATGTCAAGCCGAGTGGAGCATCAGCTGGAGCGCATGAGAGAGAGGCTTGATTGCGGATATTTAAAAGGGATCTTATCTGAAGCGGACTTTCGGGATATGTTTCTTGTCACCAAAGTATTGCCTGCTCTGAATGCGGAAGATGTGGGATGCATCCTGCAGGAAGGTGAATTTAGGATCGGTGATCTGGAGATAGAAGGCGGCGACAAAAATTGGAAAGATCTCTATCCTCTTACAGTGGAATATCTAAAACAGATGTGCAGTCCGGAAATGGGAATATTGAATTATTGGAAAATGTGATCGCGATATAGTCATGCGGCAAATCGGAGCTATGTGCCAAAACTGCTGCAAGGATAGGCATAATAGTATATATGTGAGGAAAAAATGCAAGCAGTCTTTCTGAATGATAAAACATATGAGATCGTATATCCCGCAGCACAGAAGGTAAATAAAAAAAGTTTATACGGTGGGATGAACGAGTCCATAGAAAGCGGCCATAAGATATGGATCACTCAATACTTAAGGTCGTGCGGCGGCATTTTTCCGAGGCTTGCCTTTGCAGCGGGTGAGGAGGAAAATGTAGATTTTATCCCGGACCGGGAATATACCTTTTGTACAAAGAGGGCCGGTAAACAGATTTATTTTATTCCCGAAAATTTCAATATGCATCTTGTGGGAGATACGGAATTTTTCTATCAAAAGGACGGAATAGAAGGAAGTATACATGTGCGGATCGCCTCTATGCTGGACGATGACACATATGAAGAGATACGCAGGGATCTTACCGCTGTCAGCATTCGTTTGCTGTATAAGTCTAAGGAGGATAAGATAAACAGAAGAATCAGACAGGAATATCTGTCGGAATATGATCTGGAGATCAGGCAGCTGGAGCACAGCATCAAGGAGCTGGAGCGTCTCTTAGGGGCTCTGGACAAGGATCCCATGACGGATATGACAAGCAGATCGGCCGGAAAAAATTTCAACCGTGTAAAACATTTGGATGCAAATGTCATTATGGATCACTATGTACTTAAGAAGCCTAAAGTGCGGACACGGGTTCATGAGAAGACCTTAAATACATATGAAAACAGGAAGATCTTCGCATTTTTGAAATTGCTGGAAAAACGTCTGAGAGAATTAACGGAAGAAATTGAGAGAAACAGGGACAGTGCCGAATATCCGCGTGAAAAAGAAACTGAGATCATAGGGCGAAAAAGCTGCTTTGATGAATTGCAAAGGACGATCCACGAACTTCAAAAGAGATTGCAAAATATATATGCGCTTGATATGTTTCACATTGAACCCTTCAGGATGCAAAAGGTATATCCGTTGAAAGCCTCGAATCTTTTTGTAAATCATGAAAGATACAGGAAGATATTTCATCAAATGCAGTCTTATCGTGATGTCGGAGAACTGTTGGAAGAGGGCATGAGACCGGAATATAAAAGCGTTCACAGATCGCCGGATCTTTATGAGGTATGGTGTTATTTTAAAATATTGGAGATTCTTACATTAGAGAAGGGATATAGGGTCGACCGGATATCATGGCCGGGGAAGATGGGGAGGCCATTTTCTTTTGAAGTCTGGTCAGACGGTGATCATAGGAGGCTGCTTGGCAGGATCAGGGACCATATTGATGGTGATCGAGAAAGGGATTCGATAAAAAGTCTGGAGGGTTTGGTCATACATCTTGCAGACGGAGAAAAGGATATTTATCTCGGGTATAATTGCACTTTTCGTGGCAAAGCAGTTGCGAGAGCGGATGTAAGAGAAGACAAAAGTGCAAAATGCAGCACAGACCGGCTGCGGCCTGATATTTTTTTAATTCTGAATAAAGAGATATTCTTTGCCTGCGATGCGAAATATAAGATCTACAGTGAAGAATTCATGGGGATACAGGAATGGTATACAGATCTCTTTGAGTGTGCAGCCTATAAATATATTTACAGATTGGATCTTGGAGATGCTCTCGTGAAGGGAACGGAGCAGAGCACGATATTATCCGTGAAGGAACGCTTTGCGGGAGCGGATAGATTAAAGGACACTCTTAAAAACGGAGGAGCCTGTATATTAACGCCTGCGATCGCGGACAGCGAGGAGCCGGCTAAGTATAATGGCTATATGATCTCGGAAAAATACAAAACTTTTTTGGAATACATGAAAGAAGGAAAAGTGAACCGGGACAGCAAAGGACATGAGATACTTGATCCTGCGGAATATAATGTCAGGTTGAAAAAAGAGATCATAAATACAAAAGGCGATATGTCAGATTATGAATATAGGGTCGCATCGGTCAGATTTCTTCCCGGGCAGTACAGTGGCTTCAAGCTTCTCTTCTTGGAAGCATTGAAGTATGGACAGGCGCATTTCATAGAGGAAATATAGTAGGTTAAAGCAAAGTTTCAGCCGGCATCACACACACGCAGTACTAGAAATTGTCCGGATGAAAGATTTGTAGGCGATCACCCTGCAGTACCATATGTTAGAGAATGTATTGTTTTGCTTGAGATTTTAAGATAACATTAATGCTTATCATAGAATTTACGGGAAAGCTGTGTGAGATTAAGTGAAAAGTACAAGATTTAAGATGTTAAGCGCGATCATTGCGTGTATGCTCATACAATTGTGTCTGGGTATCGTATATATGTGGAGCGCTTTGAAAAGTGATGTTGCCGCATCATACGGATGGGATCCGTCATCGGCGGGCATGGTATATTCATATATGCTCATGTCATATGTTACAGGCAATCTGATAGGCGGTCTGATCAACGACAGAAAAGGCCCCAGGCTGACCTGTGTCATCGGCATCGTGATGTTCGCCGTCGGTATGGCGCTTTCGGCTGTGGCAAAGCCGTTTGTACTCTTCGTGCTCACATATGGCATCATGAGCGGCCTCGGAACAGGCCTCGCATACGGTGCATGCATATCGTGCATACAGAAATGGATGCCTGATAAAATGGGACTTGCGACAGGTCTTGCATGCTGCTCATTCGGACTCTCTACAGTCATCTTCACACCTCTCATAGATAATATGATGGAAGCCAACAGGGACAGCGAGGGAATAGTAAACTTTGCTCCTGTATTTTTGACTGTCGCTCTGATAGTAGCAGTGGTCGGCATAATAGCTTCGTTCTTTGTATCATTGCCGCAGGCAGCCGAGCAGGCTCTCAAGGAGGAGAACAAAAGGCGCTTGCAAAAGACAAAGAGCGCCGGTGGATCTGCATGCGCTGCCGTTCCTTCTGCCGAAAACGGCTGGAATTATACTCTCCCGCAGGCGATGAAAACAGCTCCTTTTTGGGCACTTGTACTGTCAATATTGCTTATAAACGGCACATGGAATCTGTGCGTACCTCTTATAAAGGATCTCGGCATAGTAAGAGGACTTTCGGCTCAGACAGCAGTACTCTGCGTCTCATTTACAGGTCTTGCAAATGCCGGCGGAAGATTTATTATGGCGGCTTTATCCGATAAGTTCGGCAGATATAAGATGATGTATATACTTAGTCTGATGACTGTGGCAGGCGCCGTACTTATGACATTCATAACAGGCGCGGGATACTTTGCGGTCATATTGATGCTGGCATTTGCCTTCGGCGGGCCTTCATCTCTCAACGCGGCCATGTGCACAGAACTTTTCGGACCGGTGCATTCGGGAGCCAATTACGGCGCGGCCATGCTGGCGGTCGGCATTTCCTCAATAATATTTAATTTTATATCAGAGCATATATTGAATGCCGTGGTAGACGCACAGGCGATGACCTCCTCAGGTATAGTGCCTACATTTATCATGGCTGCGGTAACGGCGCTCGTACCGTTTTTCCTTATGATGTATATAAACCATTATCTCAAGAAAAGAGAAGGATGATATCAATCATTTAAATGTGAGAAAAGAGCTTTACCTGTCATCTGAAAGGGGAACATGAGGGCGGGAGAGACAGCAAAATTTAACAAATATTTGCAAAAATATTAAGTTATAGACAAATTTACGCACAAAGGTGTTACAATAAGCATGTTGTCACACATAAAAGTGATATAACCTTAAAAAAGCTTTGGGAGGAGCTGTATTTATGAGTATAAAGATCGGTATCAATGGTTTCGGGCGTATCGCTCGCGTAATGCTCAGAAGCCTTGAGCAGAGAAATGACGATGTTGAAGTAAGGGCTATCAATGTCAGAAATGCAGATTTTGAGAGAATGGCATATCTTTTAAAATATGACAGCGTTTTCGGCAGATTTGACGGCGATATCCATGCTACGGATAACGGCATTTCAATCAACGGCAAGGATATAAAGGTATTTTCCGAGAATGACCCGGCCAATATCGCATGGAAGGATGCGGGAGCCGAATATATAGTAGAGTCGACGGGCGCATTTACCAATACAGAGGCATGCAGCAAGCATCTTCTGGGCGGTGCAAAGAAGGTCATACTTACAGCCCCATCTAAGGGCGACAATATGCCGACCTTCGTATATGGCGTCAACCATACATCCTATAAGACATCGGATCTGGTAGTATCAAATGCTTCCTGTACAACCAACTGCCTCGCACCTCTTGTAAAGGTAGTACATGATGAATTCGGCATCGAGGAAGGACTTATGTCCACCATACATGCATCCACATCCAAGCAAAAGCCGGTTGATTCCAACGGAGGACGTGACTGGAGAACAGGCAGAAGCGTATTCGGCAATATTATTCCGTCAACCACAGGTGCAGCCAAGGCTGTGGGCAAGGTCATCCCCGACCTCAACGGCAAGCTGACAGGCATGAGCTTCAGAGTACCTACAAATGATGTTTCTCTCGTAGATCTTACGGCCAAGCTTATCAAGCCTACAGATTACAAGACAATATGCGAGGCTGTAAAGGCAGCCAGCGAGGGCAGCATGAAGGGCATCATCGAATATATATCCGATGATATCGTATCAAATGATGTAAGAGGCAACTTTAATACCTGTGTATTTGATGAAAAGGCCGGCATCATGCTGAACGATCATTTCGTAAAGCTTATCGCATGGTATGACAATGAATGGGGATATTCAAACAAGACTCTTGATATGCTCATCTATATGGCACAGACAGACGCAAAGGCAAAATAGATCGTACCGCCAAAGCATGTCGGATGCGAATGTGAAGGCCGCGAAGTGATCTTGCAATAGTTGCGGCAAAATGCAGCAAAATATCATACAAAGTAATCTGCCCTGAGGGATCCTTTTACCGGAGGATGCCCGAAGGGCTTTTTTGTACACATGCTACAAAAAGCCGTAAAAAAATTTGGAATATTTATTTTTTCCCCAAAATTAAAAACAAACGAAAATTGCTCAAAAAAAAATACATTTTTAGGTGGAAAAACAGCTTCGATAGGTATAGAATAGTGCAAATCAAAAAGTACATGCAACGTTAAGGAGATTTTCTGATTTGGACACAGTACCCGCGCTAGATACCGTTCCTGTTTTACAAATAGTAGTATTGTTGATATTGATCGCACTCTCGGCATTTTTCTCATCTGCCGAGACCGCGATGATATCCGTAAATAAGATACAGATACAGCTTCTTGCAGATGAGGGCGATAAGAGAGCTCTCAGAGTGCTGTGGATACTCGAGAGGACGCCTAAGATGCTCTCGGCCATATTGATAGGCAATAATATAGTCAATCTGTCGGCATCGTCACTTGCGACCACATTGACCGTAAAGCTCTTCGGAAATGCTTATGTCGGTGTGGCTACGGGCGTGATCACATTGGTGGTGCTCGTATTCGGTGAGGTGACACCGAAGTCGTTTGCGACTACATGTTCTTTTAAGATAGCATTGGCATATTCGGCTGTCATTAAGGCATTGATGATAGTACTTACGCCGCTCGTATTCGTGATAGACGGCATCAGGGCAGGTATATTGAGACTGCTTGGCATAGATTCAAATGCTAAGGCCAACCCTATGACAGAGGATGAGCTCATATCACTCGTAGATGTTGCCATGGAAGACAAGGCAATAGAGGAAGATGAGTTCAAGATGATAAATAACGTCTTCAGTCTTGACAACTCTCTTGCCAAGGACATTATGGTCCCGAGGGTGGATATAGTCTTTGTCAAAGCCGACGCGACCAAGGAAGAACTGATGCAGATCTTCAGGGAGAACGAATATACCAGATATCCTGTATACAGCGACAACAGAGATACCGTCATAGGCACCATAAATATCAAGGATGTCATGCTGCTCTCAGAGCAAGATGATGAGGAATTTTGTGTAAGACAGATTCTCAGAGAGCCACATTTTACCTTTGAGCACAAAGAGGTAGGCACGCTTCTTATGGAGATGAGAGAGAAGTCTGTGAACATGATGATAGTGCTTGATGAGTACGGCTCGACCTCCGGCATGATCACTCTCGAGGATATACTCGAGGAAATAGTGGGCGAGATAAGGGATGAGTATGACAATGATGAAAAGGATCCCATAAAGAAGCTGCCGGGCGAAGGTGAATATCTGGTAGATGGCGGAGCCAATCTTGACGATGTAAATGACGTCCTGGCACTCGAGGGTGATGAAAAGCTGGTATCCGAGGAATATGATTCCATAGGCGGCTTTATGATCGAATATCTGGATCGTCTGCCAAAGAGAGGCGAAAAGATAAGACTGAAGAACGGCATGCAGCTGATAGCTGAGGTCGTCAGAAAGAATCGTATAGAGAATGTGCATATTATTATGCCTGATACGAGGGAGCGTGAATAAGCTATGGAAGAGAAGAAAATAGTAAATGAGGTCGTAAGTGAGCTGTCAAAGATCAATGATGCGGCATCAAGATATGCCGAAGATCTCGAGAATGCGAAAAAAGAAATAGAAGCAAAATATCAGCAGGATAAGGAAAGCTATGCCGATAAGCTGGAATCCGATGAGGCATCACGCATGGAGCAGCTTAAGGAGAAGCTTGAAGAGCAGAATCAGGCAAAGATAGCAGAGCTTAAAAACCGACACGGCAGATATATAGAAGAGCTGAATGAGTCATACGAAAAGAATCATACGGCTTGGGCAAAGGAAATAGCGGATAAGATAATAGCGGAGCGTTTGTGACATGCGGGGCATAAACAGATATGGTGCGGCTGCAGCCAAGATCAGAGGCATGAGGTCGCATCTGCTTACAACAGAGGATTATGTAAGGCTGGCAAATTGCGGGAGCATAAAGGAGATGACAGCCGTACTTAAGACATATCCGTCATATGCACAGATACTTGCGGATATAGATGTGGAGAATATGCGCAGAGAGCATATGGAAAGGCTGGTATTCGGCTCCGCACTTAGGGATTTTGAGAAGATTTCCCATTTCCTCGACAGGGATGCCAAGGCACTTATGAGGGCATTGCCCGTGGAATATGAGCTGCGCCTTATAAACAATATCATCAGAGAAATATTCAATAAGAGAGCTGAGCCGACGGATTTTTCTATATACAGAGTCATGTATGAGCATTCGCCGGATTTTGATTTTGATAAGGTCATAAAGGCAGACAGCATAGATGCTCTTATAGCGGCACTGGAGGGCAGCGCATACAGAGAGCCTATCTACAGGACGAGACATGATATGCCGGACGCGGTGCTTTTTGATTATGAGACTGCGATCAACAGATTCTATTTTACGAATCTGTGGGCATTGATAAACGGCTTGGATCATAAGGTAGAGAAGAAGGCGGCATTGCTTGTATACGGAAGCGAGATAGATCTTCTGAATATCATGTGGATATACAGAGCCAAGGCCTTCTATGATCTGAGCTCACAGCAGATATGCAGCTTTTTGATACCTGTACAATATAAGCTGACAAGAGCACAGACCGCAGCGATGCTCCAGGCTCAATCGGCAGAGGATGTCCTGAAGATCGCCATGCAGACGCCATACAGCAAGAGGCTTGACATGTCTGATCCTGCGACACTCGAGAAGACCTATCGCTCATATATAGTGAGACTCGGTGCCGCTGAAAGAAGAAACCATCCTTACTCTTTTATCGTGATAGCAGCTTATGCATTTGATAAAAAGGTAGAGGCAGAGGCCATCATAAGGATAGCCGAGAGTGTAAGATACGGATATGATCCGAAACGCATACTGAATGCGTTAAATATTCAGAGGTAGCTTGTTATGATCGAGAAAATGGCATATGTCAATATTGCGGGACCTAAGGAACGCCTTGATAGCATAACGGAAAAATATCTATGTGAATATGATATCGATCTGGAGAATGCGGTCCTGAGATTTGACGGACAGGATTTTGCTAAGCCTATGGTGGATGCGAATCCTTACAAGGAGCTGCTCGGCAAATCAGAGCAGATACAAAATGAGATAGAGCGGATAAATGCAAAGAACGGAAAGGGGCAGGATGAAAAATCCAAAAAGAAGCAGCTTGCCAGACTTGAGAAGAAGTTCAAAGACACTCCATGCATGAATATAAGTACGGCAAAGAAGCTTGTCGAAGATACATATGACAGGCTCGAGGAGCTGCTTGGCGAGCTTAGCGAGATTAATTCCGAGAGGGAGAAGCTTCAAAGAAAAGCAGATCAGATCAAGCCGTTTGAGGGCTTTGATATGCCTCTTGAGAGCGTGAAGAACTTTGAATATGTCATATGCAAGTTCGGGCGTGTAAGGAAGGATGCATGGAACGAGTTCAAGAAGGAACTCGATAATGATGATACGACCATATTTACAAAGTGCTCTGCAGATGGCGACTATGTATGGGGAGTCTTCTTTGTCCCCAAGGACGATGAGGCCAGGGCAAATTCATTCTATGCGGCTCTTAGGTTTGAGCAGGTACATATAGATACCGATCTAAATGGAACACCGGCAGAGATATGCAAGCATGTAAATGAACAGCTGGACGCTCTGGGTGAGAGAGAAAAGAAAGCTCAGTCGCAGATGGATCTGCTGCTTGGCGATGAGAAAAAGGATGAGCTGTGGTTTGCAGGTGAGACTGTAAAGGCCATATATCACAATTGCGATGCTCATAAAATGGCAGCATGCATAAAGGATCAGCGCGAGAGCGGCGGCGTGGACGCGCCATTCTTCTTCCTGTGCGGATGGATGCGGAGAGAGGACGCTGCCGATCTGGGAAGAAAGCTTGAGAAGGAAGAGAAGGATATCATATTTGTTGATGATGAAGATCTGGATGATATCTCGCTTACACCTCCTACGAGTATAAAGAACGCGGCAGTCTTCAGGCCTTATGAGATGTATACAAGGATGTACGGATTGCCTAATTATAAAGAATTCGATCCGACTGTCATCATAGCATTGCTTTATTCATTTATGTTCGGTGCCATGTTCGGTGATCTGGGTCACGGACTTTGCCTCTTTGTGGGTGGTCTTGTGATCTATCTTACAAAGCACAAGCAGATCGCCGGCATCATAGCGTCGGCAGGACTGTTCTCGGCGGTATTCGGATTGCTCTACGGCAGCTTTTTCGGATTTGAGGATATCATACCTACATTATGGATGAAGCCGAGAGAGGCAATGTCTGAGCTCAATTTTATAGGCCGTATCAATACAGTATTTGCCATAGCTGTCCTGTTCGGTATGCTTCTTATGCTGGCACTCATGGTTATAAATGTCCTCAGCCACATAAAGCAAAAGGACTTTATAGACAGTATATTTACATCAAATGGCATAGCGGGATTTTTGTTCTACGGTACAGTCGTGCTGGTGGCAGTGCTGTATGTGACCGGCAAGCAGATTCCGGCAAATGTACTGGTGATAGCCATCATCATAGTCTCGGTGCTTGCTATGGCGCTTAATGAGCCTATCACAAATGCGATCAGAAAGAAAAAAGCATTTGAGAGCGGCGTGGGCATGTTCTGCGTGGAGGCATTTTTCGACCTTTTCGAGACGATGCTCACATATTTTTCCAATACATTATCATTCCTTCGTGTCGGCGCATTCGCGATAAGCCATGCGGCTATGATGGAGGTTGTGCTTTCACTCGGCGGATATACAAACGGCGGAAGCGGCAATGTGATAGTCCTGATACTCGGCAATATCTTCGTAATGGGCTTTGAGGGATTGATAGTAGGTATTCAGGTATTGCGTCTGCAATATTATGAAGTATTTTCTAAATTTTACAGAGGTGACGGTAGAGAATTCAAACCGTTTTTTAAAAAAAGGAGGAGCAACTAAATGTTAGTCACCAGAATTATTTCAGCAATCGTAGTTATTTTGACCATCGTGGTACCGATCGGATATTATTTTCTGGTCGGCAGGAAGCATAATGTCAACCGTGCCGGTACACTGGCCGTTAATATAGCGACATTTGCCGCAGCATTTGTGATCTCAACCATTGTCGTATTTGCTCAGACAGCAAAGGCAGCACCTGAAACATCAGCTTCAGGACTCGGATATATCGCCGCAGGTCTTGCTGTAGGTCTTGCATGTATCGGATCAGGTCTTGCAGTTGCAAGCTCTGCAAGTGCGGCACTCGGAGCCATAAGCGAGGATTCTACTATATTCGGTAAATCACTGGTATTTGTAGGTCTTTCCGAAGGTATCGCTCTTTACGGACTTATCATTTCATTCATGATACTTGGTGCATTGTAAAAATGAATATATTTCTTATTGCCAATAATACCGAAACATATTCAGGGCTGCGGCTTGCAGGCGTAGACGGCGTCATCGTGCATACAGATGACGAATTTTACGAGGCCTTTAACAGGGCTTTTGAGGATGAGAGAACAGGCATCATACTCATAATGGATGAGCTGTATGACAAATATAGCGATTTCGTTGTGGATAAGAAGCTGAAATGTCCGATGCCTCTTATTGTATCCATACCCGCAAGAGGAGGAGAGGCAGCCATTACGGGCGCTGTCTCGTCCTACATAGAGTCGGCGATAGGCATGAAGCTGTAAAGTATTATCACAGAATGAGGAATTGATATGGCTACAGAGGAAAAACTCAAGTATTTTTACGATTCCGCAATGACTGCTCTCAAGGAAAAGAATGACCATGAGATAGAATATATGCGGAAATATCTCGCCGATGAGCTTGAAGAATATAAAAAGACTCGCGGCGAGGATATGGAGCAACAGGAACAATTTCATATTTCGCAGATAAAAAGAGATATGCAGAAGGAGCTTGCCGTAGAGAAGCTGAAGCTGAGAAAGGAGCTCTCAAAGCAGGAGGCTGCCATAAAGGATAAGCTTTTTGATGAGGTGGGCAGCATACTGGAGCAATTCAGAGAGACACCTGAATACAAGGCCGCACTTAAGGACAATATAGCCAGGATACTTAAGTTCGCAGACGGTGAGGAGGTCAGGATCTATCTGTCAAAGAGCGACGAGCATCTCAAAGAGGAGCTTGAGAGGGAATGCGGCATAGGTCTCTATATAAGTGAAGTGCCGTTTAATGGCGGACTGCAGGCTGAGATACCGGGAAGAAATGTATTTATAAACGGTTCATATACATCACTTAAGGTTTCGGCAAAGAATGCTTATGTAGTAAAGCCTTGATAAGAGGCCGGAGTTTGATATGAAGACACAAGGAATAATTTACGGTATAAACGGACCTGTCGTATATATAAAGGGTAAGACAGCATTTACCATGGGAGAGATGGTATATGTAGGGCATCAGCATCTTGTAGGTGAGGTCATCCTGCTTACTAGTGAGATGACTACGATACAGGTATATGAGGATACGACCGGACTTGAGCCCGGCGAGCCTGTACTCGGAAGCGGTCAGCCCGTATTTGTTACACTCGGACCGGGAATATTAAATAATATATTTGATGGTATAGAGCGTCCTCTCGAAAAGATAGCAGAGGAGGACGGCGCCTTCATAGGAAAGGGCAGCGACATGCCGTCTCTTGATATAAAGAAGAAATGGGATGTGACTGTCTGCCTGAAGGAAGGACAATATGCTACAGGCGGCGAGATCATGGCTCTTACGCAGGAGACAGAGCAGATAGTGCACAAGTCGCTCATACCTCCGGATGTATCGGGCAAGATCATCTATGCCGCACCATCGGGTCAATATACGGTAGAGGATACTATCCTTAAGATAGAAATGTCTGACGGTGACATAAGAGACGTAGCTCTCGCACAAAGGTGGCCTATCAGAAAGGTGCGCCCGTGTGCAAACAGATTTGTATCCTCCATTCCGCTTATTACGGGACAAAGGATCATAGATACGCTCTTCCCTATAGCAAAGGGAGGAACTGCGGCTATCCCCGGAGGCTTCGGTACCGGCAAGACGATGAACCAGCATCAGATAGCAAAGTGGGCGGATGCCGATATTATCATTTATATCGGCTGCGGAGAGCGCGGCAATGAGATGACAGAGGTGCTCGAGGATTTCTCGAAGCTGGTGGATCCGCGTTCGGGCAAGGCTCTTATGCAAAGGACCTGTCTTATCGCGAATGTTTCGAACATGCCTGTTGCGGCAAGAGAGGCAAGTATATATACAGGCATCACTCTTGCCGAATATTACAGGGATATGGGATATCATGTAGCGGTCATGGCAGACTCCACATCCAGATGGGCTGAGGCACTTCGTGAGCTGTCAGGAAGACTGGAGGAGATGCCTGCAGAGGAAGGCTTCCCCGCATATCTTGCAAGCAGGCTTTCGTCATTTTATGAGAGGGCAGGCTATGTACAGGCCCTTTGCGGAAGTGAGGGCAGCGTATCCATTATAGGCGCAGTATCACCGCAGGGCGGCGATTTCTCAGAGCCTGTAACACAGAATACAAAAAGATTCGTAAGATGCTTCTGGGGACTCGACAGGGCTCTTGCATATGCAAGGCACTTCCCTGCTATACAATGGAATACGAGCTATTCTGAGTATGTAGGCAATCTCGCTCCCTGGTATGCAAAGAACGTCAGCAGAAAATTTGTTTCATACAGGAACAAGATAGTAGCCATACTTAATGACGAGACATCCCTTATGGAGATAGTCAAGCTGATCGGCAGCGACGTATTGCCTGACGATCAGAAGCTGACACTCGAGATAGCCAGAGTCATAAGAGTAGGCTTTCTGCAGCAGAATGCCTTTCATCCCGATGACACATGCGTTCCGCTCAAGAAGCAATATTTTATGATGAAGACGATACTTTATCTGTATGATAAATGCAAAGCGCTTGTTGCAGCATCGATTCCTGTATCAGTATTCAGACAGGAGGATATATTCGAAAAGATATGTCAGATGAAGTTCAATATAAAAAATGACGAGCTTGACCGATTTAAGGATTATCTTGAGCTTATAGATGAATTTTACGCAAAAGTGCTTAAGGAGCAGGGAAAATAATGACTATCAGTTATCTGGAACTAAGCAGTATAAACGGGCCGTTGGTCACCGTTGAGGGAGTACGCGGAGCTTCATATAATGAAATAGTAAGCTTCCATATAAACAACGGCAAGGAGGACAGGCTCGGCAGGATCATCCGTATAGACGACGACAAGGCCGTGGTACAGGTATTTGAGGGTACAGCCGGGATGTCGCTCATCAATTCACATACGGTATTATCCGGCAAGCCGCTTGAGATACCACTCTCAAAGGAACTTCTCGGCAGAAAATTTAACGGAGTAGGTACTCCGATAGACGGGCTCGGACCTGTCATATCGGACGAGATGGCAGATGTAAACGGACTGCCGATGAATCCTACAAGAAGAATATACCCGAGGAACTATATCAACACGGGTATTTCCGCTATAGACGGTCTTATGACACTTATAAGAGGGCAGAAGCTCCCGATATTCTCGGGAGACGGACTCTCACATGACAAGCTTGCGGCGCAGATAGTCAGTCAGGCCAATCTGGGCGGCGGTGCGGATGATGAGAAATTCGGTATAGTATTCTGTGCCATGGGTCTTAAATATGATGTTGCCGAATTCTTCAATAAGACATTTGAGGAAAATGGCGTATCTGACAGAGTTACCATGATACTCAATCTCGCAAACGATCCCGTAGTCGAGCGTCTTACGGCACCAAAGACAGCACTTACTATAGCGGAATATCTGGCATTTCAGCATGATATGAATATTCTTGTCATTCTGACAGATATGACATCCTTTGCGGAGGCACTCAGAGAGGTCAGCTCCTCAATGGGTGAGATACCTTCAAGAAAAGGTTATCCCGGATATCTCTACAGCGAATTGGCGACGATATATGAGAGAGCGGGCATCATTAAAGGCTCGAAGGGCTCTGTTACTCAGATACCGATCCTTACGATGCCGAATGATGATATAACGCATCCTATACCGGATCTTACAGGATATATAACGGAAGGCCAGATCGTTCTCTCAAGAGAGATGCATGAGAGATCTCAATATCCGTCCATAAGCATATTGCCGTCACTTTCGAGACTTATGAAGGACGGCATAGGAGAAAAATATACAAGAGAAGACCATCAGGATGTGGCCAACCAGCTCTTTGCATGCTATTCAAAGGTTATGGATGCGAGAGCACTCGCGTCTGTCATAGGCGAGGAGGAGCTCTCTCCTACAGATAAGCTATATATCAATTTCGGCAAGGCATTTGAGGAGCAGTTTATCTGTCAGGGAGACACAGAGAACAGATCCATAGAGCAGACGCTCGATATAGGATGGAAGTTGCTTAGGACTCTGCCTAAGGAAGAGCTCGACAGGATAGATACAAAGATACTTGAAAAATACTATCCGCAGGGCAAGTAAAAGCAGATCGTGCAGATGATAGATTATGGATACAAGAACATTTCCGACAAAAGGCAATCTGATCGCCAATAAAAATACACTTAAGCTGGCAAGGCTCGGATATGATCTCATGGACAAGAAAAGGAATGTCCTTATCGCGGAGATAGTCGAGATAACGGCCAGGATACGAGAGATCAACAGTGAGATCGACAAGACCTTCAAGGAGGCCTATGAGGCGCTTGAGGAGGCAAATGTCCAGCTCGGCATCATGACAGTCAACGATATGGCGGCAGCGGTACCTATAGATGACAGTGTGAAGATATATACGAGGAGCGTCATGGATTCGCAGATTCCGGTAGCGCAATATGAGGATACGGGCATGACTCCGGTATATCCCTTCTTTAAGACGAATGAGGCCCTTGATATAGCAAGGATGAAATTCTTAAAGGTAAAGGATCTGACTGTCAAGATGGCTGTGCTTGAAAATGCCGCCTTCAGACTTTCCGTAAATATCAACAAGGCGCAAAAGAGAGCAAACGCTCTGAAGAATATCACGATACCGACATATGAAAAAATGGTAAAGGATATATCTACAGCGCTTGAAGAAAAGGAAAGAGAAGAATTCACAAGGCTTAAGGTGATCAAGAGAAATAACGAAAGCAAGGGATAGGCTGATCTTGACCGCAAAAGAGTATGCGCCGCAAAAGAAGTAAAACAAAATACAGAACCCGCGGGAAGTTTTCCCGCGGGATTTTTTGACTTCTTAGCACTGCGAGGTGACTTTTTAGTACTGCGTATGTGAGATATGCCGCAAAAACAAGCTGCGTTTTCTGCTCCTCGCACACGGCTTATTCGTTCCGGCTCCTGCATGGCTCGCCCTGCGGGCTCAGACAGCGCCCACAGTCTATTAACGATTGTATAAATCGCTCTTTGGGAATATAATATAATGATGGATTGCGAGAACACAGCGTGACGCGATCCGGTATCGGTATGTCACAAGGATATGCCTTTATAAGGAAGGAGAATACCAATGGCAAAGAAGGACGAGCTCAGAGAAAAGCTCATGTATAAAAACAAAAACGGATATGATCTTATCAAGGCAAAGGAAGAGAAGGAGATGTTTGCCTATTGCGAGGATTATAAGGATTTCCTCGATAACGGAAAGACGGAAAGGCTTTGCGTAAAATATTGTATAAAGCTCGCCGAGGAGAAGGGTTTTGTGCCATATAAGGCAGGAATGAAGCTAAAGAGCGGCGATAAAGTATATTTCAACAACAGAGGCAAGGCAATCATGCTGGCAGTCATCAGCAAAAAGCCGCTTTCATGCGGCATAAACCTGACGGCAGCTCATACAGATGCGCCGCGTCTTGATCTTAAGCCGAGCCCATTATATGAAGACGAGGAGCTCGCATATCTTAAGACTCATCATTACGGAGGCATTCGCAAATATCAATGGCTCTCACGCCCGCTTGAGCTCTACGGAGTAGTAATACTTGCAGACGGCACAAGCGTAGATGTAAATATAGGCGGCAATGAGGGCGATCCGCAATTCATCATTGAAGATCTCCTGCCGCATCTGTCAAAGGCAAGTGATAAGGAGCCTTTGAATGCAGCAGTCAAATCCGAGGTGCTCAATATCCTCTCAGGTTCGGTGCCTGCAGGCGCAGAGGGTGAGAAAGACAGAGTAAAGCTCGGCATACTTAAGATACTCAATGAAAAATATGGCATGACTGAGGAGGATTTTATCTCGGCAGAGCTTGAGATAGTACCTGCGGGCAAGGCAAGGGATATAGGCTTTGACAGAAGTCTTATAGCTGCTTACGGCCATGACGACAGAGTATGCGCATATGCGGAGCTGAGGGGCTTGTTTGATGCTAAGAGCTTTGACAAGACAGGTGTATGCATATTCGCAGACAAAGAGGAGATAGGCAGTGTCGGCGTCAGCGGCATGCAAAGCCAGGCCTTCGAATGGTTTATAGGCGATATGTGCAAGGGTCAGGGTGTTGATATAAGAGATTGCTTTGCAAATTCATTTTGCGTAAGCGCGGACGTAACAGCGGCATATGATCCGAATTATTCAGAGGCCTTTGAGATCAGAAATGATTCCAAGATCAATCATGGCGTTTCATTCTGCAAATATACGGGTCATGCGGGCAAGAGCGGCGCATCTGATGCTTCCGCGGAGGTAGTAGGCAAGCTTCGCAGGATCATGGACGATAACGGTGTTGTATGGCAGATGTCGCAGATGGGCAAGAATGATCAGGGCGGCGGCGGCACTGTTGCTCTTTTCATGGCAAACAGAAATATCGATACGATCGATGCAGGCGTTCCGGTACTCTCGATGCATGCGCCATATGAGACAGTATCGAAATTCGATTCATATATGACATACAGATGCATGAAGGCCGTATTTGAATCATAAGGGACATATGATGAGTATAGAATTTAAGTATGACGGGATAGGCGATATAGATACAGACGGCAGAGGTGCCGAGGAGATTTTGCTTAGCAAGAGCGGCAAGGGCTGTGAATTTACGGGATGGGTCGATCTGCCCGTAGATTACGATAAGGAAGAATTCGGCCGCATTTTGCGTGCAGCCGAAAAGATAAGAAAAGAATCGGACATCCTTATAGTATGCGGCATAGGAGGCTCTTATCTCGGAGCGGAGGCCGCAATGGATTTCCTTAAAGGCAAGCTTGCCAATCTGAAGGCAGCGTCCGGGAAAAGCAATACAAAGGATGATAAAGATCTCCTGGTATTTTTTACCGGAAACAACCTGGCGCCCGGAAGGCTTAAGGTCATCATGGAGCTTGTAGGTGACAGGGACTTTTCAGTAAATGTCATCTCAAAATCAGGCGGTACAATGGAGACTGCCGTGGCATTTCGTATATTCAGGAAGATGCTTGAAGAACGCTATGGCGTAGAGGAGGCATCCAAAAGAATATATGCGACTACAAGCAAGGATACGGGCCTGCTTAAGGCTGAGGCAGAGAGGATGGGATATGAGACATTCATCATCCCTGACGATGTCGGCGGAAGGTATTCGGTGCTCACCGCGGTAGGTCTTCTTCCTCTTGCAGCTGCCGGATGCGATATCAGAGCGCTTATGGCAGGAGCTGCGGATATGAGAGCAGAGCTTATGTCCGCGCGGGGCAGCAATATCGCGGTAAGGGATGCGCAGATACGCCAGCAGCTCTATAAAGAAGGAAAAAAGATAGAGATATTCGCAAGCTATGATCCCGAAATGGCGGGGATAAACGAATGGCTCAAGCAGCTGTTCGGTGAGAGTGAAGGAAAAGACAAAAAAGGCATATTTCCGGTAGGAGTGAGCCTGTCAAACGATCTCCATTCCATGGGTCAGATGATACAGGAAGGTGAGAGGATCATATTTGAGACCGTGATAGATATAAAGGAGCAGGATACGCTGATAAAGGTCCCTGCATTTGATACGGATTTTGATAAGCTGGGATATCTTGAAGGAAAGCCCGTATCGTTTATAAATGCATGCGCGAAGGAAGGAACCTATGCGGCACATCTTGCCGGAGGTGTACCTCAGATCAGGTTTACCTTTGAAAAAAAGAATGAATATTCACTCGGTGAGTTGTTCTATTTCTTTGAATATGCCTGTGCTGTGAGCGCATATATGATGGATGTAAATCCGTTTAACCAGCCGGGCGTGGAGGCATATAAGAAGAACATGAAGGGTCTGCTCGGAGATAGATGATGAGTCATCTGAAATACATGAAATGATCAAAGTATGCAAGGGGAAGGATGAATGCAGCATTTGACATCTGATGTTTGGAGGAGCGAATATGCATAAAAGACACATGCCAAGTATAACAAGAATTAAAAAAATGCTGTTAAGCATCATATGCATTCTCGGCATCAGCATTTCGGTGATACCCTTTGCACAGCTTAATATCGTATCTGCGGATACCGTATCAAGTCAATATGCGAGTGAGCTTGCCAAATTCCCGAAAAGCTATCAAAGCTATCTTGCAAAGATTCATGAGCAATATCCGAATTATGTATTTATAGCCGACTATATAGACTATGATTTTGATGAAGTCGCGCAAAAGGAATATGTCCAGGGAAAGGTGATCAGCACAAGCTGGGAGTCATCATGGAAGGATTGCGGATATGACAATTATGATTGGCAAAGCGCAAGCTTCGCATCCAAAGGTGGATATACAAGAGCATCACTTGAGGTGATCAAGTGGTATCTGGATCCGAGGAATTTCCTGAACAGCGACCGCGTATATGCATTTGCGGTTCAGACATATACAGGAAACGAGACCATAGATACTGTAAGATCCATACTAAAGGGCTCCTTCATGGAATCCGGTTATACGTCAAAGAGCGAGGAAGAGGATGCGGATGATGCCGCCTGTGGGGGAGACTACGCGGCGGCCATCATGAAGGCGGCGCAGGCTACGGGAGTCAGCCCTTATGTCATAGCAGGCACGATATTGCAGGAGCAGGGAAAGACCGTTACTGAGCTTGTATCCGGTACATATGAAGGTGCGGATGGCACGCTCAAGGGATATTATAATTTCTTTAATTGGGGTGCTACAGACGGAACATATGATGAGATCGTGCAGAGCGGACTTACAAAAGCAAAGGAGCTCGGTTGGACAAGCGTATATAAGGCAATAGAGGGCGGCGCCGAAAAGCTGAAGAGCGAATATTATGACGAGGGTCAATATACATATTATTATATGGATTACAACGTCGTAAATATGGACAGCCTGTGGCATCAATATGCGACACATGCGCCGGATCCGTATCTGAAATCAATATCAGGACTTGGCGAGATATTTTATTACAAAGACACAAAGAATAACGATGATATGAAGGATGCCGCATTGGTATTTCATATACCCGTATATAATAATATGCCTGCGGAGGCGGCAGAAAAACCGGTCGAAAACGACAGCCTTTTAAACAATTATTATATACTCGATCTTACGACAAACGGCAGTCAGGTGAGCTCAGCCTTTGATCCCGACAGCTTTTCATATGATCTTTATACGGATGAGGATATATATATTTATTATGTTCTGCCGAAGGGAGCCTCATATATAGGTGATACGGAGCTGTCTGTGACGGATGCAGCGGCAGGGGCCGCAAAGCTTACGGTACTCTCTCAGACAGGATATACGAGGACTTATAATATAAGCATACATTCATCGGCGAAGGTGAAGGTATATATTGAAGACTACAGTAAACGCAGCATTACGGGCATATCACTGGATAAAAGCAGCGCAGAGCTTGCAACAGGGGACAGCCTGCAGCTAAATACATCTCTCACACCAACAGGCGTATCAGGCGATATCACATGGTCAAGCAGTGATGAGAGCGTTGCAAAGGTAGATGCAAATGGAAAAGTGAGCGCGGTAGGCTATGGCAGAGCCGTGATCACAGCATCGGCAAATGGCGGCAAATGCAGCGCGAGCTGCACTATACAGACGAGATTCTATGATGTGATAGAGGCACTTGTAAATGACGGCACCATCACGCAGGGCAATTATACGAGGATCTATTGGGCTGCGGATAATGGCATAGTAAAGGGCGCAAAGGATGAGAGCGGCACGATATTCTTTAATACAAAGGGTGAGACGACCAGGGCGCAGATGGCCATCATGCTCTATAGACTTGCCGGGCTCATAGATCCGCAGGCAGCGGCACAGGCTGTACAAAAAGGAAAATCTATTTCCTCATTTACGGATATAGCAGGGAAATCCGAAGGCATCAAGGAGGCTGTATATTGGGCTGCAGGCGCCGGCATTACCGTAGGATATACCGAAAAGGACGGCACCCGGACATACAGGCCGGATGATTCGATATCAAGGGCATCCACTATCATCATGCTTTACCGTATGGCCGGAAAGCCGGGAATATCTTCAGCATCTTCTACCGGATTTACGGATGTTGAAGGTGTGATCGACAGATCAAGAGATACCTATAAGGCCATAGCCTGGGCAAAGAATAAGGGAATAACCTTAGGAGTAGAACAAACAGACGGCACATATATATTTGACAGGGAAAGCAATATCCAGCGTCAGCAGATGGTGACGTTTATATACAGATATTGGACAGGCTTAAAGTAAAATTCCGGTTAAAAAAGTAAGAGCAGAAAATGCGGCTCGTTTTTTGCTGCCTCAGCACACGCGCAGTACTGAAAACTGTCTGGATGAAAGATGTGTAGGCGATCATCCCACAGTGACGTGATCACCCAACAGCAGCTGTGTGCCTTGAAAATAGGGAACAGATATATTAGAATGCTCGGATAATAGCCGCGCAATGAATGATTGAACATGAATATAAAGATAGTAATTGCAACTCATAAAAAATACCGTATGCCGGAGGATGATATATATATCCCGCTTCACGTCGGTGCCGAGGGCAAATATGATAAGGACGGTAAGCCTCTCGATCTCGGTTATATAAAGGACAATACGGGAGACAATATATCCGACCTTAATGCAGGCTTTTGCGAGCTCACGGGCCTGTATTGGGCGTGGAAGAATCTTGATGCGGATCATATAGGGCTTGTTCATTACAGAAGGTATTTTTCATATAAGAAAAAGGGAACGGAGCCGTTTGATAATATTCTTACAGGTGAGGAGGCAGAGAAGATATTCTCAAAATATGATATGATCGTGCCTGCAAAGAGGCACTATTATATCGAGACGATATATTCTCATTATGCGCATACTCACTATGCGTCTCAATTGGACAAGACAAGAGAGATAATAGAGAAATTATATCCCGATTATCTGTCCGATTATGACAAGGTCATAAAAAGGACATGGGGATATATGTTCAATATGGCTGTCATGAGCAGAGATATGCTGAATGATTATTGCACGTGGCTGTTCGGCATATTGTTCGAGCTTAAGAGTCAGGTAGACGCGGGCAAGGTTGAAAATTCCACGGGACTTTCGCCCTTTCAGAGCAGATTCTACGGAAGGATATCCGAAGCTCTGTTCAATGTATGGTTAGCTCATCAGCTTAAGGCGGGAACGGTAAAACATATAAAAGAGCTGAAATGCATCAGCATGGAAAAGATAGACTGGAAAAGAAAAGCAAGATCATTTTTAGGCGCGAAATTTTTCGGCAGGAAATACGAATCGAGCTTTTAGACGCAAAAAGGGAATTAGGATATGAACATAGCGGTTATCTTTGCAGGCGGCATCGGCGTGAGGATGAAAAGCAAAGAAAAGCCAAAGCAGTTTTTGGCACTCTATAATAAGCCGGTAATAATACGAACGATCGAGCATTTTGAACATCACCCGCAGATCGATGCCATAGTTGTAGCCTGTGTTGACGGATGGATCGATCATTTAAAGGATCTTATAAGTCAATATCAGATAACAAAGGTATGCTCTGTTGTGCCCGGCGGCAAGACAGGGCAGCTGTCGATATATAACGGGTTATGCGAGGCCGAAAAGATAGCGGACGGAGACGATGCGATAGTACTTATCCATGATGGCGTGCGGCCGTTAATAGATAGGGATGTCATTACAGCCAATATAGAGAATACGAAAAAATTCGGCTCCGCCATAACATGCGGTACTGTCAAGGAAACGATATTGCTCGTAGATGAAGATACAAATATGATAAAAAATGTACCTTCAAGAAAAAGCTCCAGAGTCGCTAAGGCACCGCAAAGCTTTTATCTGAAGGACATTTTGGACGCTCAAAGGAAAAGCATTGCAAGAGGAGAGACCGATTGGATAGATTCATGCACATTGATGGCAAATGAAGGCTATACGCTTCATTTGATAGATGGAAATGATGATAATATCAAGATCACGACACCTGATGACTTCTATATGGCAAGAGCTCTCATTGATGCAAAGGATGCCATGCAAATGTTTGAAGAATAATATATATGGGTAAATACAGAACAGAGCCTAAGCAGGTCTTCTTTTTTTTAGGATACGGGATATTCGTTCTGCTGGTATTATGCAGGACGACTTTCTTTTATCAATATATCATGGGCGGTACCTTCAAAGCCATCTTGGGGCTGTGCGTTTGTATAGCCGTCTTTGGAGAGATCGTATGCGGACGCGGTACAAGACCTATGATCGCAGGTCTGTTGGTATGCTTTTGCTATATAGCTCTCGCGATATTTGTAAAGGCAACGATCTATCTTGTCCTTGCATCCACGGTCATATTTATATTTTGTTCCAGAGATATCCCGTTTAAAAGGACTGCGGCATTTTCGGCATGCATATTGGCGGCGGCCTTTGCCGTGGTGGTATTGTCGAGCCAGATAGGCATAATAAAGGACTATGTGGATACGGCCGGAGGAAGGGTGCGTCATTATCTCGGCTTCTTATATGCATTATATCCGTCTACCGTATTGATGAATATCATAATGCTTGCTGTATATGTCCGCAGGGAAATGATCAAATGGGCTGAGCTCATACTTTTTGCGGCTGCTGCCCTTATTATTTTCAAGCTTACCAATTCCAGGCTTGCCATGATCCTGTCCTTCTTCGTGATACTTTTTGCGATATTCATGAAGTTTTGGCCGTATTTTCTCGTTAAAAAGAATATATTGAAGAGAATAGCGGCGCTTTCCTATCTGATCCTTGCCGCAGCCAGCCTTATGATCTCTATAAAATATAATGAAAATATCGCATGGCAGGCGAGGATAAACGATGTGCTCAGCGCAAGGCTTGAGCTTCAGCATGAGGCCATGGAGGAATACGGCTTCTCGATTTTCGGTCAGGAGATAAATGACAACGGCAACGGTCTGACCGCTGAAGGAAAGAAGAGCAAGGATATTGAAAAGAACGGATATTTTTATATAGATAATGTATATATCCAGTGGTATACAAAAAACGGCATAGTATTTTTTATCGTCATGCTGCTCGTGATGACAGCTATATCATTTCGCAGCATCACATATGACAGGCAGGGTTATCTTTCTGTCATGTTGGCGCTTATGGCTGTTTTTTGTCTGATACAGGATTCGATACTTTATATTCATTTCAATACATTTTTGCTGTGCACAGGGAATATGCTCTTAAACCACGAAAATGATATCTTGCATATAGGACATAGAAAAAGAGCGATATCTGTAAGAACGCATGGAAAAAATATATTTCCGGGATCTTCTGAGCCTATATGCGAAAAGCTGAGCATCAGACTTTGAAAGAATATCTGTTATTTTCGGGAGTATAAGGGCTTTCAAGGCAGCAAACATAATAGACTTAACGTACAGCTCAAAGGAGGAGAAGGTTATGGCACTCAAGGCACTTGTTTGTCCGCAATGCAACGCAAATCTGCAGATCGACGATTCGAGAGATTTCGGCTTTTGTCAATATTGCGGAACAAAGGTTATGCTGCATGATACGATCGAGGTAAAGCATACGGGCACGGTAAAGCTTGATACCTCCGGACAGGAGGAGAATTTCCTTAAGCTTGCGAACAGTGCATTTGAAGCAGGCAATCACGGCGAGGCCTATGTATATTATACGAAGGTCCTTGAGGTCAATGCCGACAATGCGATCGCTATTTATATGAAGGGTATCTGCGCCGCGTATGATTCTGATTCACTCACTATGAGGACAAATGAATATGTTCAGGCGGTAAATAAAGCAAGATCTGTAATCTACAGCATAAATACCATGCCGAGAGACAACGTACTTAAGAATATAGAGCAGCAGAGCATAGCACTTGCGGACTATTGGCTTACAGCAGGGAAGACTGTGCAGCCGGCCTCGATGGAGCTCGGTGACTGCATATCGCAATTTTCAAGGGCTAAAAATGTTGCCGATCTTGTACTGAATATAATCCGTCTGCTCTCCGGCGAGGCGGCAAAGGAAAGTCTTATAAACAGAGATATCGAATATATAAACAATGCTCTTAGGGCAAAGCTTAAATATTTTGCAGGATATACAACGGATAAAAAGGGCAACCGTGTGCCTGTATATAAATATGTGACAGCGACAGCAGATCAGCAGAAGGCTCTCAGACAGACAGGAGACGAGCTGGCTGATGAATTCAACAACCTTCCTTCAAGGCTTGAAAAATCCGGTGATATAGGAAATCGTATGGAGAGTGCAGAGAGTGATGTGGAGCGCTTAGAGGCCGAGATGAAGGGGCTTAAGAGCGAGCGCAATTCTAAAAGATTTGAGCTTCTTAAAGACCGCAAGAATGCTGCACTTAAGGAAGAAATATCGGCCCTGAATGAAAAAATAGACGCACTAAGTGAAAAACTTGACAGCGCAAGATCTGTCTTAAAGGGTGTGAGCAGGGAATCAAAAGAATTTAAGAAGAGCATGAAATAAATATCCGTAAAGGAATGTGACAAACGGGGCTATGAAGCAAAAATCCATTAAGATCAATTTTATAATGAATGCCATCCTGCAGATGTCTTCATTTATATTCCCTCTTATCACATTCCCTTATATTTCGAGGGTATTACAGCCTGCAGGCAAAGGAGAGGTGACCTTTGCAATATCGGTGATCACCTATTTCTCCATGTTTGCCAATCTCGGCATACCTACATACGGCATCCGCGCCTGTGCAAGAGTAAGAGACAATAAAGGGGATCTGACAAGGGTAGCTCATGAGCTGCTCCTTATAAATCTCATAATGTCCGTTGTCTCATACGGCCTGCTTGCGATAGGTATCGTCGCGGTCCCGAGGCTTAATGAATCAAAGACACTTTTGATCGTTGTAAGTGCGAGCATTCTTTTGAATGCCATAGGCATGGAATGGCTCTACAAGGCACTTGAGCAATATACATATATAACGATCAGGAGTGTCATATTTAAGGGCATCGCGGTCATTGCCATGCTGCTGCTCGTACGCAGCAAGGATGACGGGCTTATCTATGGTGCTCTTTCCATATTTGCGGCATCCGCCTCCAATATACTAAATTTCATAAATGTTCACAGATATATATCCTTAAAACCCGTTGGTGGTCTTAACCTGAAGAGGCATCTGAAGCCTGTCTTCGTTTTCTTCGCGATGGCATGCGCTACTACCGTATATACCAATCTGGATACTGTCATGCTGGGATTTATGAAGACGCAGGCAGATGTCGGATATTATGATGCGGCGGTAAAGGTCAAGACGATACTCGTAAGCATCGTGACGTCGCTGGGCTCCGTGCTGCTGCCGAGAGCGTCATATTATATAGAAAATGATATGCCTGACGAATTCCGCAGGATCACCAAAAAAGCCATAAATTTTGTCATGATCGCGGCGCTCCCTCTTACGGTATATTTTGTGCTGTTTGCAAATGAAGGCATTATCCTGCTGTCGGGCGATGCATATATACCCGCGGTAGGCCCTATGCGCATCATCATGCCGACGCTGATCTTTATAGGCCTGTCCAATATATTGGGCATCCAGATGCTGGTACCGCTCGGCAGGGAAAAGGTTGTATTATTTTCTGAGATAGCGGGGGCAGTAGTAGATCTTATACTCAATGCATTATTTATCCCAAAGCTCGGCGCAGCCGGAGCAGCGCTCGGCACTCTTGCGGCCGAGGCTGTCGTGCTTTTGTGGCAATATGCGGCGCTTAGAAGAGATGTGAATAAGGCACTCGCCTGCGTGAGCTACATACGCATACTTGCCGCACTTGCGGCAGGCTGTGCATCGTGTATATGGGTCAAGCTGCTGGATCTCGGCAGCTTCATGACGCTGCTCATTTCCGCAATATTATTTTTCAGCATATATATAGGACTCCTTTATATTACAAAGGAGTCCTTTACAAGAGAGGTCTGTGATTCTTTATTTAGGAAGATAAAGAGGCTGCTCTTAAGAAGATAAAAATATATTGAAAGCTCTTATTTTCTCTCCTCTATCTCTATGCTTCCGCCGTTTTCCAATGTCTTGCCCTCGAGCATGAGCAGCTTTTCGGCAAGCAGCTTCGTAAGCCCACCGACAACAGTCATAGTAAGAATCAGATCGCTTGTGCGGTCTGTTGAGAGGGCGGACTTGTCTTCATGATCCAATATGCCTCCCGCGGCCATGCGCACCTGCTTGATGAAATACATTATGCCCAGCTGGTGCTGCTTTACGTATACATTATATATATCCTTCAGCTCGTGCTCGGACAGGCCGAGAGGGATGATCGTCTGTATCAATGGGATACTGAGGCTCTGCTTGAGCGAACAGATCATTATGAGATAAACGATATGAATGCGGTAGTATTTTCGATCCTTTGGCTCAGGCATGATCCTTTTGCGCACATAATTGTTGACCGTAGCCGAGGTGATGAACTCCTCACCCTTAAGCTCCGGCGGCATATAATCAAGATATTCCTTGATCATAGATATTACCTGATTCATATAAAGACCGATATTGGGGATATCCTCCCATACGGGCAGCTTGTAGCTTTCCATATACTTTTCCCATCTTCTCAGTTTCCCCGCAATAAGCCGCTTATCATAATCCATGGAAAAACCTCCTTTGCTTTTCCTGGTGATTATAGCATTTTATAAATATATTTGATAGATGGCTGCGGCATGGTAATA
>CAZGVB010000013.1:0-8389 GCA_964528825.1 uncultured Parasporobacterium sp.
CCGAGTACCTTAAGCCCCATTTCGTCCGCCGTGCTGTCTATATTGCTCTTTCCGAATATTTCCACCTTGCGGCCGCAGTCCGGGCACTCAAAATAGCTGTAGTTTTCAATGACGCCAAGCACTCTTATCCTCATAGTGCCCGCCATATTATAAGCCTTTTTGACGATCATATTCACAAGGCTCTGCGGAGATGTGACAATGATTATTCCGTCTATCGGAAGCGACTGAAATACTGTCATCGGCACGTCGCCCGTTCCTGGAGGCATATCTACCAGAAGATAATCTATATCACCCCATACGACGTCCTTCCAGAACTGCTTTACGACACCTGATATGACAGGTCCTCTCCAAAGCACCGGTGTGGTCTCGTCATCAAGCAGCATATTGATGCTCATTATCTTTATGCCGCCCTTTGATATGCCGGGAAGTATGCCGTCCGCATTGCCGGATACTTCATTCTTAAGACCGAACATCTTCTGTATAGACGGTCCCGTGATATCGGCATCCAATATGCCTACCTTATAGCCTTTTTTGCTCAGCATTACCGCAAGGGCACCTGTCACAAATGACTTTCCTACACCACCCTTGCCGCTCACTATGCCTACCACATGCTTTATATTGCTTTGAGCATTCATGGGCTCGATAAGGTCCTCCGGCTTCAGCTGCGCACTGGGACAGCTGCCCGCGCTCGAGCATCCGGAGCACTTTTCAGGGCTGCATTCACTTTGAGTATTGTTATTTTCTTCCATTTCATTCACCTTTATCTATACCGATCACTCGGCACTTGTATCCGACGGTTCTTTTGAGCCGCCTGCTAATAATAACATTATCTTGTTGCTTCTTTCAATAAACCTTGTCATTTCTTCACTTGAAAGAGGCGAATCCGCTATCTTCGCAAGATCGTACAGCTGATCCAGCATCATCTGCGTATTCTCACCGTCCGGATCTGCAAGTACATATTTTACGAGATCATTGTTCGCATTTAAGACGAGTGTACCTGTCTCATTTGAACGATCCTTGCTGTCCATACCCATCTGACGCATGAATTCCTCCATACGCTTTGACTCCTCGGATACCGTAAACAGCGATGATATCTGCTTGTTCTTAAGGTTATTGATCTTTACATTTAATTCATCGCAGCCGGTGGATGTGCGAAGCTTTGCCTGTATGTCCTCGGCCTGCTTATCGAGCTCTGCCTGATCTGCCTTGGAGGTCTTCTTGGTAAATACCTTGTCGAGATCGGCATCTACTCTCATAAAATGCAGTCCCTCATGCTTGCCCTCGACATGCTGTATGTATGCCGTATCGATGACCATTTCCATATAGACCGCATCCAGCTTAGCCTTTCTGAACATATTTATATACTGGCCCTGACTGTTTCTTCCGCTTACATAGAATATGGTATTCTCGTGCTTTTCCTTATTTTCCTCGAGTGCCTCGTCAAGAGTCAGATACTTATCGTCGATATTCTTGTAAAGCACATATTCATCCATCTTTTCGGCGAATTTTTCATCACGCACGCAGCCGTATTTTATGAACGGACTGATATCATCCCAGTACTTCTCATATTCTTCCTTCTCAGTCTTGAACATGCCTGAGAGCTTATCGGCTACCTTCTTTGTGATATAATCTGATATCTTATTTACAAAGCCGTCATTTTGCAATGCGCTCCTTGAAACATTGAGCGGCAGATCGGGACAATCTATAACACCTTTAAGCAGCATCAAAAAGTCCGGTATGACCTCTTTGATATTATCCGCAATGAATACCTGATTGTTGTACAGCTTTATCTTGCCCTCGATGGTATCGTATTTGTTATTGAGCTTCGGAAAATACAATATACCCTTGAGATTAAAAGGATAATCCATATTCAAATGGATCCAGAACAGAGGATCCCTGTAATCATTAAATACCTTGCGGTAGAATTCCTTATATTCTTCCTCCGTACATTCATTCGGATGCTTGTTCCAAAGCGGTGACGTATCATTCAAAGGCTTCGGCTCTTCCGGTGCCTTGGCCTCTGCATCGCCTCCGTCCGTGCTCTTGTTCTCATCTTCTTTTTTCAGCAATGCATCCGTATTTACGAAATAAATCTTCTCGGGCATAAATGAACAATATTTATTTATGACCTCTTTTACACGATATTCATTTGAATATTCGTAACAATCCTCATTCAGGTAGAGAGTGATCTCCGTGCCCACAGACTCCTTATCGGATGCTCCCATCTCGAACTCAGTACCGCCGTCACACTCCCAATGTACGGCCTGCGCGCCCTCCTTGTAGGAAAGTGTATCGATGGTTACTCTGTCTGCTACCATAAATGCCGAGTAGAAGCCAAGTCCGAAATGTCCTATGATCTGATCCTCATTTGCCTTGTCTTTATACTTATTGAGGAAATCCGTAGCTCCCGAGAATGCTATCTGGTTGATATATTCCTTGACCTCATCTGCTGTCATTCCTATACCGTTATCTATGAATGTAAGAGTCTTCTTTGTAGGATTGGCAACGACCTGGATAGAGAAATCCACATCCTCCGGGAAGGTATACTCACCCATGACCTCAAGCTTACGCAGCTTTGTTATTGCGTCACAACCATTCGATATGATCTCTCTGATGAAGATATCCTGATCTGAATAAAGCCATTTTTTGATTATCGGGAATATATTTTCACTGTTGATCGATAAACTGCCTTTTTCCGTACTCATTTTTATATCGCCGTCCTTTACTTTAAAAAGCCTGTCTGCATGACTAGGCTGAATTTTCATGGTTTCATTTTATTCTTGTACGGGAAAAAAGTCAATAAAAAATTAGCACTCTTTTTTATCGAGTGCTAACAAACTTACTGTCGGAAAGATCAAGGGCGGTGAGCTTCTGCCGTCCAAATGGGCATTTGCAAGCCACCTTAACGTGGGAAATATGCTGCCCATCCGACACGACAGGTCTCAGCAGACTTCTCTCATCCGTCTATACGGCTTATGATACTCGCCGCCATGGCATCCCATGCTTTTTCGATCGATCTGTCTAATGTAAATTTATTCAAAGAGACTCCGCTCGTGCATCTGAGCTTCTTATCCTTGAACATAAAGTTCAGGAACAGACCGTTTATATTATTTGCCTCATCGCCTATCCCGGCAGCCTGCGCAAGCTTCTCCTCGGCACTCTTAGTCATCATCAGTACGATATCGAATTTAAGAGGCAATCGTGTGCCTTTGAGCATTTCGTAACAAAGATGCTTGACTGTCTTCCACCTGACTGCGGTGTCCGTACTCTTCTCAAGTTCCTCTTCAGTCAGAAATTCCTTATTTATATGACCGTCGATATGCATCGAAAAAAGCGAATCTATCGACAATTCGACAACCTGAAATTCATCAAAGCCGCTGCCTGCAAAAAGCTCGCTCGTAACCTTTTTTATATTTTCTATTTCGAATTGTTTCATGAATTTATCCTGCCTTAATATGTAAGCATTTCATTATATAAGCATTTCATTAAATGTCGTATTGTTCCCATCTTGCGCTGCAGGGCAATCGCCCGCACCGTTTTCATACAGCCGGATTGAGGCATAGCCGGCACGCATGGTGCGGGCTAAAATCCTGCTGTATGCCTCGCTTTTTATATTGTATCACGAAAAGTCTGTGTTGAAATCTGAAATGATTTATGTTATCTTTCTATGGCACGCTTCTGTAGCTCAGTTGGTAGAGCACTTCACTCGTAATGAAGGGGTCAGGGGTTCGAGTCCCCTCAGGAGCTTGTCGTGTTCATGATCATGATCACCGTCAATATCAGTCTAACCGTGAATCGGTCTGTTTATTCTTTTAATATCACTTGATCATATTGCAGATTTCCTTTTAATTTACGAATAAGTTCGATATTTCCTTTTACATTTTCACCGCAATACCTGCAAGATATTACCATATTGATCAGTAACCACATGATGTCAAAGTAAAATTGCAGCATATCTCACACGCACAGTACTAAAAAATGTCTGGATGAAAGATTTGCAGGCGACCACCCGACAGTAAACCACGCAATGTCTGTCATTATGAGTTAATTGACAAGGCGGGTAAATCATGATAATATAAATTAACCAAACGGTTAATCCATAAGGAGGCCGCTGCATTTTGAAAATAACCTATGCCAACAGCAATGTGGAAAAATGCTTCACAGATTATCGTATAATGAAAAAGCATCTTCCCTTTGAATGGGTTAGAAATATAAAAAGCATATGGATAGGCTTGCAGCAGCGGAATGTTTCGGTGATTTTCTTGCACTGGGACTTGGCAAACCGGAGCGTCTCAACGGATATGTAAACATACGATATTCACTGCATGTTTCGGCAAATGCGCGTTTGATAATAGAACCAAATGCAACCCAGGATACCGTGATGATATGTACGGAAATAGAGGTAGAAGGAGTGATCGATTACCATGGCAGCAAGGAAAATAGGTATATCACATGATCTGATCATCCCTCCGGGTGAAACAATCGCAGATGTTTTGGAGGAACGCGGGATTTCCCAAGCTGAGCTTGCGCTGAGCACCGGAGTGACTCCTGCTTATGTAAGCAATGTGATATCCGGCAAAAAAGGAATATCGGCAAAATTTGCATTCGCACTGGAATATGCGTTGGGGGTTTCCAAATCATTCTGGCTGAATCTTCAAGCCAATTATGATGCCGAGCTTCTTGAAGCCGATGAAGATCTGACAATTACTGACGAAGAACGCATAGCCAGAGACAATCTGAAAGACGTTGTTAAATATTTAAGAGAAATAGGAAACCTTCCTGCCTGTGAAAAAAAGGATGCTTCGATACTCTCATTGAGAAGATTCTTTCAAATAAGCAATATCGCCAATTTGAAGGATATTATACCTGCAGGGGAATTTAGAATGTCAAGCCTTGCGGTAGATCCATATGTTTTAGGTGCATGGGTTCGTATGTGCCAGATTTCGGCAGATAGCAGAAGTGTTGAGACACGTTTTGAAAAAGAAAATGTGGATCAATTAATTTCAGAGATCAAATCGGTAATGCTTGATCAAGACGCGGATCTTCAAAATGTTTTGAGAAAAATAATGCTTCATTACGGGATTGATCTTTCTATAGTGAAAAATTTCAAAGGAGCTCCCGTTCAAGGATATATTGCCTCAAAAAGGGACGGATCCTATCAGATGGTTTTGACGATCCGTGGAGCTTATGCAGATATTTTCTGGTTTTCCTTATTCCATGAGATCGGCCATTTAGTCAATGGAGATGTCGGTAAAGCAGCAAAATTTATAGACGGTGGCAGCGATGAGCAAAAAGAGGCGGCGGCTGATCTGTTTGCCGGCAACAAATTGCTTGATCCCGAGGCATATAAGCAATTTGTAAGCAATGATGACTTTGGGATTGAAGCTATAAAACATTTTGCAAACGAACAAAATGTTATGCCTTATATCGTAATCGGAAGATTGCAAAAAGAGAAATTCCTGGATTACAGTTTTTTTTCAAATTACAAGCTCAGATATAAGTGGGCGGAACCTTAATATGAAATACTTTTCCGACAGGAACGGATCATATCGCATTAAACATCAGGCTCGCGGCTATGAGTATCTGCCCCGCGTAATAAAATGCATGATTCGCTATTTTATAGAGCGGGATGTTCTTGTCCTCGGCGAAATATATCTGTGACAATATAAGGTCCGATATAAGGAAAAGGACCAGCCCTATGAACATCATAACAGAGCCTTTATTACCGCTGCAGGCCTTCAGCATAAAGGCTGAATAGGCAGTCACGAATATCAGCAATGCCGCATAGCACGATGAAATGATCTTGAACCTGCCATAGGTCACTCTCATTATCTCCTCGGTCATGAAGATCAGCACTCCCGCCGCTATGCCTATCACGAGGCTTATGATGAAGCCCACCGTCATAAATCCACCATGCTTCATCATGAATATAATATAAAATATATGTCCGAATATGAATGATCCAAATCCGGCGAATGTATATATGTCCTCATATCTTTTGTGGACATATTTAAGGTCGAGCATTACATCTCCGCAAAGCCCAAACACGAGCCCTGTTATGATAAATACTGAGGCGCTGTCATACCCGTCCACGCTCGTAAGCCCTATATAGCAGCCTATGCTCGCAAGCACTATAAAGAGGAGACTCGCGGCCGTCTTCAAAAGAAGCGAGATGATATCAGTACGAAATCCTCTGCGTAATGTAAATACTGCCGCGCAAAGTGACGCAAGGACCAAAAAAATATAATAGAGTGTATTCATATCATTCTCCTTTGAATTACCCATCCCCTAAAGGCTGTGGGTTTTACGCTCTAGCTTACAAACGATGCCGCCAAAACCACCGCGAAGCCTACCGCAAAGCCTATGATACTGATAAGGTGTGATCTTGTCTTTATCACATGCGGGATCAGCTCAAATATCACTATATAAAGTATCATGCCGCCGGCCAATGCTATCAGCGAGCTTGTCATAAATTCGCTCATATGATCGCTTACAAGATACATGATGAGACCGCCTACAAATGTAGATATCACGACAGATCCGAAGACTGTATATTTTTCCCTTCTGTTCTGATGCCCCATAGTTGAAAAGAGCATCATGCCCATCGGAATATTATGAAGTACGATGCCTATCGCAAAAAATATACCGCTGTGCAGATCTGCCTCAAGCAGATTATATACAGTCATTCCTTCAACTATATTATGCACTATGATCGCAAGAGATGATATCACTCCTATATGCGCGGCATTTCCAAGATCATGATTTTGGTTCGTATCCTCATGCTCGGGTATAAACCTGTCCAGTAAGGCCAGCAGGCCTGTGCCTACCAGGATTATTATGATCGTAAACAGCCACCCGTCATTTTGTCCGCACTCTGCGACCTCCGGTCCCAGATCGAATATAAGAAGCCCCAGCATTGCTCCGAGTGCCATCGCAAGGCTGAAATGACTGACCTTTTCTGTTGATCTTGTGAGCTTTACGATCAATGCTCCTATCACGACCGCAAATCCCGCAAGCGAAGTAATAATTAATGACATATCTCTCCTGTATATGGCTGTTTATCTGTTATCTACCTTTTCCGGATACATATCATGCTCTGCAAGTCTCTTCCATGCCATTTCCGCATAGCGAGTGTCCTCTTTGCCGTAATTGCAATACGGATCTATAGACAGACCTCCTCTCGGCAGGAATCTTCCCAGAACCTCTATATATTTCGGCTCAAGCAGCTTTATCAGATCCTTCATGATGATATTTACCACATCCTCATGAAAATCTCCATGGTCTCTGAACGAAAAAAGATATAATTTGAGTGACTTGCTCTCCACGAGCTTCTTGTCGGGAATATATGATATCGTAATCGTCGCAAAATCCGGCTGTCCTGTTATAGGACAGAGAGATGTGAATTCCGGGCAATTAAATTTGACAAAATAATCATTATCGGGGTGCTTATTTGAAAAGCTCTCCAGCACCTCGGGTGCGTAATCCTTTTTATATGCCGTCAGCTTGCTGCCGAGCTGTGTAAGTCCTTCTTTTTCTCTCATTTTGCCTTATATCCTCACTCAATATTTATAATGCCGTATCCTTTATTCCGTTTGTCATAATGCCGGGTCCTTTATTCCGTTTGCCGCAAATGCCGCAGCCCTGTCTATGCAGGTACCGCACTTCCCGCAAGGCTTATCCTTGCCCTCATAGCAAGACCATGTGAGCTCATATGGTGCACCGAGGCGTAATCCTATGCTCACGACCTCCGCTTTTGTCTTATCGATAAACGGTGCCTCTACCTTGAGCGCATGGCCCGATCCTTCCCAGATCGCTCTGCCTATAGCCTCATTAAATGCAGGCGAACAGTCAGGATATGCAGACCCTGCGGCATCATCGGCATGTGCGCCGTAATATATCACGCCGCATCCCTTGCTGAGAGCTATGCTCGCGGCCGTAGAGAGAAACAATCCATTTCTGTACGGCACATATGTATCAACAGGTGATCCATCCGCACTCTTTTCCAGCTGACTTGCGTAGCTTCCCTTTGGAATATCTTCATCTGAATGCTTCAATAACGCACAATTACTGTACCTGAAAATCTCGCTCATATCAAGATACAGATGTTCAATACCGTAATATTCGGCGACTGCCGCGGCTGCTTTTATTTCTTTATCATGCTTTTGTCCGTATGCTATGGAGAGAGAGATCGTATTTTCACGTCCCCACTTGTCTGCTGCGATAGCAATCGCCGTCGTGGAATCCACTCCCCCGCTTGATAATACCAATGCCTTCATTTATTATCCTCTGCTTATTATGTTTCTGCTTTACTGCTTTTCTGCTTATTATCCTTCGTTCGTTATTTATTGTTATTATTCTTCGTTCATTATTTATTGCTTACTATTTTCCG
>CAZGVB010000013.1:8489-14496 GCA_964528825.1 uncultured Parasporobacterium sp.
CGCTTATTATTCTCTGCCGGATTATTTCATTTAAGATCTAAATCTTGCTTGAGATATTTTATTTGAAATCTTAATCTTACCTGAGATATCTATTTAAAATCTTAATCTTATGTCTTGTCTAATGTCTTGCCTGTGGGTCTCTCTATCTTGATATCAGCTGTGACAGACCGCCATCCGTAAGAAATCTTCCCCTAAGCTCGGCAGTATATGTCACGGCACCCGCGTTCTTTATACCGCGCACGGTCACACAGCTGTGGCGGGCCTCTATATATACAGCCACATCCTCAGAGCCTGTCACCATCGTCATGATATCGGCTATATCCTGTCCGATGCGTTCCTGAAGCTGCAGTCTTCTGCCTACCATATCGCAGATACGCGCGATCTTGGACAGACCGATGACTCTGCCCTTCGGAATATATGCCACGGTCGCCTTCATATCATACATAAGTGCCATATGATGCTCGCAATATGAAAACATATCGATATCCTTCATCACCACGACACGTCCGTCGGATCCGCCCGTGCATGCATCCTCAAATGTCTTGCCGAACATCTCAGCTATCTCTTCATTTGTATAATTCATGCCCTCAAAGACTTCCTCAAACATTCCCGCGACTCTTGCGGGTGTATCTTTAAGACCTTCTCTTTGCGGGTCGTCGCCAAGAGCCTCCAATATTCCTTTTACATGCTCTTCTATCGCCTTTTTATCTATCATATTATACCTTCTTTATCTATACTCCCCTTTTGTTCGGATCCCATATCACCTTATGCATCTGTATCTGCAATTTTATGCCGTTCATCTTGTTTTTTATCATATATTCAACGATTTTTTCCGGCTCTATGCTGCCAAATACCGGGCTCAGGTACAGATTGCACTTGCCCGCAAGATCGTATTTTTCGATCACTTCCTTTGCCCTTTGCAGGTCCTCTATGCTGCCCGAGACGAATTTCACGGTATCGCGCCGTACAAGATAAGCGAAATTATCCGTGATCATCCTCTTTTCATATCCGCTTGACGGGAGCTTATAATCCATAGTAAATATCGGCCTTTTATCCGTGCAAAACCTGCCTATATCCACAGCTCCGTTTGTCTCTATCTCGACGCTCAGAGTATCATCCGCACATAGCAGCTCAAGCAGCTGCGGCATCTCCTCCTGCAGCAGGGGCTCCCCGCCTGTAAGCGTCACATTTCTTATGCCGCTGTTTTTGATATAAGCAAATATTTCTTCAGGTGTCTCTGATACGTAAGGGCAATCCTTCTCGTTTGCCCATGACGTATCGCAATATGTACATTTGAGATTGCATCCGCAAAAGCGTATAAAGCAGGCTAGCTCTCCGGCGCGTGTCCCTTCACCGTTGACGCTGATAAATTTTTCGGCTACTTTCATTTTTCTTCCTCATATATGGCGCAATTGGCAGCCGTCTCATAGACAGCCACTTCGCATACATTTATATTTTCTTCCTTCAGTCTGTAATAAAAATATCTTGCGAAATTCTCTGCTGTCGGCCTGAAGTCGACCTCTTTTACACGAAAATGTTCTTTCTCAAAAGCGAGGATCGTCTCTTCCATAAGTGATCCCGATTCATAGATAAGGCAATGATCATATTCATCGCAAAGCGACCTGAGATGCTTTTTCAATACCGCAAAATCCATCACCATGCCTCTTTCCTGTCCGTCCTTTACAAGCTCCCTGCAGCCTGCCTTTACGACTACTCTCCAGCAATGGCCGTGCAGATTGCTGCATTTTCCGTCATAGTCCTTCAAAAAGTGAGCCGAATCAAAGGTTCCTTCGGTTTTCAGATAATACATAATAGCTCTGCCCTCTTTTCATACAGATCCGTCTTTTGTTACACAAAAAAATCCCGTTTGGGAAACGGGACGGCAACTTTTATGTACACCTGTATGCCTGTCTTGCAGACACCTACAGATATGAAAGCATAAAAATAAAGTCCCGGTTTTATTTAACGACAGGAAGGTACAAATGAACTGTCGATAACTCTTGCCATTATACTATTTGATAAGATAATGTCAATGAAAATACTGTGCACACGGCTTATTCGTTCCGGCTCCTGCTTTCCTCGCCCTGCTGCTTCATCCAGTGCCGGAGTCACTGCCAGTGTGCTCGTCTGGGCGAAAGCCTCGCTATCATTTTTTGCAGCATATCTCTCACATGCAATGCTGACTGAAATTTTACTTTGGCAAGGGAATGCATCCGGATTCGGTCACAGTTTTGTCACAGAACACACATTTATCATTCACATTCTTCCCACAATCCGTTCACAAGTAATATGTAGAATACAGACAATTCAGATGAGACAAGCAATTAGCTGATCTGAAGAGAAAACCAGATAGTACCCCCCTAAGATTTGGTTTTATAAAATTTTCATTCTTCCCCTTTTCACTGAGGCTGCGCATTACGCGCAGCCTCAGTCTTTGTGGCATACTCACGCGTGCGATGCAGGCTGAAATTTTACTTTGACGTCTATAAGTCGCATAATGCATTGATGGTTAATCCCGGCCATCAAAGGTCGGTCAGAACATGAACCGCAAGATGCGTTAAAAAGTAAGAGCCCGCTCAGCTTTGTCTGCTAAGCGGGCTCTCACTCTTCACTATCGATCTGTAGCTTCACTATATAACCTCCTTTATTTTGATCACTTCTCTTCAGGCTGTCGATCAATCAATATATATCATTTTCTAACCCAAATGCCGTCTCTTTCATCTCCTTTTCCCGGCTATCACTATGCTTACCTGATTATCATATATCTATTTACTGATCCGCCTGTGTCTTTTGTTTATCTCTCTTGTTTTATGGCTAAATTATACAACATTTCTTTATCGTGTCAACTGTTTTTATTAATATTTTCTGTATATTTTGGCTTTTCGGCATATTTGCCAAATTAATCGTCGAGTTTTTGATAGTAAGCTCCAATACCGCGAGTATGGGATATATGCAATGCTCAGGTCCGGTTGTACGAGATGGTTGTGATCGGCCTCTCGGTAATAATCCTGTGAAGCATTTATTCAAGCATGCCCCCGCAGAAAATGCGGCGTGTCTTTGCGGCATATCACGCACATACCGCAACGAAATCCGGCTGTATGAAATGGTTTCAATCGATTACTCCGCAATAACCCTGTGAAGCATTTATTCAAGCATGCCCCACCACGAAGTGCGCACCTGCAATACCAAGCTTCACCTGCAATATTGCATAATTATGCGTATCACTTGTATAATTATGCAGAAAAGTCCCTTTTTCTTATCTTTTTTGTTTTATCGATGTTGACATAATCACTTCGCGGTATCATAATTAATTTGGTGGTTTATCATATGAAAGTTATAAGATACTTAGTCTTTTTACAATGAATAATATATTAGGAATATACTCAAATAATAATCCTTAAATAATATTCTTAAGTAGTGAGTGACTTAAATAATAAAAAATAACTTAGATCAAATAACCGTTAACCGTAATATAAATGCAATACAAATAATGAATATCTTAAGCGATATTGCATTCTTTTATTTAGAACATTTCAGATAAGACTTGTCGGATGTTCGGGGGGAGAGAAATATGCAGGATCTTGAAAACTTTTACACATCTGTAGACTCTTGCGCAAATGATATCATAGACAGGCTCGGGGGCAATGCCGCTCTCGTAAAACGCTTTCTCGCCAAATTTCCTTCTGACGGAAGCTACAGCGAGCTGCAGTCTGCTCTTGCCTCCGACGATACGGCTACTGCCTTTCGCGCCGCGCATACACTCAAAGGCCTGTGCGCCAATCTGGGCATAAATTCACTATATAAAAAATCAAGTGAGATAACGGAAATGCTGCGTGCAGGTGACATTATCAGTGCTAAGGACGCTCTTCCGTCACTCGATAGCGAATACAAGCGCGTGCTTTTGGAACTTTCAAAGCTTGAGGGATAAATGGAAGATTGGTCTCTTACAAGTGAATATTTTTCGCTGATATTGTTGGTTGTCATCGCATTATTCATGCATGACAACCAATCCGTGCGCAAATTTCAAAGAAGATATTTCGTTTATATCGGCTCTCTTACGCTGTCCGGTATTTCGATATTGCTGAATATTGCCGCGGTCAATGTTATTTCAAACATATCCGGTCATTCGATCATATTCGCCGTTGTTCTCAATACCGCATATTTCCTTGTCAGCTGGCTCATGGTCACTGTCATGGTCTATTATCTGTTCCTCAGATTATTTGAATTTATCTATGACAATATATATATACTGCGCACACGCATAGTGCTGACGGTCATATATTTTATTTTCGTTCTGCTGCTTGTATACAACTTCTTCAGCGGTGTCATTTTCTATTTTGACGAAGCAGGCGAATATTGCCGCGGACCTTTGAACTTTATCGGATATCTCCTGCCGATCATAGACGTGGCATTGCTGCTCGTCAGCTATATCTGTCACCGCAAGACTGTAGGACTTGCCACGGAAAAGGTACTCTTCGTGGCAGCGCCGATAGCGCTGCTGCTCATGATCTACCAAATGCAATATCCCGATTATCTCCTGAACGGTGCTATAAGCGCCGTCGTAAATCTCATCATATTTATCAGCTACAGGGGCGAGCGGGACGACCGTGATTTTCAGACAGGTCTTGAGAGCAGGCATTCATTCGCGACAGAGATCATGCAGCGCACAGACGAGCGCTGTCATTATCAGATTATTTTGGTAAAGGTACGTTACCTTTCACGCATAGTGCGCGTATACGGTCAAAGCGGATACAATACCATTCTTTTTCAGCTTGGTGACATGTTCAGAAAGCTTACCGCCGGCAAGGGCATGGCCTTCCGCTACAGTGAAGAGCGCTTTGCTCTCATATTTGACGGCGCCGAGACTAATTTGTGCGATGAGCGCCTTGATATGATCACGAAGCGGATGGAAAGACGTTTCAAGCTTGGCAAATATGAGACTGTGCTGAAGTTTTCCGCGATAGACTTTCGTTACAACGGACAGGAATGGTCCGAGGAGGACATCAACAGCTATCTGACCAATGCCGTGCATATAGCCATGACAGAGGATACGGAAAAGCTTCCTTTTACAGAAGAGATATTCTTCCATCATCAATTGCGCGAATATATTCTCAAATCCATGCATACGGCATTGGATGACGGCAGATTCAAGATCCTATATCAACCGGTATACTATCACCATTCTGGCAAGTTTGAATCCGCTGAGGCACTGCTGCGCATGAATGATGAGGACGGCAAGCCTATCTCACCGTCTGATTTTATACCTATCGCGGAAGAAACGGGATTTTTGGACGAGCTGCTGGAATTTTTGCTTGAAAATGTATGCAGGCTGCTTGCAAGCGGCAAGATAAAAGACTTAAATGCGATATCCATCAACTTGCCTATCCGTGAATTCCTGCGGAGCGATCTGAAGGTAAGATTTCGTGTCATTTTGCAAAAATATAACATAAAGCCCAAGCAGGTCAAGCTGGAGATCACCGAGCGCGATATCGATGAGACGGGATGCAATGCCATAAATATGATAAATGATCTTGCCGCAGACGGATATTGCTTTATGCTGGATGATTTCGGTGTGGCATATTCCAATCTGTCACGCGTGCTCACCATTCCGTTTGAGACGGTAAAAATAGACAGAAGCATAGTATTGCTTATGGGCGAGCATGAAAATTACCGAAGTATCATGAGAGAGCATGTAGTGCCTCTGTTTCGTAAGCTTGGCCAGAATGTACTGGCAGAGGGTGTGGAAACATCCGAAATGGCAGACTTTGTACTTGAGAGCGGCATAGACCGCATACAGGGATATTATTATGCGAAGCCGATGACAGAGGCAGATCTGATCGAATGGTATAAGTCACACTAAGCAAGGTAAGAATCCAAGCAGTGACGATCTGAATATCTCATAAACGAAGTGATCATATGATACGCTTCCGAGTAAAACACTCCCAAGTAAACCGCTTCCGAGTAAAACACTCCCAAGTAAACCGCTTCCGAGTAAAACACTCCCGAG
>CAZGVB010000013.1:14596-29760 GCA_964528825.1 uncultured Parasporobacterium sp.
CGCTTCCGAGTAAAACACTCCCAAGTAAACCGCTTCCGAGTAAAACACTCCCGAGCAATCCACTTCCGAATAAAAACTTCCGAGACGAAAAACAAGAAATCAATCCGAAGCTGAACCCCGGGTCTTTGCTTTCTCATATTCATCCCAAAAGCGTCTTTTATTTTCATAAAGCATATCATCAGCAATCTTGCATGATGCAGCAAAATCATCCTTTTCGCAGAAACATGCATATCCGTATGACACTCCATACGGCATATCCCCGCATTGCTTTTTAATATCGTTTATCAGCTTGAGTACCTTTTGCTCATCACCCGTCCTGTATATGATCGCAAATTCATCGCCGCCCAGACGGTAAAAGAGTGCCGTAGTCGGAAGAGAATTAAACACCGCCCCGGCAAATGTAAGCAATGCCTTGTCTCCTGCATCATGACCATTTGTATCATTGATCTTTTTGAGGCCGTTCACATCAAAGATGATATAATACCGATCACCCTTTCTGGATGCTACCTCCTTATACATGTGACTTCTTATATAAGCTCCCGTAAGGTAATCGGTGCTGTATTTTGTCATAAGCTGATACATAAAATAGAATATTTCCGAGAATATGGCTATCCCCGGCAATATACCGAAATGCGACAGCTCAAACTCCATAAATACTCCGACCGCGCATGCTATGACAGCCGTGGAGCATATGATAATGTCCACTATTTCTCCCCTGCGCACACGAAGAAAGCAGAAAAAGATCAATATTGCCAGATATATCGCGGATACAACAAATGACGCATATCCAAGCGGTCCTCTGTTAAAATGATTGCCGTCATCGAATGAAAAGGCGATCGGTGAGAAAAATGCCGTCGCGTATATAAGAAAATCTATTATAAGAGGGATCACAAGAAACTTTGCAAGCTTCGGCATATATTTCTTTGCAGGCATTAGTATGACAAAAAGGATCATCGCGGGACGCGCCACATAGCATATTACAGATGTGGCAACGCGCATTACCGTCGGCTGCGTAAAGGATGCAAAATAATTATCCATAGTCTCTGCAAAGCACAGCAGCGAGATGCATATAGCAGACCAAACAAAGCCCCTCATGCTGTTTCTCGAGTCGGTTACATCGCATCTTATAAAGATCACAAATGCTATCGTCGCAAGCACTGTGACCAGATAATGCTCTGCAAAAAAATATAATGTATCTGCCATCCTTACTCCTCTGTTATTTATCTGCGAATGCTCATACTTCTGCTATAGTGTTCCGGTGCTCAAATTTTCTCATTCAAACTCAGTCACTCAGGCTTGGTTGTTCAAGCTCTGGCAATCCTTCGCTCATTATACATAGCCTCGTCTGCGGCCGCGATAAGCTTTTGCACGCCGCCCATACTCTCATCATATCTCACGCAGCCTACCGTAATGGTAAGTTCGCGCCTCAGGCCCTCTTCTCTGCTCTTCTTAGCCGCCATCTTCTGCAGCTTTTTCTTTATCTGCATTGCCTCTTCGCCGTTTTCGCTTTTGATCGCAAAGGCGAATTCATCTCCGCCGCATCTGGCACAGAAACCTCCCGTCTCTGCGCTCATACTATCAAGGACGCGCGCCAATACAATGAGTGCCCTGTCGCCCTCCGCATGTCCATACTCATCATTTACATTTTTGAAATGGTCTATATCCATGAACATAAAAAACAGATTTTCTTCGGGACGCAGGTTCCTTATCTCGGAGGATAAATATCTATACAGCTCTTTTCTGTTTGCAATCTGCGTAAGGCCATCCTTGGAGACCATATTGGACATAGTCTGTATAAATACCTGCAAAAACGAGATCACGATGCCGACGGAAAGTATCGGAATATTCTGAAACGCAAGCTGTATGACAGCGCATATTATCGGTGAAAATACAAAAGATGCTCTGCCAAGCAGCTCACCCTTGCGGTCATAATTGTCCTTTCCGAATGCACGCACAAAGCATAGCAGGGACGCGGCCACTATATATCCGTATGCAAGTATATGCTGCAGATAAAACAGAGGTCCCTTGTGATATATTCCAGACTCATCAAAATAGAATGTCCATCCTGTAAAATATGATACGATGATAAGCCCACCAAGAATAAAGAGCGGTATGGAGACCAGAGCGCATACCTTTACAGACATTCTGAAACCACGAAATACTGTCTCTGTATACAGAAACCAGAAATAAGTAGATACACCCAATGCAGTAAAATATCCGAAATTGACAAGCCACCTTGCATCCTCAGGCATGGCCTGATAATATGTCATTCCTATATTCCAGAAAAAATCAAATACATTTGCCGCCGCTGCGCATAATACAGACGTCATAAAAAGCGAAGTCCTGTATGTGACCGGGCTGTTGACTCTGGCTGCACTTATCGCTATGATCATCATGATCACGAATGACAATATATTCACTTCCGAATAAAGAAGCATTTCCAAGGTGCATTTATCCCCTCTGAGTTGATCTCGAGCTGTTATTTACAGTTACTTTGCAGATACTTTAGTTATCCTGCAGATGCAGGCTTGTTGAGACACTTTAGTCATCCCGCAGGTGCAGGATTGTTGAGATACTTTAGTTATCCCGCTGATGCAGGATTGTTGAGATACGTTGGTTACCCCGCTGATGCAGGCTTGTTGAGCTGCTTTACCTGAAAGCTCTCGCTCGCAAGCTCTGTTGTCCCATCCGTGTCCGTCACTAATACCGTCGCGGAAAATATATGCGTAGAGCTGTCATATGCTGTAATAGTCACATATGCCATGATCCCGTTCGCGTAAGCCTTCTCGGACAATATCTTTTTTTCGCCCAAGTACACCTGTCCGTCCTCACTTGTCGAAAAAGAAACATTCTTTCCGTAATTGTCACTGAAGAATGATATAACGCCGCTCGTAGATGTACTTGTCGTACCTGAATATCTGAGCTCGTCATTTACAACAGTCCGTATCGTTGAGCACAGCACCTGTGCCTCGGAATGCGTTACCTCTCTGTGATATGCCTTTACCGCGAGCCTTATGCCTACTACCATCAATGCGCTTACAAGCAGCAATACTACTATGGCACAAAGCATCTCAATGATGGTGAAGCCACCCCTGCGGCCTCTCTTTTCTTTCAATGGCTTTGCCAAGGTCTCATGACACCGTGCGTCCATGCCGTCTGTGCATCCGTATTTTATGATATTTGCAGATCCAGTGAAGCCTGTCATCAGTCTGCTCCTTTGTAATATTTATAATGACCTGTATCATCTGTATATTGATATGCAGAGGCAGTGCCGACCTCTTCATTGTTTTTGTTTATTATCTTTATGGTGATTTTATCCGCATCTGCAGTATCTTCCGCCGGATAATTAAATGATGTATCGGCTTTTTCCACCTGTTTATTGACACGCGTCGCTGCTATGATGGAGGTAGAGAGAAACAGCATTACAAGGGTCGCCACTATCAATGCCACAAGAGTCTCTATGAGTGTCTCTCCGCCTGCATGTGTAAGCTTTCTCATCTCACTTTGCCTCCTTTTTCAGCTTGACATTCTTCCATGATACGGTGGTTGTGGTGGTGACGGTCTTAGTTCTGTCCCATCTGGATCCACTTTCACCCGTATTTGGCTCACCTGTTGACGATTCGCCCTGCGCCGTAAGACACATACGGCAATTGTTATGATCTTCACCGCCTTCAAAATTTACGGTAATATTATATTTCACATCACCCGTATCTGTATTCGTATCCTCGCTTATGAATACCTCTATGCTCACATCCGCATTGTCCACAGCATTAATAGTATACTTCTCATTGAATACATATCCGGAATTTGCCCGTACCTTTTGGAGGCCGTCCTTGATAATATTACTGAAGATGCTATCTCCCGCGCCAATCGTTGAAGTTGACGATGATGGTGTAGACGACCAACCCCAATTCCAATAATCCCAGTCATAAACCTCAGTCAGTACCTCTTTATAATCGCACTCGCCCGCTTCCATATCATCCTTTATGAGAGTTGCCGCAGAGCTGACCGTAAGATATGCCTGCTGTTCGGCACGCTCTTCCTTTACTGATATTGCTGCATTTATGGCGGCTGCCGTGATGACAGCACTCGTCATCACGCCCACGAGCATCAAAAGAAGAGCCATTACCATGGATGCGCCCGAATTATTCTTCAATTTTTTTATTATTCTATGCATTCCTGTGCCCTTCCTGTCTTTAGCTTGTACTTTCCGTATCCTGTACTGTCTGTACCTTATACTGCTTGTATCATGTATTGCCTGTACCTTGTACCGTCTGTATACAATCTTTTGATTGGTACATACACCTACTATTTGCACCTGCCGCTTTGTATCTTTTGTTTTCCGAGTACTATCGGTGCTTAACTATTTTGCACTGTCGCCGTCAGACTGTGCTCCTGATGCCTCAGGATCCTGTCTCGGGATATCTATATCCTCTGAGATCAGCGTATCCTTCTTATCGCCCTGACTGCCGCTATTTGATGAATCATCATCTGCGGATATATCATCACCGGACGGCTCTGCTGCAAGCGTATCTCCTGATACAGACTCTGCAGCATAAGATTCTACGCCCTGGTCCTTTATGCCTTCCGAAGACGTCCCGTCGGAAGATCCCTCGCCCGACTTAGACTCTTCACCTGACTTGGACTCATCGCTGCTCTCATCAGACGACTCTTCTGACTCCTTTGTGCTCTCAGAGGAATCAGGTGTCTCAGGTTCTGCCTTTGGCGTACCCGGTATGGTAATCTCTATCACAGTACCCTCACGCAAGCTTGCCTTCAGCAATGCATCGTTCTCGAGAGTATATCCTTCTACGGCAAGAGAGTAATATACGAGATCATTTTCCGTATCTGTGATCTTTCCTCCAAGGATGATCTGCGCTATACATTCCCATTCGGTATCTGTATCACCGCCTGCACCATCGCCTGTGCCTTGATCTGCACCCGCACCTTCACCCGTATCCGTACCGGAGGCTGTGCTCTCAGTCTTTCTCCATATCTTGCCATCCGCATCCGGTGTATATGTGATGCCGTCTGCCTCAAATGTGAAGATAGACATATCTATATCATTAAATCCGACATAACTATCTCTGATATATAGACCATCTCCGTAAAGCTCCGTAAGTGCGGATGAAAGCTGACCTATATCGCTCTGTCCACTGCTGCCTGTATATGTATGCAGATATCTGTAACCGGCATCTTCCTCACCGAGGCTGATATATGCAAAGTCCGGACTTTCCACTTCCGCAAGAATATCCGCAGACTGCTCCAGCTTTTCATATGCTGCCGTACCATATCTGTATATGCATTTGACAGATATATGAGCCTCACCTGATGCAAGAGTATCAAGCAGTCTGCCTATCACCGTAACCTTCAGTACGCCTGTGGCAGCATTATAGCTTACCGTATCTGCATCGCATATGACGGCATCCTCGCCGTTCTTTATGGTAACTTCCCATGTGAGCTTGCTTGATTCCGGTAAGATCTGCCTTTCTTCGCCCTCCGCATCCGTTACATAGAATGTAAGGTCTACAGTCTGTTCATCACCTGACTTAAGAGAGATCTTACCCTCCGATGTCTTTATAGTCATCTCATTTACGACATTTACCACGGTCTGAGCATCTTTGTCATCAAGCTTTGCATGTACAAATGCCGTACCCTCACCGATAGCCTTAAATACTACGGTATAATATCCGCCTGACTCATCTTCCGTATAATCACTTACAGAATATACCTCAAGCGGTATCTCATCTGCCGGAAGTATATTGCCCTCATCATCACAGAATGTTATATCATCCTTTGAAAGCTTGTCCTTTGCAGTGCCGTAGATATGCAGCTTGAGTGTAAGCAATGACATCTCTTCTCCTGACGTCTCCTTACGATTTGCATACATATCAAAGGTCGTGCTTGACTTCTCCCAATATATACCGAACTTCGGCCATGCACCATAATGTACATTAACCGTATTTGCAAATACGTCTGTCTGCGTAAGCACTGTCGGGAAAGGATAATTGAGTCCCTCAAGCTCCTCATCATTGCCCGGGAAGCTGTATTTACCGTTGATTGCTGCGCCATGCTCTGTGGTAGTGACAGTAGCAAACTTACCGGTCTCTGTAACAGTTTCGGTTTTAGTGCTTGCATTATTCGTACCGAAATTAAGCACATAATCATATATGGCGCTCACGCTCTTGTTCAGGGATGCGAGCATCTTAGTCTGCATCTCTTCATAAGTAAGGTAGATCGTCGAATCGTTATATACAAGAACCTGATCCTTCTTGTAGCCCCGGGAGTTTCTATCTAATGCGTTTATATCAAGGCCATCAAATGAGCTTGCATCGGCATAATTCTTATAGTCCGTCGTCCCGGTGACATTGTCCTTCAGGGCATAACAATTGTATATACGTGCGGTACGTGCAGGTACATCGTTCTTATTAAACCATCTCTCTCCGTTTGAGTTGAACGGTGAAAGCATCTCTCCGTTTGATGCGATGGACATTGCAGCTCTCACATGATTATATCCTGTCTGTCCAAGAGACTTCGGCGCATCTGGAAGATCTACATAGCTGTAGCAATTGGTTACAAGAAGTGAACGATCTACAAAACCTATGAGATTCTGCAAATTTCCCGTATTGCGGACAACTATACCGCCTGAGATACCTCCTACCCAAATACATGATGTACTATAATTTCCGCTGTCATTCTCTTCATCATAGCTTACGATAGATCCGCCTGCGTAGCAGGAGTTGATCGTAGCACGGCATACTCCCGTGATGCCGCCCACACGAAGATTCTTATATTGTTGATTATATTCGATCCGGATCTCGATATCATTTACGGCACTGCAATCGGTGATATCCATATTGGTCATTCCGGCAAGGCCGCCGATATTGCCGCCGCCCCATCCCGGAGACGTTGTGCGCTTATCTATTATCTTATATCCCGAAACGGTACAGTTCTTAAAGAAGCTGTCTGTACTTTCTGTGGCCGTGGCCTTTCTGCTTCCTGCAAAGCCTGCGATACCACCCATCGTATACCAACCTGTGCCGTTCGCCTCATTTACTATCTCATTGCCGCGGTCGGAATACATAATGATATTCTGAAGCTGCGCGCCCGCAGTGACGCCGAACAGTCCGATCGCCTGATTGGTACTGCTGATTGCTATATTCTTGATCTTATACGCCTGACCGTCAAAGCTGTATGGGAAGAAGGCAACATACGCTTTTGCATCGCTGTCATCATATCCCGTATCATACATACTTCCGATAGGCGTGAAGTTCACATCTTTGCCGCCGTTCTCTTCATACGCGTCGATATCATGGCTCTGCATCCAGTAAAGCTGCTTAGTCGGTGCCGGCATCTCACTGTCATCCGGATCGCCGCTCAAAAGATAAGGATAGCGGTCTCTTACATATTTGCGATTTCCCCGACTGCTGTCGGATGTCTGTTCTTCATAAGTGTTGGTTGTGATCGAATATGTCACCGTCGCCTTTTCGCTGTTCCAATTGATAAATTGCAATTGTGCCTCAGAGCGGATCTGATATACTCTTTCGCTCTCACCGGGCTCTGCGCTGTTCATATTCTGAACACTCTGTCCTGCGAACCGAACACTCTCAAGGCTCATCGCATCAGCAAAGAACGGACATATCTTATATGTATATGTTGCCCTCGTCCCGTCAGTGCCCGTATAGTTCAGCGTCCACGTACCGTTTTCCTCAAATGACGTCATATGCAGCAGGCTGTTTCCCTCACCTGTCTGATAAGCGACAAATGTATATGCGCCCATCTGCTCATGCAATGCAGCTCCTGCCTCGGTATTTACGTTGCCGAGACTTGTAGTCGATGATGTGAGGGTTGGCTGTGTACCTCCTGCCTCATAGAAATATCCGTATCCGTATTTTGTTACCACACCGCCGTCATCATGCTCATTGCACAGTGAATTGCCTTCTATGGACTTGTCGTCACTGTAGCCTATATAGCTGAAATGATATCCGCTGTTGCTGCCCGAATCCTCATATTCCCAATAGAAGACACCCACGGTACCGATAAAGCGCTGTACCGGCCAATTGCCGAAATGAACTCTGCTGCCGTTCTTTTTAACTGTTGCAGGATATACATAGTTATCGTCCGCATCTCCTGTCTCATCATGGCAGTAGGATGTGACGGCACCTGAGAATCCACCGAGCTGTAAGCTCTGAAGCTCACTGCCTGTGATCGGCTCCCCTGCCGCTTGATCTGCCTTGGCAAATTCATTGGCAGAGGTATTGTATGCATACAGGGTACCTGCATATGAATATGTGCCGCCGTCAAGATAATGGCAATCCACGACTGCTCCGCCTATACGTGCAAAGCCGTATGTCTCAGTCGTGCCGGATGCTGTTACGGCTACGGCTGCATAGCAGCGGTTTGTCGCGCCGCCCGAATTGTCGCCTGCAAAGCCCGCAGCCCATACAGTACTGCTGCGCGCATCGATTATATTTATCTGTCCTACAGAGTAGCTTGTCGTCACTGTACCGCTGTTGCGTCCGACAAAGCCTCCTACATACGCATATGCACTGTTGCTCGTCACCGTGACGGACGCTGCATCTGCCTGGCAGGAGCTTATGACGCCCCTGTTGTCACCCACAAGACCACCGAGAGCCAATACGTTCGAGTTGTATCCGTAATAGGTCATGGTATATCCGCTGACGGCGCAATTGGTGATCGTACCCTTGTTAACTCCCGCAAGAGCTCCTATCTGAGAGGAGTTGCGGCTGCCTGATGCTGCTATGCTTCCATTCACATATCTTGTAATCGTCTCTCTGCCTGCTTTGCCTGTAAGGAATACATTTCTTACAGTACCTCCCGTACCTACGGTACCGAAAAGTCCCGTATCTGCAGTTTCTGACTCTATGGAAAGTCCCTCTATGGTATGGCAGCTGCCGTTGTATGTGGCTGTAAAGCCATTCGTGGCATTTATAGGAGCCTGTGCGGAAATCTTATCTCCTCCGGTATATTCGCTCCAATCATATATGCTGTAATCTATATCCAGACCCTGCTCAAATATGCTGTCTGCAGTCTCATTTGCATATATCGAATAATATTTGCTGAGAGCGTTGAGCTGACGAGCCGTACGTACATATATTACAGAAGGCGCATCGGGTGTCTCATTATTGGTTGTAACAGTCCTTGCAAAATAAGGATTGTAATAATATTCGCCCTCAATGCCCTCGCAGGTCACCTTGATCTTCTGATAGAAGGTCTCTCCTTCATTTATCTCAGGATTGGTCACTTCGGCCGGAAGCTCTATAAGATAATATGTCTCTCCATCGTATGAGACTGTCTTTGTATCCGATCTCGATATATTGAAGGAATATTGCTTATTGCCGCAGCTTAATGTGACAGGTGTGCCATCATCCGGCAAGGTTTCCTGCGTATATGCAAGAGCATATCCGTCGCCTACAGCCTTCTTACCTGATGCAAGTGTGGATACATTTGCTCCCTCAAATGCAAATGTGCCGTCCTCATATGCCTCAAAATATACCAATCTTCCGGGCTCGAATTCCGCCTGCCAATCACCGTAATGATCCAGCTGCGTAAGTCTCGGATATGAATAGGTCGAAAGACCCTGTCCCATCAGGTTGTACGGATATGTCGCACCGCCCGAATATGATGTAAATGCACTTCCGAGCTTTTCTGCGCCGCTCTCGCTCAGCTCTTTATATGTCTGATATGTTGTCCCAACAAGTGGATTCGATCCCGACAGATAATATACATTTGTCATGCTGCCGGATATTGACGTCGAATATGCGTTGCCTCCCTGTGCTTCCATATCACATGCGGAATATCCATTTTTTGCAGAACGTATATTACCCGCGCAGATACCTGCGGCACTCTCGGATGCCGATTGATATCCTGCTGCATAGAAATTCTCGATATCTACAGACGCATTTGTTCCCGTCTGCGCGATCAGTCCGCCTGTCACGGGCGCAGTGATATAGCAGTCGGCATAAATGCCCTCTGCCTTTACGGTACTCTCTGCCCGGCCTATCAATCCTCCCGCAGCTGTTGATGCCTTAAGAACAGTGGATGCGAAGGAATCATTTATAGTTACCTGAGCAGACGATCTGCCTATGAGTCCGCCAACTACAGAGCCGCTTATCCAAGGCTCTACACCGCTTATATCATCGGCCGGTGTTATATTCTCAAGATCACCCTCAGCCGCATTCAGATATACGCGGCAATTGTTTATAATGACAGCGCCGCTTGTCCTGCCGATGAGCGCGCCTACATCGCTGCCGTTATCTATATGCATGCCCGAGAGCGTGACATTACTGATATCTCCGGCATAGGTCTTGAACAGACCCGCATTGCCGGCGGATTTATTCGGAATATGCATGCCGTATATAGACGTAGTCATCTCCGTACCGTTGATATCCGACTTGCCGTCATAGGATACGATTTTTGCATTTTCTATCGGCGTGAAAGTCTCTCCATAGAGTGAATACCAGTCTGCATCATCATTTTCATCATCATCAAAATGAAGATCGCTTATCTGTATCGCCTTTGTCACAGTATCAGTAACATGAGATGCGCTGTCGAGATTTTGCAAATGACGTCCGTAGGAAATAAGTGCGGTATCTGATGCGCTTCCCTTGTTATATTCAAACAGGCTGTTCGTCGTTGTATCTACAGCTGCGTTATCTACAAGATCGTCTGTGCTCTCGACAAGAAGAGATATCTTCAGATCCGTACCGCAGATCAGCTTGCCCTCTGTCTGACTATAGAACCTCGATTTCGTATTCTTGAGGCTGTCAAGTGTCCATACATATCTGTATGTACGTGAGGTCACACGCGTGAGCTCGTCATGGCTTATGACCTTTTTGTATACATTGGTGCCGTCAGACAATGTGATATTGAATGTGAGCTGTTCACTCGGCGCGGTATTGTTGCAATAGAAGGTGACCTTAAGCTCCTCCTTATTCTCCACTGTGATGCCGGGATAAAGTGTATCTGTATCCTCTGTCTCGGTCAGATCACCGCCGTAATAGCCGACAAGCGCGCCGTTCTTAAGACGCTGCTTCTTTATACGCAGATTGTCAAGCTCATCCTTGTCTGTAGGTATCGCATCGCTCTCACTGTAGAATACGCCATAAACACTGCCGCTTTTCGGATCATATTCTACATGCCATTGGTTGGACCTGAGCGCCTCATCGATAGTGTCCTCGGGGACGATATCATCTGCCGCCTCACCTATCAGCTCGCCGCTCTTTGCTGACTCGACGTAGCAGAGCGTATCCTCAGTAAGCTCCGTATCCCCAGACGCATCACAAGGAACAAGGCCTACCTTATAGGTGCCCTTTTCCGATGCTTCGCTATATTGATAAAGAGACTCATATCCCGATGCGCGCAGCTCTACCATGCGCCTCTGTACGGCCACATATATAGTCTCAGCCTTGCTGTCGAGCTCCTTTTGGCGCAGCTGTTTCTGTATGGTGATAAGCGCGAAGATGCTTATTGCAAGCAGTGTTATTACAATCGCTACAACAATCAGCATCTCCACAAGCGTAAAGCCTTTGCGGCCGCGCTTTGATGAAAATCCCTTTTTGGGTGTCATAGCTATATCCTCCGATCGGTCATGGCTGTTCTGTGCGAAATGCTCCATGACCCGTCTAAAATCTTGTCTCAATCCTGTCTCAACCCTATTTTGCGGTTCAATATATTTTATCAAAAACATGCATTTTCGGCATTATTTATCCAAAAATGTCTTAGGATTAAAAAAGCAGAAAACCGGGATCTGAATAACGGATTCCGGTCTGCTCTCCTTTAATTGTCCGACAGTTCAAAATATGATATATCTGCCGAGACATTTACGCTCGAGTCGTCATTAAATGTTATCGTAAGATCCGACAACTGATTGATATTGTCGCTGTCATGCAGCTTATCCAATATGCCGCGTGCCGTCTTATAATCCTTTGCATAAAAGTGCATCGTAACCGGACGGTTCATGATATATTGCGTCTGCTCAAGAGGTGATACCGTGCCGAAGCTGAGTGAATAATCGCTCGATGCGGAAAGTATGCTGTTGAGTTCCGTCAGCATGGCATCTGAGTTGTCATATGACGGAAGCGGCTTCGCATCACCCTCTGCATATATCTCATCAAGCTCATCCTGCATCTGGTTCATCTTTGCCAGCTTTGCCTGATTCAATAATATCTCGTCCTGCTCCGTCTGCATATCTGTCTGATATTGCGATATAGACTCGTTAACAGGCTCAAGCAGCAGCTTAAAGTAACATATGCCTATGATGATCACGGCAAAAATGATGATAAGGACCTTCTCACGGGTTGTAAATGCTCGTTTCATTTCGCATCCTCCTCTTCATCTTCGGCCTGCAATACGATCGTGATCGAGAAATCAAGTACCTCTCCGGTATCGCTTGCGGTCGATGCAATGGTAAGCTTGGCGCTGTCTACTATAGGCTGTCTTTGAAGGTCCTCGAACATGACTGAGATCTCTTCAAGGTTCATGCCCGACATATTGGCAAGCACCGTATCATCCTCTACCAAGAAGGAATTGACCGTACCGCAGGACATCAGCTTGTCCTCCAGCAGATCCAGCACCTCTGCCCGGTCTACCGTGACTGCGATATTTTCTCCGCTTGTCATCCATTTTCTTGAATATGTATGATATTCCTGCTCTACATCGTCATAGGATGCGAGCGCCTCCTGCATCTCTATATATTGGCTGTGGACATCATTATATGCCGACTCGGCAGCGCTCAATCTCTCGAATTGATCCGCTACGCCGAACTTGGCTACCATGAAGCAAAGCACAGCTATGATCGCTATACCTACTATCAGTGTCACAAGGCTCTGCTTGTGAGATTCCTTCTTTGCCAGATTGACTGTGCGCTTTGTCGGGCATTTAACGGCTCTGTCTGTCTGATCCCTTTTCGTAATATTCATAAAGTGCCTCCCCTTATGCCTGCAATGCGCAGCCTATGGATTTGATATAGATCCACGGCTCATCAATTGTCCCTGCATCCTCAAGCAGCTCATCCGCACAGCGTATCTCCATATCGGTCAGCTCCGAGATGGCAGCCTTTATCTGCCCGAGAGCCGCACCGCCACCGCACAGATAAATGCGGCTCAGCATCTGCTCGCGGTTGTTGTAATTGTAAAAGTTGACAGCCTTCATGATCTCCACTGCCATGCTGCGGTAGAGATTCATTGCTCCCTGGCTGTCCAGCGCATTCTCATAATCGCTTCGCATATGCTCATATGCCATATGTGAATCCACACCTCTGCTCTCTGATATGCTCAGCACCAGATCGCACATTCCGAGATTGACAGTCCTTCTTGTTACGAAGGAGTCTCCCTTGAAGAATTGCATGCGTATGGCGCTATATCCTATATCCACAAAGCATGTATCCGAATCATTGACACTGCGTGCCGCAAGGACGGCAGCATATGCGGCCTCCTCAGGTATAGCGGACTTAAGACGAAATCCCGCACGCCTGAACATGTCTCTGTAATCGTCTATGGTCTTCTTAAGGGCTGCGCAGGCGAAGAGCTTCATCTGCTTTACCTCACCCATATCATCCCTTACCAGCTCCTGTACCGCATAATCGAAATAATATTCGCTCTTGTCGCGGTTCAGATAATCCTTGAATTCATAAGGAAGATTGTATGCGAGCTGTGCATCTGTCATCGCAGGCACACTTACATTACGTGTAAAGACCTTTGAATCCGGAAGTATGACAGCCGCATTTGCTCTCGCAATGCCGTGCGTCCTGGCAATCTCCTTGATAAAATCCGCCATAGCATCCATGGAGATGATCTCTCCTCCCGCAACAAGATTGTCCGGCAATGCAGCACATATAGCCTTTTTTCTCGTTGCTCCGGCATACCAGACGATCTTAAGCTGAGATTCGCCGATATCAAATGCGATCATATTTTCGCTCATAGCACAGAAGCCTCGCTTTCCAAGTGTTGTTTCTAAATATTGAGTGTTTTCTTAATATTGATTATTTTCTTAAATTTAATGTTCTCCGGATTCTCAGCAGCTTTCCGAATTCTCGGCACTTTCCCGAATTCTCAGTGTTTCCTGAATCCTATATGTTCCGCGGTGCGAAGATATCCGAACTTTTTCATGCCCATGCCGACATCAAAGCATCTTATCAAAACATCTGCAAATAGGCATTTACCACTATATCTCCTATAAGAGCCGATACTATCGCCGCTGCGGCTATGGACGGCCCCCACGGGAATGCCTTGTGGCTTATCTCCTGCTCCGCATGCATGTGACCATCCGCATCTTGCGCATCTTTGTAGCTCTTCCTTCGCATTACAAGGCCAAATACAATGCCAAATATGCAAGCAAGCAGCAGACAAAGGATATTCCTCGCCCATCCGAGGTAGAGACCTGTCACGAATAAAAGCTTCAGATCTCCTCCTCCCATCGCCTCTATCTTGCGGAGCTTTTCATAGAGAAGTACCACAAGCAGCAATCCGCCTCCTATGGCAAAGCCTCCTATGAGAGCGTCTATAAGCTGACCTTTAAGATCCTGCAGACAGAAGAAAAAAGGTATCCTGAGCACTATTGCGGCCACTATAAAGCGGTCGGGGATGATATATCCCTTCAAATCCGCAAATGCCGACGCAAGTAATACAGATGCGAATATCAGCATTTCGAGTGCTTGAAGCGAGATATCATATTTAAATATCAATAAAAGGAACGTAAGTCCCGTGGCCGCCTCTGCTATGACGTGGCCTGCGGAGAGCTTTGCGCCGCACTTACGGCATCTTCCGCGATTTATAAGGAATGAGAGTATAGGTATCAGATCCCTGAATGCGAGAGGCTCACCGCATATGTCGCAATGTGACCTGCCCTTCATGACAGATTCACCGTTTACGATGCGCCATGCCATGCAATTTAAGAAGCTTCCCATGCATGCACCGATCACAAATGCCATAATGCCTATATATATATCCATTCCCACGGACAGATGCAGCATGCCTTGCTCTTCTTTCCTTAATTTTTGTATCTTGTACCGCACTGCGGTACCGACAGACCGATCATCACCGCAGGCGGGGAGTCGCAACCCATCGGCTCCCCGATCCTTCGGCTTTGATCATTTGTCTTGGTTATCCGGTGCTACGACCGGATGATGCCTACTGTATCAGGCG
>CAZGVB010000013.1:29860-40294 GCA_964528825.1 uncultured Parasporobacterium sp.
GTTTTCATCAAGATACTCAACCATAACCTGTGCATATGCTGCACGGATGTTTGCACCGTCTGCAGCTTCACGAGACTTCTCGAGCTGTGAATTGAATGTCGGGATCATGATAGCGATAAGAATAGCGATGATCGCTACAACGATCAGCATTTCCATAAGGGTAAAGCCTTTTTTGTTTTTCTTTGAAAGCATAACGATTAACTCCTTTTTTTACTTTTTTGAGCTTTAAGCTATGTATATACATACACTCGCGGGGGTTGCACCGCAAGCGAAAGTACCTCTTTTACATATCTGAATGTATTTTCTATATATCCGCATGCATTTTGCATGCTTGTAATCATTTTTATATACCTGCATGTATCTTACATATTTGTATGTGTTCTTACATGCTCGCATACATCGAGAACATCGGCAGATATACAGCAAGCAATAATACCACAGTTATGACCGCAAGTCCAATGGTGATGGCAGGTTCAAGGAGCGATAGGAGTCGCTCTGTCATGATATTCACCTCGTTATCGAAATAGTCGCTGATAACTGTAAGTGTCTCCTCGAGATTACCGGACCTCTCGCCTACTCCCGTCATCTCGGAGAGCATCCTCGGAAAGCATCTGTCTGTGCTCATGCAGTCTGCCATGCTCTTTCCTTGCTCCACTCCCTGACGGACGCTGCGTATGGCACGTCCTACGGCATAATTGTTTACTACATTTGAAGTCACCTCAAGGGCACGCACTATAGGGAGACCTGCTGTGAGCATGGTGGCCATGGTAGCTGCGAATTGGGATGCGCTGCTCATGATATGCATCCTGTGAAGCGGCGATCTGAACAGCTTCCACTGTGCCTGCTTGAGTCTTCCCTGCTCTGTCCTTCTGAGCAATATACGGCCGAAGAAGAAGAGCAATATGACTCCCACTATGATCCACCAATATTTTGAAAGGAAATCCGAAAATGCTATAAGTCCTCTCGTGACTGCAGGCAGCTCCGTCCCCAGCTCCTTAAAGGTGGCTGTAAACATCGGTACCGCTACCAGCATGATAATGAAGAATACTATCACTGCCACTATCAATACCAACGCGGGATATGTGAGATTGCTGATGACTCTCGCCTTGGTCTTTGCGGATTTGTCATAATAGGTATGCAGCCTTGCAAAGCACATCTCAAGTGTACCTGCCTGCTCTCCCGCCCTCACCGTCTCTATGAAGGTGACAGGCAGTCTCGGGCAATTGTTCTCAAAGCTCTGCGCAAGGCTGTATCCTCCCGATACATCCTCTGAGACCTTCTCGAGCATATGTCTTACTTCCTTGCTCTTTGCCTGAGCGGCTACCATTTGTACACAATGGTCTATGGAAAGACCCGATGTGAGTATGATGGCAAATTGGGAGCAGATAATGGACAGTTCCTTTTCCTTTATCCTAAGCTTGCTTGCACCGGTGCCTGCGCTCTCCTTTATCTCCTCTATCCTGGTGATAACGGAGCAGTTCTCCCTGACCTTTGTCGCGGCCTCGAACTCATTATAAGCCTGAATGACTCCCGATACCTTAATGCCGTCCTTCGATAGTCCTTTATATTTGTATGTATTCAATGCATCTTACCTCCGGGTGTCAAAAACGTCGGCTTGCTGCGGCCGCAAATGACTCACGGTCACGGCAATGTGCAAGAGCCTCTTCATTCGAGATCACTCCCTCTCTCATGAGCTTTTGCAATGCGTTGTCCATGGTAATGCTGCCGTTTTGGGCATTCATTGTGATATAGCTGTCTATCTGCGGGGTCTTGCCCTCTCGTATAAGGTTGCGTATAGCGCTGTTCGCTACCATGATCTCGCAGGCTACCGCTCTTCCCTGTCCGCTCTTTCTGGGGATGAGCTGCTGTGAGATGACGGCACGCAGTGTAGTGGATACCTGCAGCCTGATCTGTCTCTGCTGCCCCTCCGGGAATACGCTGACCATACGGTCTATGGAATCTGCCGCCGAGTTGGTATGCAATGTGGCATATACCAGATGTCCCGTCTCCGCGGCGGTGAGCGCTGTCTCTATAGTCTGCAGATCTCTCATCTCACCTATGAGTATTACGTCCGGGTCCTCTCTCAATATGGATCTGAGTCCGTCCGCATAGCTCCTTGTATCTGCTCCTATCTCACGCTGATTGATGATGCACATATCCGGCTGATATATATATTCGATAGGATCCTCAAGCGTGATGATATGGCTCCTTCTGGTATGATTTATGCGATCTAACAGGGCGGCAAGTGTAGTCGATTTGCCCGAGCCTGTCTCTCCTGTCACAAGCACTATGCCGCTGCGGTATTCGGCGAATTCGGATACGACCTGCGGCAGATGAAGCTCATCAAGCTCCGGTATATGATCTGCCAATATACGTATAGCCGCCGATGCCGAGCCTCTTTGGCGGAATATATTTATCCTCGTACGGGCTCCGCATGAAAATGATCTGGCAAGGTCGATCTCACCTATATCCTTCATGGTATCATATTGGGTGCCTGCAAGAGCGAGTGCATATGCCTCGCAATCCTCATGTGTCAATATTTCTTCGTTCAACGATCTTATGACACCGTCTATACGGCACTTTACGGGCATTCCGCATATGATATGTATATCCGATGCGCCCATCTCCTGAGCCTGCGCTATAAGCTGTTCCAGATCAATCATGATATTCCTTATCGCTAAAAGCTATCTTTACCAATCTAATCAATCTACTGTTGAATTTATCGACCTTGCGGCCTCCTCTGCGGTAGTGGCACCCTCGAGCACCAGCTTCCTGCAATTGTCACGCATAGATACAAAGTCTGTCTCCTTTGCCGCAGCATAGAGCTCATCATAGCTTGCTCCATCGCTGATGAGGCGGCGCATCTTGGCATTGATCGTAAGTATCTCAAATACGCCTCTCCTGCCCTTGTATCCTGTATGATAGCATTCCGCGCAGCCCTCGCCCTTGTAGAACTTCACATCGGCATCCTTGTCTATGCCGAGGAGCTCCTTTTCCTCTTCACTCGGTATATATGGCTTGCTGCAATGCGGACATATCTTTCTGACAAGTCTCTGTGATACGACTCCTCTGAGTGCGCTTGCGATCATATATGGCTCTATGCCTATATCCGCAAGGCGGTCTATAGCTGAGACGGAATCATTCGTATGCAATGTGGAAAGTACCAAATGTCCCGTGATAGCCGATCTGATGGCTATAGTGCCTGTCTCGCCGTCACGTATCTCCCCTACGGATATGATATCCGGATCCTGTCTCAATATAGCACGCAGACCGTTTGCAAAGGTCATGCCTGTCTTTTCATTTATCTGGCACTGGTTGGCACCGGGTATATCATATTCCACGGGATCCTCGAGCGTCATGATATTGGTCTCTTCGCTGCAAAGCTCCTGCAGCATGGCGCACATGGTCGTGGATTTACCGGATCCTGTAGGTCCTACTATGAGTATGACTCCGCTGCTGTTGCCGAGAAGCTTCTCATACTTTGCAAGATCCTCTCCCGTAAGTCCTATGCTCTGGCTCGTGATATGCTGTTCGGTCTTGTCAAGAAGTCTGAGCACGATCTTCTCGCCGTATACGGTAGGCATAGAGGATATACGCAGATCTATCTCATGCTTCATGACCCTTACCATGGCCCTGCCGTCCTGCGGTATCCTGTGCTCCGAGATATTCATGCCGCCCATGACCTTAAGTCTCGATATGACGGTGCTCTGCAGGTTGGATGGTACCGTAAGTATCTTGCGGAGTGCGCCGTCTATACGCATACGAACTACCATCTCTCCGTCCTGCGGCTCCAGATGGATATCACTCGCGCGCTCCGTGACCGCTCTCTCGATAACGGAATTGACGAATCTGATCGTCGGTGCTGCCGCCTGTGCATCTGCCTGCTGTGCGATCTGTACAGGCACTATATCCGAAGGTGATGCTATAGCCTCCTGCTTCATCTCCTCCATAGCACGCGCGGTGCCCTCGTTGCCGTACAGAGTGGCTATGGCCTGCTCTATGGCATTGCGCGTTGCGATCATAGGTATGACATTCTTGCGGCTCGCGGACTTGATCTCCTCCTGCGCGGGGAAGTTGAGCGGATCGTTTATCGCTATATACAGCTCGTCCTTTACCAGCTTTACCGGCACCGCGCAATATTTCTTTGCCATGGCACGCGGAACATACTTTGCCAGCTCTACGGGGATATAGACTGTCGTAAGATCGATAAAATCTACACCGAGCTGCAATTGCAGGGCATCTATGAGCTGATGCTCAGAGATGATATTGTTGTCGATCAGGATATCACCGAGACGCTGTCCTGTCTGCTTTTGGAGCTTCAGTGCCTCATTCAGCTGATCCTGATCTATCGTGCCCGCTGCGATCAAAAGATCGCCGAGACGCATATATGCCATGGTAATACCTCCGAATGTTTGTTTTACGAATGGTTTATGTCTTGTCTTGTATGCTTCAATATCTGATCTTGCATATCACGTTATCTGATCTGTGATATTACTTTTCCTTTATATACAAAAAATCGTGGGAGTAATACCCCCCCCGATTTTAAACCTCCGTGATACCTTTATCAGACATTTCTCCTATAGACAGTATACAGTCATATTGCACATTTGTCAATGAAACAAATTCTGATAGACCTTTTTTTGTGGATTATGTAAGCCATATCTTGCCGCAAATGCCGGTATGCTCGACCCTGTAAAGGCCTTGCTGCCGTCATTTGCGGCATATCATCACATGCGCGATGCGGGATGATATTGTACTTTAGACCTTATACGGCAGCATTTTCCTTTTTCTTGCCTTTTCTGCTGCCTGTATATCGTCCTGCAAAGAATGCTATGACAGCCGCGGCGGCCGCGCAGATGCCTCCTACCAGTATATACTTTCCGTTTGAAAAGACACTTCCGGCAAATGCATTGCTGTCTGTGCCGTAGAAAAGATATATCCCGTCCTTGGAGTCGGCATATGTATAACCGGCCTGCTTGTTGGTCAGATTCTGAGCGGTACTCTCACAAAAGATCGAAAGCACTGCACGCTCATTTGGAATATCCGTATTGTTATATTGAACGACAAAATCAGCTGTAATAGGGTCGCCTGCGGCGGCATCGGTTGTCGTATAAAGGGCAACCCATTGTCTGCCTACATCACCGTTAATGTCACCGAAATCTCCAAGCAGCTTTGTGCTGTCTGTTACCATATTCTGAGCCGCTCTGTTGCACTTTACCGCCGAATAATATGTATAGACCTTTTCATCGTTTTCATTTACGCCCTGATCTACCATAACGGACGGTATCGGCGTGAACTGCGTATTATAATATTCTTTCAGATCATTATATGTGCTGAGCAATGAGGCTGCCATAATGATGATCGTGACACATGTCAGTGCGATCGAGGCATATTTAACGAATTTTGCAAGTCCGTCATTATAAGTTGCAGCCACTGCCTCGTAATTTCCTCTAAGATCATCCCATTGTGAGTTAAGCTCCGCGGCCTTAACCATATCTCCCACATTTGTGGCCTCCACGCTTTTATTTGAAAGCCAGGTCAGCTTATCTCCCATATCGGTTATTTTCTCGGCCAATTGGGAAAATCCCATATTGACTTTCCAGCAAAGGCCTGTCGCTATTACAGATACAGCAAATACGGCATATAAAACATAGGATGTAGCCGAGATATAATCCGACAGGTCTGTCGTCGGATTTTCACCTGTGGAATTCTGGAGCCTGTAGGCATCACCCGTGAGAGCAACATCATCTCCGAATATCGTACGGTCAACGCCGTCATAGATCGAGATATTTTGAAGATTATCTACCGAGGCGATGTCAATCTCTTCCATCGCGGCTTCAAAAGAATCCTCATTGTTGATGCCGATCGCCACAAGCTGATATGTTGAAAGAAAATCAAGGCATGCCCTTTGTCCCTTTGTCAAAGAGGAAACAAGGGGATAAAGCATATATCTGTCTTCATTTTCGATGTCATATTCATCACCCGCGATCAATTCATAAAGCGATATGCCGTCATTCTCAAGTGCGTTTATCGTTTCATATTGTGTCCCGGCGGCAAGCCATTTTGACATATCAAAATCCGCATTTGCCTCGATATAAGCGGTGACCTCTTCATTTGTGCTGTCAAATGTTATATCGGCGTCTGTATATATTTTGAGATAATCCTTATAGGCCTCAAATCCCGATGCGATCTTCTTTGCGTCCGCGTCATATTCCGCCGCAAGCTGCTTTGAGGCCTCATTTACGGCAAGGCCCTCGCTTTCCATAAGTCCTTCAAGCATCTCATCGTATGTCTTTGCTTCCTGATATCTGTTTGCCCACGGAAGCTCATTATCATCCGCGGCCATGGCAATGATCTGCTCCATCGCAAGGATAGCATTGCTGTTGCCCTGCATGAGTATCGTTGTCATATCGGCGACCTTTGCTTTTTCGTCATCTGACAAGGCATTATATTCCTCATCCGTATATTCTTCCTTTACCTTATTCAGAAGAAGGTCTCCGAGATTTTGATCTGTGTCGTCATCGTAGAGCATATTCAGCAGGTCATGAGCTGCTACGGCGCGCTTTTTGCCTGCATTATAGTTCGTTCTGTATTCGTTTACGGCAATCTTGAAATTGTCAAAAAACGCCTTGATATTATCTTTCTGTTCATTAAGGAGTATCTGGTAATCCTGAACGCTGTACCCGCCCTTCATATTCATGAGCCTCATGTCGGTAATGGCCTCGGATGCATCGCCTGTCGTCTTATATCCGAGATATACAGCCCGTTCGGTTGAAAATGTGTCATCCGCGCCTTCGTTCAGATCGTGATCGATCACCTCATAGCCGTTGTCAGTAAGCCATTTTTTGGCCTCATCTGCGCTGTCGCCGTAGCTGATGATCATTTCTTTAACATATTTGCTGCTTCCCGAAGTGGCGGCAAATGCATTTGTACATGTACCTGTAAGCATGGCAACTGTCAAGGTCATGCTTATCAATGCTTTGAATAATTTCTTTAATCTCATGATCTTACCCTTCTATCATCCTTTTTAATGTTTGGTTCAATATCTCATGTGCCTTTTCGGGAAATATATCCAGTCCCTCTGCCGCATAAAAATCCACTTTTTCAACAGAAAACAGCCTGCCCATCTCTCTGATAAGGCTCTCCGGTGCCGATCTTTCCGGCAAAAATCCGCCGCATGTCGTGATATATGTCAAGTTATCTGCCCGGCATCTCTTTACGAGCGCACCGTCCTCGCTGTAAGAAAAAGTAATATCTGTTACACAGATCTGCTCCAGATAGATCCTAAGTATCGCCGGAAAAAGGCAATCCCAATAAGGCGCCGCGATGACGATACTGTCAGCCTCGGAAAATTGATGTGCCAACCTATATCTGTCATTATCAAGATTTCCCGAAGAAATGTCTCTATCACGCTGTTTTAGCGCCGCAGCATCGATAGGCTTCAGATCCATTTGTGAGAGGGCAACCTCTTCTATCAGGTATTTTTCCTCTGTTCTTTTTAAAAATTGCCTGCAGAGCTCCTCAGTTCTTGAATTTTCACGAATGCAGGCATTTACAAATAATAGTTTTTTCATTCTATTCACATTATTTGATGGTATATCTTTCATCCATAAATACAGTCTTTTATTGTCACATATAATGTAGTCCCTCACGTCCACAATTTTCTGAAGAGATCAGGATGTGACTTGAACTTTTATATTATAACTTGACAAATGCATAAATATCAACTGCTGCAAAACATGTGAAAAAAATCACTGCATGGTAATCGCCCGCAAATTTTTCATCCGGACAATTTTTAGTACTGCATGTGTGATAAGGCAGCAAAAACAAGCTGCATTTTATGCTCCTCACTATCGTCTTATGCAGCATATCTCACACGTGTGCTGCGGGCTGAAATTTTACTTTGATGAAAAAAATATACGAAAATCAAAGGCACCCTCCTTTCGGAAGGTGCCTTCTTGTATGCTCTTAAAGCTATTTTTGATATATACTCGGCATATTAACCAATTTTAACTCTTCATATATGTTGATCATTCATCTGCCTCAATAGCCTCACTGCGGAAGATGAACTTCACACCGGCATCACTGTTCATGGTAAATCCCTGATAATCACGGGATACATCCATTACCGCCTGCAGGCGATCGCTCACCTCTCCAAGGTCTCCGTAAAGAATGTCAGTAAGCTTCTCAATGGCCTGTTCGTTCAGCTCCTTCAGTCCGTCGCGCAGCTCTCCTGCACCGTCTCTCAGCTTCTTTACGCCCTCTGACAGCTCAGGCATGCTGCCGTCCAGTACTAAAGCACCGTTCTTCAGCTCACCGACGCCTGCGGTATAGGCCTTCAGACCTGCGTAAAAGGTATTATAGCTATCCAGCTGCTGGCGCAGAGCCAAGAGCTGCTGTGCTCCCTCGCTGGCCTTTGCTGCTGCGGCATTTATCTGAGATCGTACTTCATCGGATGTCATATTCTGCTGTATCAACAATTCGATCTGTGACTCTGTATTTTGATCGATAAGAGATTGAACATCGTCGGATGCCATCTGTGCTGATACGTTTTCCTCCACGGCGGCGCTGATCTGCTGCTGTATGGCATCGCTCTGCATCTGAGCCGATACTGCAGCGTCAATAGCAGCCTTGCTCTCATTATCTTCAGGCAGAGCCTCATACTGCTCCTCTGTCATGCCCATAGTCCCCAGCACGCCTGCAAGTACCTTGGCCTGCACCTGTGCGGTAACTGCCTCTGTTACCTGAGCGCTTACCTGCTGCTGTACGGCCTGTGTGACAGCTGCACGGACGGTATCCTCCTGTGCACGAACCGCTGCGGTAACCTTCTCAAGTGCCGCCTGCTCTGCCTTGGCGATAACGCTGTCCGGATCGAGTGCGGCGATAATGCTGTTTAGAGTGTCTGCATAGCCTGAGATAGTCAGAGCAGGGATAGTGATACCCGCTTCCTTCAGGCTCTCGTTAGCCTGCAGCTGGGTACCTGCAGTATCCAGCAATGTATTGAATACTGTCTCGGCTCCGGCATTAAGTTCGGCGCTGTTGCTGTCCAGTGTCTGAAGTCCGCCTGTGAGCTTATCCACGCCGTCAGCCAGCTCATAGGAGCTGCTCAACAATGTATCCAGTCCGTCATACAGCTCATCTGAACCGTCCATCAGCTGAGTCATGGCATCGGTCAGCTTGTTCATATCGCTGTCAAGTGAATCCAAAGCACTGATATCCGATATATCCTCATCCGCATCGTTGAATATAGAATTTGTCACTACCGTCAATGTGGTATCCAGAGCAAAATCCGTTACATCGGCGCTTATCTCCACATAATCAGGCAGCTCTGCTATATCACTGTCAAGGTCCAGACTCTCCTGCAAGCCGGGGAAGGCCATGCCTACTACTATGGTATGGTCGCCGTCATCTATCAGCTTGCCGTTGGTGACGGATACATTCGTGAAGCTGTCGCTGTCAAGCAATGTACCTGTCAGAGCAATAAACGGAACATAGATCTTAGCTGATCTGCCATTGATAGTCTTGGTTTCATACTGAGTATTGGTATAATCAAAGCGAATGGTCACATGTCCGCTCTCTCCTGCCAGCTCTTCGGCCGAGACACTCTTTCCGTCCAAGGTATAAGTGATGGCAGTGGTGACCGGCAGCTCTTTATCCGTAGTACCCTGCCAGCAATTGTCACCCTTTACATTCTGCGCATCGGTCAAGGTATCTTGTGCTTCCTTTGCGGCGTCTGCATCGTCACTGTCATACTTTTGGCTGACGATGACCTTCTTTGCACTGCCGTCTGTATCCGTAACTACATATACTGTCTCGCTGCTGCCTGAAGTGCCTGTAACGGTTACAGCATCTTCCTCCGTTTGAGCTGATGCAGCTGCGGTATTGCTTTGCTGATTATTGCCGGCAGCAAATGCGCTGACACCGCAAAAAGCTGCGGTCAAAGTTATACACAAAGCTGCTGCGATGATCTGATTCTTCTTTTTCATAAGCTTACCTCCTGATTCTTCTTATTGCGTAAAAGATGGTTCATACCCTTTGTAGTCTTGCAGATGATGCCGTCGCACAATATAAGCAGGGCAGGCAGCACCAGCAATACCAGCAGCATACTGATGATCGCGCCTCTGGCCATCAGCATACACATGGAGCCCACGATATCAATGTTGGAATATACAGCCACGCCGAAGGTGGCGACGAACAGACCGAATCCGCTGACGATAATAGACGGGGCAGATGTCCGTAAGGCTGTATATACAGCACTCTTTTTATCGCAGCCGCCAAGCCGCTCAGCCTTGTATCTTGTGGTCATCAAGATAGCGTAATCTACCGTGGCGCCAAGCTGTATGGTGCTGATGCAGATCGGAGCGATAAACGGCAGGGACTGGCCTAAATAATGCGGCAGGCCCAGATTGATGAATACCGCCAGCTCGATGACTG
>CAZGVB010000014.1:0-5071 GCA_964528825.1 uncultured Parasporobacterium sp.
CAACCGTAATACTAACTAATAAATAGCGGCAATAATTGACAAAAATCGTAAAATGTGCAAAAATACAGAAAATAACAATTAAATTTTAGTGAAAGGAGGCAACCATGAAAAATTCACAAGGGGAAAATAATATGGCAAAAATAAAGGTTGACGACCGTGTGTTGTTTGGCAGCTATACCTGCGACAAGGATGGCTCAAAGTCACCTGTCAAGTGGATGGTCTTGGATATAAAGGACGATAAGGCCCTGCTTTTGAGTGAACGGTGTTTGAATTTTATGACATACAATGATATGCAGAATGTTGTCACTTGGGAAGACTGCACACTCAGAGCATATATGAATGATACATTATTGCATGAGCTTTTTACAGATGACGAAATAGAGCTTTTGTTGGAATGCGACAATGCAAATGATGAAAATAAATTTTTCTATTCTAAAGGTGGTGATCCCTCTCTCAGCGGACCTGCTACGAGGGACAGACTTTTTCTGTTGAGCTCAAATGAAGTGGAAACATACCTAAAGGAACCCGATCGGATACGCGCAAGAGCCACTGAATACGCTAGAGCTAAGTTGAAAGATCCGGAAGATGTCTTTTGCAGATATTGGCTTAGGGGAGTCGGAATGAGGGGAAACCTTGCTATATATGTAAAACCCGACGGACAAATAGAATATGTGGGCTGTCATGTAAATTGCGCTGATGTAGGTATCAGACCGGCATTATGGGTAGATCTTACGGCAGCCGGTATAGATGAATATGTTTCAGTTGCATCTGCAAAGGCGGATGATCTGTCGAATGCTGCATCACATCATAAAGAGACACCAGAGAGTGACACTTTAAAAAAAGGACCCTCCGGTATTGTACTCGGTGTCATAGGAATAGCATTTTCCTTGGTTGTATTTGGATTATTATTCTTTATTCCCGTTGCAAAGGGGCTTGCACTTTTTATACCTCTTCTTTTAGTTGCTCTTCTTTGCGGAATATTCGGCGTTGTCAGGTGGATAAAAAGGCGAAGAGAGAGGCCTGTATATCTCGTCCTGCCGATAGTGGCAATAGCGCTCACTCTCTTCACGGCATCTGTTATATATTATATCCAGATGTCAGGAATATGGCAGATCATCTGACATCAAAAAAATAAAATATATTTTTCCAAAAGGAGCCGTATCAAACGGCTCCTTTTGTCTGTTATGGTCAATGGTCAAGTGGCCCGCCAAGATGCAGAAACAAGAGAAAACTATCAAAAACTGCTTCTGGCGGCGGGACTGCGACTTCAAACACTGCAAAGTGTGATGATATGCTGCAAAAACGATAGCGAGGCTTTCGTCGTGACGAGCACACTGGCAGTGACTCCAGCGCTGTCTGAGCCTCGAAGAGGCGAGCCGGGCAGGAGCCGGAACGAATAAGCCGTGTGCGAGGAGCAGAAAACGCAGCTTGTTTTTGCGGCATATCTCACACACGCAGTACTAAAAAATGTCTGGATGAAAGGTTTGCCAATGATTACTTGACAGTGACATATGCTGCAGGAAGCAGTATGTTCGTTTACATTCATATGAGATAATGATAAAATATTTGCTTAAAATAATTTCAGGTCAAATATGATATCTGACCATGTGATATAAGTATAGTAGGAAAGTTTTGGCAGGTGGGAAAATGGAACGTATTCAACAATACAGGCAGGAAATAAACGAACTTGACGAGCAGATGGCGCAGCTCTTTAAAAAACGCATGGAGGTAAGCCGCAGGGTCGCGGAATATAAGATGGATTACGGACTCCCGGTAAAGGATGCATCAAGAGAGGAACAGATATATGATGCCTGCGCGGAGAGAATCGGCGATCCTGAAATAGAGCCCTATTATGTGAATCTCCAAAAAAAGATCATAGAACTGTCCTGCAAATATCAGGCATCGGCCATGGAAGGGCTGAAGGTCAGCTATAGCGGCGTTGAAGGCGCATTCGCATATATGGCCGCAAAAAAGCTTTTCCCTGATGCCAAGCTCATATCCTGCCCGAATTTCGAATCCGCATATAAAGCAGTCACGGACGGTGAGACAGATTTTGCGGTATTGCCTATCGAAAACAGCTATGCGGGCGATGTAGGTACGGTAATGGATCTGGCATTTGAAGGACCTCTTTATATCAATCGTATCTGCAACCTCAATATAGAGCAATGCCTTGCCGCACCCGTCGGATCATGCATAAAAGATATAAATACCGTCATATCTCATCCGCAGGCGCTGGCGCAATGTGAGCCTTTTATCAGGGAACATGAGCTTAAGACCGTCGAATATGTCAATACGGCAAGGGCGGCCGAATATGTAAAGGAACTTAATGACAGGAGCACTGCGGCGATATGCTCGGAGGCAGCCGCAAACATATTCGGACTGGATATACTGGAGCGGGGGATCAATGCGGCAGGAAATAATACCTCAAGATTTGCCGTATTTTCAAGGAAGCCTATGCCGGGAGCCAGTCTTGAGCATAAGAAGAACAGCTTTATAATAGTTTTTTCACTCAAGAATGAGGCGGGGGCTTTGGCACTTACTCTTGATATCTTAGGCTCACACAGATACAACCTTAAGAATCTCAAGAGCAGGCCTCTTAAAGGAACGCTTTGGGAATATTATTTCTATATAGAGGCGGAAGGAGATATTACCGATGAAAATGGCCGGAGCGCGCTGCGTGAGCTTGCGGCGGTATGCGGCCATTTGAAGCTCCTCGGCGCATATATAGATGATAATGAATGATCATTATGACAGGAAAGATTACCTTATGAATATAACTTTGGATCTCGGAAGGGACAGCTATGACATTGTCATAGAGGATAATGCTATAGGCCGTGCAGGAGAGCTGCTTGATCTTGACAGGAGGGTACTCATTGTCACAGACAGCGGCGTGCCGGAAGCATATGCGATGTCTGTAGCAAATCAATGCGCCTGCGGACACGTGTTCACATTTCCTCATGGCGAGGAACACAAGACGCTTGAGACATATGAAAGAATACTTGAGGCCATGCTCGCGCATTCACTCACAAGAGGTGATTGTGTCGTAGCCGTAGGAGGCGGTGTCTGCGGAGATATCAGCGGCTTTGCGGCAGCATGCTATATGAGGGGAATAGATTTTTATAATATTCCCACGACGCTGCTTTCACAGGTAGATTCGTCCATAGGCGGAAAGACTGCCGTGGATTTTATGGGTGTAAAGAATATAGTCGGAGCCTTTTACCAGCCGAAAAAGGTCATAATCGATCCGACTGTTTTAAAGACACTGGATAAAAGGCAGATTGGTGCGGGACTCTCTGAGGCTATAAAGATGGCTGCGACATGCGATAAGGATCTCTTTGAGCTTATCGAAGAAAGTGACGATCTTGAGAGAGATATTTCAAAGATCATTTACGGCGCGTTAATGATAAAAAAAGAGGTTGTCGAAAAGGATCCTAAGGAAAAGGGACTCAGAAAGGTGCTGAACTTCGGACATACGATAGGCCATGCTATCGAGGCATTTTACAACGGCAAATATCTTCACGGCGAATGTGTCGCACTGGGAATGCTGCCGATGTGCGGAAATGAGGCAAGGGAGAGGATAGAGCATGTGCTCTTAAAATACGACCTGCCTGTAAAATGCTCCGCAACAGCGGACGTTCTGATGCCTTATGTGATGCATGACAAAAAAATGAAAGACGGAAAGATATCCATGGTATATGTCCCCAAGATCGGAAGCTTCGAAATGACCGAGGCAGACCCTTCACAGATAAGAAAATTGATACAGGATAATTATTGACAGCATGCAGGCTCCGGAGCCTGCAAGGTTGTCTCCAATTGAAGCATGGCAGGGCCGTGTCGCAGAGAATAAGATCATGAAGAATACGATAGGCAATAATATAACGGTAACGATATTCGGCGAAAGCCACGGACAGGCGGTAGGTGCGGTAATAGACGGACTTGCTCCGGGTATCGAGGTGGATCAGGACACGATAGCACATTATCTTGCAAGACGCAGACCTAATGGTGCCACGGATACGGCAAGATGCGAGAGTGACGACTTCAGGATATTAAGCGGTGTATTCAACGGATATACGTGCGGAACTCCTATAACGATAGTTATCCCGAATCAGGATAAGCACAGCAGTGATTATATATACGGCATAGCAAGACCGTCGCATGCGGATCTTACGGCATATTACAAATATCATGGCTATGAGGATTACAGAGGCGGAGGTCATTTTTCAGGAAGAGTGACCGCTGCCATCGTAGCGGCAGGAGGTATATTATTGCCGGCACTTGCAAAGGAAGGCATACATATAGGGACACATATCGCATATTGCGGCGGGATAAATGACCGTGACTTTTCAAAAGAGAAGCTGCGAGATGACATTGTAAGTCTAAGCCAAATGATGTTTCCGGTCCTTGATGAGGATAAGGGCGCTCAAATGCGCGAAAAGATCATAAATGCGGGAGAGGAGTGCGACAGCATAGGCGGTATAACGGAGACTGTTATAAGCGGTATGCCGACAGGAGTTGGGGAGCCGTGGTTTGACAGCGTTGAGAGCATGATATCTCATGCGATCTTCAGCATAGGTGCGATAAAGGGCATCGAATTCGGAGCGGGTTTTGCATTTGCTGATATGAAGGGCAGTGAGGCAAACGATCCTATAGGAATAAAGGACGGCATTTTCTATACAAAGACAAACAATAACGGCGGTATAAACGGCGGCATAACCAACGGGATGCCCGTGACATTTAAATGTGCCGTAAAACCCACGCCTTCTATCTTCAAAAGTCAGCAGACAGTCGATTTTGTAAAAAAAGAAGAAACGGAGCATATGATAAAGGGTAGGCACGATCCTGCTGTCATAAGGAGGATCTGTCCTGTGATAGACAGCATGTGCGCTATAGTCGTCTGTGATATGCTTGCGGGGAGATTCGGTACGGATCTTCAGGGAAAGCTTGGCAGGGACGAGTAGATTAAGACTTCGCCTGCAGCATTGCAAAAGGAAAAAACTTTCTTTGGATAAGTCATTGCCGGGCGATTGCCCTACAGCAGCGAAGATGCAAAGTGCGGATGCATAAATGACGG
>CAZGVB010000014.1:5171-37202 GCA_964528825.1 uncultured Parasporobacterium sp.
ATAATAACAGATATATTAACAGATATATTAACAGACAGGGGAACGGATCCATGGAATACGGACTGATAGGCGAGCACCTTGGTCACAGCTTTTCAAAGGAGATACATGCACAGATAGCGGATTATGATTACGAGCTTAAGGAACTTTCGAAGGATGAGCTGGATAGCTTTATGAGATCGAAGTCTTTCAAGGCGATCAATGTTACGATTCCCTATAAAAAAGCTGTGATCCCTTATCTTGATGAGATAAGCCAAAGAGCACGTCTTATAGGTGCTGTTAATACGATAGTAAATAAAGACGGCCGCCTCATTGGAGAAAATACGGATTTTGACGGTATGAGCATGCTGATCAAAAAAATGGGTCTGAGTCTTGAAGAAAAGAAAGTATTGATACTCGGTACCGGAGGTACATCGGCCACTGCCATGGCTGTCGCAAGATCTATGAATGCGGCGGATGTGATCAGAGTATCAAGGAGCAAAAAGGAAGGTACCGTAGACTACGAAGAGGCCGCACAGCGGCATAGCGATGCTCAGATATTGATAAATACGACACCTGCCGGTATGTTTCCGAATGTCGGAGGGAGGGCTGTTGATATAGATCTCTTTCCGAATCTTGAGGGAGTAGTAGATGTCATATACAATCCGCTTCGTACCAATCTTGTACTTGATGCACAGAAGAAAGGCATCAAGGCACAGGGCGGACTATACATGCTCGCGGGACAGGCTGTGGCTGCCTGCGGACATTTCCTCGGAAGGGAAATGAATATGAGCGATGTGGATAAGGCATATAAGAATGTATTAAAGGGCAGGAGAAATATCATTCTTACGGGCATGCCGGGCTGCGGCAAATCCACTGTGGGCAGGATCGTCGCAAAGAGACTCGGGATAGGATCTGCGGACACTGATGAGATAATAAAGAAAAATATCGGCATGGAGATCTCGGATTATTTCAAAAAATATGACGAGAACGCATTCAGAGACAGAGAGAGCGAGGCGATAGAGAGCCTTGGATCGGCCGCAGGCATGGTGATAGCCACAGGCGGCGGCGCGGTCCTTCGTGAAGATAATATTCGCAGCCTCAAACGTAATGGGATCGTGGTATTTATTGACAGACCACTTGAGGCACTTACCGCAACCTCTGACAGGCCTTTGTCATCATCTGTGCAGAGCCTTAAGAAAAGATATGAAGAGAGAATAGATATCTACAGAGGTACGGCGGATATCATCATAGATGCAGGCTGCAGCAAGGATAAGGCCGCATCGAGGCTGATAGCCGCGGTATCGGAGAAAATATGAATATAACGATCGAAAAAGGAAATGCATATGGCAAGATATCTGCGCCTCCGTCAAAAAGCTATGGGCACAGGATGCTCATTTGCGCCGCTCTCGCACAGGGCGAGAGCGTGATAGAGGGCATATCCGGAAGCGAAGATATGCTTGCGACAATAGACTGCATAAAAGCACTCGGCTGCACGGTTTCAAAGGGAAAAGGAACGGGCGACTATATTATTAAGGGATGCAGCCGCAGCACAGATTTCCCGATATATGACTGCAGGGAGAGTGGGAGCACACTCAGATTTTTTGTCCCTATAGCACTTGCATGCACGGGCGGAGGCATATTTAAAGGCAGCGCCAGGCTGATAGAGCGCGGTATCGGGATATATGAAGAAATATTCGGCTCACGTGGTATCATCATAAAGAAAAGTCCGGATGAGATAATCATCAAGGGACATTTAAAGAGCGGATATTACAAGGTACGGGGAGATGTGAGCAGTCAATTCATTTCGGGTCTGCTCTTTGCCCTGCCTCTTTTAGAAGAGGAAAGCATTATAGAGATAACAGGCCCTTCGGTAAGCAGGTCATATATTGATATCACGCTGGCAGTATTGAGATCCTTCGGCATAGATATCAAGGAGAATCCGAATAATATATTTCAGATACCCGGCGGTCAGTCATATAAGCCGCAGAGAACACGACCGGAGGGGGACTGGTCAAATGCGGCCTTTTTCATAGCCATAAGCATGCTGCAGGATAAAATAAAGCATGAGATAGGCAAGAACGGAGGCCTTACCGTAACGGGCCTTTTACCTGACAGCATACAGGGAGACCGTATATGTGTGAAATATTTTGAAAAATTGCAAAAAGGATGCAAAGATGCTATCGATATATCCGACTGTCCGGATCTTGGTCCGATCCTTTTTGCATTCGCTGCAGCATGCACGGGCGCAAGCTTTACGGGGATAGACAGATTGCGTATAAAGGAAAGCGACAGAGCATCTGCAATGAAAGATATACTTTCCGAATTCGGCATCGAAAGTGTCATAAACGGCAATGATATGGAGATACTTCCGGGAACACTTACAAGACCAAAGAAACCTATATATGGATATAATGATCATCGTATTGTCATGTCGGCCGCAGTGCTTATGACACTCACAGGAGGAACGATAGAGGGAGCAGAGGCGGTTGCCAAAAGCTATCCGTCGTTTTTTGAGGATCTTGGTGCAGTCGGCATCGATATAAAGAAAACACCGTGACGTCATGGGGAGACGCCGGAGGGAGGAAAATATGAACATAGATTACAAAAGAAGGCTTCCGACATCAGAACAGATAAAGGAAATGTATCCGTTGACGGAGGCTGACAAGGAACAGAAAAAGAAAAATGATGACGCGATAAGAGCTGTCTTTTCGGGGGAAGATGACAGGTTTATCCTGATCATAGGCCCATGCTCCGCGGACAGAGACGATGCCGTGCTTGAATATGTGAGCAGGCTCGTAAAGGTGCAGGAAAAGGTAGGGGACAAGCTGCTCATCATTCCGCGAATATATACCAACAAGCCCAGGACTACGGGCGACGGATATAAAGGAATGCTTCATCAGCCGGATCCCAATCAGGCACCCGATATGCTGAAGGGCGTCATTGCGATAAGAAAATTGCATATAAAGGCCTTGCAGGAATCAGGCTTTTCCGCGGCCGATGAGATGCTTTATCCCGAAAATTACAGATTTCTTTCGGACCTTTTGGGATATGTTTCAATAGGCGCAAGATCCGTCGAAAATCAGCAGCACAGGCTCGTGGCAAGCGGACTCAGTGTACCTGCGGGTATGAAGAATCCCACAGGCGGCGATCTGTCCGTCATGATGAACAGTATCCTTGCGGCACAGCATCCGCATACATTTCTTTTTACGGACTGGGAGGTGGAGAGCAAAGGCAATCCGTATGCTCATGCCATATTAAGGGGCTATGTCGATAAGGAGGGACACAATCATCCGAATTATCATTATGAAGACCTTGAGCATTTGCTTGATCTTTATAACGAAAGATCGACGCTTAAGAATCCGGCAGCCGTGATAGACTGCAACCATTCCAATTCCGGAAAGAAATTCGAACAGCAGATAAGGATAGCAAAAGAGGTGCTTCATACATGCAAGCTCTCGAATGATATAAACAAGCTTGTAAAGGGACTTATGATCGAGTCATATCTGTTAGACGGCAATCAAAAGCCGGACGGTGGAGTCTATGGCAGATCCATCACCGATGCCTGCCTCGGATGGGAAAAGACGGAAAGACTTATATATGAAATAGCCGAGCTGAAGGTATGACAGATACACTGCGCGCATGTGATCTGCTGCAGTGACACATTCGGATTTTCACAGCAAAATCGCTTGCATGTAGAAAAAGTGAATTATATAATTAATGTGCAAAAATATGAACAAAATAACTATCAGAGCTTACGGAAAGATAAATCTCGGGCTTGATGTGATACGTCTTAGAGAGGATGGATATCATCAGGTCAGGATGATCATGCAGACGGTCGGCTTGTCGGATGATATCACGGTAAGCATAGAAAAGAAGCATGATAAGAAAGACGCATGCATGCAGGGTCAGAATATCACATTGACATGCACAGATGCAAGCGTGTCTACGGGATGCGATAATATCGCTTATAAGGCTGCGCAGCTTGTAATGACCGAATATGATATCCATGACGACATTCGGATAGATATTGACAAGCATATACCTGTAGCAGGCGGCATGGCAGGGGGAAGCGCGGATGCGGCCGGATGCATCGAGGCTCTCGACAAGCTGTATGGCTTGAGTATGGATACCCAAAAAAAAGACGAGATTGCCATACGTCTCGGCTCAGACGTCCCATTTTGCCTGCGTAGGGGCACCTATCTTGCGGAGGGCACCGGAACAGAGCTTACGAGGATAAGCGATGCGCCGCAATGCGGTATATTGATAGTTAATCCGAATTGTCATGTATCTACGGCACATGTATATAAAGAGGTCGACAGATTGACAGATCCTATACATCCGGATATAGACGGTCTGATATGCGCGATCGGCACAGGCAGTGCGGCAGATGTTGTGCTTTCAATGGGCAATATCCTTGAGCAGGTCACGGCAAAGGAGATCAGTCAGATAGAAGAGATAGAGAGGCTTATGATGAGCCTTGGTGCAGCAGGCAGTATGATGAGCGGGTCGGGACCGACAGTCTTCGGTATGTATGAGGACAGGGATGACATGCTCAGAGCATATGAATTTTTTAAAGAACATCCACATTATGGCAGGGCATTTATTACTGAATTTGTTTATGATACAGGAAGGATGAGATAATTGAACGCTAAAGATATGCAGGATGATTATATTCCTTTGAGGGACATCGTTTTCGGAAAGCTCCGCGAGGCTATCATTACAGGACAGCTTTTGCCGGGTACAAGGCTTATGGAGATAAGCCTTGCAGAATCTATGGGAGTGAGCAGGACGCCTGTAAGAGAAGCCATCAGGAAGCTTCAGGCCGAAGGGCTCGTCATCATGAACGCGAGAAGAGGCGCTGTAGTGGCTCCCATCAACAAGCGTGATCTGAAGGAGATCCTTGAGATAAGAAAAGCTCTTGAAAGCCTTGCCTGCAGACTTACGTCAAGGAAGGTGACAGAGGACAGCCTTATACAGCTTAAGGACATCAACAATGTCATGAAGAATGCTGTGACAGAAAAAGATATAGGGCTTATAGCTGCCAAGGACGTCGAATTTCATGAGATGATAACCGATCTTGCGGACAACAGGCAGCTCTCCAGAATGCTAGATCAGATAAAGGAGCATCTCTACAGATACAGAAGAGAGTTCATAAAGGAGCTGAAGGATCGCAGAGTGCTTGTAAGTGAACATGATAAGATAATCGCTGCACTTGAGGCTCATAATGAGAAGACTGCTGTAAGAGAGCTTGAAAAGCATATAGAACTTCAGGAAAGATATATATTAAATACGCTTGAAAATATAAAATGACGATAAATGTTTGTCTTTTTATATGCCAAATGATAAAATCATAATTTGCAAAAGAATAGTATAATGACGGATCGGAAAGGATAATTTATTTATGCCTACATGGATGATAGTGCTCATAATTATACTTGCTGTGATCATAATAGGCCTTCTGGTACTTTATTTCATCGGCAAGAAGAATCAAAAGAGACAGGAAGAACAGGATGTTGAAATAAGAAAACAGGCTCAGCCGATGAATTTTTATATTATAGATATGAAGAAGCTCAGACTGAAGAATTCGGGGCTTCCGAAGGCCGCATACGAGTCGGCGCCGAAGCTTGCAAGGATAGGAAAGGTACCGATACTCAAGGTTAAAGCCGGCAACAGAGTCGCCAATCTTATGTGTGATCCCGAGGTATATAAGACCTTGATGCCAAAGCAGGAGATCAAGGCGATGGTAGCAGGCATGTATGTCGTATCGGCAAAGAGGATAAGAGGACCGGTTCCGGAGCCAAAGAAAAACAAAAAAGGCGAACCGAAGGTCAGCCTGCTTGACAGATTGCGTTAGAATATCCAAACGGGGGCTGTGCATACGAGCGCAGTCCCCGTTTTTCTTGATATATACGGAAAATACAAACGGAGAAAAAATAAATCTATGAGAGAGATACCTGTATCACGTTTAACCGAAGAGATAAGCCGCATGTGTATTGAGATCAATCATTCATTATCGGATGATATGCAGCAGGCATATGAAAATGCATCAAAATGCGAAACCGATCCGCTCGGAAAGAGGATCCTTGATCAGCTTAATGACAATTTGAAGATAGCAAAGGAGAATATGATCCCCATATGTCAGGATACCGGTATGGCGGTGATATTTCTCGAGATCGGGCAGGATGTGCATCTTACAGGCGGCGATGTAGAGGATGCCGTAAATGAGGGAGTCAGAAGAGGATATACAGAAGGCTATCTCAGAAAATCCGTTGTATCGGATCCCCTGCTCAGGGTAAATACAAAAGACAATACCCCGGCGGTCATTCATTATAGTATCGTAAGCGGAGAAAAGATAAAGATAACGCTTGCTCCAAAGGGTTTCGGAAGTGAGAATATGAGCCGCGTTGTTATGCTCAAGCCGGCGGACGGCGAGCAGGGCGTGATCGATGCCGTTGTACAGGCAGTTGCGGATGCCGGTCCCAATGCATGTCCGCCTATGGTGGTAGGCGTGGGCATCGGAGGCACATTTGAAAAATGCGCCCTTATGGCCAAGAAGGCGCTTACTCGTCCTGTAGGTGAGCACAGCAGTCTCGAACACATAAAGAGACTGGAGGAAGAAATATTAAAAAGAGCCAACGCACTGGGACTGGGACCTGCGGGACTTGGCGGCGTTAATACCGTATTTGCCGTAAATATAGAGACATATGCTACACATATAGCGGGCCTTCCCGTAGGTATAAATATATGCTGTCATGTAAACAGGCATATAAGCACGGTGATCTGAGCATATTCATATGGATTGGCATAAGATCGATTCACGAAGGAGAATAAAATGAGAGAGATCAATATAAACGGTCCTATCACACAGGAGACAGCAAGGGATCTTCATGCAGGAGACATGGTCTATATAACGGGAACAGTATACAGCGCGAGGGACGCCGCTCATAAGAGGATGTGTGAGGCCGCAGCTGCAGGCGAGCCGCTCCCGTTTGACATAAAGGACAGCATCATCTATTATCTCGGCCCGACTCCGGCAAGAGAAGGACGCATAATAGGCAGTGCCGGCCCTACAACATCATCCAGAATGGATAAATATACACCTACTCTTTTGGATCTGGGTCTTAAGGGCATGATAGGCAAGGGCAGAAGATCTGACGCCGTGAAGGCATCTATAGTAAAAAACGGCGCCGTATATTTTGCGGCGATCGGCGGTGCGGGAGCATTGCTTTCAAGCTGCATCAAAAGCTCAGAGGTGATAGCCTATGACGACCTCGGAACAGAGGCTGTAAGGAAGATGTTTGTTGAAAATTTCCCTTGTATAGTCATATGTGACAGCGAGGGACATGATCTTTATGAGGAAGTCGCGGCAAGAGGAAAAGTGTGACTATTCCCGCATTGAATTTCATATAAAATACAGATATAATATTTTCTTTGAAGTCGGTCTGTAAGGTAAAGACGAGAAGACCGATTTTGCGGGAAGCATAGGAGATCGATATGGAAAAAAGAAATCTGACGCTGCTCACGGATCTCTATGAGCTTACGATGATGCAGGGATATTATAAATCCGGAAATGAATCGGTAACTGTATTTGACGCATTCTACAGGGTCAATCCCTGCAACGGAGGTTATGCCGTTGCCTGCGGATTGGAGCAGATAATCGATTATATAAGCAATCTGCATTTTACAGATGAAGAGATAGATTATCTCAGAGGTCTCGGAATATTTGAAGAGGATTTCCTGGAATATCTTGCCACATATCACTTTTCAGGCGATATATGGGCGGTGCCCGAGGGAACTGTTGTATTTCCGAAGGAGCCGCTTATCAAGGTAATAGCACCGATAAGAGAGGCTCAGCTGATAGAGGCCGCAGTTTTGAATATGCTCAACCATCAGACACTCATTGCTACCAAGACCACAAGGGTGCTGCATGCCGCAGACGGAGACGGTGTCATGGAATTCGGCCTGAGGAGAGCTCAGGGACCGGACGCGGGCATATATGGTGCGAGAGCGGCAGTGATAGCCGGTTGTGTCGGCACATCCAATGTAGAGACCGGAAAGAGATTCGACGTCCCCGTAAAGGGCACGCATGCCCATAGCTGGGTGATGGGCTTTAAGGATGAATATACCGCATTTAAGACATATGCAAGGCTTTATCCGGACGCATGCATATTGCTCGTGGATACGTATGATACCTTGGGAAGCGGTATACCTAATGCCATCAGGGTCTTTGACGAGATGAAGGCGGAGGGCATCCATTCGAGCTATTACGGTATCAGGCTGGATTCCGGCGATCTGGCATATCTTTCAAAGAAGGCTCGTGAGATGCTTGATGCGGCAGGATATACGGATGCAGTCATTTCGGCATCCAGTGATCTTGATGAATATCTCATAACATCATTAAAAAACCAAGGTGCAAAGATCACGTCCTGGGGAGTCGGAACCAATCTCATCACATCAAAGGATTGGCCGTCACTTGGCGGTGTATATAAGCTTGTTGCCGTAAAAAATGATGACGGGACATTCGAGCCGAAGATCAAGATATCCGAAAACTCTGAAAAGATAACCAACCCCGGCAACAAAAAGATATATAGGATATATGGCAAAGAAAGCGGCAAGATCATTGCGGATCTGATATGTTTTTCCGATGAGATATATACGGAGGATGAAGATATATTGCTCTTTGACCCTGTAGACACATGGAAGCAAACCTTGTGTATCGCGGGTACATTTACTCTCAGAGAGCTTTTGGTACCGGTATTCAGAAACGGAGAGTGCATATATTCATCACCGACAGTCATGGAGATGCAGGCTGTATGCCGAAAGGAGATGGATACCTTATGGGATGAGACAAAAAGACTTGTAAATCCGCATGAGGTATATGTCGATCTTTCAAAGAAGCTTTATGATACCAAGATGGGGCTGCTTGCAAAAGAAGGCGGCGCACATCGTGTTTTTTGAGGACAATATCGCCATAATATAAGAGCGTGGAGGAATTAAAATTGAAAGTGTACAAAAAGGTACCGACGGATCTGAATTTTGTAAGCAGGGAAAAGGAAGTCGAAAAATTCTGGAAGGATAATGATATTTTCAGAAAAACGCTTAAAGAAAATGAAGGCGGACCGACATATATGTTCTATGACGGACCTCCGACGGCCAACGGCAAGCCGCATATCGGCCATGTTCTTACGCGTGTCATAAAGGATCTTATTCCGAGATATTGGACCATGAAAGGATATGAGGTCCCGAGAAAGGCAGGCTGGGACACTCACGGACTTCCTGTCGAGATAGAGGTTGAAAAGATGCTCGGTCTTGACGGCAAGGAGCAGATAGAAGAATATGGCATAGCCCCATTCATTGAAAAATGTAAAGAGAGTGTATGGAAATATAAGGGCATGTGGGAGGATTTCTCGGGAGTTGTAGGCTTCTGGGCAGACATGGAGGATCCTTATGTCACATATTACAATCCTTATATCGAATCGGAGTGGTGGTCTCTTAAAAAGATATGGGAGAGAGGACTGCTCTATAAGGGACATAAGATCGTACCTTATTGCCCGAGATGCGGTACCCCTCTTTCGAGTCATGAGGTGGCACAGGGATATAAGGATGTAAAGGAGCGTTCTGCGATCGCCAAATTCAAGTGCAGCGGAGAGGACGCATACTTCCTTGCATGGACAACAACACCATGGACACTTCCTTCCAACCTCGCTCTGTGTGTTCATCCGAATGAGACATATGTAAAGGTACAGAAGGGTGATACCTTCTATTACATGGCAGAGGCTCTTACGGAGACAGTCCTTAAAGAGGATTATAGGATAATAAAGAGATATAAAGGAAGCGAGCTGGAGTATAAGGAATACCATCCTCTCTTTCCCGAGATCAAATATCCGACGGATAAGAAGTGCCATTATATCGTATGCGATGAATATGTCACAATGGACGAGGGAACAGGTATTGTTCATATAGCTCCCGCATTTGGTGAGGACGACTATCGCGTAGGCAAGAAATATGATCTGCCATTTGTTCAATTCGTAAATGAAAAGGGCGAGCTTACGGATGATACTCCGTGGGGAGGAGTATTTGTAAAGAAGGCCGATCCGCTTGTGCTTGATTATCTGAAAAAGAACGGCAAGCTCTTTGCGGCACCGCAATTTGAACACAGCTATCCTTTCTGCTGGAGATGTGATACTCCGCTCATATACTATGCCCGTGATACATGGTTCATAAAGATGACTGCGGTAAGGGATCAGCTGATCGCAAATAATGATACCGTCAATTGGATACCTGAGTCGCTCGGAAAGAAGCGCTTTGGTGACTGGCTTAAGAATGTTCAGGATTGGGGCTTAAGCCGCAACCGTTATTGGGGAACTCCGCTTCCGGTATGGCAATGCCCGAACGGACATATGCATGCCATCGGCAGCATAGAGGAGTTAAAGTCTATGTCAGACAATTGTCCTGACGATATAGAGCTTCATCGTCCGTATATTGATGCCGTTACCATCAAGTGCCCTGAGTGTGGAGAAGAAATGCACAGAGTACCTGAGGTAATAGATTGCTGGTATGATTCGGGTTCTATGCCGTTTGCACAATATCATTATCCTTTTGAGAATAAGGAATATTTTGAAAAGCATTTCCCGGCGGACTTTATATCGGAGGCAGTAGATCAGACAAGAGGCTGGTTTTATTCTCTTATGGCTATATCTACGCTTATATTCGATAAGGCTCCTTATAAAAATGTCATAGTATTGGGACATGTCCAGGATAAGGACGGCCAGAAGATGAGCAAATCTAAAGGCAATGCCGTAGATCCGATGGAGGCACTCGGCAAGTTCGGCGCAGATGCCATAAGATGGTATTTCTATACCAATTCCGCGCCGTGGCTGCCGAACAGATTCCATGGAGATGCCGTTGTTGAGGGACAGCGCAAGTTTATGGGAACGCTTTGGAATACCTATGCATTCTATGTTCTCTATGCAAATATAGACGAGTTCAATGCCGCAGAGCACAAGCTGGAGATATCCAAGCTGTCGGTAATGGATAAATGGATATTATCCAAACTGAATTCAATGATAAGTGATGTAGATACGAAAATGCAGGCTTATCAGATCCCCGAATCAGGCCGTGTTCTGGAGGAATTCATAGACGATCTGAGCAATTGGTATGTAAGAAGAAGCCGTCAAAGATTCTGGGCCAAGGGAATGGAGCAGGACAAGATAAATGCATATATGACACTTTATACATGTCTTGTTACCTTTGCAAAGGCTGCAGCGCCATTTATTCCTTTTATGACTGAGGAAATATATCAAAATCTTGCAGCAGGCAGATATGATGACGCACCTGAGAGCATACATCTGTGCAAATATCCGGTGTCTGATCCGTCACTTATCGACAAAGAGCTTGAAGATAATATGGCGCATGTGCTTGATATCGTCGTGATGGGACGTGCATGCAGAAATGCATCGTCGGTAAAGAACCGTCAGCCTATCGCATCCATGTATATCAAGGCTCCGTGGCAGCTGCCGCAATATTTCACAGATATCATTGCGGATGAGCTGAATGTCAAAAATGTGGAAATGCGCGATGATGTAAGAGAATTTTCATCATATGCATTCAAGCCGCAGCTTAAGACACTCGGACCGAAATTCGGCAAGCAGATCGGCAAGATCAGGGAAATGCTTTCATCTATAGACGGAAATGCCGCAATGGATGAGATAAATGAGACAGGCAAATTGAAGCTTACACTTGACGGAACTGAGATCGAGATCGACAAGGAAGATCTTTTGATCGAGGCTGCCAAGGTAGAAGGATATGAGAGCATGAGCGATTTCGGCATCACGGTAGTGCTTGATCTTAATCTTACGGATGATCTTATAGAAGAAGGCTTTATCCGCGAGATCGTAAGCAAGATCCAGACGATGCGAAAAGAGGCTGGCTTTGAGGTCATGGATATGATCACTATCTATGTATCCGGCAATGAACATCTTGAGGATATCATCCTTCGCAGAAAGGCCGAGATGCTGAATGATGTCATGGCAACCGATGTTGTCATCGGAGACATGGACGGAAGCAGCAAGGAATGGGATATAAACGGGGAAAAGGTTGTCCTCGGAGTACAAAAGAACTGAGTCTTCAGACAGGCATATGGCAAAAAAGCTTATCCTATCAAATAACCAGCATATCGCGATCCTGTGCATCAAAGATATTGTCTATTTTGAGACGAATCTCGGCCATATAACGGTCCACTATATGGAGGATGATAATATGGCCGAGTTCACCTTTGACGGCACATTAAAGAGCCTTGAGAGCCGCCTTAAGGGATATGGCTTTATACGGATACACAGATGCTATCTGGCTTCGCTTGATAGGGTCTGCAGGCTGGATTCGCATTGGATCGGCTTAAATGATAAGAATAAGACCAGACTCCCCATAGGCGAGACATATGCCGCAAGTGTAAGGACTGCGATCATGAACGAAGATGCGGAGATATTTCCGTAACAAGATATAACAGCAAAGAGAGGCGCCTTGGCACCTCTCTTTGCTGTTATATAAAAGTAAATGAAAAGGAAGATGAGTGAGTAATGTTCACTCTGACTACTGAAAAAACTTATATGCAATTCAATTTATGATGGTATAATACATGGCACCAATGAAGAAAAAATGATTAAAATGTGAACAAAATATGAAAGAGGTAACTATATGTCACAAAATCCGATAGTCACTATTGAAATGGAAAACGGCAAGATCATCAAGGCAGAGCTTTATCCGGATATCGCACCCGAATCAGTAAAGAATTTCCTGAGCCTTATAAACAAAGGATTTTATAACGGACTGATCTTCCACAGAGTAATAAGAGGCTTTATGATACAGGGAGGCTGCCCTTATGGTATGGGATACGGCGGACCCGGCTATTGCATAAAAGGCGAATTTAAGGCAAACGGAGTAAATAACGAGCTTGGACATACAGCAGGTGTTCTGTCCATGGCAAGAGCTCAGAGCTTCGACTCGGCAGGATCTCAATTTTTTATCATGCATAAGGATTCACCTTATCTTGACGGACAATATGCTGCTTTCGGAAAGGTTACAGAGGGCCAGGACGTTGTCAATGAGATTGCAGAGTGCATGACAGATTATAATGACAGGCCTGTAGAGGAGCAGAAGATCAAGCAGATCACAGCAGAGACCTTCGGTATAGAATACGGCGAGCCGGAGAAGCTTGCGGAAAGATAAGGATAAAAAATTGTCAGAGTACTTGTATATAAAGATTCTCTGATATATAATTTACGCCGTTTTATACAATTTAATATATGCTTTTATAGCGGAGGAAATCATTAAAATGAAGAAATTAGCAACTCTGTTCATTTTGATCGCACTCACAGCTTCAGCCGTACTTTCAGGCTGCTCGGGTGATGCAAGCAGCAAAGACGCAAGCGGCAGTGGGGATAGTTCCAATTCTGTTGTAGTAGGCATATCACAAGATCTGGATAGTCTTGACCCGCACAATGTTGCATACGCAGGAACTAGAGAAGTCTTGTTCAATCTTTATGAAGGGCTTGTAAAACCAACCTCTTCAGGAGATATAGAGGCAGCTGTCGCAAGCGATTATGAGATCGCTGATGATGCGAAGAGCATTCTCTTTACTATAAGAGATGGCATCAAGTTCTGGGACGGAACAGCGGTAACTGCAGATGACATAATATTCTCTATAGAGCGTTATGCGGACATCCAGGGCGAGGAGTCCGCATTTTCTGTACTTGAAAGCGTGGCAGCCCAGGGAGAAGATCAGATACTTGTGACTTTGTCCGAGGCAAACAGTGAATTTATCTATGAGCTTACATGCGCGATCATTCCGGCATCATATGATGAAGCTGCGCAGGAATGCCCTCAGGGTACAGGACCGTTTGAATTTGTATCTTATACCGCAGGAGAGGCTCTTGAGGTTCGTAAAAATGAGAATTATTGGAAGGAAGGCCGGCCTTGCCTGGATGCTGTGACCTTTAAGATCGTTACGGATGCAAAGACAGCTATCCTTCAGCTGAACTCAGAGACACTTGATATTTACCAATATCTGACCTCAGATCAGGCCGATACCGTAGATCAGGACAAATTCGACATACTTGTCGGAAATGTGAACTATGTGCAGGGCATGTTCCTTAATAATGCGGCAGAGCCGTTTGATAATAAGCTTGTAAGGCAGGCGATCTACTATGCCGTCGACAGGCAGGAGATCAGCGATATGCTTTTTGCCGGAAAGTCGCATATCATAGGTACCAATCTTATCCCGGCAATGAGTAAATATTACGATGAATCTCTTGAGAATGTCTATGAGTATAATATCGAAAAGGCAAAGGAGCTTCTTGCACAGGCAGGATATGCGGACGGCTTTGAATTTACGATAACTGTACCGAACAATTATGCTCCTCACGAGGGCACGGCACAGGTGATCGCAGAGAACCTTGCACAGATAGGTATCAAGGCGAATATACAGCTGGTTGAATTTACCACATGGTATTCGGATGTATATGTTGACCGCGATTATGAGGCTACCGTCGTGGCAGTTGACGGCACTCTTACGCCAAGCTCGTGGTTTGAGAAAAATGTCAGCACAGCATCTGACAACTTTACAAATTACAATAATGCCGAGTTTGACAAGATATATGAGCAGGCACTTGCAGAGACAGATCTTGATGCAAAGGTTGATTGCTACAAGCAGCTTCAGAAGTTATTGTCTGATGACGCGGCATCTATATATTGTCAGGATCCGTCAAATGTACTTGCGATAAATAATAAGCTTGAGGGATATGAGTTTTATCCTGTTTCGGCACAGGATATGTCACTTGTAAAGTATAAGGACTGACAGATATGTCAGCAGGCGGCAATGCATCTGTGAATAAGGATACAGATGCATTGCCGATATCTGCAGGGTGATATTTGCCCTGCACAGGATGCTTTCAAAAAAGATCAGCTGCCTGTAAACGGCAGGATTTGATATGAAATATGTAATTAAAAAAATCATTACGCTTGTTCTTGCACTGTTCCTGATATCGGTAATAGTTTTTTTCGCTTTTTCGGTAATACCGTCCGATGCGGCAGTCGCAAAGCTCGGAACGAGCGCATCTCCCGCCCGCCTTGCGGAGCTTAGGGAGCAGATGGGACTTAACAAATCTGTTTTTGAAAGATACGGTATTTGGCTTGCAGGTGCGCTGCATGGTGATTTCGGCGAGTCTTTGCAATATACGGGCAAGAGCGTTGGCAGTCTCATAGCGGGCAGGATAGGCAATTCTGCCATTCTCTCACTCATTTCCTTTGTCATGGTCATTGTTATATCGATCCCGCTTGGGATCTTTACGGCAAAGAGGCGCAGCAGCGGTGCAAGAGCTCTTATGTCCGGAATTATGCAGGTCACAATGGGTATCCCGTCATTTTTCTTGGGCGTTCTGGTGACATATTTCTTTTCTATATTGCTGCATATGTTCAGCCTCGGAAACTATGTATCGCCTTCAAAGGATCTTTCGGCGGCTGTCATATATCTTATATTTCCGGCTATAGCTATAGCCCTCCCGAAGATCGCAATGACGGTCAAATTCCTCTCGTCATCCATTCGAAACGAGCTTCATAAAGAATATGTAAGGACAGCTTATTCAAAGGGACAGACCAGAAATGGCGTCCTCTATAAGCATGTACTGAAAAATTCCATGATACCGGTGATCACATTCCTCGGGGTTATAGTAGCTGAGATAGTTGCCGGCAGTATCATTGTAGAACAGGTTTTTTCTGTTCCGGGCATAGGGACATTGCTTATCACAGCCATTACCAATAGGGATTATCCTGTTGTTGAGGCGTGTGTGCTTCTCATAGCTTTTTTTGTTATCCTTATAAATTTTATTGTCGATATGATCTATAAGGCAATAGATCCGAGAGTTTGCGTATGAGAGGTGCATGGTGAAGATATTTAAAGGAAATAAAGGCCTTCTTGCAGGCTGCATTATCACGGCAGTCATACTGATCCTTGCGATCATAGGCGAATTTTGGACACCTTACAGTACCACGGCTATGAGCAGTGAGCTGAAGCTGCAGGCACCGTCATTTATGCATATATTCGGTACGGATAATTACGGCCGTGATATTTTCAGCAGAGTGATGCAGGGAATGGGTGTAACATTCTTTGTCGCTATACTTACAATAATATTCGGATTGATCATAGGTACTGCGATAGGTCTCGTGGCAGGATATGTCGGAGGGTGGTTTGATGAGATCGTCATGCGTATAAATGACGTCATAAATGCATTCCCGAGCATGCTGTTAGCATTGATCTTCGTAAGTCTTATGGGCACAGGCCTGATCAATATAATACTTGCGCTCGGTATATTATTTATCCCGAGCTTTACAAGGATAGCCAGAAGTGAGATGCTCAGACTCAAAAATCTGCAATTTGTCCAAAGCGCGAGGCTGTCCAAGGCATCGCACGGAAGGATCATCTTTGCACATATCATGCCGAATGCTATGCCGAGTATATTGTCAAGCGCGGCAGTGGGCTTCAACAATGCGGTAATAGCGGAGGCCAGCTTGAGTTATCTTGGACTTGGTATTCAGCCGCCGACGGCAAGTCTCGGAAGAATGATATCGGAGGCGGGAGGATATCTCATGAAGGCACCGTGGTTTGCCATAGCACCGGGTATATCACTTATCCTGCTTGTACTTGGCATTACACTGATAAGCGACGGCATAACAAAAGCAGAGCAGTAGAAATACAGGCGGGTATCAGGATGAGTCTACTGGAAGTAAAAAACTTAAATGTTATATTTGACAGTCGAAGGGGAGTCACGCATGCAGTCAAGGATGTATCCTTTTGCATGGAAAAGGGCGAGATACTCGGTATAGTCGGCGAATCGGGTTCCGGAAAGAGTGCTACGAGCCTTGCGATCATGGGCCTTTTGCCGAGCACGGCCTCATATTCTGGTCAATTATTGATGGACGGACATGATTTCGTAAAGATGTCATTTGAGGAGCTGAGACATTTTAAGGGCGATGAGGTATCTATGATATTTCAGGAGCCGATGGCCTATCTCAATCCTCTCATCAGGGTCGGCAAGCAGGTAGAGGAAATGCTGACACTGCACGTTCATGAAGAGGAACATAAAAACGATCCCAAGCTGAGCAGGGCAGAGCGCAAGAAAAAGGTTCTTGAGATGTTTGAGCTTGTGGAGCTGCCTGAGCCTGAGGTCACATATAAGAAGTATCCGCATGAGCTCTCCGGAGGTCAGCAGCAAAGAGTCATGATCGCCATGGCACTTATCTGCGATCCGCAATTATTGATAGCAGACGAGCCGACTACTGCGCTTGACAGAGAAGTGCAGGATCAGATAATAGAGCTTTTGAAGGATATAAATAAGAAGATCGGCACGGCTATCATCTTTGTATCGCATGACCTTTCTGTCATTCGCAAGCTGTGTCAAAAGGTACTTGTCATGTATCATGGCGAGATCGTAGAGCGAGGCACCGTGCAGGAAATATTCGATGCCCCGAAGGATCCGTATACGCAAAAGCTTATCGCAGCTATCTCGGATGAGAGAAAATATGTATTGCCGAATCTCGAAGATGCTATATTGCAGGTAAAGGATCTTACGACCTATTATAATGTGAAAAGCGAAAGATTCGGAGCAAGACCGTACAAAAAGATCATCACAAAGGGGCTCAGCTTCGATATAAAAAAGGGCGAGATACTCGGTCTGGTCGGTGAGTCGGGCTCCGGAAAGAGCACTCTCAGCCGCGCTATACTCGGACTTCATAAGGAGATCGAGGGTGAGATAATATTGCATGCAGACAACCCTCAGATGGTATTTCAAGACAGCTCGGCCTGTCTGAATCCCGTAAAGAAGATAGGCTGGATACTCGAAGAGCCCTTGAAAAATATGACAAAGCTCAGCCCAGCCGAAAGAAAGTCAAGAGTGCTTGAGATGATGAAGAAGGTTGAGCTTGGCGAGGAATATCTTAAAGCATATCCGCGCCAGCTCTCAGGCGGTCAAAAGCAGCGTGTGAACATAGCACTTGCTCTTATATCCGGGTCTAAGTTTATCATACTTGACGAACCCGTATCGGCATTGGACGTGACCATACAGGAACAGATATTACAGCTGCTCTTAGCATTGCAAAAGGAACTCAATCTTTCGATGCTCTTTATATCCCATGATATCAATGTCATCAACAGGATATGCGACAGGGTGGTATACCTGCGCTGATCCGGGCCATACGGATCTTTAATGATATTTTGTCCAGATATCATTCATGTATTCGCGTATGGCTCTGTCGCTCGTAAAGGTTCCGGCTTTGGCGATATTGTGAAGTGACATGCGATTCCATTTAACAAGGTCGCCTTGATCGTGCATCATCCGCTTCCATGTCTTAAGATAATCCGAAAAATCCTTAAGTACAAAATATTCATCATTTTTGTACAGAAGGTCGCCGTAGATATTGTTAAATTGGCTGTGGAGATCATTCAGGCTGCCGTCTGTAAGGCTGTCTATTACCGACCTTAAGACCGGGTCATTTTTATATTCGTCAAATGCGCTGTATGTCCGGTCCCTTCGCAGCCTTGCAGTCTCATCAGAGTGCAGGCCGAATATATATATATTATCATCACCTACAAGGTCACGTATTTCGATATTCGCACCGTCAAGCGTACCGATAGTCACGGCGCCGTTAAACATGAATTTCATATTACCTGTGCCCGAGGCCTCTCTTCCTGCGGTTGAGATCTGTTCGCTGATATCTGCTGCCGGGTATATCAGCTGGCCAAGTGAGACATTAAAATTTTCAAGGAATACGACTCTCAAACGCCCATTTATATCTTTGTCTGAATTGATCATATCCGCAGCTGTGCATATAAGTGATATTATCTCTTTTGCAAGCAGATATGACGCTCCCGCCTTGCCGGCAAAGATAAATGTGACAGGAGACATGCTTATATCCGGGTGAGCCTTTAATTCATTATACAGAGCCATCACCTTAAAAATATTGAGATGCTGACGCTTGTAAGCATGGATCCTTTTGGTCTGCACGTCAAATACAGATCCGGGATCGACCTCAATATGATTATTGTCCCATATATAATCTGCAAGCCTTTCTTTATTTATTCTTTTGGTATAAGCAAGATCCTTAAGGAAGGCAGTATCTTCTTTATATTTCAGCAGCTCCTCAAGCTTTAGCGGATCTCTTTTCCAATCCTCTCCTATCGTATGCGTTATAAGATCGCTCAGGGGCTTATTGGATTCAAGAAGGAATCGCCTGTGGCTGACGCCGTTGGTCTTATTGCAGAATCTTTCGGGATAAAGGATATAGAAGCTTTTTAAAGTATCATTTTTCAGTATCTCGCTGTGGAGGGCGGCAACACCGTTTACGGAATACGATCCTATGACCGAAAGATTGGCCATCCTTACCTGACCGTCCCAAAGTATGGAGGTATCTTGGATCATATATGCATGGTCAGGCCTGCCTGCAATAGAGGCTCTGTACCTTCTGTCGATCTCTTCTATGATCTTGTATATCCTCGGAAGTATCCTGATAAACATATCTATAGACCATTTTTCAAGAGATTCGGGCATGATAGTATGGTTGGTATATGAAACTGTTTTAGTGACTATGCTCCATGCATCATCCCATTCAAGGCCTTCATTGTCGATAAGCTGTCTCATAAGCTCGGGAATGCAAAGGGACGGGTGAGTGTCATTTATATGTATGGATATATGCTTCGAAAGATCCGCAAATGACGGGTCGGAATGCTTCAGTTTATATTTTCTTATAATATCGGTAATGCCCGCACATACGAAGAAATATTCCTGCTTAAGGCGCAGCTCGCGGCCTTTTTCAATGCTGTCATTCGGATAGAGGACATATGAGATACTTTCGGCCTCAATCCTGTCCTTTATGGCGCCTGCCCAGTCGCCCCGATCAAAGGCCTCCAGATTGAACTTTTCATTATACGGCTGACTGCTCCAAAGCCTGAGAGTGTCGATGCATTCTCCTCCGTAGCCTATGATAGGAATATCGTACGGGATAGCCAGGACGCACATGCCGCCTGTATGCGAAAAGGTATGAGAGCCGTCCTTGATATATTCATTTACCGTGCCGCCGAAGCGCACTATTACAGACTCCTTTTGATTTACCTTTTCCCAGACATAATAATCTCCGAGCCACAGATCAGGCTCTTCTTTTTGACAGCCGTTTTCTATCCTTTGTTTGAAAAGCCCGTATCTGTATCTTATACCCATGCCGGTCGCTTCTATACCGAGAGTCGCGAGAGAATCCATAAAGCATGCCGCAAGCCTTCCGAGCCCACCGTTTCCGAGAGCGGGGTCTGATTCGGCTTTGCACAGCTCATCGATATCCATCCCCATATTTGAAAGATATTCTGTGACATTGGCGAGCTCGCCGAGATTTATAAGATTGCTTTTCAGAAATCTTCCGGGTAAGAATTCCGCGGAAAAATAATAAATATGCTTAAGATTCTTTTTGATACGGCTATCTGCGTTATGCTTTCTTATTTCCGCTGCCTTTGTCATTATCACACTTGACAGAGCGGTGAACCGTTCGTCATCTGTGCAATGAGACAGAGTTTTTCCGTAGAGATTTTCGGCGGCGTCCTCGAAAAGCTTTTTGAAGACATTTTCATCATCAAATATCATAGAAGAGTCCCTCGTGATCATTTTCTACAAATATTATATCATAACAAAGCTGCTTAATGACAATTTTATCTAAAAAATATCGGAATCGGTCACTGCCAGTGTGCTCGTCTGGGCGAAAGCCTCGCTATCGTTTTTGCGGCATATCATCACACTTTGCATTTGCAAGAGGTAATGTTAATCCGTATGAGAGGGCTTTGGGCAGCTATCCTGCAGCAGGTCAAAATTTCAAATATAGGTGTTATTTGACTAAGTTTAAGACGGCATAGTATAATATCTGCGATTTTTGAACAGATAAGATCAGTCATACGGATGTCGGGAGACCTGATTTAATATGTTAGATCCTAAAAAGACGGAATTAATGTCGAGGGCTGCGGTTTATGAGCAGGGACATTTTGCCGAAAAGCTGAAGCTGAGGACATATTACGAAAACAAAAAGAAGATCTTTATGACCGGTACCGGCCTGATAGCGGCTTTTTCCTATGCCGCCATACTGTCGATCGTCTGCCTGTTCATATATGATAAGGTAAATATTTCCGCGCTGTCGACATTGAGTATCATACTTCTTATAACGGCTGTTGTATGTCTCGGAGTGCTCTTCGTCGTCATATATATGTATCTGATAAAGAGATTTGTCTCTGTAAGATACAGAAATGTACGCAGCAGTCTTGTAAGATATGATCTGATAAAGAAAAAAATGCATGCTGCAGACGGAGAAGATATACAAAAGACAGGTATACAGGAATCCGCAAAGGAATGAAATTATTACTGATATTTAGGAACAGAATAGAATCACTGTATAACATGCATTCGGGTATTGTTGATTTTGCGGGAAGACTGCTGGTAAGCTTCCTTATTATCTTAACAGTCAAACAAAATCTCGGATTTAATGCATTGTTGTCACAGATATGGTTTGTCATAGCATATTCGATCATATGTGCATCCATCAAGGGAAGACTGCTTACTCTCGTGATCGGCGCATATACGGTCATGCAGCTGGCATCGCTGTCAACAGGAGTAGCTGTTACGGTGCTCATCATAATGCTGATCATGTATTTTATGTATTTCAGATTAAGGAGCAAATACGGCTTTGTATTGCTGCTTATGATGCTGTCCTGTATATTGAAGATACCTATGGCGGTAACATTCGTACTTGCCACGGCAGCGTCCGTCGATACGATATTCGTTGTCATATGCGGCAATATAGTTTATTATATGCTGCATTATATCAGCGTAAATTCTGCTGTTCTTACCGGATATGCACAGTCGGGTGAGATCGCGACAGCGTCTGTATTTATAAACGGAATGGTATCATATAAGGAATTTATATACGCACTTTTTATATCGGCGATAGTTTTTCTTATTGTATGTTTTGTAAGAAAAATCAATATGAATCATGCAAATGATATGGCTGTATCGGTAGGAGCGGGAGCATATATCATACTTTCACTTATTACAAGTATGATAATCGGGACCCTTACATTTCCGAGACTCAGAGCCATACTTTTAGGCACGGTATGTGCACTGATCATAGCGCTTGTGATAGAAAAAGTGATCCTTCCGCTGGATTTTGACAAGGCGGAATATGTAGAATTTGAAGATGAGGAATACCATTATTATGTACGTGCCGTACCTAAGGTTACTATGGATAAGGAGAGCGTGCGCGTCACAAGAATAAACAGCAGGGGAGAGCGTGCAGCTCAGAGCGCGCCCGACAAGGCAACTTCAAAGCGTGCTAAGAAAGCAGAAGGAAACGAAAAATCATGAGTATATGGCATACGATAGTTTCATATTTACGAAGATATTTGTCCATTACCTCTGTCAGTGTTACAGACATAATAGAAATCCTTATTATCGCATTTATCTTCTACGAAGTGCTCATATGGTTCAAAAAGACGAGAGCTTGGGCACTTTTTAAAGGTATCGTGATATTGCTCGTGATAGTGCTTCTTGCGGCAATTCTTCAATTCAATACCATATTGTGGATTGCGAGCAAGACACTCAGCGTCGGCTTGATCGCGGTGATCATCATTTTTCAGCCTGAGCTGCGCAGCGCACTTGAACAGCTTGGAAGGGGCAAGCTCGTGCGTACTCTGTTTACATTCAGCAACAAGGACAAGGATCGTATTTCCGACAAGAATATCGAAGAAATCATCGGCGCGGTAAGAGTTATGGCTGATGCGCGGACAGGCGCATTGATATGTATGGAGAGAGATGTCTCGCTCGGCGAATATGAAAATACAGGCATAAGCCTGGACTGTGAGATCTCCAGACAGGTATTGATAAATATTTTTGAGGATAAGACGCCTCTTCATGACGGTGCAGTGATGGTGAGAAATGACAGAATTATAGCAGCTACGTGTTATCTCCCATTATCAAACGATCTGACATTGAATAAGAAATACGGCACAAGACATAGGGCTGCCGTGGGCATCAGCGAAGTCTCTGATTCGGTCACTATAGTTGTTTCCGAGGAGACAGGTGCTGTGTCATTGGCTATAGGCGGACAGCTGATAGAAAATGTATCGTTTGCAGAGCTGAAAAACAGGATGCTTGATTTTCAGCACAGCAAGGATCTGCCGAAGATCATAAAAAAAATAAAAAAGGGGCCCGAAAGCGATGAAATTTAAAGAAATAATTCAAAAATGGGTCATAAAAAATCTCAAATATAAGATCATGGCGCTTGTATTTGCTTTTGTTCTCTGGCTGGTCATTGTAAATATACAAGATCCCGAAAAGACGAGAACTTTTTCGGGTATACCGGTTGAAACTCTGAACGAAGACAGTATATCAACGAGCGATTATGTTTATTCTATTGCCTCCGGCGAGACAGCCACAGTGGTTGTGACCGGACGCAAGAGCATCGTAGACAATCTCAGTACGGATGATTTTTATGCTACTGCGGATTTCAGGGAGCTGTCCATTACAAATGCCATACCTATAAAGGTTACGCTTACCGGATCGATGGCGATGTATTCCTCACAGCTGCAGATCACGCAGCAGACGACGAGCATGGTACTTACTCTTGATGATATTGCCACAAAAACGGTACCCGTTACGATAAGATATGCGGGAAAGCTCAGCGACGATATGATGGTTGACGAGGCAGTCATCGAGCCTGCTCAGATAGAGATCACGGCACCGACTCAGACACTTGAGACCATTACGACTGTAGAGGTGACAATAAATGCGGATGATGTCTCGGATAAGGTGACACTTCGCGCGGCACCACTCGTGCTCAATTATGCCGGTGAGTCCGTTGAGATCGGCGACCGTGTCAAGATAAGCACCGATGAGGTAAATGTGACATTTGCAGTGAGCAAGATAAAGAGTGTAGAGCTTAAGGCCAGCACGAGCGGTACACCGGCAGACGGATATGAGGTGAATACTGTCAGATGTTCATTTAATACGGTCAAACTGAAGGGCAGTGAGGAACTGCTTGAATCTATAGAATATATAAGGATACCGGCCACAGTGCTTTCGGTGGCAGATGCGGACGATGATATATCTGTGACTGTAGATATTTCGCAATATCTTCCGGAAGGAGTGGAGATATATGACAGCAATGTGAATGTTGTCATTACGGCTGTCATAGAAAAAGTGACCGAAGAGACGGACAGCGAAGAGACAACGCAGGAGAGCACTGGAGGGGAAGATGCCGGTGATGATGCGGGGACATATTAACGGAGGTTTTGCAGGTAAATGAAGGTATTAGTTACCGGCGGATGCGGGTATATAGGAAGCCATACAGTAGTAGAGCTTGAAAATGCGGGCTATGAGACAGTGATCATTGATAATTTTTGCAATTCGTCTCCTAAGGCCGCAGAGGCGATAGAAAAGATAACAAAAAAAAGCTGCTGCTTATATGAGGGCGATATCAGAGATGAGGCATTTCTGAAAAAAATATTTGAAGCAGAACATCCGGATGCCGTTATACATTTTGCGGGGCTCAAGGCGGTAGGAGAATCGACAAAGCTGCCGCTGCTCTACTATGACAATAATATTTCGGGAACAGTGACGCTCTTAAAGGTGATGAAGGAGACCGGATGCAAGAATATTATCTTTTCATCCTCAGCTACGGTATATGGCAAGCCTGAGTCAGTCCCGATCAGAGAATCCTTTAAGGTGGGTAATGTGACCAATCCTTACGGACGTACAAAATTTATGATCGAAGAGATATTAAAGGATATATATGAGTCCGACAAGGAATGGAATATTATCATCCTTAGATATTTCAATCCGATCGGTGCACACGAGAGCGGGCTTATCGGTGAGGATCCGAACGGCATTCCGAATAACCTTTTGCCGTATATATCCAAGGTAGCTATAGGAAAGCTCGAAAAGCTGCATGTATTCGGAAATGACTATGACACGCCCGATGGCACGGGAGTTCGTGATTATATTCATGTTGTGGATCTTGCACAGGGACATGTATGTGCGCTCAATAAGATAAAAGAGGCTCCGGGACTTGGAATATACAATCTGGGCACGGGAAATGGCTACAGTGTGCTGGATATATTGCATGCATTTGAAAAAGCGTGCGGCAAGACCTTGCCGTATGTTATAGACGAAAGGCGCCCCGGGGATATTGATATATGCTATGCCGACCCTTCTCTTGCAAAGAGAGAGCTCGGTTGGAGCGCAAAACGCGGGATAGATGAGATGTGTCTCGATACATGGAGATGGCAGAGCATGAATCCCGAAGGATATGCAAAATGAAAAACAGGGATCAATATAAGAGGCTGACCGAGTTCATAGAGATCGCGATACTTTTTGCGATTGAGACAGGGATATATCTCCTGATCTGGACCGTGCTGTATGAAGAAATGACGCTGGCTCCTCTATTTCGCAGGGGTAATTGGGCGATTGTCGCATCCTATCCTATATTGCTGATGATATTTGCGAAGATATTCGGGGCATTTAAGATATCATCCAGGAAGGTTGATGTGATATTTTCACATATCGGTGTTTATCTGGTATCCAATGTACTCAGCTATTTCATAATCGTGCTTGCCACCAGGGTATATGTTTCGGTATGGCCGTTAGCAATGCTTTTTATCGCAGAGACGGCACTTACCGTTATCTGGAGCTTTGTCGTCAAAAGAATCAATGTGGTATTGTTTCCCACGAGAGAGCTGTTGTTCATACACGGTGATTATATATACAAGAATATAGTCTTGAACATGAACAGCAAAAGTGACAGATATCTTGTTAAGGAAACCATAAGCTCTGATGAAGATATAAGCATTATAAAAAATAAGATTGACGGATATGAGTCCATATTAATATCGGACCTTCCGGCTACGCTCAGAAATGACATATTAAAATATTGCTATGACACATGCAAACGTGTATATATGCTTCCCAAGATCTCGGATATATTGGTAAGGAGCGCGACGGATGTTCATGTAGGCGATGTACAGATATTTCTGCTCAAGAATTTCGGCCTTACGGCAGAACAGCAATTTATCAAAAGAGCCTTTGACATACTCATTTCCGGGATAGCTATTGTACTTACAGGCTGGCTGATGGTCATCATAGCTATATTTATCCATGCGGAGGACGGCGGACCCGTATTTTACAGACAGGAACGTCTTACCAAGGATTCGAAGATCTTCAAGATCATCAAATTCAGGAGCATGAGAGTGGATGCAGAGTCTAAGGGAGCAAGGCTTTCGAGCAAAGGTGATGACAGGGTAACGAGAGTCGGAAGATTCATAAGGCTCACGCATCTTGACGAGCTTCCGCAGCTCTTTAATGTATTTAAGGGCGATATGTCAATGGTGGGACCGAGACCGGAGCGTCCGCAGATCATGAAGGAATACATTGAGAATGTCCCCGAATTCAAGTTCAGGCTGAAGGTCAAAGGCGGCATTACAGGATATGCTCAGATCTACGGCAAATACAATACAATGCCATATAACAAGCTTAGACTTGATCTTATATATATACAGAATTATTCTTTTTGGCTTGACCTGAAATGTCTTGTGCTTACAGCTAAGGTCGTGTTCAGAAAAGAGACCTCCGAGGGAGTGGAGGAAGGTCAGACCACTGCTTTGAATGAAGAAGGCCGCGCCAAGTGATGCAGGGCGGCAGACAGGAAATGCATGGCCGCGACCTTAATGCGGCATATCTCACACGCACAGTACAAAAAAATGTCTGGGTGAAAGATTTGCAGGCGATTAACCCACAGTGACTATTTGCAGATCAATATAAATTATAATTGACTTTACAGATATGCTGTGATATATTTTGCCAAGTAGGAGCGGAATACTCTTTTTTTTGTGCTTTAAATTATTACGATTTATACTCCGGACGCGGGGTCCCTCGAGGCATGAAAAAACGCTCTGTAAAGGCATAAAAATATTTTGGAGGGAATGGAATTGAGAACCAGAATTACACTTGCATGTACAGAATGTAAGCAAAGAAATTATAATACCACAAAAGACAAAAAGACTCATCCGGACAGGATGGAGACCATGAAATATTGCAAGTTCTGCCGCAAACATACGATGCATAAGGAGACAAAATAATCATGGCCGAGACACTTTCCGATAAGAAAGAAAAAAAAGGCTTCTTTGAGAATCTCAAGAACGAGTTTAAAAAGATCATCTGGCCTGACAAGCGATCCGCAGCCAGACAGACGGTTCTTATCATTGTTACGACGATCATCTTGGGAGTTTTTATCAGATTACTGGACACAGGCATACAGGCTTTGATCGGCCTGATCGCCTAAATGAGAGGAGTTTCTATGGCTGAAGGTGCAAACTGGTATGTAATACATACATATTCCGGTTATGAGAATAAGGTCAAGGCTAATCTCGAGAAGACCATTGAGAACAGAAAGCTTCAGGATCAGATATGTGAGGTTACCATACCTGTACATGATGTCGTTGAGATCAAGAACGGTGCCCGCAAGACAGTTCAGAAAAAACAATTTCCGGGTTATGTCCTTGTGAATATGGTGATGAATGATGATACATGGTATATCGTTCGCAATACAAGGGGTGTCACAGGATTTGTCGGACCGGGATCAAAGCCTGTTCCGCTCTCCGAGGAAGAGATAGCACCTTTGATCAATACGAGCGAGCAGGTACTTGTCTCATTCGTACCGGGTGATGTGGTCTCCGTAGTAAGCGGTGTCTGGGAAGGCACAGTCGGAAAGGTTATCACGGTTAATGAGGGCAAACAGACGGTTACCATCAAGGTAGACATGTTTGGACGCGAGACACCGGTAGATATCGGATTTATTGATATAAAAAGGATTTAAATCATAAGATGAAGATCCGGACAGACAGTCCGGAATGGAAAGGATAAAGCAATGGCAAAGAAGATAGAAGGGTATATCAAGTTACAGATAGAAGCAGGCAAAGCAACTCCTGCACCGCCTGTTGGCCCTGCTCTCGGACAGCATGGCGTAAATATTGTTCAATTCACAAAGGAATTTAATGCAAGAACAGCAGACCAGATGGGTATGGTCATTCCTGTTGTGATCACTGTTTATGCAGACAAGAGCTTTACATTTATCACAAAGACTCCTCCTGCAGCAGTTCTTATCAAGAAGGCATGCAAGATCGAGTCAGGATCGGGACAGCCGAATAAGAAAAAGGTTGCAAAGATTTCCAAAGCCGATCTCGAGCAGATAGCTCAGACAAAGATGCCTGATCTCAATGCAGCAAACATTGAGTCAGCCATGAGCATGATCGCAGGCACATGCCGCAGCATGGGTGTTACTGTAGAGGATTGATGATAGGTTCCGGCATATGCGGCCGGCCATAATCGTGCCGCGACGCAATGCGCATTATAATTATCGATCGGATACAGAGACATATACAGGTGGAAGGACCGAAAGGTCCGTGATTACCACGGGGACGTATTGATATACGGGACCCAGACGGAGGTTATTAAAATGAAACACGGAAAGAAGTACAATGAGAAGATAGCTGCTGTAAGGCGCGGTGAGCTTTATGATGTAGATGAAGCTATCGCAACTGTAAAGAGCAATGCAACAGCAAAATTCGACGAGACGATCGAGGTACATATCAGGACAGGCTGCGATGGCCGTCATGCAGACCAGCAGATAAGAGGCGCTGTTGTCCTTCCGAACGGAACAGGAAAGACAGTACGTGTACTTGTATTTGCAAAGGGTGAAAAGGAGAAAGAGGCTCTCGAGGCAGGTGCTGACTTTGTAGGCGCTGAGGAGCTTATACCTAGGATCCAGAACGAGAACTGGTTCGATTATGATATCATCGTTGCAACACCTGACATGATGGGAGTTGTAGGACGTTTAGGAAAGATACTCGGACCTAAAGGACTCATGCCGAACCCTAAGGCAGGCACAGTTACGATGGATGTAGCAAAAGCTATCAAAGAGATCAAAGCCGGTAAGATTGAGTACAGGCTTGACAAGGCAAACATCGTTCATGTTCCGGTAGGAAAGGCTTCATTTACCGAAGAGCAGATCAAAGAGAACTTCAAGGCTCTTATGGATGCTATCATAAAGGCAAAGCCGGCAGCTGTTAAAGGAACATACCTTAAGAGCGTTACTCTTACATCCACTATGGGACCCGGAGTAAAGCTCAATGCTCAAAAGCTTATAAATGCCTGATGGGATGGCCGCATACTCCTATACGAGTTTGGCGGCAGTCTATTGACATCTATAATATAATATGATAAATTTTCGAAAGCCGAAGACAGCAGGTGCCGAAAGGCATAATGTATAGCAGCCTGCCGAGGAGTATGAATGGATATCTACCTCTCTGTCTTTGTGCAGAGAGGTTTTTTATACATCGCTTTATTATTGTATTTTTTCGTATAGCTCATATGGCTTTGCGAAAATATGCAGATAAATAAAATCTGTAAAGGAGGATAAGACATGGCAAAAGTTGAAGAAAAGCAGCCGATAGTTAAGGAAATATCATCTTATCTTGACGGCGCTCAGTCAGCTGTAGTTGTAGATTACAGAGGACTTACCGTCGATCAGGACACAAAGCTTCGCAAGAGCCTTCGTGAGGCAGGCATAGTATATAAAGTTTACAAGAATACTATGATCAATTTTGCAATAAAGGGAACGGATTTTGAGCCTATTTCTCAGAATCTTGAAGGTCCTACAGCAATAGCGATCGCAAAGGATGATGCTACGGCACCTGCAAGAATACTCAAGGGCTTTGCAAAGGATGCACCGGCACTTGAGCTCAAAGGCGGAGTTGTAGAGGGAGTTTATTACGATAAAGATGGTATATTGGCAATAGCTGATATTCCGGGAAGAGATGTTCTCATCTCCAAGCTCCTCGGCAGCTTGAAATCACCTGTTTCCAATCTCGCAAGAGTACTCAGCCAGATCGCTGAAAAAGGCGGCGAGAGCGCAGCATCAACTGTTCAGGAAGCCGAAGCTGAGGCACCTGCTCAGGCTGAAGCCGAATAATGCATAGGCATATTCGGGTATAAGATTAAAAAGCAAATATACAAAGGGCAATAAGATAGATAAAGCTATTGCTTCTAAAAATGAAAAAGATTACGGAGGAAATAAAAAATGGCAAAGTTAACTACCGAAGAATTTATCGCAGCTATTAAAGAGCTTTCTGTTCTTGAACTCAATGAACTTGTAAAGGCATGTGAAGAGGAGTTTGGTGTTTCTGCAGCAGCAGGCGTTGTTATGGCAGCACCGGGCGCAGCTGCAGCAGCTGAGGTTGAAGAGAAGACAGAATTTGATGTTGAGCTTACTGAGATCGGACCTAACAAGGTTAAAGTCATCAAGGTTGTACGTGATTACACAGGACTTGGACTCAAGGAGGCTAAGGAGCTTGTTGACAGCGCACCTAAGAACATCAAGGAAGCTATCTCAAAGGCTGAGGCTGATGATCTTGTTGCTAAGCTTGAAGAAGTTGGAGCAAAGGGAACTATCAAATAATAAGTTCAAAAGAATGCTTTATAATATTTGCGGCACATATGATATATTCGTATGCTGTATTATATACAGAGCAACCGATACCGGCATAGCGCATCATGCTGCTGTGTCGGTATTTGTATAAACAGAGTAACCTGTGGGGGCGCCCCCGAAATATGACATCTGCCTGTCATAGCAGCATGGCATAAAGGACGCTCAATGAAAAATGATGACAGATTGACGGGGTATATATATGAAACTTATAGAAACAGAACAGGCTGTAGGTCATGTTCTTTGTCATGACATAACTCAGATAATAAAAGATGTGACAAAGGATGCAGTGTTCCGTAAAGGACATATTATCACAGAGGAGGATATACCGGTCCTGCTCAGCGTCGGAAAGGATCATATATATGTCTGGGAAAAGGACGAGAGCAAGCTTCATGAGGATGAGGCGGCCCAGATCCTAAGGGACATCTGTCAGAATGAAAATATGCATGCCACAGGGCCTAAAGAGGGCAAAATAGAGCTGGTCGCGGATATAGACGGCCTCTTTCTAGTGGACTACGAAAAATTGCGCGGCATCAATTCTCTCGGCGATATGATGATAGCTACAAGACCGGCCGGATTTATGGTAAAAAAAGGCGATAAGCTTTGCGGAACAAGAGTCATACCGCTTGTCATAGAAAAGGAACGCATGGAGAAGGCTAAGGAGATCGCCGGATCCGAACCTATAATGCGGATAGCACCTGTGCAAAAAAAGAAATACGGCCTTGTCACAACGGGCAATGAGGTATATTACGGTCGTATCAAGGATACTTTTACACCGGTTATAGAACAAAAGCTGTCCGAGTTCGGCTGTGAGATGGCAAAGCATGTCATTATAAATGATGACCATGAAAAGATTACAGCAGCGATAAAAGATATGCTGGACGAAGGATGCGATATGGTATTCTGCTCAGGCGGCATGAGTGTCGATCCTGACGACAAGACACCGCTTGCGATAAAAAATACAGGGGCAAATGTAATCTCATACGGCGCACCTGTATTGCCGGGTGCGATGTTCTTAGTATCATATTATCCTGACGGACGAGCGATCTGCGGACTTCCGGGCTGCGTAATGTATGCCAAGAGAACGATCTTTGACCTGGTACTGCCATATCTCGTTACAGATGTGGCTGTCACAAAGGAAATGCTTTCAGGCCTGGGCAATGGCGGGCTGTGCCTGAACTGTCCGACATGCCATTTTCCGAATTGCGGATTCGGAAAGGGAATCTAAGTCGCAGTACTATTTATCATGTCAATTTTTTAGTGCTCAAGAAAAATTGATCAAAAAACAAAAAACCACTTGCAATAGGAGGGCAGATGATGTATATTAAACGTCGCTCACCGAAAAAGAGCAAACGAGACAACTGAAAAAGAAAATGAAAAATCTTAAGAAAGTTGTTGACAAAAGCTAAGGCGAGTGATAATCTAATACAGCTGTCACAAAAA
>CAZGVB010000015.1:0-36555 GCA_964528825.1 uncultured Parasporobacterium sp.
CGTCTCATGAAGGAAGCAGCCAAGAAGACTTATGGACGTAAAGGCGATGACATAGTTAACATGAACTATGCCGCTATAGATGCCGGAGCAAAACAGGTCGTAAAGGTGGATATACCTGCATCTTGGGCAGAGGCTGAAGACGAGGTGCTTGGAAAGATACATACCGAGGGCCGCAAGGAGGTTGTCGATTTTGTTAATAATATTCAGAATCCGATATCCGCACAGGAGGGCAACAAAATACCTGTTTCAGCTTTCCTCGATTATCAGATCGGAAATACTCCGTCCGGTGCTGCGGCATATGAAAAAAGAGGTATTGCCGTGGATGTTCCTTGCTGGAATCCGGATGGCTGCATTCAATGCAATCAATGCTCATATGTATGTCCGCATGCGGCTATCAGACCTGTGATATTGTCTGAGGAAGAGGCATCGAAGGCTCCGGCCCAAATGAAGCTTAAGGATGCGGCCGGCCTTGAGGGATTCAAGTTCGGATTGGTACTTTCAAGTCTTGATTGTACAGGCTGCGGATCGTGTATAAATGTTTGTCCCGGCAACAGAAAGAATGAGACACTTGTATTAAAGCCGCTTGAGACACAGCTTGATCAGCAGGAAGTATATTCATATGCGATCACTGTTCCTTCAAAGAAGGAGGTAGAGGCCAAGTTTAAGCCCTCAACCGTTAAGGGAAGCCAGTTTAAGATGCCTTATCTGGAATTTTCGGGAGCTTGCGCGGGATGCGGAGAGACACCATATGCAAAGCTTATGACTCAGCTCTTTGGAGAAAGAGTATATATTGCAAATGCGACAGGATGTACATCCATATGGGGCAATTCTTCACCGGCGACTCCATATACCGTCAATTCCAAAGGACAGGGCCCGGCATGGTCAAATTCATTATTCGAAGACGCGGCTGAATTCGGTCTGGGAATGCATTTGGCGCAAAAGGCAAACAGAGAGGCTCTTAAGGAAAAGATTGAATGCCTGAGAAAAGACAGTTCCTGTGAGGAACTTAATGGCGCTATTGACCATTGGACCAGCACATATGATATAGGTAATGAAAACGGGGCAGCTACAGAGGAACTCGTTAAAGTACTTGAGAATATAGATAATGCCCTCGCTAGAGAGATACTTGCAAGAAAGGAATACCTTTCCAAGAAGAGCCAATGGATCATAGGCGGTGACGGATGGGGATATGATATCGGCTTCGGCGGTCTTGATCATGTCATCGCAAGCGGGCAGGATGTAAATATACTCTTGCTTGATACGGAAGTTTATTCAAATACAGGCGGACAGTCTTCAAAGGCCACACCTACAGGTGCTACGGCTCAATTTGCAGCTGCAGGTAAGGATGTCAAAAAGAAGGATCTTGCTCAAATTGCAATGAGCTACGGATATGTTTATGTTGCTCAGATCGCAATGGGTGCGGATATGAATCAATGTATCAAGGCATTTGTTGAGGCTGAAAGCTATAATGGACCTTCCATTATCATTGCATATGCACCATGCATCAACCATGGAATAAAGGGTGGTATGAAAAATGCCATGAGCGAAGAAAAGCAAGCTGTAACGTCCGGATATTGGAATCTTTTGAGATATGATCCGCGAAAGACCGAGCAGGGCTTGAATCCGTTCTCGCTTGACAGCAAGCCTGCATCGACGCCATATGTTGATTTTCTTCGCAATGAGGTCAGATATTCGGCTCTGGAGAGACAAAATCCGGAAAGGGCGGAAAAATTATTTACAAAGTCTGAGAAAGACGCAAAGGACAGATATCACCTTCTGGAAAAGCTCGCGAAGCTTTGATGCAGATGTTGCCAAGTGGCAGTCAGCATAACGGGAAAAGATTACATCTTGTACCGAGATGCGGCACTTCATGCTGCTAAGCGACAGCCTGCATAACGAAAAAGTCGAAGTAAAAATTTGTTGCATCGCATGAGTGAGTTATGCCACAGAAGACGGCGGCGAGAAACAGAAAACGCCACGTGCTTATGCGACATACTCACACATGCAGGGCTAAAATTTGTCTGTTTGAATATGGCACAGGCTATTGCCCTGTTGCACCGAAATATCATACTGCACCGGAAAAAATAGCTCATATAGGATTTAAGAAATTAAAATATTATATTGACATTCACGCATGCTTTTAGTAGAATAATTGAGCGTGTTACGTTAATGGGATCTTAGCTCAGCTGGGAGAGCATCTGCCTTACAAGCAGAGGGTCATAGGTTCGAGCCCTATAGGTCCCATTATGGCGAGATAGCTCAGTTGGCTAGAGCACGCGGTTCATACCCGCGGTGTCGAGGGTTCAAATCCCCCTCTCGCCACTTGAAAGACCATACCTGATCAAGGTATGGTCTTTTGATATTGATATTTATATATTTTTGCATTTTAATGACGAAAGATTCGCTCGTTGATAAGATTTGTTGTCTCATCAGCTATGAATATATCGGCGTGTGAGAGATTGTATAGTGTCACAAATTCACTACCCGTTAGACCGGTGAATCTCAGAGCTCATGTAAAATATTGAAAACGGAGGATTAAATATGCGAATAGGTCACGGATATGATGTCCATAGACTTGAAAAAGACAGAAAATTGATACTTGGTGGCGTAGAGATACCGTATGAAATGGGATTGCTCGGCCATTCCGATGCCGATGTTCTTCTCCATGCAATAATGGATGCGATCCTGGGCGCAGCAGCATTGCCTGATATCGGCAGGCTTTTTCCGGACAGTGATGATGCATTTAAGGACATATCAAGCATGAGATTGCTTGAAAATGTCGCAGAAAGGATAAAGAACGAAGGATATTCTGTCATCAATATAGATTCCACCGTTATCGCGCAGGCACCTAAGATAGCACCGTATATAGACAGTATGAGAGAAAATATCGCCGCAGCGCTGCATATAGAGATTTCCAAGGTCAATGTCAAAGCAACCACAGAGGAACATTTGGGATTTACAGGGTCACACGAGGGCATATCATCACATGCGGTCGTTTTGCTGGATTGACAAAGATGTTTTTTTTGTTAAACTGAAATGTACGCGACTATAGATCATAATTAAATATGAGGATGGAGTTTGAAAGTGAAGATCTATAATACACTGACAGGGAAAAAAGAAGAATTTGTTCCAATAGAAGAGGGAAAGGTAAAAATGTATGTATGCGGTCCGACTGTTTATAATCTCATACATATAGGAAATGCCAGACCTATGATAGTTTTTGATACATTTCGCCGTTACCTGGAATATAAAGGATATGACGTTGAATATGTATCCAATTTTACAGATGTCGATGACAAGATCATCAATAAGGCAAATGAAGAGAAAGTAAGCGCAAGCGAGATCTCAGAGCGGTATATTGAAGAATGCAAGAAGGATATGGCAGGGCTTAATATCAAGCCGGCTACCGTGCATCCTCAGGCTACTATGGAGATAGACGGTATGATCGACATGATACAGACCTTGATCGACAAGGGATTTGCATATGTCGCAAATGACGGAACCGTCTATTATCGCGTAAGAAAATTTACGGAATACGGAAAGCTCTCACATAAGAATCTTGACGATCTTGAAAGCGGTCACAGAAAAGAAAACGAGTCCATAAAGGTATCGGGAAATGATAACAAAGAGGATCCGCTGGATTTTGTATTATGGAAGCCGATGAAACCGGGCGAGCCTTATTGGGATTGCCCGTGGTGCAAGGGCAGGCCGGGCTGGCATATAGAATGCTCTGTCATGGCAAAGAAATATTTGGGTGAACATATAGATATTCACGCAGGCGGAATTGATCTTATATTCCCGCATCATGAAAATGAGATAGCTCAATCTGAGGCTGCAAATGGGGTAACCTTTGCAAACTATTGGATGCACAATGCCTTCCTCAATATAGACGGCAAAAAGATGAGCAAATCAAAAGGTAATTTCTTCACGGTAAGAGATATAAGTGCTCATTATGATCTGCGCGTACTCAGGCTTTTTATGCTCAGTGCCCATTACAGGAGCCCGCTTAATTTCTATGATGAACCCATGGATTCGGCAAAGGCCGGGCTCGACAGGATACTGAATGCTGTATCTAATTTGGATTTTCTGCTTGAACATGCCGAGGAAAGAGCAGAGGATTTCCTTGAAAATGAAAATCCCGACTTTGCGGATGAATATTTCAGAAGATTCGAGGAGGCAATGGATGACGATCTCAATACTGCCGACGGACTTTCTGCCGTATTTGAGCTTGTAAGAGCAATAAACAGCGAGATAGGGGCGGATTCTTCCGTAAGCATGATAAAGCTTGCTAAAGAAAAGCTTGTTACATTGTGTGATTGCCTGGGTATTGTCACAGAGGAAGAAAAGGAGATCCTTGATGAGGAAATAGACGCTCTTATAGCCAAAAGACAGGCGGCAAGAGCTGCAAAGGATTATGCCGGTGCAGATGCCATAAGAGCTCAGCTGCTTGATATGGGTATCGTACTCGAGGATACAAGAGAGGGTGTCAAATGGCATCGGAAGTAATTTCTGATAGGATTGAGCCACGCATCTGCAATGGCAAAGACGATGATATTGCTGCACGTATACCGGATCCCGATACGATTTCAAGTTTATCTCTTGCTTATATAGGCGATTCGGTATATGAGCTTATTATGAGGACAATTGCTCTTTCAAAGCATAATGGCAGCGCGAATATGATCAACAGGTTTGCAAAAAAGTATTCGAATGCATCCACGCAGGCGCAGATGATCTCAGCCATTGCTGATGACTTGACCGAAAGAGAGATGCATATTTATAAAAGGGGACGAAATGCCAAGTCGGTTTCCGCCCCGAAGAATTGCACTATAAGTCAATACAGAATGGCAACAGGCCTTGAGGCCTTATTTGCTCACCTCTATATTGAAGGCAAATGGGACAGGGCAGTGGAGCTTGCAATAGCAGGCATTGAGAAGCTTTCAAAAGATATATCCGAAGATATACATGCAGATGTGTGACGTATGTCTGCATAAAAGGATATGTGAACAGTTATAAGATAAGGAATATATATGCGGGAAAATGATATGGAATATCCGCAAAAGGATATTGAAAAAAGCAAAAAAAAGTCCGACAAGCATGAAAATGAGCTTATGATATATGGCAGAAATGCTGTGGCTGAGGCTTTGAAGGCAAATGAAAATACAGATAAGCTCTATGTCCAGGAGGGACTTAAGGACGGTCCTATAAATGCTATCGTCAGCATGGCAAAACAAAAGGGTATATTGACAGTCTTTGTACCAAAAGAGAAGCTTGATGCGATGTGTCCCGACAAAAAACACCAAGGAGTCATACTTAATCTTTCGGCAATCGTATATGCCGATGTCGACGATATCCTGAAAAAAGCAAATGATGCCGGTGAAGATCCTTTTATCTTTATTCTTGACAGCATAGAAGATCCTCACAATCTGGGAGCGATCATAAGAACGGCAAATCTTGCAGGTGCTCACGGAGTCATTATACCGAAACACAGGAATGCAACGGTAAATGCAATAGTTGCAAAATGCTCGGCCGGCGCCGTATATCATACATTGGTAGCTAAAGTTACAAATATTTCCAGGACTATAGAATATCTTAAGGAAAAAGGTATTTGGTTCGTCTGCGCCGATATGGACGGCACTGCGATGTACGACCTCAACCTTACCGGAGCATTGGGACTGGTTATCGGTAATGAAGGCGAGGGCGTGAGCAGGATAGTCAGGGAAAAATGCGATATGATCGCATCCATTCCGATGAAGGGCGATATAGATTCATTGAATGCCTCTGTTGCCGCAGGAATACTTGCATGGGAGGCAGTAAGGCAGAAAAGATTTGCTGAATAAAACTACGGATGTGCCGCTGCCAGGATATCTAACTGATTAAAATATACCCGGGATTACTAATGATAAAAGAAACAAATAATATTAACAGCAAAAAAAAGAGCTTTTTCGAATATCTTGAATTATTCTGGACAATGTTCATTATCGGTTTGACCACGTTCGGCGGTGGTTATGCCATGGTATCGATCATTGAGCGTCAGCTTGGCGAAAAGAAAAAGTGGATAGATGAAGAAGAGCTCATGGACTACATCGCCATATCGCAGATCACACCGGGTGTCGTTGCTGTTAATATATCAACATTTGTAGGCTATAAAAGGAAGGGTATCTTAGGAGGCATCATATCAACGCTGGCTGTGGTTACGCCTTCTATCATCATAATCACGATAATAGCAGCATTATTGGCAAATTTTTATGATAACGAATATGTAAAGCATGCATTCGCAGGCATAAGAGTCTGCGTTTGTGTACTCATAGTCAATGCTACCATTACATTTATTAAAAAATCTCTTGTCGATGTATTGACAGTAGTTGTTTTCGCATGTGTGTTTATTGTCGCTACATTTACGAATATCGGTACTGTCTATATCGTTCTCGGTATAATTCTCATAAGTGTTGTCATTACTCTTATCATGGGGAGGAAAATGCAATGATGACACTGCTTTTGTTATGCTGGAACTTCTTCAAGACGGGCCTGTTCGCTGTAGGCGGAGGGCTTGCGACATTGCCTTTTCTTTATGAAATGAGCGATAGCTATCCTGAATGGTTTTCACATCATGACATCCTTAATATGCTTGCCATCTCAGAATCCACACCGGGTGCCATAGGCATAAACATGTCTACATACAGCGGCTATACTGTAATGGATAATCTGACGGGCAATACATTTGCAGCCGTCTGCGGCGGTATTGTTACAACCATTTCTCTGGCACTGCCGTCCATCATAGTAATCCTCATCGTTGCAAGAGTTCTGGATAAGTTCAGAAGCAATCGCTTTGTTAACGGGGCCTTCCATATGCTGAGGCCTACGTCAACAGCTATGATAGCATCGGCCGGGTTTTCTGTTGTCATGGCGGTTTTTTTTGACATAGAGGAAATTTCATTCGATATATTTTCACATCTTAGTGATGTGTTTACTCATGTAAATTGGGAAATGCTGGTGCTTTTTGCAGTAATCTTTGTCCTGATGCGCATCAAACCTTTGAAAAAACTTCATCCGATATTCTTCATTGCATTTTCTGCATTAATCGGAATAGTTCTAAAGCTTTAATGCAAATAGCAAGATAAAATCAAGCAAGAAACAAAAAAAATCCCACCAATCTAAAAATCACCATACTACTATACCTTTTTCAAAAGATATAAAATCACGATAGAGCATTATATGTACTCTGACATTTCGGGATAGGTCAGTTTACTTGTGGTGTACTCATTTTTAGATAGAAAGGGTATATAGCATGAAAAAAAATGGTTTGTTGATCGATGTTTATTACTGTACAGGCTGCCATTCTTGCGAGGTAGCATGTGAACAGGAGCATCATCTTCCTGCCGGCCAATTTGGTATCAAAATCACCGAAATGGTAATGCAGGAGAAAAAAAGGGTAATGATCGATTATGTCCCTTATGTAACTAATCTTTGCAACCTTTGCATGCCACGTGTGGCGGATGGAGGGAAACCGTCATGTGTCAAGCATTGCCTGGCAAGATGCATCAAGTTCGGTTCGGCCGAGGAGCTTATGGAAGAGGCTAAAAACAACAGTAAAAAACCTATGATCTTCCTTAAGTGATCTATGTATAAGCAGATAAACGAAAAATGATGCAATAATTATGAGGTGACAAAACATGAGTACAAAATTTTTGAAAGACGGAACCAAAGTCGTACAGACGGGTGCATGGTCGGGCGGCCCGGGATGTCATGGCGGTTGCGGTGTTGAATTATATATCAAAGACGGTAAGCTCTTAAAGGTTGAGGGAGATGAAAGCCATCCATTCCTTCAGGGAAGGTTGTGTCCGAGGGCACTTGCACTTACGCAATATGCTTATCATCCGAACCGTCTGCAATATCCTTTGAGACGTGTCGGTGCGAGAGGCGAAGGAAAATGGGCACGTATAAGCTGGGATGAGGCACTCGATGAAGTAGAATATAAAATGAAAAAATTAAGAGATGAATACGGCGCCGAATCCATGGTCTTCGGACAGGGAACGGGACGTGATGCCGGCGGATCTCTTATATTTCTTGCATATGCATACGGAAGCCCGAACTGGACATTGTTCGGATTATCAGGAATAGCATGCTTTACACCGAGACTCGCAGCAATGAGTATGGTGGCAGGTGATATCCAGTTTGAAGATGCTGCACAGTGCTCACCGCTCAGATATGACGATCCTGAATTTAAAGCACCTGAGGTAATGATTATCTGGGGACGAGGCACCAGAGGAAGCCAATGCGCGGATCACTATTTCTCGAGCCATTGGGTAATAGACCTGATGAAGATGGGTACGAAGATAATAGTTATCGACCCTCGTCAGACATGGATGTCAACACGTGCCGAGATCTTCCTGCAGATTAGACCGGGAACGGATGCTGCTATGGCCTTGGCTATGATGAATGTCATTATCAATGAGGACCTTTATGATCATGAATTTGTGGAAAAGTGGACATATGGGTTCGACGAGCTTAAGCAGCGCGTACAGGAGTATTCTCCAGAGGTAGTCTCCAAGATCACATGGGTGCCGGCTGAGGACATCGTAAAAGCTGCAAGAATGTATGCAAAAGCAAAGCCGGGATCGATACGTTGGGGACAGCCTCTTGATTCAAATGCCAATTCTATAGGTACCATACAGGCTCTCAACTGCTTGTGGGCGATCTGCGGCAATATAGACGTGCCTGGCGGAGAGATCATTGCACGTCCGCCATATAAGGTAACTATATATCCATATTCGACATGGGAGACAGTACAGCTCTACGGTCAGACCTTTGTTGATAATATGAACAAAAAACGTATAGGTTGTCATGAATATCCGCTTGTTAAGAATTTCAGATCATGGGCTATATCTGATGACGTACTTAGACAAATGGAGACACAGAAGCCATATCCTGTACGTGGATTATATCTTTATACCAACAATTTTATGGCATGTACGGCACAGGATCCGCGCCGCTATTATGAGGCTGTTAAAAAGCTTGATTTTAATGTGGTAGCAGATACATTTATGACACCTACATGTCAGGCTATCGCGGATATCATTCTCCCGGGCACGACATTTGCCGAGAAGGATTCGGTATTTACGACAGGTGTTCCTTTGAATGCTATTCATAAGCAGATACAGGTAGCAGAGTGCCGCGGACATTGGGATGTTGCATTCGAGCTTGCAAAACGTCTTAATCCAAATGCTGTTCCTTGGCCTACACTTAGGGATCTGTTTACAGATCGTATTTCGGTATGCGGCAAGACATTTGATGAGCTTGCCGAAAGCCCATGGGCGATGGCACCAAAGGATCATGAGTCCGGATGCTCCGGATATTATCGTCATGAAAAAGGACTGCTTAGGGCAAATGGTGAACCGGGCTTCAATACGCCTACAGGTAAGGTCGAGCTGCATTCCACATTGCTTGAAAAATACGGCGCAGATCCGCTTCCGCATCATGAGGAGCCTATCGAAGGACCGATATCCACACCTGAGCTAATGGATGAATATCCTCTCATCATGATAACAGGCCGAAGAATGCCGACCATGTTCCATTCAGAGCACAGGCAGATACCATGGCTGCGCCAATTTGAGCAAGAGCCTGAATGTCAAATGAATCCAAAGACGGCAGCCAAACTCGGTCTGAATGACGGACAATGGGTATGGGTTGAAGGAGTACGCGGCAAGATTAAAAGAAAGCTTAAGATCACGCCGGTCGTACATGAGAAGATCATTATGTGTCCTCATGCATGGTGGCTCCCGGAAACAGAAGGAAAAGCCCCGAATCTTTACGGAGTATGGGATATAAATGTCAACCAGCTTATACCTACCGGATTCAATCATCCTCAGACAGGTTACGGCGGAGCACCTACTAAGACAATGCTTGCAAAGGTATATCCTTTGGGTGAAAATGATGCCATACCTACAGAGCATACAAAGGTTGACAGACTCGATTTCTCGGATCTTTATGATACTGTAGGAGATGTTGATTATGATTCACCGGATTATCTCGGTGACAAGCCGCATGAATTTGCATCAAGATCCGCATGGGATCAGCCTTGGAATGTGCCGCAATACAGCTTTAAAGAGAAGCCTGAGTCAGGTTATGAGGTTAAACAGCTGCCTTTGGAAGAGACACTCTCAAGGATAAAGGACTTCAAAGCCAAATTCGGCAAGGAATGGCAATTCGAAAACTATGAGAGCGATGAGCCGATAGAGCCGAATACACCTTGGGGAGAGACATATACCAAATAAAGCCAAAGCTTCATAAAGCTGTTTGCTACCATATCGGTCGGGATAAGGCAGTCATATAGGTCTTGACACCTGTATGGCTGCCTTTATATTTGTTGCTTGACCGTCAAATATCGTTAGAGTACAATCAGACTGTATTTATAATCTTAACGGATTTTGATCAAGGACATATGATCATTGACATAATATGGAAAGACAGGTGCTGGTTATGAATAAACAGTTAAAAAATTCTCTGCTTGATATAGCAGCGGAGCTGCTTGTAAGTCCTATTGCATTATATGCGAAGGCAGCGCAGCTAAAGCATAAATTTGATGAAAGCGAAACAGGTCAAAAGACGGAAAAGATCATTAAGCAGGCCGGCACAGACATAAATGCCGCCGCCAAAAGCTTTGCAGATAGTGAGACCGGCCGGCTCATAAAGAAAAATGCTCAAAAAACCGGTTCCACGATCACGGAGACCTTTCAAAAGATTGAAAAAAGCGAAACAGCACATACGATTGCCGATGCGGCAAAGAAGGTTTCGGAAAGTGCCGCAATGCATAATGTAATGGAAACGGCAAAAAAAGCAGCTGAAAGCCCGATCGTTGCAGGCGTAAAGGATGCGGCGTCCAGAGTTGCCGACAATTCGATCGTAAAAGAAACAAGGAAAACAATATCGGATCTGTATGGCATGGTAAGAGATGCGGCAGCAAAAGAAAACGCGGATCATGATATGGACTGCGAAACGGAGACAGAGAGAAAGGGTGTTGCTGATATCATCAATGATGTCGATGTATCGGATATCGTAGGTGAAAATGAAGACGAAGGCGGAGAACTTGCAGGCGATATTGATGATGAGGAGGATACACCAGACCCATTGCTTGATGCAAAGATAGAAAAATTGGGAAATGAGATCAGCGATTCCGTAAAGGAAATATTTGAGGAAGACTGAACAGAAACAAAAATATACTTTCAAAAGAGTCTGTGATCATGCAGGCTCTTTTTTTGAAAAAGGCAATTATCTTACAGTGACCTCGTAAGTGAAAGATCGTATGTTAAGTTGATTATTAAATGCATCAGTGTTACAATGTATAGAACAATTAGAACGAGAGGTGCGTTGATGTATATTGAGATAGACTTTAACAGCGATGAAGCAATATATATTCAGCTGAGAAATCAGATAATATTGGGTATAGCAACCTCTGAGCTCAAGGACGGAGAGTCATTGCCGTCTGTGAGGGCCCTTGCAGATGCCGTGGGGATCAACATGCATACTGTCAGCAAGGCATATGCAGCACTCAAACAGGAAGGCTTCGTACGTGTTGACAGACGCAAGGGAGTTGTTGTATCAGTTGACGCAGATAAAATAAACACTTTGGCGGCCTTAAAGGAATACTTTAAGCCCCTTGTAGCGGCGGCGCTGGCCAAGGGAATTGCCAAAGACGAGCTTTTGCATATGATCAGTGAGCTTTATGATAAATTTACAATATTATGAAGCACATATGATTCTTGAAAAAATAAGGAAGATAAAATGAAAAAACCATTAACACAATTTGCACAGAGCGTGATAGAGACCGCTGCCGAATGCTCGGCGGAGCTTAATCATTCTTATATTGGTACAGAACATATTCTGATCGGTCTTGCAGAGGTTGAGGGTTCTATATCTCAAAAGATACTTGCAGGACAAGGTATTACGGGAGATGCTGTAAGATCGTTGATCATGAAAACATTCCTTTCTGCCTCAAATATCAGTATCAGCGATGGTGAGGGAATGACGCCTCGGGCGCTGCAGCTTATTGAAGAAGCATCAAATGAGGCGGACAGATTCAAATCTGCGACCATAGGGACGGAGCATCTTCTGATAGCTCTCATTAAACAGCGTGACAGTTCAGCCTCAAGGATACTCTCCAGTATGGGAGTTAACAGACATAGGATATTTACGGAAATCCTTGTTACAATGGGAGAGGATCCGCGCAAATATAATAATGAGGTGGCCCATGAGAAAAAGAACGGGAAAAAGGGTCATCAAGATGGACTGCTTAAGGATTTTTCAACCGATCTGTGCGAGGAGGCAAGAAACGGAAGACTTGATCCGATAATCGGAAGAGAAAATGAGATCGCACGCCTGGTGCAGATCTTGAGCAGAAGAACAAAGAATAATCCTTGTCTCATCGGAGAACCGGGAGTTGGGAAAACCGCAGTTGTAGAGGCCTTGGCGGAGCACCTTGCATGCGGTGAGATAGTCGGACCTCTCGGCAGCAAAAGAATACTTTCATTGGATCTTGCCGCTCTTGTTGCCGGTACAAAATACAGAGGTGAATTTGAGGAGCGAATAAAAAGAATAATCAATGAAGTAAAAGAAAACGAAAATATCATCCTGTTTATCGATGAGATACATACCATGGTGGGCGCCGGAGGCGCTGAGGGTACTCTGGATGCCGCAAATATATTAAAGCCCGCACTTGCAAGAGGCGAGGTCAGAGTTATAGGTGCAACAACGCCTGACGAATATAGAAAGCATTTCGAAAAGGATGCAGCACTCGCCAGAAGATTTCAGCCTATATCTGTTGAAGAACCATCCTCAGAGGATTCTGTAAAGATCCTAAAAGGATTGCGCTCAAAATATGAAGAGCATCATGGAGTCACCATAACAGATGAGGCTATAGAAAGCGCTGTCTCTCTTTCAAAAAGATATATAAACGACAGATTTCTTCCGGATAAGGCCATAGATCTTATAGATGAGGCCGCATCCAGAGTAAAACTTGATTCGTATATATTATCACCGGAAACGGCCGCTGCCGAAAAGGAAATAAGGATTAAAGAGGCAGAGCTTGAAGAACTCATAAAAAAAGGAGATATAGAGGAGGCTCATTCTTTAAATATAGACCTTGGAATACTCAGGAGCAGTATAGAAGAAGAAAAACGAAAAAGAGAAAGAAAAGCATCTTCCAAAAAGCTTTTTGTAAAGGAAGATGATATAGCAGATGTAGTGGCAAAATGGACCGGCATACCTGTTAAAAAGCTTAGCGAAAAGGAAGAGGTACGTCTGAAAAATCTTGAGAAGATATTGCATAAGAGGGTCGTTGCTCAGGATGAGGCTGTAAATGCCGTTTCAAAGGCTATAAGACGAGGCCGTGTCGGGCTTAAGGACCCGAAGAAGCCCATAGGGTCCTTTTTATTCCTTGGGCCCACCGGCGTTGGCAAAACAGAGCTTTGCAAGGCTTTGGCGGAGGCTTTGTTGGGTACCGAATCGGCACTTATACGTGTAGATATGAGTGAATATATGGAGAAGCATAGTGTATCAAAACTTATCGGATCGCCACCCGGATATGTGGGTTATGATGAGGGAGGACAATTATCTGAGCAGATAAGACGACATCCGTATTCAGTCATATTATTTGACGAGGTGGAGAAGGCTCATCCTGATATATTCAATATACTCCTTCAGGTTCTGGATGACGGGCGTATAACGGATTCACACGGCAGAGTTACTGATTTTAAAAATACTATTATCATAATGACGAGCAATGCGGGTGCGTCGCGTATAATGGAGCCTAAAAATCTCGGTTTTCTTACGGACAGATCGAAGGATCATGATTATGAGGTTATGAAACAGTCAGTAATGGACGAGATCAAGCATATATTCAAGCCTGAATTTATAAACAGGATAGACGATATCATTGTATTCTCTGCTCTCACAAGAGACAATATGAAAGATATTATCAATATAATATTTGCTCAGATCGCTAAGAGAGCACAGGAACAATTGGGGATCACATTGTCTTTGTCAGATAAGGCAAAGGAGATATTGATCGACAAGGGATATGACCCGAAATACGGTGCCAGAGCACTGAGACGGACTGTACAGTCTGAAATAGAAGACAGATTGGCCGAGGAAATCCTTAACGGCAATATCAAAAGCGGCAATAAGGTCTGCATAACAGCCGACCGGAGCAAGAATACCGATAAAAAGGGCAAGCTTAAGCTTGTGGTCAAATAAAAGACAAGAGTCAGATAAAATATGGCAAAATCCAAAGAAACAATATTCTTTTGCAAAGAATGCGGCAGTGAGAGTACAAAATGGAGCGGCAAATGCCCTGCATGCGGACAATGGAATACCATGGTTGAGGCACCGTCTGCTTCGGCATATGCGGGAAATCGAAGATCCGGGCGCAGCGCTGTAGCGCAAGCTTCGGATGTTGCGACAATGTCTCAGATAAGTGCGGCATATGAAGAGCGTATACCTGTCCATATCAGTGAATTCGACAGAGTCCTCGGCGGGGGGATCGTAAAAGGCTCTCTTGTACTTGTCGGAGGAGATCCGGGTATCGGAAAATCAACTATACTTACGCAGCTGTGCAGAGAGCTCAGCTGCGCGGGTATTGATGTGCTGTATGTATCGGGCGAGGAATCATTGCAGCAGATAAAAATGAGAGCTGATCGTTTGGGAGAATTTAACGATCATATGAAGCTTTTATTTGAAACTGATCTTGATGCAATAAAAGAGACTATTAAAACGCTGACCCCGAAGGTATGCGTCATAGATTCCATCCAGACCATGTATTGCGGTGAGAATGCCGGCTTGCCGGGAAGTGTAAGCCAGATAAGGGAAGCAACGGGAATACTTCTTGAGATCGCAAAGGGTCTTGGGATCTCGATATTTGTTATAGGTCATGTAACGAAAGACGGAACAGTTGCAGGCCCAAGGATACTTGAGCATATGGTTGACACCGTGCTCTATTTTGAAGGTGATCCGCAAAGCTCATACAGATTGCTGAGAAGCGTAAAGAATCGTTTCGGATCTACGAACGAGATAGGTGTCTTTGAGATGGGAAGATGTGGGCTTACAGAGGTAGCCAATCCTTCCGAATATATGCTGGCCGACAGACCAAAGGACGTATCCGGATCCATAGTGTCTTGTTCATGTGAAGGCACCAGACAGATACTTATTGAGATACAGGCGCTTACGTCTAAGACTGCCTTCGGTAATCCGAGAAGAAGTGCTACAGGAATTGATTACGGAAGACTCAACCTTCTGATCGCGGTGCTTGAAAAAAAGGCGGGGATCGCGCTTTCGGAATGTGATGTATATGTTAATATCGTCGGCGGTATGAAGGTATGTGAAACGGCGCTCGATCTGGCAATCGTCCTTGCAATTGCCTCAAGCTGTACGGAGATAGTGTTGCCGCAGGATTGCATTGCCATAGGTGAGGTAGGTCTGTCAGGCGAGGTCAGAAACGTATCTCAGATTGAGCTGAGGGTTAATGAGGCTGCGAGAATGGGATTTAAGACATGCATTATCCCTAAGACGGCAGCGGTCAATATGAAGAATATAGGAAATATGAAAATCGTCGGTGTGACGAGTGTACGTGAGGCCATTTATCAGGCAAAAAATCTGGCTAAATGATTGAAACGGCTAAATGATAGATATGAAATGGATCATAAAAATGCATCAGCAAATGAATTGTTGATGCATTTTAAATATATGATGTAAAAATACTAAAAAGGAAATTCTTCTAAAATTGTTATGGATAATAAGGCAAAAAAGCTGTAAAATAATATTTTGTATTGTTGCAAAAGATAAAATAGGGCAAAAAAAACAGGGGAAGAGAGATTCGAACTCCCGTGAACGGTTTTGGAGACCGTCATACTGCCACTGTATGATTCCCCTTGGCACTTCGCCTTTTATACCATAAAAGGAATGATAATGTCAAGAAAAAAGTGCAGATCAATGACAGCATATTAAGAATTTCGGACAAGTATCGGGTACGATAATCTGCAAATATGGAAAACGAGATACAAGAGATAACAAAAAAGAATAGTAATACGCCTAAGGTCAGCAGTGAGAGTCTCAGAAGGCTGAGTGAACCGGGAGAGATAAAATCTCCGGAGGAGCTTTATGACGAATTGATCGCGCTCATCAGAAAATCCAGACCGGATGATGATATTTCGATCGTAGAACGAGCATATGCTGTCGCATGCAAAGCTCATGCGGATCAAAAGAGAAAATCAGGAGAGCCTTATATAATACATCCGCTGGAGGTAGCCAAGATACTTGTAGATCTGGGAATGGATCTTGAGAGTGTTGCCGCCGGCATAATGCATGATGTTGTGGAAGATACAGATACCACGCTCGATGATATACGTGAGCAATTCGGAGACGGTGTCGCCGAGCTTGTTGATGGTGTAACAAAGCTGACGAAAATAAAATATACCACTGATAAGATTGAGATCCAGGCAGAAAATCTGCGAAAAATGCTGCTCGCTATGTCAAAGGATATAAGAGTCGTTATCATTAAGCTCGCGGATCGTCTGCATAATATGAGAACACTTCAATACATGTCACGTGCCAAGCAGATAGAAAAAGCCAAAGAAACCATGGAGATCTATGCGCCTATAGCAGGCAGGCTTGGAATTTCAAAGGTCAAGACACAGCTGGACGATCTTGCCTTCAAATACAGCAATCCGGATACATATTTCAGCCTTATCGAGGGTCTTGAGGCAAGAAAGGCCACAACAGACGACTTCATAAAGGAAATGCTCGGCCTTGTAAAAAAACATATGGCTGATGAAAATATCAAATGTGATGTTGAAGGAAGAGTAAAGCATACCTTCAGTATTTACAAAAAGATGGTCAATCAGAATAAAACATTAGACCAGATCTATGATATCTTCGCAGTCAGGATCATTGTCGATTCTGTCAAGGATTGTTATGCTGCTTTGGGTATATTGCATGAGATATACAAGCCGGTACCCGGGCGTTTCAAGGATTATATTGCGATGCCGAAGGCCAATATGTACCAATCCTTGCATACCACACTTATATCGCACACCGGTCAGCCGTTTGAAGTACAGATCAGGACTCATGAGATGCATTTGACAGCAGAATATGGTATTGCTGCGCATTGGAAATATAAAGAAGGAAAGGGCGTCGATGATAAAACTCTGAAGCCAAATGAAGAGGAAAAGCTCAGCTGGCTCAAACAGATACTTGACTGGCAGCAGGAAATGTCTGACAATCATGAATTCATGACGTCACTCAAGAGTGATCTGGATCTTTTTACGGATGATGTATTTTGTTTTACACCGCAAGGAGATGTAAAGACTCTTCCGGCCGGCTCGACACCTATTGATTTTGCATATAGTATTCATTCAGCTGTAGGCAATAAAATGGTGGGCGCCAGGGTAAATGAAAAAATAGTAAATATCGATTATAAGCTTCAAAGCGGTGACCGTGTCGAGATAATCACATCGCAAAATTCCAAGGGCCCCAGCATGGACTGGCTGAACATAGTAAAGAGTTCGCAGGCAAGGAGCAAGATTAATCAATGGTTCAGAACCGCCAACAAGGATGATAATATTGCCAGAGGAAAGCTGCTTGTTGAAAAATATGTCAAGGCAAAGGGAATAAACGAACCCGGTATCTTTGCTCCGGAATACATACAATCGGTTCTTTCAAAATACAGCTGCAAGGACTGGGAATCTGTATTGGCCGCAATAGGTCACGGCGGATTAAAGGAAGGCCAGGTGATCAACCGCCTGTATGAGGAATACAGAAAGAAAAACAGGACAACGGAGATCACCGATCACGATGTTCTTAAGATGGCTGAGGATGCCCAGACAAAGCAGACATCAAAGGATTCAAACGGTATCGTCGTAAAAGGCATACATGATGTAGCGGTAAGATTTTCAAAATGCTGCAATCCGGTTCCGGGTGATGATATTGTAGGCTTTATAACAAGAGGTCGAGGTGTTACGATACACAGGACGGACTGTGATAATATCATTCATCTCAGCTCTGTTGACAGAGCAAGATTGATAGAGGCACAATGGGATAAGCCTCAGGAACTGTTTAAGAATGAGAAATATGCCGTCGAAATATGCGTATATGCGACTAACAGAGTCGGCATGATCGTGGATATATCAAGGGTCATGTCGGAGCTGGATCTGAATGTTACAAATATGAATGCAAGATTAAATAAAAAGCAGGAGGCTACGATATCTATCGGATTTGATATATCATCTAAAGATGAGCTTGAAAAGATCATAGATAAGATACGTCTCATAAACGGTGTTATAGACGTGACAAGGACAAGAGGCTGATAAGTGCCGAAAGGATATAAGATGGGTAAAATAACAGTTAAATGCGCGAGAGTCGGCATGATAGGGACAAATTGTTATATTCTTTATGATGAAGACATAAAGGAGGCTATCCTGATCGATCCCGGAGATAACGCGCAATTTCTTATCAGAAGCATAAAAGAAGCAGGTCTTAAACCTGTGGCGATTCTTCTGACACATGCACATTTTGACCATATCGGCGCTGTATCTGAGATCAGGGAGAGCTTCGACATTCCTATCTATGTCGGTGAGAAGGATAAGGATATGCTCGCAGACGGCAATATGAACATGGGCGGCTTTACCGTCAGCCTGAATGAAAAGGATATAATATTGAAGGGCGGCGAGAATCTGCACATTGCGGGCATTAGTATAGATGTCATATCTACTCCGGGACATACTAAGGGCGGCTTGTGTTTCTACATAAAGGATGCAAACATACTTTTTTCCGGGGATACCATGTTCAGATATTCATGGGGCAGGACAGATTTTCCCGGCGGTAATGCGAGAGAACTTATGGACTCAATTCATGATAAGCTCCTTCCTCTGCCTGAAGAGACCGTTGTTTACCCCGGTCATGAGGGTATGACGGATATAAGGACTGAGCGGATAACGCATGAATATACCGAATAAACCGAAAATATAATAAAATTACTTGATACAGAGAATGCATTTGATATAAAACAATATAACAGAATATCAAATGCCGCAGTACAAAAAGAAAAATTTAAAAATAAAAGATTATGATATCGATCAACGGAGGCTGCATATTATGATAACTCAAGCACCAAGAGGCACGGCGGACTGGTACGGGGATGAAATGAAAAAAAGGGAGGCTGTTGAAAAAATCTGCAAAGAGACAGCCGAATTGTATAATATAAAGCAGATAATCACTCCTATGTTTGAGCATACGGTGCTTTTTCAAAGGGGTGTAGGAGAGACCACGGATGTAGTCCAAAAGGAGATGTATACCTTTGAGGATAAGGGAGGCAGAAGCATCACCTTGAAGCCGGAGGGCACTGCCGGTGTAATAAGAGCATATGCCGAACACAGCATGTATGCCGACGGAGGTGTTACTAAAGTATATTACATAACACCTGCTTTCAGATATGAAAAGCCGCAAAGCGGCCGCTTAAGACAGCATCATCAGTTTGGCGTCGAGATGATCGGCAGCAGATCACCGATGATCGAGGCGGATCTTATAAGTCTTGTGAGTACGATAATAGGAAAGCTCGGCCTCAAGGATATGCAGGTGCATATCAATTCCATAGGATGCGCCAAGTGCAGAGGAGAATATAATAAAGCTCTTAAAGAATATCTGAATCTGCATAGAGATGAGCTTTGCGATACATGTAAAGAAAGGATGGAACGCAATCCTCTTCGTGTACTTGATTGCAAGATCGACGGAAAGATCGCATCAGATGCCCCTAAGACTATCGACTACCTTTGTGATGACTGCAGAGAGCATTTTGAAAAGCTGAAATCTATCCTTGAAGATATCGGAATAGATTATTCAATAGATACCGGAATAGTAAGAGGACTCGATTATTATACAGGCACCGTATTTGAATTTGTAGACAAGGATGGTCTTACCTTATGCGGCGGCGGAAGATATGATAATCTCGTTCATGAAATAGACGGAAAGCTGGATATGCCTTCGGCAGGCTTCGGAATGGGCCTCGAAAGAGTGATATATTTTCTTGATAAGCAGAATATAGAGCTTGAGGACGATTCCCCTGATGTGCTTTTTGTAGGCAGCATGCAGAATACCAAAGATGAAGCATATAAAATAGTAAGAGCACTCAGAGCAGACGGAATATGTGTTGAGACCGATTATCAAGATCGAAGCGTAAAAGCACAGATGAAATATGCGAACAAGATAAAAGCCGCATATACGATCATTATCGGTGAAGATGAGATAGCAGCACAAAGAGTGAAGATCAAAAATATGTCCGACGGCAGTCAAACAGAATGCATGATAACCGATATAGCTAAGATGATTAAAGAAAAGCTGATCAATAATGAAAAAGAGGAAATGTAATGGCAGAATCAATGAAGGGCTTGGAGAGAAGCCACAGATGCAGTGAAGTCACCGAAAGTGAGATAGGTCAGTCGGTCACCTTGATGGGCTGGGTCAACAGAAGAAGAAATCTGGGAAGCCTTATTTTTGTCGATCTCAGAGACAGAAGCGGTCTTATACAGCTTGTCTTTGATGAAGATAATATAGGCACAGAGGGGTATAACAGAGCAGGAACGCTCAGAAATGAATATGTTATTGCCGTGCGCGGAATCGTTCAGCAGAGAGAAGGGGCTTTTAATGAAAAGCTGTCCACGGGAAGGATCGAGGTAAAGGTCCTTGAGCTGAGGGTACTTTCCGAATCTCTGACACCTCCGTTTCCTGTCGAGGATGATATTCAAACAAAAGACGAGCTCAGGCTTAAATATCGTTATATAGATCTGAGACGTCCGCAATTACAGAAAAATATCATCTTCAGAAGCAAAGTGACGAAGAGTATCAGGGACTTCATGTATCAGGAAGGCTTCATTGAGATCGAGACACCGATGCTGTGCAAGAGTACACCGGAGGGAGCAAGAGATTATTTGGTGCCAAGCAGAGTACATCCGGGTTCATTTTATGCACTTCCGCAGTCACCTCAGATATATAAGCAGCTGCTTATGTGCTCCGGATTTGACAGGTATTTCCAGATAGTAAGATGCTTTAGAGATGAGGATCTGCGTGCTGACAGACAGCCCGAATTCACGCAGGTTGATATGGAATTCTCATTTGCGGACCAGGATGTGGTAATGGAGCTCAATGAAAGGCTCATCGCACATGTATGGAAGGAATGCCTCGGAATAGATATCGAGCTTCCTATCAAAAAAATGACCTGGCAGGAGGCAATGGAAAGATTTGGCTCAGACAAGCCCGATACACGCTTCGGCATGGAGCTTATGGATATCACGAATGTAGTAAGGGGCTGTAACTTTGCTGTATTCAAGAATGCATGCGAATCCGGCGGAAGTGTACGTGCCATAAATGCCAAGGGACAGGTTGGCATGCCTCGTAAAAAGATTGATGCTCTGGTTGAATATGTCAAAGGTCAGGGAGCTAAGGGACTTGCATATTTGGGTATTAATGAGGATGGCACATACAAGAGTTCATTTGCGAAATTCATGACAGACGATGAACTTCAATCGATAATCGATGAAACAGGTGCGCAGAAGGGAGATCTGCTTTTCTTTGCCGCAGACAGCAATAAGACTGTATTTGCATCGCTTGGAGCATTGAGACTTCATCTTGCGGATATGATGGGGATCATTGACAGATCAAAATTCAATTTCCTTTGGGTTACGGAATTTCCGCTGCTTGAATATTCTGAAGAAGAGAACAGGCTTGTAGCTATGCATCATCCTTTCACAATGCCGAATGAGGAGGATATCAAATATCTTGAGACCAAGCCGGAGATCGTAAGAGCAAATGCCTATGATATGGTACTTAACGGAGTGGAGCTCGGCGGAGGTTCAGAGCGTATATACAATCCGGATATTCAGGAAAAAATGTTTGAGGCGATCGGCTTTACACCGGAGCAGGCAAAGGAACGATTCGGTTTCCTTCTTGACGCATTTAAATACGGAGTTCCTCCGCATGCCGGTCTCGCCTTCGGCCTTGACAGGATCATCATGCTTATGACGGGCGCGGATTCGATCAGAGATTGTATAGCATTTCCGAAGGTCAAGGATGCGTCGTGCCTTATGACAGGGGCGCCGTCGCCTGTAGATCAAAAGCAGCTTAAGGAGCTTTATATAGAGCTTGAAAGTGAAGAGGATTGATCTGAGAAGGTATTTAAGCGCGAGAAGATAAGAGAGAATGGCAAAATATAACATAGATAATATTGACGGAAGAGCGAAGGCGGCAACATTCGAAACCGTACATGGTATTGTAAAGACTCCTGTGTTTATGAATGTGGCTACTGCGGGAGCTATAAAGGGTGCCGTATCCACCATGGATCTAAATGAGATCGGCACCCAGGTAATGCTCTGTAATACTTATCATCTTCATGTAAGGACGGGGGATGATACGATTAAAAAGCTCGGCGGTATAAGGACATTTACGAATTGGCAAAAGCCTGTACTGACCGACAGCGGCGGCTTTCAGGTATTTTCACTTGCAAACCTTAGAAAGATCAAAGAAGAGGGAGTTGAATTCAGATCTCATATTGACGGCCATAAGATCTTTATGGGTCCGGAGCAGAGCATGCAGATACAGTCGCATCTTGCATCCACCATCGCTATGGCATTTGATGAATGCCCTTCGAGCATTGCAGAGAGAAAATATGTGGAGCAAAGCGTTGCAAGAACGGAAAGATGGCTTATACGCAGTAAGGCCGAGATGGACAGACTCAACGCGCTTCCCGATACGATAAATAAAGAGCAGCTGCTTTTCGGGATCAATCAAGGGGCATGCTTTGAGGATATAAGGGTGGCAAATGCGGACCGTATATCCGAATTGGACCTTGACGGATATGCCATAGGAGGGCTTGCGGTAGGTGAGACTTGGGAGGAAATGTATAGGATACTTGATGTGACCGTTCCTCATCTTCCGCAGAACAAGCCAACATATCTTATGGGCGTAGGGACACCGGAGAATATCCTTGAAGGTATTGAGAGAGGTGTTGATTTCTTTGATTGTGTATATCCGTCAAGAAACGGACGGCATGGACATGTATATACGCATTTGGGTAAATTGAACCTTTTCAATGCTGTCTACGAATTTGATACACATCCGATAGATGAGAAATGCGACTGCCCGGTATGCCGAAACTATTCCAGAGCATACATAAGACATCTCTTAAAGGCAAAAGAAATGCTCGGTATGAGATTATGTGTATTGCACAATCTGTATTTTTATAATAAAATGATTGCTAACGCCAGGGAAGCAATTCTTTCCAACCGTTTTCACGAATATAAGAATAGCATGCTGGACGGTTTTAAAAATGGCAAAACAGAGTGATTTTGCCGGTTAGGTTTCAGGAGGAATTAATATGAATTTAAGTAACTTTTTGCTTTTGGGCTGCTTCGGAACATCAACTGCTTCAGCAACCACGAGCGGTGAGACCGCTACTACGCCGTGGTATCTGATAGTTATTTATATTGTAGTATTTGCTGCTATTATATATTTTCTTATGATCAGACCTCAAAGAAAAGCAAAGAAGCAGCAGGAGACAACAATGAACGCTATCGAACCAGGCGACAGTGTTCTTACAACGAGTGGATTTTACGGAACGGTCGTTGCCGTAAATGGAGATACGATCATAGTTGAGTTCGGCAACAACAAGAATTGCCGTATTCCGATGAGCAAACAGGCAATTTCGCAGATAGAAAAGGCAAATGCCGGAGCGGCAGCTGCACCGCAGGATCAGGGCGAAAACAAGAAGAAATTCTTTGGCAAGAAAAAGGCTGCCGAGGAAGCTGCTATCGCGCAGGCTGAGGAAGCTGCATCAAAGACAGAAGAGGCTGTGCAAGAGACAGCACCTGCTGCAGAGGCACAGGATGCACCTGCAGAGACTGAGGCGCAGTCAAAAGAAAACTGATTGGCAGATAAAAATTAATTGCCTTATTTTATGATCCTGCCGCCAAGTGCGGCAGGATTGTAGAATAAGGCATATCGATATAAAAGAGGAGTATATAATGGCAAGAGTTTATAACTTTGCGGCAGGTCCGGCTACACTTCCGGAGTCTGTTTTAATGGAAGCAGCTGACGAGATGCTTGATTACAGGGGCGCAGGCCTTGGTGTAATGGAGATGTCTCATAGAAGCAAAGAGTTTGAAAAAATATTAAATGATGCAAAAGCTGATCTTTCTGAGCTTATGAATATTCCGGAGGATTACGAGATACTGTTCCTTCAGGGAGGAGCAACGACACAATTTGCAGCTATCCCCATGAACCTTCAGAAAAACGGTATATTCGATTATATTGTTACAGGTCAATGGGCTAAAAAAGCATTCGCAGAGGCACAGAAGTACGGAAATGCCAAAAAGATCGCAACCTCTGAGGATAAGACTTTTTCATATATTCCCGATTGTTCGGATCTTCCGATAGACGAAGATGCAGATTACGTTTATATCTGCGAGAATAATACAATATACGGAACAAAGTTCCATACACTCCCGAACACCAAGGGTAAGGAGCTTGTAGCAGACCAAAGTTCTATGTTTCTTTCAGAGCCTGTGGATGTTTCCAAATATGGCATGATCTATGCAGGTGCACAAAAGAACATAGGGCCGGCAGGCATAGTTGTTGCTATTATCAAGAAGAGCCTTATCAGAGATGATGTTCCGCAATATTGTCCGACTCTCCTCAAGTATAAGACGCAGGCTGACAATAATTCACTTTATAATACTCCGAATTCATATGGTATATATATTTGCGGCAAGGTATTTAAGTGGATCAAGAAAATGGGCGGACTTGAGGTCATGAAGATGCGCAATGAAAAGAAGGCAGCTCTGCTTTATAATTTCTTGGATAACAGTAAGCTCTTTAAGGGCACTGTAGAGAAGGAGAGCCGTTCTATAATGAACGTTCCGTTTGTTACCGGTGATGCTGATCTTGATGCCAAGTTTGTTGAGGAAGCAAAGAATGCGGGACTTGTTCAGATCAAAGGACACAGAACAGTCGGCGGCATGAGAGCTTCAATCTACAATGCGATGCCTTATGAAGGTGTTGCGGCACTTGTAGATTTTATGGATGGCTTTGAAAAAAGGAATCTTAAATGAATTTATGACATTGACTGACAGATTAATGGCGGTCATCTCAGAATACTGGAGTAATGAAAATGTATACTTATAAATGTCTTAATCCGGTCGCAAAGATCGGACTTGCTAATTTCCCTGATGCATTTGCGCAGACAGAGGATGAGGATCCGGATCTTATACTCGTAAGAAGCGCTGTAATGCATGATATGCAATTCGGCAAAAACCTTATGGCTGTGGCAAGAGCCGGAGCCGGCGTAAATAATATTCCTCTTGATAGATGCGCAAAGGAGGGAATAGTTGTCTTTAATACCCCGGGTGCAAATGCTAACGGTGTAAAGGAATTATTCATATTTGCGCTCATTTCCAGCCTTCGTGATGTGATAGGCGGAATAAATTGGACAAAGTCCCAGGCAGGCAATGAGAATATAGCTGCTCTGACAGAAAAAGAAAAGAAAAAGTTCGTAGGAAATGAAGCGATCGGCAGGACACTTGGTGTCATAGGCCTCGGAGCGATCGGCGCCAAGGTAGCAAATACTGCGGTCAGCCTCGGAATGAATGTCATAGGATATGATGCATTCCTTAATGACAGCATGAAAGCTGCTCTTGATCCGGCAGTGAAGATAGCATCCTCAAATGAGGAGGTTGTAGCATCATCGGATATCATAACATTGCATGTTCCGGCCCTTGCCGGCACTATAGGCATGATAAATGAGAAGATGCTCTCATATGCGAAAGATAATCTTATCGTGATCAATCTTGCAAGAGATACTCTTGTAGACACTGCTTCAATGAAGGCGGCGCTCGAAAGCGGTAAGGTAGCAAAGTACTTTTGTGATTTTCCGACAGCTGAGACATCTGTTCTTCCTAATACCATCCTTTCACCGCATCTCGGTGCATCAACGGAGGAATCCGAAGATAATTGCGCCATTATGGCAGTCAAGGAGCTTGTTGATTTTGTAGATAACGGAAATATAAAGAATTCCGTAAATTATCCTGCTGTAAGCCTCGGTGCAAAGAATGACAATGCAAGAATAGCCATATGTCATATGGCTGTTGTTGACAGCAGCGATATAACGGCAGTTTTGAAATCTGCAGGCAGCAATATAATTGCAATATCAAGCAAAACAAAAGGAGATTATTCATATACGCTTATCGATGCAGATAAAGTTGATAATGAAACGATTTCGGCACTTACTTCCAAAGAGGGAGTTATTAAAGTCAGAATAGTCTAACCCGAAGCCTTACAGAAAGATATATTCTTCAAAAGAAAGGAGCGGGATTGCCTTTGGCAATCCCGTTTGCATATATGTTAGTTAAGCCATTTAAAGCAATAAGACCAAAAACAGAGCTTGCATCAAAGGTCTCAAGCCTGCCATACGATGTATATTCAGAAGATGAGGCAAGAGCGATAGTTGCATCAAATCCCGATTCGTTCTTAAAGATAGTACGACCCGAGACAACATTTCCGCTTGGAACCGATCACAGCTCTGAAATGGTTTATAAAAGAGCTAAGGATCTCATAGATGAAGATCTGCAAAGAGGTATTCTCGAGGAGGATAAAGAGGAGAGCTATTATATTTACAGGCAGATAATGAACGGCCGCACGCAGACAGGTATAGTTGCATGTTTTTCTGTAGATGATTATAATCGCGGATCTATCAAGAAGCATGAGCTCACACTTGCGAGCAAAGAGGATGACAGGACAAAACATATAGATATCACATCCGCAAATACGGGACTCGTTTTTCTTGCATTTAACGGCGGTACGGATATCAGGGATCTGCTTGCATCTTATACATCAGCCGAGCCGCTTTACGATTTTGTTTCTATTGATAATGTCAGGCAGATCGTATGGAAGATAAGTGATCATGATGATGTCTTGAAAATAAAAAATGTCTTTGCACAGGTGGATAGCATGTATATTGCAGACGGTCATCACAGGAGCGCATCTGCCGCCGCAGTATGTAAAAAGAGACGAGACGGGAATAAGGAATATACGGGAGCGGAAGAATTTAATTATTTTATGGCAGTTGCTTTTCCGTATGAGGATCTTCTCGTTATGCCTTATTATAGAGTGGTACGTGATCTTAACGGTCTTACAAGTGAGGAATTTATCGGGGAGCTTGGCAAAAGCTTTATTATCGAGAAGAAGGACCTTGCGACTTATGAGCCAAAGTGTCAGGGCGAGATTGCTTTATATCTCGATGATATATGGTATAAATTAACAGCAAAGCCTGACATCTTAAGGCATGACGCTATTGGAAGCTTGGATGTGAGCATGCTTCAGGATAACATCTTAGGCCCGATACTTGGCATAAATGATCCGCGGACAGACGAGCGCATAGATTTTATAGGCGGCATAAGAGGTATAGGTGAGCTTGAAAAAAGATGTCACGAGGATATGAGAGCGGCATTTGCAATGCATCATACAACGGTCGAGCAGTTGATGCGCATTGCCGACGAGGGAAAGATCATGCCGCCCAAATCGACATGGTTTGAACCAAAGCTTCAAAGCGGTTTGTTTATACATAAGATCTGATAACTTCTAAGATCCGATAACCGCCGGAGGTTGATATTTCAAATAGATCATTGGTTATAAGCAGCAAATTTTCTTGAATATCTGAGCAGAAAGGAGACAATTATTGAATCCCAGCAAACAGTTAAGAGAGAAGACACAGGAGTCAATGTCGGCAGTATTGCCGATAACTATCATAGTTTTTTTGCTTTCCGTTTCCATAGCCCCGGTAGATACCGGAACAATGGTATTGTTCCTTTTCGGTGCGGTATTGCTTATCATTGGGATGGGCATCTTCACGATGGGCGTCGACATGTCCATGATACCGTTAGGCGAAGGTGTAGGCGAGGTGATAAACCGAAAGAAGACGCTTATATTACCGATAATTGTTTTCTTCCTGCTTGGAATGTTGGCGACTGTAGCAGAACCCGATCTGCAGGTCCTTGCTGAGCAGGTATCTGCGATCAACAGCCAGATATTGATCTGGACAGTTGCGATCGGTGTCGGTATATTCCTTGTAGTTGCCAGTATACGCATCCGCAAGGCAATTCCGCTCAAAAGATTGCTTATAATCTTTTATATCATAGTATTTGCATTATCATTCTTTACTCCTGATGACTTTATCCCGATGTCATTTGATTCGGGCGGCGTGACAACGGGTCCTATTACTGTTCCGTTTATAATGGCACTTGGACTTGGCATAGCGAACAGCCGAAACGACAATAACTCTGCAAGCGACAGCTTTGGTCTGGTTTCTTTATGTTCTATAGGACCTATATTATCTGTTATGATACTGAGCATCGTATATAAGCCCGAATCTGCCGATATATCTTCAATGAGTATCCCGGATGTTTCTACATGTGCTGAGGCTGCAAAGTATTTTTTTGAGGCATTTCCGGCTTATTTCAAGGAGGTCGCTGTTGCCTTGGCACCTATAGCAGGTCTTTTCTTTATATTTCAGATTTTTACGAGAAAATTCAAATCCAATCAGGTTCTTCGTATCATTCTCGGATTTATATATACATACTTTGGACTCGTTATGTTCCTGTGCGGCGTCAATGTCGGATTTATGCCGGCAGGCCAGCTTATAGGAGCCACTATTGCATCAGGCTCGGCAAAATGGCTGCTTATCCCTATCGGAATGGTCATAGGTTACTTTATCGTAAAAGCAGAACCTGCTGTTGCTATCTTGAATAAGCAGGTCGAAGAGGTTTCCAACGGGGCTATATCACATAGAGCTATGGGAATAGCACTTTCTGTCGGTGTTTGCATATCTGTGGGGCTTGCAATGCTCAGAGTTATTACAGGACTTAATATATTTTGGCTTTTAATACCGGGATACGCTATTGCCCTTGGACTTACATTCTTTGTACCTAATATTTTTACAGGAATCGCATTTGACTCAGGCGGGGTCGCAAGCGGCCCCATGACTGCTACTTTTTTACTGCCGTTTGCTCAAGGCGCATGCAGAGCACTTGGCGGTAATATGATGACAGATGCTTTCGGTATAGTTGCGATGGTTGCTATGACTCCTCTCGTAACTATTCAGATTATGGGTCTGTCGGCTGTCATCAAGCACAAGATCTCCAGACAGAGGCTGCATTATCGCATGGAAAATGTAGATGACGTAGTTGTCTACTTTGATTAAGGGAGGAATGACAAAATGGAAAATGTGAGGGTTATCATATCCATTGTTGAACGCGGTCAAGGCGCAGCCCTTGAGAGACTCCTTCAAAAAAATCATATTTCTTATCATGCAAGCTGTATCGGACGAGGCACGGCGACATCCGAGATCATGGATATACTTGGATTGGATTCGAACGAAAAGGATATTGTCTTCAGCTATGCAGTGCAACGGGTTGCGGATCATGTCATGAAGATGATAGACGATGGTATGCCGGGAAGCACCGAGCTTTGCGGTATTGCATGCTCATTGCCGATTTCCGGCATAAATAACGTGGTTGCCGCATTACTTGCATATCAGGGCGAGCAGGCAACATCAGATATAAAAGGAGAACATACGATGGAACGTACAGAAAACAGCATGATCATTGTATTTTGCAAGCGTGGCTGTTCCGGTGATGTAATGGCTACAGCTAAGAGCCTCGGTGCAAGAGGCGGAACTGTGATCAGATCGAGACTATCGGGACTTGAAGAGCTCGAGCAGGCATATGATATTGAATTTACAGAAGAGAGAGAGATCATAGCGATCGTTGTTCCCACAGAGCTGAGGGCGCCGATCATGGAAGATATAAATAAAAAACATGGCCTGCGCAGCGGGGCACAAGCCATTGTATGTTCATTGCCTATCGAGGCCATGGTCAGGTTTTAAAAAGACATTACCTGACAAGGACCTTTTTAAGCTTTGCAAATCTCGGCAGCGAATCCTCCTTAGGAAGGGTCGGCTCACCTTGGATGAGAGGCAGAGCATAATCTATAAATTGAGGATTGACACCATTGCCGTCTTTATTGATCCATTCTGTCGGTATTTTCTTTTCTGTATTTGCGACATCGGAAAGATCGATTAGTGTGATATCACATTTGTAACCGTTACTGCGGTTACATGAAAAGCCTACCATTTTGTCGGTGATTCCGGCAGTCGCATTTATGACGGCAGATGCACCGGATAAATAAGATTCCTCAATATCTGTTTCGGATGCAAGATGGGCACCGCATCTTTGAAGAAGAGAAAGCTCTATATTTCTTACCTTCGCACCTGTTTTTTCTTTAACAACGGCAGCAAGCTTTGCAGCCAATCCGCCGAGCTGAGCATGACCGAAGCCGTCATTTGCAGAGACCTTTGCCTCAGCTACCAATGATCCGTCAGAGTAGCGGATGCCCTCCGACACTGCTGCCATGCAATAACCGGTCTCTTCATAGATTCTTTTACAATCATTTACAAATCTATCCATATCAAACGGAACCTCCGGAAGATAGATCAGATCCGGGCCGCATCCTTTGTATGAGGCAAGGGCAGCGGCAGCGGTGAGCCAACCGGCATTCCTGCCCATGATCTCTATGATACATATCTGACCGGTATCGTAGACATGAGAGTCAAGAAATACCTCCATACAGCTGGTTGCGATATATTTCGCCGCCGATGCATATCCCGGACAATGGTCGGTACCGAAGAGGTCGTTGTCTATTGTTTTCGGAACACCCATAATACGGCATTCATAGCCGACGGATTGCATATATTTTGAGATCTTATTGCATGTATCCATGGAGTCATTTCCGCCGTTATAAAAGAAATATCTTACATTATATTTCTTAAAGATCTCCAATATGCGTTTATAGTCCGTATCATCCTCAGAAGGGTCTTTAATCTTATATCTGCATGATCCGAGTGCTGAGGACGGAGTATATTTTAATTTTTCGAGCTCTTTGGGATCTTCTTTTGACATATCAAACAATCTGTCATTCAGCACACCCTTGATTCCGTGCTCCGCGCCGTAGACATTGGTTATATTGGGATTATCCAAGGCCGTTTTTATAACACCATACAGGCTGGCGTTGATCACAGACGTAGGGCCGCCGGACTGTCCGACGATGCATGCCCCTTTAAGTTCATTCATTTTTTGTTCCTCCTGAAATATATCGGCAGAATAACGATATTCTTTGCTAATGGCATTATTTCGATATTGTTTTTTTACGTGAATCATATAATAACATTCGGTGAAATTCTTGTAAAGCCGATAGCAAAGTCACGTCACTGCCAGTGTGCTCGTCCCTACGAAAGCCTCGCTATCGTTTTTGCAGCATATCATCACACATGCGATGCTAACTAAAACCAAAGGGGTTTAATATGTATTTAGGTAAGATTTTACTTAATCTAAAGATAATTTTTTTATGAAATATTGTGTCTTGCTACGAAAAAACGAATCATTTTTGTGATGAAAAGCAAAAGTTAGGTTTGGTTGCATATGCAATGGAAAAGGTAAAAATATGATCATAGAATCTACGCAGTATCTGTTTTGCGATCTCGTTTTTTGAGCATTCAGATATAAAGCCATACAAAGGTGATAAATAATTGAAAGTAACGGAGGTTTACATGAAAAAAAGAGTAGCAGCTATATTTATGGCTATGATCATGATCGCAGCATGTCTTGCGGGATGTTCAGATGCAAGCTCGCAGGTATCTGAAGAAACATCGCAGGAGACATCATCGATTGAAACAACAGCAGAAGAGACAACGGCAGAGCCTGAATTTCGTACAGTAGTTGACTCAGGCGGTACGACAGTTGAGGTACCGGGTCATCTTGAGACGGTATTCACATTCGGATCATACGGTGTTATAAATACACTTATTGAAACAGTCGGCGGCGGTGATCTCATCAAAAATAACATGAGCGAGAGATTCTGGACATGGGAATACCAATATAAATTTGCTCCTCATATGGCTGAAGAAGACGCCCCGCTCTTTGATGTAAATAATGAGATAGATATTGAGGCTGTTGTGGCAGCAGAACCCGACCTTTGCATAACTATGCAGGAAGCAACAGCTAATGCACTTCGTGAGGCAGGACTTACAACCATTCTTATAGGATATGGAAACGGCAGGGATTATACAGCGATAACAGACGCTCTTGATATTCTTGCAGCAGCATTCGGAACGGAAGACATTGCAGCAAAATACAAAGAATGGATCGAGGAAATGGTTGATAAGATTGAGGATGTAACAGGCAGCCTTGAGGAATCCGACAAAAAGAAGGTACTTTACGGTAATATCACCTCTTATACCAATCCTCATATACTTATCGAATGGGTTATCCCGGCAGCAGGTGCTATCAGCTGCACAGCCGATATTCATCCGGAAGGATCATGTACCTTTACGGCAGAGGATGTTCTAAACTGGAACCCGGACGCCATCTTCATGATCTCGGATCAGAGTGACGAGCTTAAAGCAGATGAGCAGATCAATAGTGTAAATGCCATCGTAAATGATCAGCTGTTTATCTATCCGACGGTAGGTCATTTTATCGCAGGCTCTTCAGAGGCGCCTCTTGCGGTATTGTATACAGCATGGCTTCTGTATCCTGATCTTTATTCGGAGGAGGAGCTTTCCGACGATATGTATGATTTCTATGATACGTTCTTTAACTATCAGATGACTGATGAAGAACTTCATAATATAATTCACATAAACGATAAATAAAGAAAACGATAAATAAGGAATAAGACTTTAAATGCAGGATTTTGCACCATACTATGATCTGATGGAACAGCACAAGCTGTTCGATAAGATTGACAGAAAAAATTTCCCCGGTCTTTTGAAAGATTGTGAGGCTAAGATCATTCCGTTCAAAGAAGGCGATAATATTAAGGATATACTTGACATGAAGCCCGGTCGAACGTTTGGTTGTGTTCTGTCGGGATTGGTGCAGGTGTTCAAGAATGATGCCTGGGGCAATCAGCCTATATTGGATATTCATATGAAAAATTATCTTATAGGCTGCTTTGATGTCTTCTATAATGCCAATTTAGTTGATATACATGTAAAGGCGGCTAAGGCAGGGGAGATATTGTTCTTAAATGCAGAGTTGCTGGAGAATCCTCCCGGAGATGTGGATCTTAAACAGGTTATACAAGTACAGCATAATCTGATAACGATACTTGCAGAGACAAATTGGAGGATGATCCAAAAGATCGATATAATATCGGCAAAGACTTTAAGAGAAAAAGTATTGAGAATGCTGAAATTCGAGGTATTGATTCAAAAAAGCTTTGATTTTGATATTCCATTCAACCGAAGAGAATTTGCCGATTATATATACGTAGACAGATGCGCATTGTCAAGAGAATTGAGCAAGATGAAAGAGGATGGACTGATCTTATATAAAAAAAATCATTTCAAAATCTTGCAGCCTGCAAAGGAAATCCTGGGCAACATTTAAAGGATGAACAAATAGGTGCTCCGACCATTGGCCGGAGCACTGTTAATATTGCCGAGACCGTATATAGCGGGAAAATCCATGAATAATAATACAAATCATATAAAAATAAAATCATCAAAGAAAAACAAGCTTTTTTTGCCGATAATCATACTATTTGCATTATCACTTGTTATAGCATTCATCTGGTCTTTCTTTGTCGGAAGGTTTGAGCTGTCAATAAAAGACGTAATCGTTATCTTATCCTCTAAGATATGCCATATTGATAAATATTGGAGTGATGCCGCGGAAACAATAGTGATCAAGATAAGATTTCCCAGGATAATAACGGCAATAATGGCGGGAGGAGCATTGTCTGTATCGGGAGCTTCATATCAGACAATGTTTAAAAATCCAATGGTATCTCCGGACCTGTTAGGTGTGTCGGCGGGAGCAAGCTTCGGAGCGGCACTTGTAATGCTTCGTTCGGGGGCATGGTGGCAGATACAGGCAAGTGCGCTGGTCTTCGGTCTCGTTGCGGTCGCCGGGGCATATATCATCGCGGCCTTGCTTGGAAAAAGAAATCTGACAGTGCTTGTACTTGCAGGGGTAGTCATATCAAGTCTGTTTCAATCATTTTTGTCAATAATCAAGACACTTGCGGATACTGAGGATGCTCTCCCATCCATTACATATTGGTTAATGGGTTCTTTGAGTAAATCAAGCAATGACAATCTTGGTCTTGTAGTGGGAACTGTAGTAATAATGATGGCGGTTCTTTTTTTGTTCAGACATCAGATTGATGCCATGGCAGCGGGTGAGGCAGAGGCGCGCACTATGGGCGTAAATGTAAATCTGGTTAAGATAGTAGTTATTGTATGCTCAACATTGATGACTGTGGTAACCGTGAGCATCTGTGGCATTGTCGGATGGGTTGGTCTTGTGGTTCCCCATATTTCCAGAGCTTTCGTAGGGGCAAGCTATGGCAAATTGATAACAACCTCATTTCTTATCGGAGGTTTATTCTTATTGATTGTTGATAATCTGATAAGGGGAGCAACAGCCGTTGATCTCCCGCTCGGCGTTATGACAGCCTTGGTAGGAACGCCGGTATTTATCGCCATAATTGCAAAGAGCGGAAAGGAATGGCGCTGATGCTTGTTGTAAAGAATATTTCATTTGCATATAAAAAGAAAAGTCCGGTGCTAAAAAGTATTTCCTTTTCCCTGGAGGCGGGACAGACCATGTGTATGCTGGGACCTAACGGAACCGGAAAGACAACGCTTCTTAAATGTCTATTGGGACTATCCAAGGCACACAAGGGCAGCATAGAGGTTGACGGTGACGAGCTTAACGGACTTGGTATAAGGCAAAGAGCAAAATATATGGCTTATGTTCCGCAATCGACAGGGCTGGCTTTTTCCTATGAGGTGCAGGATGTTGTGATGATGGGAAGAATAGCACATCTCAGATTCGGTGCAGCTCATACTGCCGATGATAAAAGAATCGTCGCACAGACTATGGAAGATCTGCGAATCTCTCATTTGATGGGGAGAAAGTATCAGGAGCTGTCAGGAGGCGAGAGGCAGATGATAATGGTTGCACGGGCCGTGGTACAGCAGGCAAGATACCTGATAATGGATGAGCCGACTGCCAACTTAGATTACAGCAATCAGATTAAGATCTTGAGAGTCATAAGAAAATTGTCAGATGAGGGCTACGGCATATTGATGACATCACATTACCCTGATCATGCATTTCTTGCATGCAGCAGAGCTATTTTGATGAAGAACGGATATATACAGGCAGACGGTTGTCCAAGGGATGTTGTAACGACCGATAGCTTAACAGAGCTTTATGAAAATACCGTTTATGTCACCGATGCCGCGGCAAATGGTGAGCAGTTCAGAGTATGCATACCCAAAATGACAGATTAAAGATATCCGAAATATCTGTTTTTTAAAAGATCCAATATAAAAAGCCGACCATCTATGCTAAAATATCTATCAAAATTAAGATTAAAGGATCGATTATAAGAATCGATCCTTTAAAAATCATACGGAATTATTTGTCATTAATATCGGGAGGTTGTGATATGCCATTAGTTACAAGTGCGGAGATGTTTAAAAAAGCATATGACGGAGGATATGCCATAGGTGCTTTTAATGTCAATAACATGGAGATAGTACAGGGTATTACTGAGGCCGCAAAAGAGCTTGAGGCGCCGCTCATACTCCAAGTATCAAAGGGCGCGAGAAATTACGCAAATCATACTTATTTAATGAAGCTGGTCGAGGCCGCTGCCATTGAGACAGATGTCCCCATCTGTTTGCATCTGGATCATGGAGATTCTTTTGAATTATGCAAGGATTGCATCGACGGCGGGTTTACTTCTGTAATGATAGATATGTCCGGAAAGCCGTTTGAGGAAAATATTTCCATTACAAGAAAGGTCGTAGAATATGCACACGACCATGGTGTTGTAGTAGAAGCAGAGCTCGGTACGCTTGCGGGTATTGAGGATGAGGTAAATGTAAGTGCTGAGGATTCCTCGTATACACGTCCGGAAGAGGTCGAGGAATTTGTATCAAGAACAGGATGTGATTCGCTCGCGATAGCCATCGGTACGAGCCATGGAGCATACAAGTTCAAACCGGGTACCAAGCCGATGCTTAGATTTGATGTTCTGGAGGAAGTGTCAAAGAGACTTCCCGGCTTTCCTATAGTTCTTCACGGATCTTCATCGGTTCCTCGTGAATTCGTTGATAAGATTAATAAATACGGCGGCAATATGCCTGATGCTATAGGTGTTCCGGAGGATCAGTTGAGACATGCTGCGTCACTTTCGGTATGCAAGATAAATATTGATTCGGATATAAGACTTGCCATGACTGCTACGATCCGTGAGTTTCTTGCGCTTCATCCTGATAAATTCGATCCGCGTGAGTATCTTAAGCCGGCTCGCCAAGCTGTAAAGGATATGGTTGCGCATAAGATCGTGAACGTTCTCGGATGTGATCACAAGATATGATGGAGGACATGATACAGACGA
>CAZGVB010000016.1:0-33919 GCA_964528825.1 uncultured Parasporobacterium sp.
TGGAATCAACTGTGTACCATTTTTGGGAGGTTGGATCAAGGTATTCCCTCATACCGGTTTCCGTATTAATACGAGCCGTGCCTTCTTCTAACTGACGGTCCCAAACGGCATTTCCTATTTTTGAATCTTTAGAAGGAGTTCCTCCTACCGTCTTTGAACGATTTGCCTTGGTCGTATTATCTTGATTGGTTCTATTTTCAGTGATCTTTCTGTCAATATACTTTCCTTCGACATAACTGATTATTCTAACGCTTCAGACAGGTGGCTCTGAAGCATTAGAATAATCAGGCGAGACAGACAGCGACAAATACCGACCGGTATCGACTCGGACCCTTAAAAAAGCCCCGTATCCGGCGGCAGCTCCTTTTTTCTCAATTAATCTCAAATATATGATCGAGCACCTTTACTATCTCCTCAATGCTGATCGGCTTTACGATATGACCGTTCATCCCTGCCTCGAATGATTTTTTCCTGTCCTCCGAAAAGGCATTTGCGGTCATCGCCACGATGGGGATATTCGCTTTTTTATTATTTGCAAGGGTTCGTATCTCGCGCGTCGCTGTATATCCGTCCATCCTCGGCATCTGAATGTCCATAAATATAAGATCATATTTGTCCTCGGATGCCTTATACATTATATCAACTGCTTCCGCTCCGTCCGCAGCGGTATCCACTTCTATGCCGACATCCTCCAGAATGGCAGTCGCAATCTCCCTATTGAGATCATTGTCCTCGACAAGAAGGACTCTCTTGCCTCTGTAATCATAATGCCTATCATCACAGCATCCGTCTTCACCATTCTCCCGAGCGCTTTGCGTCGAATCACACGGCTGTGTCAAAACCTCCCTGAGCTCGGACATAAATAGCGGCTTGGATACAAAGGCAGTGACGCCTGCTTCTCTTGCCTCATATTCGAGATCCGTCCAATCATAAGCAGTAAGCACAATGATCGGTATCTCCTCACTGATGATCCTGCGGATCCTGCGCACTGTCTCGATACCGTTCATATCCGGCATAAGATAGTCGATGATATAAACCTTATATTCATCCTTCATGTCTACAGCATCCTGTGTACGCACGATCGCCTCTCTGCCGGATGCGGTCCAATCCGGGCGCATCTTAATATCGCGAAGCATCTTACTTACACTTCTGCATGTATTAAGATCATCATCTACGACCAGTGCTCTCGCACCCAGAAGCTCCGGTATCGGCTCATTTTTTACAGGCTTACCCGCAAGACACAGCTCCAGCGTGACCGTAAAGAGAGAGCCCTTTCCCTCTTCACTTTTTACGGTTATCTCACCGCCCATCAGATCTACTATATTCTTTGTTATAGCCATCCCGAGACCTGTCCCCTGGATACCGCTGATCGTCGAGTTATACTCTCTGGTAAAGGATTCAAATATATGTTCTGTAAAATCTCTTGACATACCGATGCCGGTATCCTTTACCGAGAATTCGTAGGTCCTGTAATACGCTCTCTGGCATGGCTTTTCTATAAGACGAATGATGATATCTCCGCCCGGCTGAGTATACTTTACAGCATTGCCCACTATATTGATCAACACCTGATTCAGGCGCAATCTGTCCGTTATAACGTCCTCATGTATTACATCCTGCGTGTCAATATAAAGATTTTGGTTTTTGGCATTAACAAGACCCTGTATCATGGTACGAAGATCATGTAAAAGGTCCGGGATATGCAGGGGCTTCTCATCCAGCTTTACCGTGCCGCTCTCAATACGGCTCATATCGAGAATGTCATTGATAAGACTCAGCAAATGAGTGCTTGATGTGCTTATCTTGGACAGATAGTCTTGAATCTGTTCCGGCTTATCGATATTGGCCTGCGCAAGCGCCGTAAATCCAATGATGGCATTCATCGGTGTGCGGATGTCATGCGACATGCTGTTCAGGAATGTGGATTTTGCCTTGCTGGCCTGCTGTGCCATTGCCAAAGCATGTGCCAGCTGCTCCTGCTGCTCAAATTCTTTCATCTTTTCGGAGGTAATATCTCTTGCAACATAGAGGACTTCCTTTGCAATGCCGCTCTCATCCCTCTTCTTTACGATAAAACGAGACTTAAACCATCTGCCGCACGGATCCTTATACTCGCAAGATACGGTATTAACTTCATCAAGTCTTTGTGCAAGCGTATTAAGATCCAGAAACTCCCTCATCGGAGACTGCATTTCCGGTGCCATAAAGGCATTGATGATATTTTCCTTTACATCGTCAAAATTGCCGACTGTTCCGGCTACTGTCCCCATAAGAGGAACACTGGTCAGGATCTCATAGCAATGTGTCTCTATATCAGCTATGAATATTGTGGAATAGATCGTTTGCAGGGACATAATGACCTCTGCGTGTTTCCTCTCTTCCCTAAGGAGCGACTCCTCCTGTTCCTTCCTGCGCTGCTCCTCAGCCGTATGCTTGGCAATAACATCATCAATATTGCGATATCCGGCAACGACGGAATTGAGATTTGCCAGCTTATAATAGATATAGCGCTGATGATGCACTTCTTCGCCGTTTACCGTCCGAAAGCTTCCGACAAGCTCACCCCGGTCACGGAATACCTCTCGCAGATGCTCCAGGCAGATATCCTGCCAAAATGCCTCGATATCCTCGGGATGGACTATGGCGCCTATATATTCCTTACAAATCTGTTCATAGAGAAATTTCCTGTTCTGTTTTCCTTCGATCTCTTCTTTGAAGGATCCTCCGGTCTTAAGTATACGTGAAGTACCGTCTTCAAGATCTATCCAGAATACATTTTGATAATCTCTTGAAAGGGCATTGATCACTGCCTGGCTTTCTCCCTCATCCGCCTTTTCTACAGCAAAGATAACATGAAGGAGTTCACCATTCTCATCCTCGTCTTCCTTCAGAAAATGAAGCTTGCACAGCTCGGCGGCATAGGATAAAAATTCCATTGAGATATGATTTTTCCCCGCCATGCGTTCGGCAAGTGTGCTCCTATCCACAAATTTGAGTGCTGCCTCACAACTCCATTTCGAGGAGACACCGCGTATGATCCTGTCGGCATTTACATCATATTCATTGCTGCCTGCGACAGCAAAACTCTCAATTATCGGCATAGTCTTGATCACGGAATAGATATTCTTTTTAACATTGACACGGTGCATAGAATAGAAGATATCCGAAATGACATTATATGCACTGTATAATCCTTCATCTCTCTTTTCCTTTTCCATATTGTCTGTATTCGTATGCTCCGCTGCCAATGCCGCCGTTAATTCCTTCTGTTCCAACTTGCTTTTCTCCTGTAAATCTCTTGTTTCCTTCATGATCTTGTGATGCTTTTAGATACCTTGGAATGCATATCCCCCATTACCTTATCTATCGTTTGCATCAGCACTCTTGCATCTATAGGCTTGGCGATATGGCCATCCATCCCCGCAGCATATGCATTCTTCTTATCCTCATCAAAGGCATTGGCTGTCATTGCGATGATTACTATATCTGCCTTATCCGGATCGTCTAATGACCTGATGGCCCTCGCCGCGTCATAACCGTTCATCACAGGCATCTGGATATCCATAAGGACGAGATCGTAATATCCGGCCGGCTGTTCCCTGATCTTATTCAGCGCTTCCATGCCGTCTCTTGCGGTATCTACCTCAAGTCCGCCTCCTTCAAGCATTGAGACCGCGATCTCCATATTGAGATCGTTATCTTCGGCAAGCAAGACTCTAATCCCCGCAAGTCTTTCATCTGCCGGATTGTCACGCTTTGCATCATTATCACATAACATATCGCGCACCGTGAGCTCAAACTCCAGCGTCACGGTAAAGACCGATCCCTTGCCAAGCTCACTTTGCACCTTTATATCACCATGCATAAGATCAACAAGACTCTTGGTTATGGACATTCCGAGCCCCGTGCCTTGAGTACGGCTTACGGTCGATGTCTTTTCACGCGAAAACTGCTCGAAAATGTGTCCTATAAAATCCTCGCTCATGCCGATTCCGGTATCTTCAATGATAAAATCATAGTATGCATATCCCTCATGATCTGATTCTCTCTCTCGCACGGTGAATGTTATCGTGCCGCCGTCAGGGGTGAACTTGATCGCATTTGCAAGTATATTCATAAGTACCCTGCTTACTCGCAGCGCGTCAGCATATACATAAATGTCTTTAAGATCCTCCGTCTTTTCGACATATGTGAGGTTCTTTGCATCGATATCCGATTGGAGAACATCCTTTAAGGACTGCATCTGTTCTCTTATACATACGGGAGCGGGCTCTATATGCACGCTGCCGTTCTCAATGCGGCTCATATCAAGGACATCATTGATAAGTGCCAGCAGATGCTGACTGGATATCATGATCTTATCAAGATAATCTACAGCCTTTGCTTTGTCATCGATATTGTTCTTTGCCAGCTCCGTAAAGCCTATGATGGCATTCATTGGTGTGCGGATATCATGGGACATATTAAAAAGGAAGTCTCTCTTAAAAAGGCTGGCTCTCTCCGCCCTGTCTACTGCGCTTGTCAGTTCCTCATTCTTCTTCTCCAACTCCAGCTTATAGACATGCTCTTGCTCCTTTTGCTCCGACATCAGCATGTTCGCGGCACGCAATCTTATAAACTGTACTATCGCAAGAGTAAATGTATAAAGAACGATCGCCGCGATCACGATCGGCAATACATTTTTATAGATCTGTCTCTCTGATAAGAATGCATATATATAAAACTCACGACCGTGGCTGTATCTGCCGAAATAGCGCTCGCTGTCTCCGTCTTTTTTGATCGTGACCATCTTGTCTGCCTGTCCGCTGCTGCGGATATCATATATGAGCTTATAGTCTTCCTCAGATATAACATCATTTAAAAGGCTCCGATCATTGGATGCGATTATCTCCGTACCGTCCGTTATGACAAAGGTCCCGTTTTGCTCAGGATCGTAGCCGTCCAGCAGGTTCTGTATTGAAAGTATTGATTTTTCGGCAAACTCCTTGATAGTATGCCGATACAGCAGCACCGCACCTGCCGGGCACTTCATGATCGCAACGTCAACATAGGACTCATCTTCCAATTCGATACGCTTCATATATACATCATTATCATATTTCATTACCTTTAAAAGGGTATTTTTATTCAGAAAACGTTCAAATTGCTCATAGCCTACACCGTCCTTGCAATACTCAGCTATCATACTGCAGCTTTGATCCAATATAGTGATGCCCGTTGCTGCCAGCTCCTCTGCATGGCCTTTAAGATGCTCCTGCGTGGCATTTTCATCACAATCGTTTATAAGCTGTGCCGATTCGGCCTTTCTCATAAGACTTTTGACTGCCTCGGTATTATTAAATTCTATATATTTGGTATATTGCTGCTTTATATATCCTATATTTGTAGCAAGCCTCTCGTCACTGTTGCTCTTGCCTATATAAGCGGCAACAATCGTCACCGCAAGTGCAAGTGCCATTCCGGTCAATATTGATACTATAATAAAGGCTCTGCTGAATATGGTGCCGTGTTTTCTACTCATAAGACTCAGCACCTCCCAAATCACTTTCAGTATTGCCGAGATAGCTCTCTATGATCTCATCCAGCGTCCCATCGTTGCGCATCTCTTCGATCGCATCATTTACCTTCGCACACAGTTCCTCATCGCCGTCCTTGCAAAATGCGGTCCCTACATTTGCATACATAACCGGCTCATCCAATATGGAAAAGGCAGTATTATAATCCTTCATATATTGGATAACCGCAGGCTCGTCGGCCACAAGAACATCAATATAATCACAGCCCAGCGCGGCAAACGGCAATGAGTTGTCCTCATAGCTAAGCACCCGTATATCCGCAGGAATATCCGGATTACTATGCTCCAGGAGTATATCCTCTGCAACAGTAGCCGACTGAACTGCAACAGTCTTGCCCTCAAGATCTTGCAATGAATGTATATCGCCGGTCGAATTGACTACAACTACCTGATTGCTGCTCATATACGGACCAATCCAAAGATAATCGTCCTCGCGTCCGTTAACCGTAAAGCCGCCCGTCACACAATCTATCTCTCCTGACTCAAGCAGATCATCCTTATCTTCCCAATTGATCTCGACAAACTCCATGCCATAACCGATACGGTCAAATGCTTCTCTGAGAATATCTATATCAATCCCTGTAGGGTTGCCATTGTTATCCATATCTATAAATGGCGGATAGTCTGAGCTGCCTACCGTGATGACGGGGCGATCGTCTGTATTATCCCTGTCCGATACCTGCCCGCAGGATATAAGGCAAAATGCAGCGCAGGTAATAAAGAAGATACAGGACAGTCTTTTTATCAGCTGATCGTTTGTTATTCGATTTTTCATATTTTTCCTGCTTGCCATCTTACACTCGCCGCTTTTGTAATGTCTTTATTGATCATTCTAACGCTTCAGGGCCACCTGTCGAGGCGTTAGAATAATCACTTTATATCATCATTATGTTTTGCTTTTTATTTTTCAGCGCCAAATATCCAATTTATTTTATAGCTTATTTTCGGTGAACTTGCAATCATTTCCGCAATCGTTCCGCTCTTTAATTTTTTGATTGTAATCATATACCCATATCTGATATCATATTGATCAAACATACGTGCCGCATACGGCATCATTAAGACATCATTAAAAGTGCATTAAGTCTGCATGTCGGCATCTATGCGGCATCTGCGATCACACAGCTGCCTGCGAAACACGCTTAGGGCCGGCTGCCCGGCAGCACTTTCAAGTCAAAAGAGGATATAATAATGAAAAGACGTATAATTCAGATCGACTCAGATAAATGCAACGGTTGCGGTGCCTGTGCAAGGGCATGCCATGAAGGCGCCATCTCTATGGTAGACGGCAAGGCAAAGCTCATGCGCGATGATTATTGCGACGGACTGGGCGACTGTCTGCCGGCATGTCCATGCGGAGCCATTACATTTACAGAGCGTGAGGCCGCCGCATATGACGAGGCGGCAGTCCTTGAAAATAAGAAAAATAAGGAGATTTTAAAAGAAATGCAAACAAACGAAGAAACGCTGCCGTGCGGCTGCCCCGGAACAAATTCAAAAAAAATAGAACGCGATGAATGTGAATGCGGCAGTGCCAAAATCACAGAAAGCATAAGCCGGCTTTCTCAATGGCCTGTGCAGATAAAGCTTGTTCCCGTAAAGGCACCGTATTTTGAAGGTGCGAAGCTGCTGATTGCGGCCGATTGTACGGCTTATGCATATGCTGCCTTCCATGAGCGCTTCATCAAAGGGCATATCACTCTTGTCGGCTGCCCGAAGCTGGACGACATCGACTATAGTGAAAAGCTCACTCAGATCATCAGCGAAAATGATATTAAGAGTGTCACGATCGTGCGCATGGAGGTGCCATGCTGCGGCGGGCTGGAGCATGCCGCAAAATGCGCACTTCAAAACAGCGGTAAGTTTATACCATGGCAGGTCGTAACTATTTCCATTGACGGAAATATCCTTGAATAACTTTGATCAATCGGATTCAAATTAATTTGAAGTAATTAGATTTAATTTGGATTAAATTGATTTAATTGGATTTGAATTAACCGGATTTGGATTAATTGGATTTGAAGTAATTGGATTTGAAACAATAAGCTCGGATCAATAAGCTTGATCCGAGCTTAAAAACTGCCTTCGATCCGATTTGCTGTACCGACCACCAAAAGTCAAACTTTTGGTGGTCACATCATCTTTCTGTTTGTCAAGAAAAATCCGCACTTGATATCAGTTTTCGCATTTAATACAGGCTTTTGATTTCTTTCCTTGCCGGCTTTTTATTTGCTTGGTATCAGCTTTTCCTTGCCGCCCATATATGGCTGAAGCACCTTCGGAATATTCACGCTGCCGTCTGCATTCAGATTGTTCTCAAGGAATGCGATCAGCATGCGCGGAGGTGCGACAACTGTATTGTTCAGCGTATTTGCGAGATATTTGCCGTCTTTACCGTTTACTCTTATGTGCAGTCTTCTTGCCTGAGCATCCCCGAGGTTAGAGCAGCTTCCGACCTCGAAATATTTTTTCTGACGCGGTGACCATGCCTCAACGTCACAGGACTTCACCTTCAGATCCGCCAAATCTCCCGAGCAGCATTCCAATGTACGTACCGGGATATCAAGCGACCTGAAAAGATCTACCGTATTCTGCCACAGCCTGTCATACCACATCTTCGACTCCTCAGGCTTGCATACGACTATCATTTCCTGCTTTTCGAATTGATGGATCCTATATACGCCTCTCTCTTCAATACCGTGAGCACCTTTTTCCTTTCTGAAGCATGGAGAGTAGCTCGTAAGCGTCATCGGCAGCTGTTCTTCAGGTATAATTTGATCAATGAATTTGCCTATCATTGAATGCTCACTCGTTCCGATAAGATAAAGATCCTCGCCTTCAATCTTATACATCATCGCATCCATTTCAGCGAAGCTCATAACTCCGTTTACGACATTGCTCCTTATCATGAATGGTGGAACCACATAGGTAAAGCCCCTGTCTATCATGAAATCTCTGGCATAGCTGAGTACAGCCGAGTGAAGTCTCGCAATATCGCCCATCAGATAATAAAATCCATTTCCTGCGACTCTTCCCGCAGCATCAAGATCTATTCCGTTGAACCTTTCCATTATCTCTGTATGATACGGAATTTCATATTCCGGAACATATGGCTCACCGAATTTTTCAATCTCAACATTGCATGAGTCATCCTTTCCTATAGGAACGGACGGATCTATGATATTGGGAATGATCATCATCCTTTTTGTGATCTGTTCCTCAACTTCTTTTTCCTTAAGTGATAATTCATCGATTCTTGCACCGCTTGCGGCTATTTCCTCTTTTACCTTCTCAGCCTCTTCCTTTTTGCCTTGAGCCATGAGAGATCCGATCTGTTTGCTTGCCTTGTTTCTGTTTGCGCGAAGGCTTTCTACCTCCTGCTTTATTTCGCGGTTTTGCCTGTCAAGCTCGATCACCTCATCAACGAGGATCAGCTTGTCATCCTGAAACTTTTTCCTGATATTTTCCTTGACTGCTTCCGGATTTTCACGGACGAATTTAATGTCTAACATATTTCTGCCTGGTTCACCTTTCGTTTTTATTGTTTTTCGAACTGTTTGTTTTTTGTTTTTTGTTTTTTTGCTTTTTGCTTTTTACTTTTTTCAGACTTTTTTGGTCCTTTTGGATTTTATCATTTCCGATCATTTTCAGACCTTTTCGATCCTCAAAGAGCGCCTTTGTTTATGATCTTATATATTTGGTCAAGCTGTTCGGCATTCGCATAGCTTATCTCTACCTTGCCTTGGCCGTTTGCCTTTTCCTTTACAGATACCTTTGCTCCCAGCACATCTGACATTCTCTTTTCTATCTCTTTGTAAGATGCACCTCGTACCGGCATGGCCTTTGCCCGAGTCTTCGGGCTTAAAAGTCTTTTTACAAGAGACTCTGTATCTCTTACGGACAGGCCGTATTTTATGATCTGTTCCGCCGCATCCAGCTGTATTTCCTTATCCTCGATTGCCAGAAGTGCCCTTGCATGACCTGCTGTTATTGCATTATCTGCAAGCATCTTCTGTACTTTATCATGCAGCTTCAGCAGCCTCATGGTATTGGCAATATTCGCCCTGCTTTTTGAGATCTTTTGCGCCAGCTCGTCCTGCTTGAGTCCATATTCATCAATAAGCTGCTTGTAGGCTTTCGCCTCCTCGATAGGATTGAGGTCTTCTCTTTGGATGTTCTCGATAAGTGAGATCTCCGCTATCTCTCTGTCGCTGTAATCCCTGATGATCACGGGAATCTCCTTGAGACCGGCCTTCTTGGCGGCTCGCCATCTGCGTTCTCCCGCGATTATTTCGTAATAATCATTCTTTTTGCATACGATTATCGGTTGGATAACACCGTATTGCTTTATAGAGCTTGCAAGCTCTTCTATAGATTCCTTGTCAAATTTTTTTCTCGGTTGGTCCCTATTTGGCTCTATCTGAGATAATCTCAAGGTCTCCGTACCCTTTGCGGAACTATCCCCGGACATTTCATCACCGCCGCCCGGTATCAAAAGATCCAAACCTCTGCCGAGACCGGTCTTTGCCTTTGCCATATGTCCTTCCTTTCTTTGATGCGGTATTCAATTATCGTTCTTCTTTGCCGCGTTTATTACAGATTGTCTGTATATTTACTGCTGATTTCTTAATATCGGGTATGTCTCGTTTTCCCTGTTATTTACTCCGTATATTTCGGGTATGTCTCAGATTCCTTGCTATTATATTACTATACATTTCGGATATTTTGATTTTTTCCGGATATCTTTTTCTGCCGTGGATACAATGTCAATCTTTGTCCTTGCGTCCCATTACCTCCATCGCAAGCAGCCTGTAGCTGTTCGCTCCTGTCGAAGTCGGCGCATATGCGGTGATAGGCATTCCGTAGCTCGGTGCCTCGGCGAGCTTGATATTTCGCGGAATGATCGTGTCGTAGATCTTTTGCTTCATGTTCTTTTTGACATTTTCCACTACCTGTACAGAGAGATTTGTACGCGCATCATACATTGTAAATACAAGTCCTTCCAGCTCGAGCTCCGGATTGAGCTTTCTTTTGACAAGTATTACCGTTTTGATAAGCTGTGACAGTCCCTCAAGAGCATAATACTCACATTGTATCGGTACAAGAACTGTATCGGCCGTTGTCAGTGCATTGACGGTGAGCATATTTAAAGACGGAGGACAGTCGATCAAAATATAATCAAATTCGTCACGATGTTTTTCCATTACATCCTTGAGACGATACTCACGTCTCTCAAGCTCCAGCAATTCTATTTCAACCCCCGATAAATTTATATCCGAAGGAAGCAGCCACAGATTGTCATATTCCGTCTTGACTAACACATCTTCAAATTTCGCTGTGCCTATGATCATCTCATATACAGTATCCGCCTTCGGATCCTTTGTAAGGCCTACTCCGCTTGAGGCGTTGCCCTGCGGATCCATATCTATAAGCAGTACCTTACATCCCATTTCGGCAAGAGCCGCAGAAAGATTTACAGACGTTGTGGTCTTGCCCACACCGCCTTTTTGGTTGGCAACAGCTATGATTCTTCCCATTCAAACTCTCCCTTCGATAGTTTTGATAACAAGCTTTTGTATTGTATCACAGTTGCTTTTCCTTATCTATAATATTGAATAATGTTTCACGTGAAACATTGCTGCCAGGCAGTCTCTTACACGTTCTTCATAAAGATAGACTTAAGTCCTGCGAAGTGTGATGATATGCCGCAAAAAACGATGGCGAGGCTTTCGTATGGATGAGCACACTGGCAGTGACGGCGGGCGCCGGATGAAGCTACAGGGTGAGGAAAGCAGGAGCCGGAACGAATAAGCCGTGTGCATTTCGATACTTTCTTGTTAATAATTTTTCGTTATGGTATATTTGCTTGCATAGAAGCCCTTTTGACGGTCGTTATCTTTGCTTTAAGATATATGCCTTTAAAAACAGGATAACCCGTATCTGCGATCACCAGCTCTGCTATGTGCGAATGTCATTCACAGGTAAAGGGTGACTGTGTTGATTGCCATATTGCATTTAAGAATTTCAGATCCGCAGCTTATTGTATATGAGGTTATTCCTATGAATGGTTCAAAAAAAGACGGTACTTACGGTTGCTTGATGATATTTATAGGCATTTTTATCATAGCAACTGTCATATTCTTTGTCTGCAGGTCTCTTTATAATACCTATTCGGATTCCGATTATACATTGCCGTCATCTATAGACCCCTCAAAATATACAAAGCAGACAAGTACTTATACGAAGGAGACATCCGCAGGGTCTAAGTCTGATACTTCCGGTGACGAGAATGCAGCCACACGAAGACACGGATCTTCAAGCAGCGACGATCCTTACGATATAGATGAATATTCCGATGCCGAGGAATTTTATTATTTTCATGTAGATGATTTTTATGATTTTGAAGACGCCGAGAACTATTACAATGAACATGTCAAATGATCATCCCGCACCGCCTTACCGCGCGGTGCCGTGATCGGCTTCTTTTCCGGTTTGCCGGCTCTTCGAGGATATTTTTCCGGTGTCTGTCTTATCTTTTTAATTATTACAAGGCTTCTTTGTCCGCATTGCTCGGGCAGCTCATAAGATATGCTTTTATAATATTCTCCACCGAGTGTTTCTATAGCCGTTTCGGCCTCTTTGAGTTCCTCTTCGCATTCATCCGACTTGTACATTATGCAATATCCGCCGACCTTTACGAACGGCATTGAGTATTCAAGCAGCACATTCATTCTTGTGACAGCCCTCGAGGTACATATATCAAATGTCTCTCTTTTTTTATAATCTTCGGCGCGCACACATACCGTCTCTATATTGTTCAGTCCAAGTTCTTCTATGACACCGTTTAGAAAGTTTACACGTTTGTTCAATGAATCAAGCAGACAAAAACCGCTGTCCGGGCACAATATCTTTAACGGGATTCCGGGAAATCCGGCTCCCGATCCGATATCAAGCAAAGAAAAATCCCCGCCGCAGCATTCTCGGATAGCATTTATTCCCGCGGCGGAATCTATCAAATGTTTTATTTCAATCTGCTCGGGGTCCGTTATCGCTGTCAGGTTCATCACCTTATTCTTTTCTATGAGCAGCTCTACGAATTTTGAGAATTGCTCATTCTGCTTTTGTGACAGAGTGATGTCATTTTCTATACAATATTTTTCAAGCTTATCAAATTTCATCTTTTATCCGATATTTTATATATTTTTTCCTTCTTTTTGCAGATAGATCAAAAGCACTGCTATGTCCGCCGGTGTAACACCGGATATACGGGATGCCTGTCCTATAGAATGCGGCTTGATCTTATCAAGCTTTTGTCCCGCCTCGAGTCTCAGTCCGCTTATTTTTTGATATTCTATTGTCTCGCTGAGCTTGCGTCTCTCGACTCTCCTGAAATTTTCGACCTGCTTTTGCTGTCTTGCAATATATCCCTCGTATTTCAGTTCTATATCTATCTGTTCTATAACATCTGTATCAAAGTTTTCTCTCTCGGGATCAAGCTCGGCTGTCTTTGCATATCCAAGCTCGGGTCTTCTGATCAATTCAGCCAATGTTACTCCCGTATTCAGAGTCGCACTGCCGTTTTTTTCAAGGAATTCCTGCGTCTTTTTTTCCGCGCCTATCGGGATTTGCTTTACTCTAAGCACCTCTGATGCTATCTGCCTTCTCTTTTTTTCTACCTTTTCATATCTTTCCTTGTCTATAAGCCCGATCTCATATCCTATCGGAGTAAGCCTCAGATCCGCATTATCCTGTCTGAGCAGAAGCCTGTATTCCGCGCGGCTGGTCATCATTCGGTACGGCTCTGTATTTTCCTTTGTTACAAGATCGTCTATAAGCACCCCAATATATGCCTGACTTCTGTCAAGAATGACAGGTTCCTTTTCCTGCAGCATGCGCGCGGCATTTACTCCGGCCATGAATCCCTGCACGGCCGCCTCTTCATATCCGCTGCTGCCGTTTATCTGACCTGCGCTGAACAGGCCCTTTATGCTTTTAAATTCAAGACTTGCTTTTATCTGATCCGCGTTTATGCTGTCATATTCAATGGCATATGCATTTCTTACGATCTTTACATTCTCAAGACCGATCATGGTCTTGTACATCGCATATTGTACATCCTCAGGCAGCGATGAGCTCATGCCGGACAGATACATCTCATCGGTATACAGTCCCTCCGGCTCGACGAAGATCTGATGTCTCTCTTTATCCGGAAATTTGACTACTTTATCCTCAATGGACGGGCAATATCTTGGACCTATCCCCTTGATATCCCCCGAAAAGAGCGGTGATCTGTGGATATTATCCCTGATGATCTGATGCGTCTGCGGGGTGGTATATGTAAGATAGCAGGATACCTGCTCCTTCTGTATGCTTGCAGGGTCTGTTGAAAAAGAAAAAGGAACTATGGGTTCATCACCCTTTTGTTCTGTCATTTTCGAGAAATCAAGGCTTTTTCTGTCGACTCTTGCCGGTGTGCCGGTCTTGAATCTGCGTACTGCTATACCGTGTTCTTCAAGAGAGCTTGTGAGATGATTGCATGCCTTGAGTCCGTTAGGTCCCGTATATTCGCTCACCTCACCATATATGCATCTTGCCTTAAGATATGTCCCTGTGGCAAGTATTACTGCCTTCGCATAATATGTGGCGCCCGAAAGAGTTTTTACTCCGATGACTCTTCCGTCCTCTGTTATTATTTCGGTGACCTCTCCCTGCCTCAATGTCAGCTTGTCTGTATGCTCCATCGTGCGGCGCATTTCTCTCGAATATGCCTGTTTATCTGCCTGTGCCCTGAGGGAATGTACTGCCGGACCCTTTGATGTATTGAGCATTCTTGACTGTATAAATGTCTTGTCTATATTCTTTGCCATTTCTCCGCCAAGCGCATCCAGTTCCCTTACAAGATGTCCCTTGGAGGATCCGCCTATATTCGGATTGCAAGGCATAAGAGCAATACTGTCGATGCTCACGGTAAAGCAGATCGTCTCAAAGCCCAGCCTTGCGCAGGCAAGGGCCGCCTCACATCCCGCATGTCCCGCACCTACAACTACTATGTCATAATTTTCAGTAACTACATTCATCCTATTTACCCATACAAAACCTGGAAAAGATCTCATCAGCCAGGTCGTCGTCTATTGCCTCACCTATTACAAGGCCCAGCTTTTCATAAGCATCCAGCATATCTATCGTATAAAAGTCCTCCGGCACGTTTGCCTTAATGCTGTCTATTGCCCTGCCCAAAGCGCAGCTTGCATCGATCAGCAGCTGTTTTTGCCTTGCATTTGTGATATAGATCTGATCATTAAAATCTATATCCTTGTCAAAAAACATATTTCGGATCTCTTCGGCAAATTCCTGCATTCCTCTGCCGTTCTTAATCTGTGTCTCTATTACCTTGCAGCCGATTTTTTCAGAGATTTCCGCAATGTCTGCCTTTCTTACAAGATCCGTCTTATTTAACAGCATGATCACCTTTTTATCTTTGATCAGGCCCGCGATATGCATATCGTCCTCGTCAATAGGCCTTGATGCATCCGCAACAAATATAACAAGATCGGCATCCAAAGCATGCTCCTTTGCCTTGTCGACTCCTATTTTCTCAACGATATCGTCTGTCTCCCTGATACCTGCCGTGTCATAAACATTGAGCGTGATCCCATTCAATTTGAGATTTTCTTCAAGTATATCTCTTGTTGTGCCCGCGATATCCGTAACTATAGCTCTGTCAGCACCCAAAAGTGCATTAAGGAGGGAGGATTTTCCCACATTCGGCTTTCCTACGATGACGGTTTTTATGCCTTCCTTTATTATCCTGCCGTCTTCACTTGTCGCGATCAGACGGTCAATCTGTATGCGGACATTTTCGAGTATCGGCAGCAGCTGCTCCCCATATCCTTCCATCTCATAATGTTCCGGATCGTCAAGAGCCGCCTCTATATATGCGGATTGTCCCAGCAGGATATCCCTTTGCTCCTTTATCTTTCTCGATACCGAGCCCTTAAGCTGCGTGACGGCGCTTTTCAGGGCATAATTATTTTCAGCATTTATGACATCTATGACTGCCTCTGCTTGGCTCAGGTCTATCCTTCCGTTCAAGAAGGCTCTTTTTGTAAATTCTCCCGGTTCGGCTATTCTTGCCCCGGACTTGATGACCAGATTTAAGACTCTGTTTACAACATACATGCCGCCATGGCAATTAATCTCGACCGTATCTTCCCTTGTATAAGTGTGCGGAGCCTTCATTATCATTACCAAAACCTCATCAAGGACCTTTCCGTCCTCTATGATATTCCCGTAATGGATGGTATATCCGGGCACATTTTTCATGTCCTTTTCTTTGAAAGGCTTAAATATCTTATTGATGATATCAAAGGCGCTGTCACCGCTTATTCTTACTATTCCTATCCCGGAATTGCTCATAGCGGTGGATATTGCGGCAATAGTCTCGGTATCATTTATCATGATCTGCTATCCTTCATATACTGCAATAATCTTCGATCAGATGCTGTAAACGGCAGCATGCTTATCTTATCTTATCTTATTCTTAATATTATTTTTATTCTTAATCTTATTCTTATCTTATGATGTCGGTGCCAAAAGGTATTTTAACCCTGGTATCATCTTGTTGCTTATCTTATCTTTTACAATTTTCCTAATTTGCAAGAGACTGTTCGAAATAATCCGAACAGTCTCTTACAGATATTCCGAAAGCTATGCTTTTATCATTTCAAAATGCAATGCTTTTTTCTATCTCTTATAGTAGACAACAACTCTCCTGTTTGGTTCTTCGCCCTCACTCTTTGTCATTATATGACTGTCGGACTGAAGATAAGCATGGATGATACGTCTCTCATACGGATTCATCGGCTCTATGGCAACCTTGTGTCTGGTCTTTTTAACTTTATTTGCTACATTTGCGGCAAGATTTTCAAGTGTCTTCGCTCTGCGTTCTCTGTAATTTTTGGTATCCAGCTTTAGTCTGAAATAATCGTCACTTCCTTTATTTACGACTATTCCCGCAAGATATTGAAGTGCATCAAGAGTGGCTCCTCTTTTACCGATAATATCTCCCGTTTCTCCTACAAGATCGACATCTATCCTTCTGTCTAAATCATCTACGGTGACATTGACCTCTGCCTGACATTCCATTTTTTCAAGAACATCCTCAAAGAACTTCTTAGTCTGTGCCGATATTGCGGCTATTTCTTCGGGTGATTTCGGTTTGTATTCCTTTACAGGCATTTTTTCGGATGCCTCGTCTTGTTCATCTGCGGAAGTTTTCTTTTCATATCCGCCTCTTTCGTTCAGATCTCTTTTATCCTTTGAATGATGATCGTCTTCCCTTGCCCGAAAATCTTTCTTTTTATAATTGTCTCTGCCGCCTTTATGTGATGTCCTCTGCTGCTTTACATTATCCTGATCTGCATTATCCGGCTTTGCAATATTTTCTTCATTTGTACTTACGATATGCGCATCTTCGGCTTTTTCTTTTTTCTCGACTGTATTTTTTACAGGATCAGCCTCATATGATGTTTCTTTTTTATCAACACTTTGCGGAATATTTGCTTCCTTTACTCTTGCCTTTATGACGGCATCCTTTGAAAAAATTCCGAAAAGTCCCGTACTTCCTTCTTTTATTATCTCATATTCCAGTTTGTCGCTCGGAACACCGAACTGTATCGTTGCTTCTGTTATTGCATCTTCAACCGTCTTTGCGGTAAATTCCTTAAATTCCATTTTTATCTCCTATTTCTTATACTTTCTCTTTGCACTGTTTTCCTCAGGATGCTCCTGATTATATTGCTCTACCATGGCCGCCTTGGCTGCAAGAGACTGTGCAGGAGCCTTGGTCTTGGTCGGCTTGGCATCCTCTGTGCTGAGATTTGCTATTTCGGAAATAGACATAGGCTTCTTCGGAGCCTGACTTTCTATATGCTTTGTTGATATTTTTGCGGCTGCTGAGATAGTAGTACCCTCAACGCCTTCCTTTTCTCTCTTTTTCTTTGCTTTTGCGGCTGCTTTTTCTTTATTTTTCTCGATAAAGGCCTTCATATCTATCTTGCGGTAGTGTCTGTTTATGAGTATCTGCAATACCACCTGGAAGAATGAGCTCATGCACCAATAGATTCCGAGACCGGTCTGCATCGTAAAGCAGATATATACGGAGAATAACGGCATCATCCACCCCATCATTCTGGTGGTCGCAGCCATTTGATCTCCTGTTGCTGCCGCACTTTCCTTTGTCTGTGTGAGCTTAAATGAAAGCCACTGTGATGCTCCTGCGATCAACGGAATAAGCACGGCAAGTATGCCGATAAATGTTCCCGTTCTGAGAAGATTCCATGGGCTTTGAGAAATATCCCATCCTAAAAATGAATTGACGCTTACAAATTGATCATGCAGATTGCTTATCTCAAGTGCGTCACTTGCTGCATTTCCGTTTTGAAAAGCCTCCTGAAGAGCAATCCAACTCTTATTCGGAAGCGTATAAAGTACCTTTACAAGAGAGCTTTGATCTGTAAGTGCAAGAGATGATGCTATCTCAGACAGGCTTGTCTTTATCGTATCCGATGCTCCCATTATGATATCTGCAACAGATGACAGTGGCTCATAAATCTTCTGTATAGCAGTCGGAATATTTATAAGTGCTCCATAGAGTGCTATAAGTATAGGAAATTGGATGAAACTTGACAGACATCCTCCTGTCTGAGTAACACCATATTTCGCATATATGGCCTTTGTCTCATATTGCATTGCCTGCATGCTGTACTGGTCCTTTTGACCTCTGTACTTATCCTGAACCTGTCTGATCTCAGGCTGCATGAAGCTCGTGATCTTTGCAAATTTTTGCTGTTTGATCGTAAGCGGAAGCAATATGCACTTTATAATGATCGTAAAAAGGATTATAGAAAGTCCGATATTTGCGATTCCGATAAGACCCAGAAAATCATAAAGATATCCGAGTGCCTTGCTGAACAGCCATACTATCTGTTTGATGACCGGCCAATCATAGCATCCGCTTGCGGTTCCTGTTCCTCCGCATGCTGCCAATAGAAAATTATACACGCTTTATCCTCCTTTATGGTACCGGGTCGTAACCACCCTTTGAGAAAGGATTGCATCTGAGTATTCTCCAGATCGCAAGTCCCAGCCCTTTTAGCGGGCCATACTTCTCAATCGCTTCTATCGCATATTGAGAACAGGTAGGAGTGTATTTACAATGATTGTATCTTTTTAAACCCGATAAATACTTTTGATAAAATTTTATTGGTTTGATCAGTATATTTCTGATCATTTTTTTGTCCTTTTTTAATTATTTTTTTTCAACTCATATATCCCGTGACGGTCCAACAGATGTTTAAAAGACTCTTCAATCTGCCCAAGCGCTGCGCCCTTTGCACCTGACCTTGCTACTACAACAATATGACAATCTTTATTTATACTTTCTTTATATGCCGTAAAGACCTCTCTTATAAGTCTTGTTGTTCTGTGTCTTATCACACTGTTGCCGATCTTCTTGCTGACCGATATGCCTATGCATAACTCAGATTGATCCTTTAATACATACATTACAAGATATCTGTTTGCAAAGGATTTTCCTTCAGAATATACTTTTTTAAATTGAATGGTATTTTTTAAAGAGTTGATATTCTTCATATTAATGAACAAACTATCCTTAATATATAAGTTATTTATTATAAACGCAAGTATTTACTTGAAATATGTTGCTGCAGGGCATCCTCCTGCATTTTAAAATATCATCACACTTTTCAGTGTTTAAAGCCAAAATTCCGTCAAAAATTTTACTTTTTACCTTTTTTAAGGGCTTATTATCGTAAAAAAATGCTTTAAAAACCATGTTTTTATATAAAGAAATAAAGACCGCCTCTTTGCTCAAGCAGCGGTCTTTTACCAAAAAATCTGAAAGATCTTATTTTCAGGCTGTTAATTCTTTTCTGCCCTTTGCTCTGCGTGCGGCAATAACTTTTCTGCCGCCGGCTGTGCTCATTCTCTCTCTGAAGCCGTGTACCTTGGCTCTGGATTTTTTCTTTGGCTGAAATGTCATCTTACTCATAAGATTCCACCTCCCTTTTTCATTATAAATTTGTCATTTTACTGACACAAGTGATTAACATATTTTGAGCAGAGTAATTATATTTAAATCTTTTCCTTACGTCAAGCCGTATTTAATATCTTTTTTTTCTGTTCAGATTGAAAATCAGGCCCTTTTATTATAAAATATCTTGTACGCATTTACGCGTCTTTTATTTATTTTTTTATATATGGAGTATTTTAATGTTTGAGACTGTAAAGGAAAAGTGGTCAGAAATCTTAAATAAGCTCAAATCAGAATATGATATTACAGATGTTTCCTTTAAAACATGGCTTCTTCCTCTTGAGGTATGTTCGGTAAAGGGAGATACCATTGTCCTGATTGTTCCTGAAGAGTCCATAGGTCTTCAATATATTAAAAAAAAATATTCCACTCCTCTTAAGGTATGTATTGAGGAGGTCTTAGGACAGCCATTTGATCTCGAATTTGTTCTTCCCGATCAGGCGGCATCCATTGACGAACAGCAATTTGCAAAATTAAAGACTCCTATGAATGTATATGAAAGATCCGGACTGAATCCAAAATATACATTTTCTTCTTTTGTTGTAGGTGACAACAGCAATCTTGCTCATGCTGCCGCTCTTGCTGTCGCAGAGTCTCCGGGTGAGATTTACAATCCTCTCTATATATATGGCGGTGTGGGACTCGGAAAGACTCACCTTATGCAGGCTGCCGCTCATTTTATCCTGGCACACAATCCAAATGCCAAGGTTTTGTATGTTACATGTGAGCAATTTACCAACGAGATCATAAATGTCATCAGAAACGGCGGACCTACTGCCAATGTTCAATTTCGTGATAAATACAGAAATGTAGACGTGCTGCTTATTGACGATGTTCAATTTATAAGCGGAAAAGAAACTTCCCAACAGGAGCTTTTTCATACATTCAATGCTCTTTATGATAATCATAAACAGATCATTATTTCTTCCGATAAGCATCCGAAAGAGATAAATAATCTGGAGGAAAGATTATGTTCAAGATTCTTATGGGGTCTTTCCGTAGATCTTCAATCTCCTGATTACGAGACAAGAGTTGCCATTCTCAGAAAGAAGATAGAACTTGAAAACTTTCCTTATATTCCGGACGACGTTCTTTCACATATTGCGGAAAACGTTTCCTCAAATATCAGGGAGCTTGAAGGAGCTCTTATAAAGATTGTCGCATATTCAAAGCTTACAGCTTCTCCTATAAATGTATCCTTTGCTCAAAGTGTTCTTCATGATCTCTTTGAGGATGCACAAAAGGAGGTTACCCCGGATATGATCATAAAGATCGTATCCGAACATTTCGGGATTACTGTTTCTGAGCTTATATCCAAGAAAAAAGGTCAGGATATAGTATATCCCAGACACCTTTGTATGTACCTTTGCCGCAATCTTACCGATGTTGCTTTTTCCGTTATCGGAAAGAAGCTCGGCAACAGAGACCATACAACCATTATGTATGGCCACGATAAGATTCAAAAGGAAATGGAAACAAATGAAAATATAAAAAACGATGTAGAAATATTAAAAAAGAAAATTATCCCCGGTTAATCCACATTTTATTAACTTATTCACTAAAATACAGGTGAATAATTAACTTTATCCACAGCTGTTTTTTGGTGATTTATTTAATTTTTTTATTTTAACTTTAATTTTTCAACAGGTCTTAAACTTACGATCAACTTCTTCATTAACACTGAAAAATGCCGTATTTAAGCCTGCATTTCGGGTATCCTAACATTTTCACATACCCTACTACTACTGCTTATCAATTATTATTTATATATTTATCCGTACGCAAAGGAGAAACAAATGAAAATAGAATGTTTAAGATCCAATCTTCAAAATGCCATAAATATTGCTTTGAGAGCTGTACCATCAAAGACTACACTTCCAATCCTTGAATCATTTCTTCTTATAGCAGACGATAATATAAGAATCGTTACCAATGATAAGGACATGGGAATAGAGACATCTGTAGAAGGAGATATCTATCAGCCGGGAAGGATTGCTGTAGATGCAAAGCTCTTCAGTGAGATCATCAGAAAGCTTCCCGAGAATGTAGTGATCATAGATACAGACAGCAATTACAGGGTTACGGTAATATGTGAAGAATCTGTATTTAAGCTGAGCGGTAAGGATCCCGATGAGTTTCCTCTTCTTCCGGAGACAGATAATGAAAAGAGCATCTCATTATCACAATATACTCTTAAGGATATTATAAGACAGACAATATTCTCGATATCTCAGGGTGAAAATAATTCAATGATGAGAGGAGAATTATTTGAGGTTGAAAAGAATATCCTGAAGGTAGTATCACTGGACAGCCACAGAATATCCATAAGAAAGACTGAACTTGCAAATTCATATGATCATTTTAAGGTCATCATCCCCGGAAAGACTCTGAATGAGATAGTAAAGATAATCTCAGGCAATGCTGATGATATCGTAGAGATAGTATTTGACAAAAATTTTGTAAAATTCAAGCTTGAAGGAACTCTGGTCATATCGAGATTGATAGAAGGCGAATTCTTCAATGTAGAGCAAATGATATCATCTGATTATGAGACAAAGATAAGTATTAATAAAAATGACTTTCTGGGATCTCTGGACAGGGCTCTTACCTTTGTAAGAGAAGGAGAAAAGAAGCCTATCATACTTGATATTCAAAATGAGCAGCTTTATATGGATATTACCAGCTCAATAGGAACTATGAATTCACATCTGCCTATTACCAAGGAAGGCAAGGATATGGTGATCGGATTCAATCCTAAATTCTTCATAGAGGCACTCAGGGTAATAGATGATGAAAATGTAAATATTTATTTTGTAAATTCATCTGCTCCATGCTTTATTCGAGATGATAACGGAGAATATATTTATATAATTCTCCCGGTAAATATAAACAGGTGATCACTCTTAAGTGGTACAAATGATGAAGATAATAAATCTGATCTAAAAAAATGGACGAAATATATCTGAGAGACGAATTTATAAAATTAGGACAGGCCATAAAATTAGCAGGTCTTGTGATGAGCGGAGCTGAAGCAAAAGAGGTAATAATAAACGGCTGCGTAAAGCTTAACGGAGAGACTGAGGTAAGACGGGGCAAAAAGGTCTATGAGGGTGATATCATAGAATATGACGGCAAAAAGGTTCATGTATGCAGATAGATAGTCTTAATCTGAAAAATTTCAGAAATTATGACAGTCTTTCAATAAGCTTTGATCCGAAGATGAATATCATTTACGGAGAAAACGGGCAGGGAAAGACAAATATCTTAGAGAGCATATATATGAGCAGCTTCGGGAAAAGTCATAAAGGAAGCCACGAAAGAGAGATCATCAAGACAGGATGCGAGGAGGCTCATATAAGATCTGAATTTTCCGGAGAATACGGAAAAAGCAGAGTAGATATTCATCTGAAAAAAAATAAGGACAAGGGTATTGCTCTGAATCAGATTCCGTTAAAGAAGATCAGTGAGCTTTACGGAAAGATATCAGTAGTGATATTTTCCGCTGAGGATCTTGATATCATAAAGAGAGGCCCCTCGGACAGAAGAGATTTTCTTGATATGGAGATTTGTCAGATAGATCATATCTATATGGAAAATCTGATAAATTATAATAAGCTGCTAAAGCAAAGGCGGGAGCTCTTTAAAAAATTAGAAGAGGAAGAGTCAAATGTCGACCTGACAGATACGCTGGATATATGGGATCTGCAGCTTTGCAGATACGGCAGCTTGATAATAAAGAGAAGAAAACAATTCATAAATGAAATAAACAAGATAATTCCGCAGATTTATAAAAATATAACCTCCGGAAATGACAATCTGCAGATAATATATGAGCCCTCAACAGAAGAGAAAGACATGTATGAGATGCTCCTTAAGAACAGAGAGAGGGATAAGATATTAAAGCAGACGAGCGTAGGCCCGCACAGGGACGATTTTTCTTTTTTTGAAGGAAAAACAAATATGAAGGTCTACGGCAGCGGCGGTCAGCAAAGAACCTGCGCATTAACACTTAAATTATCTGAGATTGATCTGATAAAAGATCAAAAAAAAGAAAAACCTGTCCTTCTTTTGGATGATGTTCTTTCTGAGCTCGATCGAAAAAGACAGGAGAGACTTTTTGAAAGCCTGAATGATGTACAAACACTCATTACCTGTACAGGTCTGGACGAATTTGTCGAGGGCGAGTTCAAAGAAGCAAGTAAATTCTATATAAAAAATGCTTCCGTAGAGCAGCGGTACTGTTAATGTATGTAAATTTTTAAAAGAGGAATAGCATGGACGAACAGAAATCTCTTGAAAATATTGAAGTAAAAACAGAATATGACGCAGATAATATACAGGTATTAGAGGGTCTCGAGGCGGTAAGAAAAAGACCAGGCATGTATATAGGCAGCATATCGTCAAGAGGACTTCATCATCTGGTATATGAGATAGTAGATAATGCCGTAGATGAGGCTCTTGCGGGATATTGTACGGATATACATGTGCAGATAAATAAAGATAATTCCATTACCGTCATTGATAACGGCAGAGGAATCCCTACCGGAATAAATCACAAGACAGGTATAAATGCGGTAGATCTGGTATTTACTAAGCTCCATGCAGGCGGCAAATTCGGAGGCGGAGGATATAAGGTATCCGGCGGTCTTCACGGTGTAGGTGCATCGGTCGTAAATGCTCTTTCTGAGCAGCTTGAAGCATTTATAAAGCGTGAAGGAAAGATTCATCATGTAGTATATTCGCGCGGACATGTAGTTAACTCTCTTGAGGTGACAGGAGATTGTCCTGAAAATGAGACAGGCACAGCTATAACATTTCTTCCCGATAAGGAAATCTTTGAAGAGACGGAATATGACTTTTCTATTCTTCAAAAGAGACTTCGTGAGATGGCTTTTCTTACAAAGGGACTTAAGATCACATTAAAGGATGTAAGAGAAGGAAAAGAACAGGAAAAGATATATCATTATGAGGGCGGAATAAAAGAATTCGTAAAATATATAAATAAAAGTTCCGCAGTCATATATGAGGATGTGCTCTATTTTGAAGGCGAGAAAAACGACGTCTTTGTTGAGGTCGCGATGCAGCATAATGACGGCTTCAATGAGGGCATATATACATTCGTAAATAATATAAATACTCCTGAGGGCGGCACTCATCTGGAAGGCTTTAAGAGAGCCATCACAAGGGTATTCAATGATTATGCCAGAAAAAATAAGCTCCTTAAGGAAAAGGATGACAATCTTTCGGGAGAGGATCTGAGGGAGGGACTCAGTGCGATAGTATCGGTAAGAGTCGTTGATCCCCAATTTGAAGGACAGACCAAGCAGAAGCTCGGCAACTCAGAGGCCAGCACTGCGGTCAATACGGTAGTCGGCGAACAGCTCGGTATATTCCTCGAACAAAATCCGCAGATAGCAAAGACTATCTGTGAAAAGGGCATTCTTGCCCAAAGAGCGAGAGTAGCCGCAAGAAATGCCAGAGATCTTACAAGAAGAAAAAATCCTCTTGAGAGCAATTCACTGCCCGGCAAGCTGGCAGATTGCACAGATAAGAATCCAGAAAATTGTGAGATATTTATAGTTGAGGGAGATTCTGCGGGTGGATCTGCAAAGACTGCACGTACCAGAAAGACTCAGGCAATATTGCCGCTCAGAGGAAAGATATTAAACGTAGAAAAGGCAAGACTCGACAGAATCCTTAAAAATGCCGAGATCAGAACAATGATAACGGCATTCGGAACGGGCATCCATGAGGATTTTAATATTGAAAAGCTCAGATATCATAAGATTATCATCATGACAGATGCCGATGTAGACGGAGCTCATATCGCGACATTGCTGCTTACATTTTTCTACAGATTTATGCCGGATCTTATCAGAGGCGGATATGTATATCTTGCAAAGCCGCCACTGTATCAGATAAGCAGAGGACAGAAAAAATATTATGCATACAGTGACGCAGAGCTTGCGAAGATACTTAACGATCTGGGCAGAGACAACCAAAACAAGATACAGCGATATAAGGGACTCGGAGAAATGGACGCGAGCCAGCTGTGGGAGACTACTATGGATCCCAAGACAAGGATATTATCCAAGGTGATGATAGACGACGAAAGTGTGCAGGATCTGGATCTTACATTTACGACTCTTATGGGAGACGAGGTGGAACCGAGAAAAGAATTCATCGAATTGAATGCAAAATATGCCACAAATATCGATATATGATCGGCATGATAGGATTGCTCTATGATCATACATTAAAGTGAAGATCATAAAGCTTAAGGGACGGTCGTGATCAAAAAAATCATATGACCAGAGATATTTGTACGAAAAAGTATTCCGGGAGAAAAATATGGACGAACATATATTTGACAATATAGAAGAGGTAGATCTCAAAAAGACCATGGAGACATCCTATATAGACTACGCGATGAGTGTCATAGCATCTCGTGCTCTGCCGGATGTAAGAGACGGTCTTAAGCCTGTACAGAGAAGAGTCCTCTACTCGATGATAGAGCTTAATAACGGCCCTGACAAGCCTCACAGAAAATGTGCCAGGATTGTCGGCGATACAATGGGTAAATATCATCCGCATGGTGATTCCTCCATATACGGAGCTCTCGTAAATATGGCTCAGCCATGGTCTACCAGATATCCTCTTGTAGACGGTCATGGCAATTTCGGAAGCGTTGACGGAGACGGAGCGGCAGCCATGCGTTATACAGAGGCAAGACTCTCGAAGATCGCGATGGAAATGCTTGCGGATATCAATAAGGATACCGTCGATTTTGTTCCGAATTTTGATGAGACGGAAAAAGAGCCTGTAGTTCTTCCCGCAAGATACCCGAATCTTCTCGCAAACGGAACAAACGGTATAGCTGTAGGAATGGCAACCAATATTCCGCCCCATAATGTCGGAGAACTTATCGATGCTGTTGTAAAGATCATCGATGACAAAATATCGGACGCGGAGACATCTATTGAAGATGTAATGAAGATCGTCAAGGGACCGGATTTCCCGACAGGAGCCGTGATCCTCGGAAGAAAAGGCATAGAAGAGGCATATAGGACAGGCAGAGGCAAGATAAAGATACGCTCCGTCTGCGATATAGAGCCTATGGAGAACGGCAAGAGCCGAATAGTGGTCACGGAGCTTCCGTATCTTGTAAATAAAGCAAAGCTTATCGAAAAGATCGCGGAGCTTGTAAAAGAAAAAAAGATTGACGGAATAACAGATCTGAGGGACGAGACCGACCAGACAGGTACGAGAGTGGTCATTGAGCTGAGGAGAGACGTAAATGCGAATGTCATATTAAATCAGCTCTACAAGCATACTCAGCTTCAGGACAGCTTCGGTGTCATTATGCTCGCGCTTATCAATAATGAGCCTAAGATATTCAATATTCTGGAGATGCTCAAATGCTATCTCAAGCATCAAGAGGATGTAGTCACCAGAAGGACGAGATATGATCTGAACAAGGCCGAGGAGAGAGCACATATATTGGCAGGTCTGCTGATCGCGCTCGACAACATCGATGAGATAGTATCCATAATCAGGAGCTCTGCAAATACGCAGGAAGCAAAGACAAGGCTCATGGAGAGGTTTGCACTGGATGATGTGCAGGCACAGGCGATCGTGGACATGCGTCTTAAGGCTCTTACAGGTCTTGAAAGAAAGAAGATCGAGGACGAGCAGGCAATGCTCCTTGCAAAGATTGCGGAATATAAGGAAATACTTGCGGATGAGCACAAACTTCTTGCGGTCATAAAAAAAGAGATAACAGAGGTCAAGGCCAATTATGCCGACGAGAGAAGAACCAAAATAGGCGTAGATGACGGTGAATTTGAAGATGAGGATCTTATACCGGATGCGAATGAGGTCATCACTTTGACAAAGCTCGGATATGTAAAGAGAATGTCTATAGATACATTCAAATCTCAGAACCGTGGTGGCAGAGGCATAAAGGGCATTCAGACTCTTACGGATGATGTTACGGAAAATATGATCATCACCAATTCGCATAATGAGATATTGTTTTTTACAAATCTCGGCAGAGTCTTCAAGATGAAATCATATCAGATACCCGAGGCAAGCAGGACGGCAAGAGGAACAGCTATAGTAAATCTGCTCAGACTTCAAGGCGGCGAATCCATAGCGACCATGATGGCAGTGCAGCAATTTGCAGGTGTTGAAAATCTCATTTTCACTACGAAAAACGGACTTGTAAAGAAGACTCCTATATCGGCATATGAAAATATCAGGGCTAACGGCTTGATAGGTATAGAGCTCAGAGACGGCGACGAGCTTATTGAGGTAAAGCCGTCCGACGGCAACAGAGATATCCTTCTTATATCCAAAAAGGGACATGCCATAAGATTTAACGAATCAGAGGTGAGACAATCCGGCAGAAAGTCATCCGGAGTCATCGGCATCAGGATGGCAGATGACGATGAGGTCATTGCCATGATAATGGATATTCAGGGCGAGTGCGTACTCTTTACAACGGAAAAGGGTATGGGAAAGAGGACAAAGACAGAAGAATTTGCCCCTCAGCACAGAGGCGGCGGCGGTGTATTCTGCTATAAGATCAATGAAAAAACCGGAGATCTTGTAGCCGCAAAGGCTGTTAATGAGGGTGACCAGATCATGATGATCACTAATGAAGGAATCATCATAAGGACCTCAGTAGATAATATTTCAGTGATAGGCAGAAATACATCAGGTGTAAGGTTGATCAATCTCGGAGGAGAGGATGTCAGAGTAACAGGCATCGCAAGGCTTGCAAAGGAAGATGTTCCGGAGGATGAAGATCAGTCGGAATCTGATGATCAATAAACAGACCGAGCGTGTGAGGTATATATTATTGTAGGATTGAAAAATAGCATTTTGCAATCCTACAATATACGATTAAAATTCAATATTAAATATTCTTGACAAATAAAAAGATATAGTTTAAAACATACGATAGTCTTCGAGCAGTGGGACCTAAGGTCGATCATCGATACGGTCTCGCAGCCGGCACCTCAAGCATGAGGCCAAGGGCTGCATCAGAAATGATGCAACCTCCCTATTTGAAAAGGAGACGGAAAGCGTATATGACGGATCGATATGATGGAAAAGACCGATCCGCGATATTTCCGCCCTCCCGACAGAGAGGGCGGGTTTTTTGCACGAAAGTATGCAACATGACTGTATGTCAGGTTACATACGTGTGAATTCGGTGAAAGACCGAAATGTGATAACCGGAAAAATGAGACGGTTCCGGATATTTTCACAAAAACAAGGAGGAAATTTTTTATGAAAAAGTTTATTACTTTAATGATGGCTGCAGGTCTTACTGTAAGCATGCTTGCAGGCTGCGGCAGCTCAAGCGAGGAAACAACAGAGGCACCATCTACAGAGGCTGAATCTACAGAAGCAGCTACAGAGGCTGATACACTTGAGGGAGATCTTGTCGTATTCGCAGCTGCATCTATGACAGAGACACTTACAGAGATCGGAGACCTTTTCATGGAGGATCATCCGAATGTAAATATCTCATTCAACTTTGATTCATCAGGCACACTTAAGACTCAGATCGAGGAAGGTGCTGTATGTGATGTATTCATCTCAGCAGGACAGAAGCAGATGAACCAGCTTGATATCGAGGCAGATGCATCTGTAAATACAGACGGTCTTGATTTTGTAGATTCTTCTACACGTTATAACCTTCTTGAGAACAAGGTAGTTCTTGCTGTTCCGGAAGGCAACCCGAAGAATATCGAGTCCTTTGATTCTCTTGCAGAGACTCTTAAGTCAGGCTCAGGCGTTCTTATGGCTATGGGCAATGAGGATGTTCCTGTAGGACAGTATACACAGAAGATCCTTGCTTACTATGAGCTTGATGAGGCTTCTCTTGCAGCCGCAGGTCTTATCACTTACGGATCAAACGTAAAGGAAGTTACAACTCAGGTAACAGAGGCTACAGTTGATTGCGGCGTTGTATATGCAACAGATGCATTCTCAGCAGGTCTTGAGTGGGTTGATGAGGCTACAGCTGAAATGTGCGGACAGGTTATCTATCCTGCAGCTATGCTTAAGGATGCTCCAAATGCAGATGCAGCAGCAGCATTCCTTGAGTTCATCAAGAGCGCTGAAGCAAGCGATATCCTCAGTGCAGTAGGATTCACTCCTCTTAATTGATCAGATATATAGAAATCTTGCGGATGCAGGATGGGAAGATGCCGTAACGAGGCAGCGAGCTCATTAGGTTATATCCGCAAATTCCTGGGAAGATCATTTTGAAGATGTTATAATGAAAGAAGTCCATCGTCTTTCATTTTCGGCGGGCAGTGATGCCCGCCGAATTGCTTTTATGTCAAATTATTCATAAAAATCTGCCGCCGTATAGCGATGGGGTATATGACAACAGACAGACTGTTATGGATCAAAGACGGAACAAATGACAACATATGAAAATGTAAGGTAAAGAATATGGATTGGTTTCCTTTATATAACTCCTTAAGGATAGCTCTTATAAGTACGGCCATTATATTTTTTCTCGGAATGTTTGCGGCATATTATATTGCCAAGCTGCCGAGCATAGTAAAAGGTATATTGGATGTTATCCTTACGCTGCCGCTGGTTCTTCCGCCGACAGTTGTTGGATATCTTGTGCTGGTGGTAGTAGGTCCAAAAAGGCCCTTCGGCGCTTGGATATATGAGACATTCGGCTTTAAGATACCTATGACATGGTGGTCTGCCATCATAGTTACGGCGATAGTCATCTTTCCTCTTATGTACAGGACGGTAAGGGGAGCGTTTGAATCCTTTGACAATACTCTTATGTATTCGGGTCAGACACTCGGCCTCAGCAATACATATATATTTTGGAGAATCAGATTTCCGTATTGCAAGCAGGGCATTATAGCAGGTACTGTGCTTGCATTTGCGAGAGCACTCGGTGAATACGGTGCCACCAGCATGATAGCGGGTTATACACCGGGCAAGACTGCCACGATATCCACCACGGTTTATCAATTGTGGAGAACCAATGATGACGCGAGTGCATTCAAGTGGATACTTATAAATATAGCGATATCTGTCGTTGTACTCCTGGCTGTGAATATGTTCGAAAAAAGAAATAAGACAGAGAGGAGGAGGGGCTGATGTCACTTTCTGTAGATATAGAAAAGAGATTGGGCAATTTCAAGCTCAAGGTAAATTTTGAGACAGAAAATGAGACGCTGGCACTGTTCGGTGCATCGGGCTGCGGCAAGAGCATGACGCTCAGGTGCATAGCAGGCATAGAAAAGCCGGACCGCGGCAGGATCGTCCTGGGGGATAAGGTACTCTTCGATTCTGAAAAGAGGATCAATCTGTCACCGCAAAAGAGACATGTAGGATACCTTTTTCAGCAATATGCGCTCTTTCCGAATATGACCGTAGAACAGAATATCGCATGCGGCATTCACAAGCATAAGGATCCCGAGAAGATCGCGGAAATGATAAAGACTATGCATCTGGAGGGAATGGAAAAAAAGAGACCGGATCAGCTCTCGGGAGGTCAGCAGCAAAGGACTGCCCTTGCAAGGATACTCATAGGTGACCCGGATATTCTTATGCTCGACGAGCCATTTTCTGCATTGGATACACATCTGAGATATGAGATGGAGCTCGAGGTGCGTCAGGTCATCAAGAGGTTCGGCAAGCCGGTCATATTGGTATCGCATGACAGGGACGAGGTATACAGAATCTCCGACAGAATCGCCGTTATGAAGAATGGTGCTATAGAATTTATGAATGATAAGGTATCTGTCTTCATGAATCCGCAGACCATAAACGGCGCGATACTCACGGGATATGATAATATATCGCGCATAAAGGTGCTGGGCCCGGGAAGGGTATATGCCATAGACTGGCAGTGTGAGCTGGATGTGGATGGTGATACGCAGGGCATTACTCATATAGGCGCAAGAACAAAGAGTTTTGAGATCGGCGGAGATGAAAATGCATTTCAGTGTAAGGTCACGGAGATTGTAAATAATGCTTTTTCAAATATTGTACATGCAGCGCCTGAAAATGCGGTGCAGGGTAAATCCTTTGCAATACATGCATCAGAAAATATAAAAGACATTAAGGTCGCAGATACGATCACGGTATCATTGCCGAAGGACAGGATAGCTCTTATCAGAGAAGATTGACATATGCGGCGGAAGGCAGCGAAGACTATGCCCTGAGAGGATACCTCGGTATACTTATCAGAGAAGGTTGACATATGCGGCGGAAGGCAGCGAAGACTATGCCCTGAGAGGATATCTTGGTATACTTATCAGAGACGTCCGGCGTATGCTGCGGGAAGCTGCGCGGCATATATCGAATTAAAACAGAACAAAAGGAGATCTAACATGAAAAAAGGCAGCGTTACTTGCGAAGAAGCCGTGGAGATCATAACAAATGAAATAGGAGTAGTAGGAACAGAAAGGATTCCTTTGAGTGAATGCTTTGGCAGGATACTAGCAGAGGAGCTGAGAGCCGACGATAATGTTCCTCCTTTTGACAGGTCACCTTTTGACGGATATGCATTCCGTGCGGCTGACACGGCAAATGCATCGAAGGATCATCCTGTAGTATTAAAAGTGCTCGAAGAGATCGCCGCGGGTGATGTCCCTCATTATGAGATTACGGAGGGTACTGCGGTAAGGATCATGACGGGAGCTCCGATCCCCAAGGGCGCAGATACGGTTACGATGTATGAGATCACGGAATTTACGGATACCGAGGTGAAGCTGTTTCGTCCGTATGATGAGGGTGAGAATATCGTATATGCGGGAGAGGATGTCAAAAAGGGCCAGCTCCTTGCAAGCGTCGGCATGAAGATAGATATCGGACTTATGGGAACACTTGCCGCACAAAACAGAGCATATCCGCTTGTATATAAAAAGCTGAAGGTGGGAATTATCTCTACGGGAAGTGAGCTCATTGAAGTAGGGAGCGAAAGAGAGCCGGGCAAGATATTCGACTCGAATCAATATACGCTAAGTGCCGCAATGAGCAATATCGGGCTTGAGCCTGTAGCTTATGGCATAGTAAAGGACGATACAGATGCGATCAGCAAAAAGCTGGATACGGCAATTGAAGAATGCGATGCGGTCATGCTTACAGGAGGAGCCTCTGTCGGAGATTTCGATCTGACACCTGAGGCAATGCAGATGTCCGGAGTGGAGATCCTTTTTAAAGGTGTGCAGCTAAAGCCGGGTATGGCATGCTCATTCGGTATAAAGGACGGCAAGCTTGTATGCGGCCTGTCAGGCAATCCGGCTTCATCTCTTACAACATTTCTTGTTGTAACGCAGATAGGACTTAAAAAGGCGGCAGGATATGCCGAATATCTTTCCGAGGAATTTGAAGTAGAGCTGGCCTGCGGATATCCAAAGAAGAGCAAGGCTACAAGAGTCTTAAAGGGAAAGCTTGATCTTACCGGGGAGAGAGCAAGATTCATATCAACAAAGGACCAGGGCAATGTAGTCATCAGCAGTGCCATAGGATGCGACTGCCTCGCATTCATTCCCGCAGGAAGCGGAGCAATGGAGGCGGGAGCAAAGCTTAAGGCAGTCAGGATATAACTGCAAGCACTATCATAAGAAAATCCCCTGCAGCAGAGGATCTTATCTATAGTCTAAAGTGATTGAAGCGGCTAAGGTGTCTGAAGCCCCGGCAGTATCTGCCGGGGCTTATGTATATAGTTGTATGTTCGCGGCAGCAGCTGTAAGCGCTGCCACGATCAAGCTTGCGTATAATTACTGCTGTATATATTTTTATGGAATTATTATCCTGTTCTCCCTTGGAAAATAATTTTTCTTCTTTGACAAGCTCACCGTTGTGATAAACCTCATAAAAAAGCGTTATATCTATAAGAGAGCATTTCGTATTGTCTATTTCAAATTTATTGACATTTTCAAAGAGTGCCGAAGCAAGATATTTCTCATCGCTCGTTAACTCGTCATATTCCAGAACAAATTCGCTGTCGTCAGAATATGCCTCAGCTGTGAGACCTTCTGTTTCGGTGGTTGATTCTGTTTGAACTGTCATTGACTCACCTTTATTACATGACTGTGTCAGCAAGAGAGGAACACAAAGGAGGATCAATGCAGGGTAATCGCCTGCAAATCTTTCATTCAGACAATTTTTAGTACTTCGTGTGAGATATGCCGCAAAAACAAGCTGCGTTTTCTGCTCCTCGCACACGGCTT
>CAZGVB010000017.1:0-32001 GCA_964528825.1 uncultured Parasporobacterium sp.
GCATCCTGCCCATGGAACTTTTGTAAATCATAATGCTGGTTTGTGACAGCATATCCAACTGAGTCTGTACCAATATCTAGTCCTAAATAAATTTTCTTTTCATTATTCATTTGACAAATCTCCCTAATTAGGCTTATTATCAAAGTGCAAAACGTAGTTCCCCTACGGATTTGCACTGCGAGTTCAAATAAAAGTTTACTCAACCCACCGGCTTGTCCGGCTGCACAGTGTGTGCATCTTAAGACTTCTGCATGAAGTCTTTTTTTTCGCAGCTTTTCTCTTTAAATAATATCTAAATGGCAATGCCTTTTCAACTTTTTTAGATGTTTTATATAAATCTTTCCTTAATGCAATGGGCTTTCTTATGTATTTTTCATTTTGCCAAGAATTTTCAACATTCACGCTTGTATCCGGTCACTGCAGGGCAGCAGCCTCTTTTAGCTTCACCCCTTGACATGCATGATGACATTGTTAGACAATATATAAGTTGGCGCGCAGCCTTAAAGATATCATTTTTTTGATGCAATAAGGATCTGACGACGACTTGTGGAATATTTATTTTTCGGGAGTTTAAGATGGAAATAGCCGGAGCAATGCTTAAGATAATCGCCGCCATGGTGTTGGGATTTGTCTTATATAAAGTGCATATATTGACCACGGAGACCAATGCGGTCATATCGAAAATGGTCACCTATGCTGCGGCACCGTGTATGATCTTCTCCTCTATATTGTCACTGTCGGCGGATAACAGGTCACTCGTATATACCCTTCTTATTGCGGGAATAGGCCTTTATATATTTATGGGAATCATCGCATTCGCTGCCGCGTGCATCATAGCACCTGATAAAAAGACCCGCGGCGTCTATGAGGCTGTGATGACATTCGGAAACTCTGCATTTATAGCATTTCCGGTCGGTGAGGCTCTCATGGGCAGCGCGGGTGTATCATATCTCGCGATATTAAATGTTCATCAAAATATCTTCGCATACAGCCTCGGCGTATTTCAGCTGACAAAGGGCAATGACGATGCGATGAGATTCTCAGTAAGGAAGCTGTTCAATCCCCCGAATATAGCCGCTCTTTTGGGAATATTATTATTCCTTTTGGGTGTAGGTATACCCGATATTGTCCTCGAGCCTCTCGAATTTCTGGGACAGATCACTTCTCCCCTCAGTATGGTCGTAATAGGTGCTACCATCGGTTCATATCCTTTGAGACAGCTTTTTGACAATTACAGATATTATATTGTTGCCGCAGTCAAGATGCTCTTCATCCCATTTTCTGCCTTTTTTATAGCATATGCGATATGGGGTGCAAGTGATATAACATCTGTCATAACCATTCATTGTTCCATGCCCACCGCAGCCATCATAAGCCTCATCGCCATCATGTATAAGGCGGATTACAAGACTACAACGTCTGTTACGGGGCTCATGGATATCCTTTGCGTGGGGACTATCCCCCTTGTTTGGGCAGTCACAAGGCTGTTTTATTGATACAGATATTGCCGTTAAAAACGCCACAGCCCCGGATGTCATAAACCTAAGCAGTGCAGATATATCTCTGCGCTGTTTTTCAAATATTGATATCAAAAATGCCGCTCATCCGATCGGATAAGCGGCATTTTAAATGTTCAGATTCTAGATCTCCTTCGGCTCATATGTCAGATCACAGCCCAGTCTTTTGAAGGTCCTTCTGTCTATGGCCGAGAGTCTGGCAGTCGTATGTGTCTTGCAGCCCTTGAGGCGCGGCAGCTGCTCGAGTGCTCTTGCCGCATCTTCATTTTTCAATGAGGCTATGGAAAGTGCGATAAGCATCTCATCCGGATGAAGCAGAGGATTCCTGCTGCCCATATATTTTGTCTTCAGCTCATTTATAGGCTGCAATGACTCTGATGACAATATCTTCTTGCCTTCAGGTATGCCCGCAAGATATCTTATGGCATTTATCAGGCATACTGCAGATGCTCCCATGATATTACCCGTATGGCCGAGTATGATCTTGCCGTCATCAAGCTCCATCGCGGTCGCGACTCCGCCTGTTTCACTTTCAAGCTCTCTTGCCTTTGCAACCACGGTGCGGTCCTCGGGCCTGAGTCCCTCCTGATTCATGAGGATCTTTATCTTTTCAAGCTCCGCCGGACCCTTGCTTCCGTCTGCGATGCCGACTGCTGCCTGAAAATATCTTCTGATGATCTCCTGGTCTCCCGCTTCTCTGCACACTTCATCATCAATGATGCAATTTCCGGCCATATTTACGCCCATGTCGGTGGGTGATGCATACGGACTTGATCCGTATATCCTCTCAAACATGCTCCGAAGCACCGGGAATATCTCTATATCTCTGTTGTAATTGACTGTTGTCTCTCCATATGTCTTGAGATGATACGGATCGATCATATTGATATCGTTCAGGTCCGCCGTTGCCGCCTCATATGCGAGATTTACAGGATGGTTGAGCGGCAGGTTCCAGATAGGAAATGTCTCGAATTTCGCATATCCCGCACAGATACCAAGCCTGTTGTCCTGATAGAGCTGAGAGAGGCAGGTGCTCATCTTGCCTGAGCCCGGCCCTGGTGCCGTAACTACCACAAGCGGCCTGTTCGTCTCTATATATTCGTTCTTGCCATATCCCTGCGGGCTGATGACTGTCTCTATATCCGTAGGATATCCGGGAATGAAGAAATGGTGATATACCTTTATATTCTCCCTCTCAAGCCTGCTCTGGAATGTCTCGATGCTTGTTGCGGGTGTATATCTGGTGATGACAACGCTGCTGACATACAATCCTCTGCTGCGATATTCCTTTACAAGACGGAGTACATCCTCATCATATCCGATGCCGAGATCGGCACGGATCTTATTGTTCATGATGTCCTCGGCGCTCACTACTATGACTACCTCAGCCTGATCCTTAAGCTGAAGGAGCATCTGCAGCTTGCTGTCTACATGAAAGCCCGGAAGGACACGGGAAGCGTGTATGTCGTCCAAGAGCTTGCCGCCGAATTCCAGATACAGCTTGCCGCCGAACTTGCTTATGCGCTCCTTTATATGCTCAGATTGCATTTTCAGATATTTGTCATTGTCAAAACCTATTTTCATTTCCCCACACCTGTCTGTACATTCGTATGCATCGGCAAGAATCATCCTGTATCAAATGATCTCCTGCATATCATTTGATACCGCATGTATCCCAATGGCAGAGACTCATTTCCTGCGATATACCTGTACTTTCGATCCATCTACAATATATATTATATAAAAACATGTTATTCTATCACGTTTTAGGTATCAGGGCGATAAAATTACAAAAAATACCGCATGATGTATATTCATCATGCGGTATCAATATTTTTTACTGAACTGTTGTCTTATTTATAATGATGCTGCCGCCGCAAGGCATATCGAAAGATATTTCTCTTCTGCGGTAGAGCTTCTGGATGTCATTATGACAGGACATTTTGCTCCTACTATGAAGCCGCCCATCTTCGCGTGGCAGAAGCCTGCGAGCATTTTGCCGAGAGAATTGCCTTGATGGATATTTACGGCAAGAAGGACATCGCAATCTCCCGCAACCGGTGATTCATATCCCTTATCCTTTGCTATCTCGGCATCTGTGGCACAGTCAAATTGTATAGGTCCTTCGACGATACAATTTGTTATCTCGCCTCTCTTGTTCATCTGCTTGAGCTCGTCACCCTCTATGGTCTCCGGCATCTTAGGATCGACTACTTCCTTGCATGCAAGACAGCCGACCTTCGGGCAATCGTATCCGAGCGCGATCATAGCATCGACAGTATTTTGAATGATCTGTTTCTTCTGCTCCAGAGTAGGATATGTGACCATGCCTCCGTCTACCGGAGCTATGAGCTTATGATAAGCAGACGGTGCCTCAAATATTGCAAAGTGCGACATGAGACCTCCCTTGCCGAGGCCATGCTCCTTATTAACCACTGCCTTCAGGTATGTGCTTGAATCCACATGACCCTTCATCAGGAAATCCGCCTTGCCTTCATTTACAAGTGCTACTGCCTTTTCAGCAGATTCCTTAAGATCCGGAACGTCATATATATCCTCGTCTTTGACAGACAATCCTATCTTTGAAATGATATTTGATATCTCTGCCTTATCTCCGACCAGAACAGGCTCAACGAGGCCCTCATCTGCAGCTTGCTTTACAGCAAGAAGAGTATGCTCATCCTGAGCGGCAGCGACTGCTATACGGCTGATCTTTGTATTGCCCTTCAGCTTTCTCTCGATAATTTCGTTAAATGATTTATATACCATGTGCGTATTACCTCCTTTGATTTTAGTCTAACACCTGCATGGAATATATGACAAGCTGTGCATAAATCATAAATAGGTAGGTAATATTTGGAAATCGATCTTTTAGGATATATGTCGCACTGACCGACCGCAGATCCTGTGCCGATCAGGCGGTCATCTTCGGATATACATAAAAGTCTCGGATATATTATTCAATATAACTCAGTACATCTCCTCCGCCGAGACTGCTCTTTAATATAGGATATGCCTCGCCGACTCTGCCCTGAGTCCTGTTATATGAAGCTATAGCCTCACTGAGACTGTATGTTTGCCAATTTGATGTATCTGTCGTACCATCAAGCGGAACTATCGTATACGTGCTGCCCTGGATCTCCACCCATGTCGGAAGCACATTCACATCCGTAAGTCTGACCTTGCCGTTGTTGAGCTTTTCATATGTAAATGACATCACGATGCCGTCTTCCGTATATCCTCTGCAGCCGTCTTCTGTCATGATCTCCTTGCGCTGGCTGGAGATCGCATTTCCCGTGGAATAAAGACAATATGTCGTATTGCCGCTCTCACCGGTGAGAACATCAAATTGCTGTATTACATGCGGATGACCGCCTATTATGACATCCACGCCGAGGTCGCACAGCTTTGCCGCGATCTGTGTTTCGTAATCATTCGGATAATCCGTATATTCATTGCCCCAATGCATAAAGAAGACAGTCACGTCGCATCCCTGCTCCTCCATGTTCTCAAGGTCACTCTGTACGGATGCATATAATGTATCAAGGTCGCTGTAGCAGAAGGAATTTACAAGGTTCTCCGCCTCGGATGCAAGCGGTATGCCATTTAAGGATTTGCTGTCGCTCGCATATGTTCTCGTATCATATGTATAGCAGGCAAAGCCGAATCTTATCCCATTTATATCCTTTGTAAGTACATAATCCGCACTCTCCTCGAGACGTGTCCCTACATAGTCGAGTCCTACCTCGTTCAGTACCTTTTGAGTATGTATAAGGCCGTCAAAGCCTGTATCATATGAATGATTTGTAGCCGTAAGACACATATCTACGCCCGCATTTTTAAGTCCTGTTGCTATCGAATCGGGTGCATTGAACGCAGGATATCCGGTCGGCTCCCCGTATCCGCCCATCGGCACCTCGAGATTGACGATCATATAATCAAGTGCCGACCAATATGGCGCTACCTCCGCAAAGGATGCTGTAAAGTCATATGTCCCGTCGGATTGATATGCACCGTTCAGAACCGAATTGTGCAAAAGTATATCTCCCGTTGCGCCTATACTTGCACTGCTCTCCACAGCCGGCTGCGGCGGTCCGGACAAAGTGCCCTCCTGCTCGCTCTGACTCTCGCTCTCTCCGGAGGAACTGCCCCCGTGCGGCACGATCTTTACTATCACTATAATGACAGCCGCAATTACGCAGGCCAATATAAGCGCAGCCGATATAAGCCTTATCATTGCCTTTCTTCTGCGTCTTCGCCTTATATATGCTTTTGATCTTCTCTGAGTCATGATCTTATCTATCCGCGCATTATGATGCGCATTTCCTTTCCTTTGCCTGCATCTTGCATCAATCGGATGTCTGTCTGCGCCCGCATGACAGGCATTTGAGTCTGCTCTGTGCCTGTTTTTGCATATATCTATTTTTTGTTTTTAAATACCCATTTTCTTTGAATGCCGTAGCTGAAGAAGAACAGACATCCGTCCACTACGCATTTGACCACCGTCTGTAATACACCCGTAACATTAAGCAGCTTTACGGCAAAGAGATCGACCAGCAGCAGCGACGCTATCAGCTGACAGAGAGCGAGCGTATAATATTTTCCCGCTGTCTTTGCCACATTATCGGTTGCCTTGAATACTGTCTTTCTGTTGAGTATATAATTCACTATACAGGATATGACGCGTGAGGTGATCGTACATATGAATACTCTCCAGCTTATATCATATACAAGATGGAATGACCCCGCTGAGACCTCAGGCCATATATTGTCAAGCAGCAGTCCCGTAAGGAAGAATACTCCTATATCCACAAGCCAGCTTGAGAGTGATGACGCGACAAATTTAAAGAAATATCTAAGTACTACCAGATATATCTTTACCGAATCCGTAAGCGTATTAAAATGCGACGAGGCATTATCATCTATATAGATAGTCTCTATCGGCGTCTCGATATATGGGATGCTGTGATTGGCGATAGCTATGAGCATATTGGTCTCATATTCGTATCTTTCGCCCTCAGTTTGCGCAAAAAGCTCAAAATATCTTGCCGGCACCACTCTGAGGCCCGTCTGCGTGTCCTTAAGCTTTATACCTATCGCAAATCTGTATACCACGCTCGAGATCCTGTTGCCGGCTCTGCTCCTTGCGGGAACATTGGACTTTGAAAAGTCACGTCCGCCCAATATCACGCTGTCAGGATGTGCCTTAAATGCCTCCAGGCATCTGTTTATGCATGAGACATCGTGCTGACCGTCACCGTCTACGGTAACTGCTGCATCTATATCCGATCTGCAGTGGGCAAGATGCTCAAAGGCTGTCTTAAGTGCCTGTCCCTTTCCCCTGTTTACTTCATGAGTAAGTACAGTGACCTCGGGATGCTGTGCGGCCTCTTCAAAATAATGAAGTGTCTCTGTGCAGCTTCCGTCGTTGACTATTATGATATCTCCGAAGCCATTTTCAAGCAGGCTGTTCAGGAAATCTGTCATTTTATGATCCGGATTCAATACCGGCATGATGATCGCTTTTTTCACTTTGATCCGTTTCTTCTGCGCTGCGCAAGCTGTCTCTGTCTTCTTCTCCTGCGCTCTGCTTCTTTCTTTTTTCTATATGAGGCATAGATAAGCATTATGATCATTATTATAACGACCACGATCAATATTACCGACAGTATCACAAGCACTGTCTTTAATACCTTTGTGACTCCTGCCGTATCCCTTGACGAGGTATCCTCTGTCATACTCTCTGTCTGTGAGCTTTCGTCCGCAGTCGTGGCCGTCTCCTGTCTCGCTCTCTCCTGCTCGTCATATGATGTGATATTCTCTGTGATATCATTTCCCGTATCGGCGCCTACAAGTGTCCTGTACAGGCCATATTTTGTGCAGCTGTATTCATATCCGTCGGGATCGCCGTTTTCATCATATCCGTCATCAACATAGAACCACATCCATTGCTGTGAGAGATGCTTTTTATATGCGGCTGTCGCTACCTCGAGCGCCGTCTGACCTCCGAAATCCTCAAGAGGCACTCTCGCGTCGAGTTCTATCTGATTCTCGCTGTACAGATGGAAGTATGCCTTAGGTACGTCCCACGTGCCATATTCCACGGCCGAGCTTTGATATTGACTCTCGTCGGCAGTTATCTCTAAGGCCGCTGCTATAGCCTCGGCGCAGATCATATGTCCGCCGTGACCATATTCACCGTTAAAATCCTGCCCTATGACTACCTGAGGCTTAAACCGCCTTATGGTCCTTACCATATATTCGACTATCGCGTCATAATCATATTGTGTCTTTGCGGTATCAATGTCTGTGGAATATATATCTTCGAACTCGCCGAGCTGCGGATAATGCGTCACTCCCATCGTCCAAAGTCCGTTCAGCAGCTCATGTCTCCTGTACGGCTCTGTCTTATAAAAATCGCACATATATGCGACCTGAATGCGCCACTTTCCACCGTTTACATAATTGGGGATGATGCCTCCGAAAAACAATATCTCATCGTCCGAATGCGTGGATATCAGCAATATATCCGCCTCTTCATAGGACGCATTCCAGTCCTGCACCCACTCCGGCACATCACCGGATATGCCATATATCTCGGCGATATATGTATGGTCCTGTCCTATGGTGATCTGAACGCTTGTTGACGCCTTGGGAAGCTTTACAAGCTCATGCAGAAAATCATCCTGTCCGTGTGTCTCTTCTACTCCGTCTACGGTAAGAGTCCATTCTCCCGGCTCAGTATCCCACATTATGTAAACATAGTCCATAGCCGTGGTACTGCTCACCGTTATGACATTATCTGCCATATAATAATCTGTCGTCGAAAAGCTGTCATCATGAAGCACAGAGCAATCATATCCGTCCGCGCTCGTGATATCTATATCTGTCGTATCTGCCGCTGTGATAACTGCAAATGCCCCGGTCAGAGCAAATCCGAGCATCAATCCTGCCAGAATCTTTTTGATCATATCCTATATCCTGCTTTGCAAGTGTTTTTGATTATCAGTACTTGCTGCCTCTCTTGCCTTATGATAATCATCCTGCGTATTTATATTCATAAATGCCGCAAGACATTCTCCTTCTGTCACATGTCCGTCTCCTATAGGTATCTCGCAGGCATCTATCACATCCGTATCCTTTTCATCAAATACGAGTCTGAGCTTCAGATTGCCCTTATCAAGAGAGCTCTTAAGATCCGGATAGCCCGTCCTGTCATATGCCGCAATGAGCGGCTCGGGCTTTTTCTCTCCGATCTTAAGTAAGGCGGCTTTGTTTTTGCATGCATCAAAAAGCGCCGCAAGCACTCTCATATCCGCAAACGGAACATCAGCGGAAATGACAGAAAATCTCGTCGCGCTCGTTTTTTCAAATGCAGTGCATATACCGCCTATGGGTCCTGCCTGCATATATGCATCTGTAACGATCTCGGGGTCCTCCTGTGCTATCAGACGGACCTGTCTGATCCTGTTCGCATGCTCCTTTGTATCGGTCGAAATGATGATGCGGTCAAAATAACTTTTCGCATTTCTGTAAATATGCTCTATAAAAGGCATACCATCAAGCTCCAGCATCACCTTATCCTGTCCCATACGAGAGCTTTTGCCTCCGGCAAGGATAAGCAAGTTCCTCATGAGACGGATTATAACATATGACATTCGGAAATAGAATAGTACAAAAAACCAGCTTTATCATGCGCACTTATTCACTTTTCGTCTGTCTTATTGTATAATTTCAGTTCACGCAGCCGCAAAGGCGATCGCGCATGTTAGAGGCCGTCCGTATATGGCGGCAGATTGGAGATCATTGTGAAAGGATATGAAAAATATATTCCGTTTGTACCGCAGCCGATCGAGGGCCGCACATGGCCTGACAAGGTTATCACTAAGGCCCCTATATGGTGCTCGGTAGATCTGCGTGACGGCAATCAGGCTCTTATAGATCCCATGAATATGGAAGAGAAGCTGGAGATGTTCCATCTTCTTGTTGATAAGATAGGTGTCAAGGAGGTCGAGATAGGATTTCCGAGTGCATCCGATACAGATTATGAGATATGCCGCGAATTGATAGAGGGAGGCCATATCCCCGATGATGTGACCATACAGGTATTGGTACAGGCAAGAGAGCATCTTATCCGCAGGACCTTTGAGGCCATACGCGGAGCAAAGCATGTCATCTTCCACTTTTACAATTCCACGTCAACTCTTCAAAGAGAGGTCGTATTCGGAACCGATGTTAACGGAGTCAAAAAGATCGCAGTAGATGCGGCAAAGCTCATATATGACATGGCCCAGCCTGTCATAGCGGACGGCATGGACCTCAGATATGAATACTCACCGGAGTCCTTCATGGGCACCGAGATGGATGCAGCCGCAGAGATATGTGCTGCCGTGCTTGATGCACTCCATGCCGATGAGCAGCATAAGGTCATATTAAATCTTCCGACGACCGTCGAGAATTGCATGCCAAATCAATTCGCAGATGAGCTCGAATACTTTATCAGGGTATTGCCGGGCAGAGAGCGGGCAATCATATCCTTGCATCCGCACAACGATAGGGGATGCGGCGTTGCCACTACAGAGGCGGGTCTGCTTGCGGGCGCAGAGAGAGTCGAGGCATGTTTATTCGGCAACGGTGAGCGCACGGGCAACGTAGATATGATAACGGTTGCCCTCAATATGTATGTACAGGGCATAGACCCGATGCTTGACTTTAGCAGCATCGATGATATCCGTGAGGTCTATGAGAAATGCACCAAAATGCACGTACCCGAGCGGCAGCCATATGCAGGCGACCTGGTATTTACGGCATTTTCCGGAAGCCATCAGGATGCTATCAACAAGGGCTTCAATTATATGGAGGATCACGGCAGTGACAAATGGATGGTGCCCTATCTTCCGATAGATCCTACCGATCTCGGGCGTGAATATGAGCCCGTCCGCATCAACAGCCAGAGCGGCAAGGGCGGTGCCGCATTTATCATGCATCACAAGTTCGGCTTTGATATGCCGAAGGATATGCATCCGGAGTTCGGCGGCGTAGTACAGCAGGAAAGTGACCGCATAGGCAAGGAGCTGAAGCCTGACCACATCATGGAGCTGTTCAAGGAGGAATATCTGTTTGACGCAAAGCCGTATAAGCTCATAAAGCACGTATTCCATGAGGAGACCGTAGACGGTCACAGCGCTGTAAGCTTCTTCGGCACCATCTCCCATACATCCAAGACCGGCAGCGAGACCGTGTTCAATGTACAGGGAGAGGGAAACGGCCCTATAGATGCTTTCTTCAATGCCATAAAAGGTGAAAAGATGAACCTTTTGAGCTTTGTAGATTACAAATCTCACGCTCTTACCATGGGATCTGATTCCCAATCCGTAGCATATGTACAGCTGCGAAGCGATGACGGGCGTGACTTCTTCGGTGTAGGACTGAGTCATAATATAAATGTAGCTCCCTTGAGGGCTATCATCTGTGCCATAAACAGATATAAGAGATCGGAAAAAGACTCATAAATACCTTTATAACCTGTAATAACCTATAAGTGTCACCAAAGGCACCACGCTCAGGACGCGGCGTGCAAATAACACATCGAGGACGGTGATAAAACATCGGGGGACGGTGATCAGATGCCCTCCGATTCATACCAAAAATCCGGCAGATCATATCAGATCTGCCGGATTTTGTAATTTCCCGGGATATTGCAGTACTGCTCATGTGAATATGTCGCAAAGACACGCTGCGGCTTCTGCTGCTCGATGCCGTCATTTGCGGCATATCTCGCACATGAGATGCAGACTGAAGATTTACTTTGACCTGCGATAGCGATCTACAGATCTGCCTGCTCGTAGGTCTCTTTGTATTGCTTCATAAGCGCCTTGATCTTGCCGGAGGGCTCCAGCAGATCACTTATAGATGCATTATGGTTAAGTGTATCTATGAAATATGAAAGATATTTGCTGATATCTACGCTTGTATAATATTCTCTTGCAAGGAGCTCCGGATTTTGATACGTTCCGTTGGTCGTAAGTATCCTCTTGATAAGACCTTCCTCATATGCCTTGTCAAACTTGGCCATGCCGTCCGTAAACAGGCCGAAGGTGGCAAATACATATACATTTTTCGCGCCGCGCATCTTAAGCTCTCTTGCCGTGTCTATCATGCTTCCGCCCGAGGAGATCATATCATCTACGATGATGACATCCTTGCCCTCCGGGCTTGTTCCGAGATATTCATGTGCGACTATCGGGTTGGATCCGTTTACGATCGTCGAATAATCTCTTCTCTTGTAGAACATACCCATATCTATGCCAAGAACGCTCGCAAAATATACTGCTCTGTCCATAGCGCCCTCGTCCGGACTGATCATGAGCAGATGATCCTTGTCAAAATGAATGCCATGTTCTGTCTTTGTCAGATATTTGAGGAATTGATATGAAGGTCTCAGATTCTCAAAGCTGTTCAGAGGCGCCGCGTTGATAACTCTGGGATCGTGTGCATCAAGCGTGATGATATTGTCGACTCCCATTGAATAAAGCTCTTCGAGTGCCATAGCGCAGTCTAATGATTCTCTTGCCGTGCGCTTGTGCTGACGGCCTTCATAAAGGAACGGCATGATGACCGTAATACGGCTCGCCTTGCCGTCTATAGCCGCGATGATCCTCTTAAGATCCTGAAAATGATCGTCCGGAGACATATGATTGATCATGCCGCACATCTTATATTCTATGCTGCAATTGCATACATCCGAAATGATAAATACATCCATGCCTCTTACGGAATCGATGATCATACCCTTTGCCTCTCCCGAGCCGAATCTCGGGGTGTCTGTCCTTAGGATATATGTGTCCCTCTCATATCCTTCCAGACCGAATGCATATTTATGCTCACTGTCCCTGTTCTTTCTCCATGTGGAAAGGTAATAATCTATATTCGATGCCAGCTGACCGCAGCCCTTCATCGCTATGATACCAAGCTTTCCGACAGGAAATGTGCGAATCTCAATTTCCTCACGCAACATATTAATTCAACCTCCGAAGTTTTTTTTGTATACGAATGTCCTTAGCATATAATTTTATTATTGTATAATCGCTGGCGATCCTGGAAAAGACGCGCTCGGAATATCTCTCTTTCAGCTCCTGTACGGCCAGATTAGACGATATGACCGTATGCTTATCCCTGATTATCCTCTCATTGATGCAATTGAACAATTGTGTCTGTACAAAGGAATTGACCATCTCTGTTCCGAGATCATCGATGATCAAAAGATCGCAATCATAGAGGAAATCGTTCTCCCTATCCTGCTGTCTTCTGTCAAATGTGATATCTGCAAGTATCTCGAAAAATCGTACTGCCGAGAGATAGACTACCGTATGACCTGTCTCTATTGCCTCTCTTGCTATGCAATTTGCAAGGAATGTCTTCCCCACGCCTGTACTGCCGCAAAGGAATATATTGCCTGATGATCTGTCTATATCAGCGGCAAAGGAACGAGCCTTTGCAACTGCTTCCTTTGCGATATCAAGCGCCGTATGTCCACTCTTATCGACTGCCTCGTCAGAAGGATAGTATCCGTAGTCGAATGTATCAAAATTCTCTTTTTCCAATATCGCGCGGATATGCGACATATCATACAGCTTTTCCGTGAGCCTCGACTTAAAGCATGTACATATCTTCCCGTCTTCGGTATAACCTGTATCCGAACACTTATCGCAGACATGCTCTATTCGAAGATCCGACTCGCTGTATCCGGCAGCCTTCAGGAGTGTGCTCTTTCGCTCTGTGAGCCTGGCTATATCGTCCTTCATCCTCTCATCCAAAGGACTGCCCTGCTGCCCTTTGAGTCTCTGCATAGACCGCTGCACATAGAGAGAAGCGATCCTTGATTCCAGTTCGGGATATTCCGGTATCGCTTCACTTATCCTCAAAAGTCTTGCATCCTTTTCCTTGACTTTTGAGGCTCTTATCTCTTCATATTCTTTAAGTATCTCTTCGTAGATCTTGGCTGATATGCTCATTAGTTATTTACAAGCTTGTCTTCAATATCATCAAAGTCATAATCTCTTTGTTCGAAGCTGTTGAACTGCGTCCTTGCAGATACGCTCTTATGTATCTTATCAGATGAGGTATTATCTTTGGAAGACTTTTTTGATGCAAATCTCTCATCAGCTGCCCTTACCTCATCAAGATCCTTTACTCCGTCTGCTCTCCATCTTTTCAAAATAGAATCGGCATATTCAAAGCTCGGCTTGTGAGTGGCCTTTATCGTGCGATCTGCTGCCTCCACTATCATATCCGTACCGAATCCGTAGGAGAGCGTCCACTTATCCATATATCTGCATTCCTCCTTCGCGGGATTTCTGCCTGTCAGTCCGAATGCTCTCATGACAGGATAATAATTCCCGGAAAAGTTCGCATTTAAAAGCTTTGCTCCCTCAACGTTCTCTATGCCTTTTTCAGCCCATGCTATAGCTGTTTTTTCTATATATCTGATGCTCGTCTTCTTCTTTTCAGCACAATATTCGAACAGATATTCTATCAATTCCTGAGAAAATCCGAGCTTGTCCTGCATAAACATTATGGAATTGATATCTGCAGGTGTCATGGTGCGTCCTATGAGTTTTTGGACAACAAAAATAAGCGTCTCGTTGCTTTCAGATCTTGAAAATTCTTCAAGCTCACCTCTTGAATATTGCTTCGCATCAGGAATCATACTTGCTGCCTGCATACGTACATCCGCATCGTCCATATCCTGCATATCGGATCCCTTTTTAAGCGGATCACCTTCTGCATCAGCTCTTGTAATGAAAGTCTCCCTCATATTCGGAGCATCCGTAACGACAAGCGACTCGACAGAGCCGTCCTCGGCAAATGTAAGCCTCAAAAGACCCTTCCTGTCCCAATATTTGAGCGCACGTATAGTGTCCTTCTCCGTATTGTTGAACACATCCGATATTCTGGAGACTGACAGCTCACCGCAGTTTTCCGAAATACATTTGAGCAGATAAATATATATTTTTACAAATTCCCCCGCTGCCTGGGGCATGTAATTTTCTATGAAATTATTTGGCACACCGGTAAAGCTGTCCTGGCCTTCCCTGTGCAATTTGAAATTTCCCATAAACGATCCTTCTCATCAAGCGATGATCGGAATATATCATATAAAAATTTTTAAAGATAGTAGTTGACAAACAGGCCGTATTGTATATATCGCCGCAATCCTTTTAAAGTGGATAAGGTGGATAAAGTGAACATAAAATGTCCTTTCGCAGCACCTGCAAAACATTCATTTTTTTTCGTTTAAAATCAGGCATTTATGCATTCCTATGCGTGGAAATGCATATTCCCGGTGCCTTGCCTTTTTTGTGGATAAATTTTGTGGATAAGTGTATAACTCACCCTTTAAGCAGATCATCTGCGATATTTACAACATCTCCGGCACCCATAGTTATCAACAGGTCGCCGTCAGAACAATTTTGCGGCAAAAATTTTTCGATCTCTTCAAAGGTCGGCATGTAATAGCATTCTGTCCCGAGCTCTGCGATCTTCTTTTGAAGATCTGCAGATGAGATGCCATATATATTTTCCTCTCTCGCAGGATAGATATCCGGCAATATGACCACGTCGGCCTCAGACAGCGCCTTTGCAAATTCATCAAGCAATGCCAGCGTCCTCGTATATGTATGCGATTGAAATACTACCCAAAGCTTGCCATGCGGGATGCTCTTTGCCGCCTTTATAGTGGCATTTATCTCATCGGGATGATGAGCATAATCATCTATGACAGTCACACCGCCCAGCTTGCCCTTGTACTCAAACCTTCGTTCGACGCCGGTAAAATGTCCCATATATTCGCATGTCTTTTCCGGTGAGATGCCGCATATATCGGCAACCGCTGCCGCTGCCAGAGAGTTGCTCACGTTATGCTCTCCCGGTATGCCGAGCTTTACATGTCCCGCCTTTTCTCCGTGTCTTATAAGATCATAGCTGCCGCAGGAATATTCGTCATATGATATATTTTGCGCCGTAAAGTCACTGTCTGTGTCCAGTCCGTATGTTACGACCCTGCATTCCAGTCCCTGCGTAAAATATTCCACATTCTCTATCTGCGAATTGATGACCAACGCTCCGTCCTTTGGAACAAGTCTCGCAAACTCGCGGAAGTTTTCGCGGATATCATCTATATCCTTAAAATAATCCAGATGGTCTGCCTTCACATTCAATATGACCGCTATCTTCGGAAAGAATGAAAGGAAGCTGCTCTTGTATTCACAGGCCTCAGCTATCATATAGTCGGAGCCGCCTATTCTCGTATTGCTGTTTATGGCAGGCATAATGCCGCCTAAGAGTATGGTCGGATCCATTTGCGCATCCATGAATATCTGCGAGATAACGGATGTAGTCGTGGTCTTGCCATGTGTACCCGAAACGCATATGACATCCTTATATTGCTGCATCAGCCTTCCTAAAAATTCGGCACGGGTTATTATGGGGATACCCATCTCTCTTGCGCGGACTAATTCCTCATTTTCATCGGAAATGGCCGCCGTATAAACCACAAGACCTATATCATCTGTGATATTTTCCGCCTTTTGCCCTATATAAATACGCGCACCGTGCTCCGCAAGCTCATCCGTAAGAGCGGAGCTTTTGACATCCGATCCCGATACGGTATATCCTCTCTTCAAAAGAATATGCGCAAGAGAGCTCATGCTGATGCCGCCTATTCCCATAAAATGAACTGTTTTATCTTTATCTAAAGCCATTTTTATCTCCCTGCCTCTTTATATTCTTCAAAGTCCTATATCCAGCTCTACCGGGCAATGATCCGATCCGAATACATCGGTAAGTATCTTCGCATCATCTATATATTGTCTGATAGAGTCTGAAACAATAAAGTAGTCGATACGCCATCCCGCATTTTTTTCCCTTGCATGAAATCTGTATGACCACCATGAATACATCTGATCCCTGTCCGGATAAAGATATCTGAATGTATCCGTAAAGCCGCTGCCGAGAGCTGCTGTCATTTTTGCTCTTTCCTCGTCCGTAAATCCCGAGTGCCCCCTGTTGCTCTTTGCATTCTTGATATCGATCTCTTCATGAGCGACATTAAGGTCTCCGCAATATATAACAGGCTTTTTTTCATCAAGGCCCTTTATATACGAAAGGAAATCATCCTCCCAGCGCATGCGGTAATCAAGCCTCTTCAGCTCTTCTCCCGAGTTCGGTACATAAACGGCAACAAAGAAGAAGTCATCAAACTCCGCGGTTATGACTCTTCCCTCTTCATCATGCTCCTCTATACCTATGCCGTATGTAACGCTGATCGGCTCTTTTTTTGTAAAAACCGCCGTTCCGGAATATCCCGGCCTCTTTGCGCAGTTCCAATATTGATGATATCCGGGCAGCTCCAGACTCACCTGTCCGGGTGAGACCTTCGTCTCCTGAAGGCACAATATATCGGCATCCGCGGCATTAAAGAAATCAAGAAATCCCTTTTTTATGCATGCTCTTATTCCGTTAACATTCCATGATATAAGCTTCATCCTGCATGATCCTTTCCCGGCCTGTCATTTATCCATGCTTATGACATATGGCTTTCCCGGCCTGTCACTCCTCCATGCTTATGACATATGTCTTCCCCGATGCTTCAAACAGCTCTTCTATGCTGTCCCATGACCAAACGACCTTTTCCCTTGTGCTTGCATTATATGCCGTTATATTGTCATTTGTATCATATCCGAAAAAGATATATGTCCCGTCTTCTCTCTCCCATACTATAGGAATCTTTGATCCCGTAAAATACATAGCCTGCGTAAGCGTGATGCCGGTAACATTTATAAATTGCCTGTCTGCTGCCATTTCGTAGGCTTTTTCGAAATTGGTCTGTGACATCTCAACCGATGACGGAATAATGCCTCTCTTATAGAACAATCGTCCCTGCGAATCGCATACCATGCCCGCGCTTTCATAGGCACTTCTTATAGCCTCGCCCGCGTCTGTATATGCAGCTTCTACCTCACCCTCTGCATATACATAATATTTTCCGCTCGTATCTATAACATTCAATATGTCAGATGTTCTCTCATCTGTCAGCATCACGGCTGTATCGGTCGCTATCTCAAGCTCTCCGGCGCTGGTCGCCTGACCGGCGAATTTTATATAGCTTACAGTCCTCTTGACATCCTCATAGTCCGTAAATGATGACATGGAAAGATATGTCTCGAGTCCTGTCGCAAAGAGCGTATAGTCGTCGGCGTCATTCAGCCCGTCTTCTGTAAGATATGCTTTTTTTGCGACCACCCTGTTATATTCATTTTCAGACCTTATAAAATATGCCTCTCCGGATGACGCCTCGCTTTGTATGGTCAGTGCATCATTTATAACATAAAGGTCAGTCATAAGCAGATATTCATTTCCGGAGTCTTCCTCATAGATGTCATCTGCATCTCCTTGTCCGTATACAAGATCCTTGTTCAGGAAGCCGAGTGCCTTTATGCTGCATCCGTCATCAGCAGTGACCTTATATCCTTCTCCGGTATCAAGATCGAGCACATTGATCAACTTTGCACCATTGATATTGCCGCCCTCATGCCATGCGATGCTGCTTCCTTCAGGATGCAGGACATATGCTCCCGCCGTGAGATCGTCCGTGATAACCTCGACGCTGTCGTCTTCTATATCCATCCTGTACAGATATTTATCTGCTATGATATATAGGTCATTTTTTTCATTCAGATAAAAGAGCTCACCTATATAATTTTTAAGTATCTCAAATGTAAGATCTGTCTGGATAAAGACCTGTTCCTTGATCAGACTGTTCTCGGGATAATATGTATATACGCCTATGCCTACCTTACCCTCATGCAAGCCCGCGTTCATATATCCGTAGATTATAAACTGAATGCTGCCGTCATCCGATACTCTGACTATTTTTATATCATGCTGATCCAGATTGCCTCTCTTGTCGTCTATACCGCCCGAGAAGGAGAATATCTTTCTTAAGGACTTTTTGTCCGTATCCATCTCCCACAGCACATCATTCAGAACAAAACATGAGAGATTGCCTGATGAGTTGCACATCATCTCGATATCCTTATCGCTTGTGATGCCGGCCTTTACGGATTTGCTGCCTACTGCGTCCTCGGCAGATGGATCGAAGATCTGATCGGCAGTCCTGTCGAAATCAAGTATATATGAGCCTGTATCCGTAACACGCATCCTGTAATAATCTGTGATCTCGTAATATTCGGTTGTATCTCCCTCGCTCCTGGAGGCTATATAATTAAGAAGAAAATATCCTATCTCACCATCCGAATCCAATATCTCTATATCCGGATCTCCTGCAGGTGTCATCTTCATCTGTCCCCATGTAATGCCGGATACCGACGAATATATGGACATCTCGCTGAAATCCGTATTATCGTTTTTCAGATAATCTGTCGCGATATTTTCCGTTATGAATTCCTTTGATGCGTCATCTGATACATTATAAATACACCTGTTAAATTCCAGCATCATATCTATCTGTGCGGAAAGTGTTGTCCCTGTATCCTTTTTAAGCCGCGTATAATAATGTATTTCATCGCCTCCCTTTTCCGTAAGGATGATATCCAGAACATATTCCTTGCCGGATTCGATGATATTATCCGCCCTTAAGGTGCCGCTCAGTGTATCATCTTCCGATTCACTTAATGTCACTTGAGATTCCTGCATAAGACTGTTATCGTCTGTATCGAATATCTTGAACCTTACTCCGTCGATCTTGCTTCCATAGAGCTCTATATGTATAGGTATATCATATCCGTCCTCAAGCACATATATGTTGCGGCGTATAAAATGCGTATCCATCTCGTCTGCGTATCCATGCAGCAGATTGATCCTGTGATCTGCATATTCAAATTCCACGGTCGGGAAGGAAGGCGTCGGCATGACCTCATAATGTATTGTTTCCACGCCGGTCTTTTGACGATATTTTGTCACTAGAAGGACCGCCGCGGTTATCATCGCGATCAATACGACGCCCAGTATACATATAAGTATCCTGTGACTGTACATCCAATTTCTTCTTGCATATTTTTTATAGCTGGAATGCTTTACTCTGGCCTTTTTCATGTCATGCATGATTATACAAACTTTTTTACTGAGCTACAAGAACGTTGATGTGAAAAGATCTTGCAGCTGCGGGGTAATCGCCCGAAAACTTTTCATGTATGAATCCTGTTTCGACACTGCAAAGTGTGATGATATGCCGCAAAAATGATAGCGAGGCTTTCGTAGGGACGAGCACACCGGCAGTGTCGGCGGGCAATTACCCTGCAGCGACCGGTACCGATGTTTGCCTGTAAATGTTCGTCTATACAAGAATTTTTTGGCAATTGCAATGCAATAACTTATATCTGTACAAAAAGATCTCATTTAAAGCAAACTATCGGGACAAGAGTTACAATTTTTGTTTTAAATACTATGCAATCTGCTAAAAAATAGGTATAATTCAAAATTAATCATACGGTTTGCACTTTAGGGAGGAGATATCACAATGAAGCTTACCGGCGCAAAGATCTTAATGGAGTGCCTGCTTGAACAGGGTGTTGATACCATCTTCGGCTATCCCGGCGGAACCATCCTTAATGTTTATGACGAATTGTACAATTATACAGACAAGATACACCATTATCTTACCGCTCATGAGCAGGGTGCATCCCATGCCGCGGACGGATATGCCAGAAGCACCGGAAAGGTCGGCGTATGCTTTGCGACCAGCGGACCGGGGGCTACCAATCTTACCACGGGCATAGCTACGGCATATATGGATTCTTCTCCTGTCGTATTTATAACTTGCAATGTGAGTGAAGACCTTCTCGGCAAGGACTCCTTCCAGGAGGTAGATATCACAGGCATCGCGATGCCTATCACAAAGATGAATTATGTCGTAAGAGACGCAGGCGACCTTGCAAATGTCATCCGTATGGCCTTTGCTGTCGCAAGATCAGGCAGACCCGGCCCCGTCCTTATAGATATTCTTAAAAATGTAACGGCACAGGAGGCCGAATATACAAGGCTCGATATAAAGGAGCACAGCAGCTGCGGAAAGCTCGGCAAGCTGACCGCCAGATCCTCCAATAATTTCAAGGCACCCGATCCCGATAAGGAGGATATCGATAAGCTCATATCCATGATAAACGAATCCAAAAAGCCTCTTATCATATGCGGCGGCGGTGTCGTAAGGAGCCGCGCTCAAGAGGAATTTACAAGATTTGCGGAGACTGCCGATGCTCCTGTTGCCATCACTGTCATGGGCGGAGGCGGCATATGCGGACGCAACCCCCTTGCCACAGGCATGATAGGCATGCACGGCACGCAGGCTTCAAACAATGCCGTTGATGCATGCGATCTGCTTATTGCCGTAGGATGCAGATTCTCGGACAGGGTCGCTCTTGATCCCTCCACCTTTGCATCAAATGCAAAGATCGTCCAGATAGATATAGACCGCTCAGAGATCTCAAAGAATGTCAAAACGGATCATCATATCATAGGTGATGCAAAGAAGGTACTTGCCGTGCTCAATGAAAAGCTCACCCAGCAATCACATGAGGAATGGAAGAAATATGTATTCTCATTTCCTATTGAGACCGAATATGACGATGTCCGCGGCAAGCTGACACCGAAGCAGATCCTTCAGGCTATCGCAGAGCTCTGTCCTCAGGATACTATCGTTTCGACTGATGTCGGACAGCATCAGATGTGGGCTATACAGCATTTTCATTTTGACTATGCGGGACAGCTCCTTACATCCGGAGGCTTCGGCACCATGGGCTTCGGCCTCGGTGCGGCTATAGGTGCCAAGGTAGGCAACCCTGACAAGACAGTCATTCATATTGCGGGTGACGGATGCTTTCGCATGAACTGCCATGAGCTTTGCACAGAGCAATATTATAATATCCCGGTCATCACGTTCGTATTTGATAACGGCACACTCGGAATGGTACGCCAATGGCAGAATCTGATATATAAAAAGAGATTTTCACAGACGACTCTTGACAGAGGACCCGATTTTGTAAAGCTGGCACAGGCATACGGCCTTAAGGGCAGACGCGTCACAAATGACGAGGAGCTGCGTTCGGCTATAAAGGATGCTCTGGAATGCGGCATCGGATATGTCATTGACTGCGCTATAGACATAGACGAAATGGTCCGTCCTATGGTAGGCGGCGGAAGTCCCATCACAGACTTCCTGGCGATTTAAGGAGGTATGACATGAGCGAAGCAAAAAGGCATACTTTATCCGTACTTGTAGACAATGAGGCAGGAGTACTTTCACAGGTTTCCAGACTCTTTTCCAGAAAAGGATATAATATTGAATCCCTCGCCGTGGGAGCTACCGATGACCGCGCAGTATCCCGTATCACCATAGAGGTCATTACAACCGAAGAACGCATAAATCTGCTGTCAAATCAGCTGTGCAAGCTTATCCCCGTACACTCGGTACGCATTCTCTCAGAGGATATCTCCATCAGGAGAGAGCTGGTACTGATCAAGGTGAAGGCTCCTGCCGGATCAAACAGGAATGAGCTTATACAGATAGCAAATATATTCCGAGCTTCCATTATCGATGTATCACTGGGTGCCCTTACCTTTGCCATTATCGGCGATGAGGATAAGATAAAGGCTTTTGAAAGCATCCTGTCCGAATTTGAGATCCTGGAGCTTGTACGCACGGGTATCGTGGCTCTCGAAAGAGGTCAGGAAACTATATATGATAAAACAAAGGTTAAAGGAGAATTTGATTATGGCAAAAATGTATTATGAAAAAGATTGTGATCTCAGTGCTCTTGACGGAAAGAAGATCGCGATCATAGGCTATGGTTCACAGGGACATGCTCATGCTCAGAATCTTCGTGATTCCGGATGTGATGTCATCGTAGGCCTGCGCAAAGGGGGAAAGAGCTGGCCTGTTGCAGAGAGGGACGGTTTTCAGGTAATGGAAGTATCTGAAGCCACAAAAGCTGCCGATATCATCATGATCCTTATCAACGATGAAAGACAGGCCGACATGTATAAGAAGGACATCGCACCTTACCTTACAGACGGCAAGGCTATCGCATTCGCTCACGGCTTCAATATCAGATATAAGCAGATCGTGCCTCCGGCCGGAGTCGATGTATTTATGGCTGCTCCTAAGGGACCGGGACATACAGTAAGAAGCCAATATGTGGCAGGAAAGGGCGTACCTTGCCTGATCGCCGTAGAGCAGGATGCTACAGGCAAATGCTATGATATAGCTCTTGCATATATCGCAGGCATCGGCGGAGCCAGAGCAGGCATCATGGAGACAACTATGCATGACGAGACAGAGACCGACCTCTTCGGAGAGCAGACTGTACTTTGCGGCGGCGTAGTAGATCTTATGCAATGCGGCTTTGAGGTATTGGTTGAGGCAGGATATGCTCCTGAAAATGCTTACTTCGAGTGCATTCACGAGATGAAGCTCATCGTCGATCTTATCAACAAGGGCGGCGTACAGGCTATGAACTATTCCATTTCAGATACAGCCGAATATGGTGAATATGTATCCGGTCCGCGCGTAATTCCTCACGAGCAGACAAAGGAAAATATGAGAGCTGTTCTTAAGGATATCCAGGACGGCACATTCGCAGGAAAGTGGATCGCAGAGAACAAGAACGGACGTACATTCTTCAACTCAAAGAGAGATCAGCTTAAGGATCATCCTATGGAGCTTGTCGGCAAACAGCTGCGTGAGCAGATGCTTTGGAAGAATGATTCCAATCTTGATAACGCATCCAATTAATTTTGATCTTTTTCTTGAGGCAGGCAGCGCGTTTGCGCTGCCTGTTTCGGATAGAGCATCTTTCAAGACATTTTTTCATTGATTTTTGTTAAGAATACTTTTTTCTTAACGTTTTTTGATCAAAGACACTTTTTGATCAGGGGAGATATATATTATGAATTCTGATTTTATCAAAAAGGGAGTGGACAGAGCCCCGAACAAGAGCCTTATGGTAGCCCTCGGACTTACCGAAGAAGAGATCGACAGGCCTCTTATAGGTGTCGTATGCTCATACAATGAGATCGTTCCGGGACATATGCACCTTGATAAGATCGCAGATGCCGTAAAGGCCGGCATCCGCATAGCAGGCGGCACTCCTATCATGTTTCCTGCCATAGCCGTATGTGACGGTATAGCCATGGGACATATCGGCATGAAATATTCACTTGTAACGCGAGATCTGATCGCCGACTCTACGGAAGCAATGGTCATAGCCCATCAATTTGACGGTCTTGTAATGATCCCGAATTGCGATAAAAATGTACCCGGACTCTTGATGGCTGCGGCAAGACTCAACATTCCGACTATTTTCTGCAGCGGCGGCCCGATGCTCGCAGGCCATTTAAAGGACGGCAGACGCACATGCCTGAGCCATATGTTTGAGGCTGTAGGCGCTTATCATGCAGGTACCATGGATGAGAATGATGTAAATGACTATATCGAAAATGCCTGCCCGTCATGCGGTTCCTGCTCCGGTATGTATACAGCCAACTCAATGAACTGCCTGAGCGAGGCCATCGGTATGGCTCTCCCCGGCAACGGCACCATTCCGGCACCGCTCTCTGCACGCATAAGACTCGCAAAGCATGCCGGCATGCAGATCATGCAGCTTGTAAAAAATAATATCAGACCGAGAGATATCATGACAAAAGAGGCATTTGACAATGCCGAGACTGTAGATATGGCTCTCGGATGCTCTACAAATACAATGCTCCATCTCCCTGCCATAGCTCATGAATGCGGCATAGAGATCAGCCTTGATGAATCAAATGCCATCAGTGCAAGAACACCTAATCTGTGTCATCTGGCACCAGCCGGGGATACCTTCATGGAAGATCTGGACCGTGCGGGCGGCGTATATGCGGTAATGAAGGAGCTGTCAAAGAAGGATCTGCTGAACCTTGATGTCATGACTGTCGCAGGAATGACTATGCGCGAGGCTATATCCTCCGCCGAAAATCTTAATACCGATATCATCAGACCTGTTGACAATCCGTATTCACCTAATGGCGGCATAGCGGTACTTAAGGGCAATGTGGCTCCGGACGGATGTGTCGTAAAGCAGAGTGCGGTAGCTCCCGAGATGATGCAGCATACAGGCCCTGCAAGAGTATTTGACAGTGAAGAGGACGCAATAGCCGCGATCTATGCAAAGAAGATCCTTCCCGGAGATGTAGTCGTGATCAGATATGAAGGTCCGAAGGGAGGCCCCGGAATGAGAGAAATGCTCAATCCTACATCGGCTATATGCGGTATGGGACTTGATGCAAGTGTCGCTCTCATTACTGACGGAAGATTTTCCGGTGCCACAAGAGGCGCTGCCATAGGACATGTAAGCCCCGAGGCTGCCGCAGGCGGCAATATTGCTCTTATACATGAGGGTGATATCATAGATATAGATATCAAGGCATGCTCTGTAAATGTACGCGTATCAGATAAGGAACTGGCGTCAAGGCGCGCATCATGGACAGCCCCCGAGCCCCGCATCAAGACAGGATATGCTGCAAGATATGCCAAGCTTGTAACATCCGCGGATAAGGGCGCGATATTGATGTAAAAATAACTATGATCTGCAGACAGCCCCTTTCAAAATACAGGACGCAGATAAATAAAAAAGGAGGGCCGCCTACAGCGGCAGCGGCATTCATCCGCTTTATCGTTTATGAAATATAATATAGCTTTAGTAAAGGGCGACGGTATAGGCCCGGAAATAGTAGACAGCGCAGTGCGCGTGCTGGAGGCAATAGGCAAGAAATTCGGTCACGAATTTGTATTTACACCTTATCTTGCAGGCGGAAGCGCCATTGATGCCGTAGGAGTACCCCTTCCGCAGGAGACTATAGACGGCTGTCTTGCAAGTGACAGTGTGCTCTTAGGTGCAGTCGGCGGCCCCAAATGGGATGCACAGCCGCCCGAGCTCAGACCTGAGAGGGCCATCCTGGGGCTCAGGTCCGCACTTGGATTATTTACCAATCTTCGCCCCGCGAAGATATTTCCCGCACTTGCAGGTGCATGTACTCTGCGCCCGGATATAGCGGCACGCGGATTCGACCTGGTGATCGTGCGTGAGCTCACAGGCGGCATCTATTTCGGTGAAAGAGGCAGACGAGAGGGCAAGAACGGCATCGAGGCATATGACACGGAATGCTACAGCAAAATGGAGATAGAACGCATCAGCCGTGTCGCATTCGAGACCGCAATGAAGAGACGAGCAAGCATCGTAAGCGTAGACAAATCAAATGTACTTGAAAGCTCAAGACTCTGGAGAGCTACCGTAAACGAGATCGCGAAGGAATATCCTTCTGTCTCCGTCGAGCATATGTATGTAGACAATGCGGCTATGCAGCTGGTACGTGATCCTTCTCATTTTGATGTTGTGCTTACATCCAATATGTTCGGCGACATTCTCTCAGACGAGGCGTCACAGATTACGGGCTCTATCGGAATGCTCGCATCCGCATCTCTCGGAAGCGGCAGCCGCGGACTTTATGAGCCTATTCACGGAAGCGCTCCGGATATCACGGGAATGGGCATAGCCAATCCTATCGCGACCATACTTTCGGGCGCAATGATGCTCAGGTACGCCTTCTCTCTTTCAGATGAAGCAGCATGCATTGAAAAGGCTGTAGATGACACACTGAATGACGGCATCAGGACCGCTGATATCGCAAGAGACGGTCAAAAGCCTGTATCAACTGTGCAGATGACTGATGAGATACTTGCCCGTATATAAGAGATATTAAAGATAGTTATATATCTAAAAAAATATTTATATGTCTTAAAAGAAATATCTTAAAAGAGATATTAAAAGGCAGCCGCATTCCCTTAAAGGGGATGTGGCTGCCTTGTTTAAACAGGATATCCTGTTAATCGGATATCCTGTTTGCGCGGTTTCGTCATATCCTGTTTATGTTGTTCAGTCATATCCTGTTTGTATGATCAGGATATGACGAAACCGCGGCATAAGATTTCTATTTTATCGCATCCTTGTACAGCGGATATGCCGCTGTAAGGGCATTTACTATCTCTGATGCCTGCGACACGGCCGCATCTGTTCCATCCCTCAATACAAGTCTTATAGCCTCTGCGATCCTTTCCATATCAGCCTCGTTCATACCTCTGGTCGTAAGGGCCGCCGTACCGAGCCTGATTCCGCCTGTCACTGCCTTGGATGCAGTATCATTCGGTATCGCGTTTTTATTGCATGTAATGCCTGCCGCATCCAGTCTGTCCTCCGCATCCTTTCCGCTCACACCTATAGGTCTGAGATCCACAAGGATCAGATGATTGTCCGTACCTCCCGAGAATATAGTAAATCCTCTGTCGATCATTGCAGCTGCAAGGGCTGCGGCGTTCTTCTTTATCTGCTTCGCATATACCTTAAAGTCGGGTGAAAGCGCCTCCTTAAAGCATACTGCCTTCGCTGCTATTACATGCTCTAACGGACCTCCCTGCATTCCGGGAAATACTGCCTTGTTGAGCTTGAGATCGGTCGCTGTCTCATCGTCAGACATGATCATGCCGCCTCTCGGACCGCGCAATGTCTTATGCGTAGTCGTCGTGGTGATATGAGCATATGGTATGGGGCTTTCATGCTCACCTGCAGCAACAAGTCCCGCTATATGAGCTATATCGGCCATAAGTACGGCACCTACCTCATCCGCGATCTCTCTGAAGGCTTTAAAATCTATATTTCTCGGATATGCGCTCGCACCGCATATTATAAGCTTCGGACGCTCTGCACGTGCTATCTCCCTTACATGATCGTAATCTATATATCCGTTTTCCTCCACACCGTATGAGCAGACATTATATGTGGAGCCTGAGAAATTGGCTTTGCTTCCGTGCGTCAGATGTCCGCCATGGTCAAGGTTCATGCCCATGAGCAGATCCCCGGGCTTAAGTACCGCATTCAGGACGGCAATGTTCGCCTGAGCGCCGGCATGCGGCTGAACATTGACATATTCACAGCCAAAGAGCTGCTTTGCCCTGTCTATAGCGAGATTTTCCACTACATCCCCCCATTGGCATCCGCCGTAATATCTCTTACCCGGATATCCCTCGGCATATTTATTGGTAAGCTGGCTGCCCATAGCCGCCATTACCGCCTCGCTTACGAAATTCTCCGATGCGATGAGTTCCAGATGAGATTGCTCTCTTCCTATCTCTCCTTTGATCGCATCAGCTATCTGCGGGTCGTATTTGCAAAGTATGTCATATGAATACATGTTCTGCTCTCCTGTTAATTTTTCTTGGCTGTATATGGTAATCTATATAGATTTTATCTGTTTTTCATCTTCTGCGCATCAATATATCTGTACATCAATATATCTGAATATCAATATATCTCTGTGCATCAATTATCAATGATTTTGTGAATCCTGTTCCTGTCTCGATCTGAGATAATCTGTAAATTGCCTTGCTGCTCTTCCCGAAATACCGCCGCTTCTAAGCTCCCATTTGTTTGCGAGCGCCAATATCTCATCGTCACTCATATCAATGCCCTCACGCCTTGCAAGAGCAAGCACTATATCATTATATTCCTGACGCACAGGGCCCGGGTAATTGATAGATATACCGAATCTGGATGCAAGTGAGAGCTTTTCATTCATGGTCTCGCTGAAATGCATATCCTTATCATATTCCATGTCGGCTCTGTCCTTCCAGGTCTCTTTCACAAGATGCCTTCTGTTGGATGTGGCATAAATGAGTATATTATCGGGTCTGTTCTCGACGCCGCCCTCGATGATAGCCTTAAGGAACTTATATTCTACCTCGTTTTCTTCAAATGACAGGTCGTCTATATAGATGATAAACCTGTAATTCCTCTTTTTGATCCTTGCTATGATATTCGCAAGCTCCGAAAATTGTGATTTGTAGACCTCGATCATGCGCAGTCCGTCGCCGTAATATTCGTTTATTATGGCTTTTATGCTGGAGGATTTGCCTGTGCCCGCAGCTCCGTAGAGCAGGCAGTTGTTGGCCTTATAGCCCTTGCAGAATGCCTCTGTATTGTCCTTCAGCTGTCTTTTTTGTCTCTCATATCCTATAAGATCGTCCAACAATATAGGATCCGGATTGCTGACAGGAACAAATTGCAGCTCATCCGCATGTCCCTTCACTCTGAAAGCTCTGTTGAGTCCGAACATGCCTACGCCGTATACTTTGTAATGCTCCGATATGAGATCAAAAAATTCTTTTTCATCAGCAGCATTTTCAAGCTTTTTGCTGAGTGCCTGCACTACCTCGCTCACATGAACATCATACAGGGACGATGCCTTGCTTATGGCATTATAATTCTCAAGGATATCAAAGCATGTTATGCCGAGCTCCTCTTCAAGCGGATGAAAATCAAAATCAAACAAAGCCTTAAAAGCCCTGAAATCATTTAAGGCAAAGCTATTTACGCTGCCCTCAGATGCGCCGCGCCTCTCGCATGTAAGCGAAAATGAATTGATATTTGATATTATCTTGAATGTAAGATAATTATGCCAGAGATTGGTATTGAAGCCAAATTCCGTGGAGACATCGAGCAGCCTTTTTACCTGTACATATATCTGCCTGACAAGCTCGGGCCTCGAATATGTGCCCTCCTCATGGGCACGGTAAATATTGCCCAGGCTCGCAAGTATGCTGTCGTCTCCGATATCATTATATAAGATAAGGTTGGATATTAATTTAAACATATATAAATATTAAACTGTTTCCTGTTCATAATCAACCATGATCTGTGCAATCGTTAAGTCCGGTCACTGCAGTGACCAATATTTGAAAAAAATGGAAATTTAATCTTGATTTCGGAGAAAAAAATGGATAAAATACCACAGGATTCGGACAGAGAGATCTATCCGAGTGGTTCGAAATTTCATTTCATATTTTTTCGGGACAATAAATGTCACTTTGCTAATGTCGGACGGCAAAGGGGCATTTATTTTTTTGCTGCAAAAATCCGAAGCAGCGGCAAAGATGGTTAATTGAATAATTTTTTTAAGGAGGCAAAAATGCCAAAGACAAAATTTGAGAGCATAATATTTACGGCAGTTACAGCATGGATAATGGTATATATAATGACATTATATAATACGGTGCTCGCAACGGGAGAGTTTACAAATTCCGCCTTCCTTACGGCGCTTAAGGGAATGTGGCTTGAATTTATCATTATTTTTTTATGTGCCTTTTTCATTTCGAGCCATGCAGCAAAATATTTCGCATTCCGCATAGTAAGGCCCGGCGACAGACCGATCGCGATCATATTCACTATTCAGATATTTACAGTTATATGCCAGGTAGCCCTTGCAAGTATCCTGGGAGTATGGCATGGACCCGGATTCACGGCACAATTTATCCCCGATTATCTCAGTGCGTATTGTAAAAACTTTATCATGGCTCTTCCGGTACAGCTGATCATCGCAGGACCTATAGCAAGAGCACTTTTCAGGCTGGTATTTCGCCGCGGTGAGAGCAAGGAGACAGCAAATGACCTCTCTCAGGCATGAAATAAGTCACCGCGAAGTGTGATGATATGCTGCAAAAAATGATGGCGAGGCTTTCGTAGGGACGAGCTCACCGGCAGTGACCAAAATGAATATAACTTTATCGATATCTTGCAATCCGTCACCTGTTTTACTATAATTTTCAAGATCGGAGGAAATAAAATGGGTAAAATCTTTCGCTTTGAAAAAGATGTCGATACAGATCAGATCATTGCATCGCAATATCTGCTTTTTTCTACTTTTGATGAAATGAAGGTACATACCTTCGAATCTCTCGACCCGGATTTTGCAGCTAATGTAAAGCCGGGCGATTTTGTTGTAGCAGATGAGAATTTCGGATGCGGCTCTTCAAGAGAGCAGGCACCAAGCGTTCTCAAGGCTCTCGGTATAAAAGCTGTTATAGCGGGGTCCTTTGCAAGGATCTTCTACCGCAATGCCATCAATATCGGCCTTCCGGTCATCATATGCAAGGATCTCCATGACGCGGTAAATACAGGCGATGAGATGGATCTTGATATGCAGGAGGGTATTATACATGCATGCGGGCGCACCTTTGCATGTACAAAGCTGCCTGCGAATATGCAAAAGATTCTGGATGACGGCGGATTGATATCCTCTTTGAATTCGGCAGAAGCAGATGTCACAGACCGCACGGGGGAGACTCTCGATGCGGCAAAGTCAGCCAATGCGGCACAATCAGACAATATGGCAGGTCAATGCCTCATGCATAAGTCAGATGATACCTCCACCTCCGTTTCGCCTATGACAATGGCCGAAAAGATATTGGCAAGAGCCGCGGGTCTTCAGTCTGTACATGCGGGTGATGTCTGCACGGTGGGGCTCGATCTCATGATGAGCAATGACGGCACGAGCCATATCACAGTAGATAAATACAATTCCTTAAAAAATCCCCATATCGCGGATGTATCAAAGCTTGTATGGATAGTCGATCACAATCTGCCGAGTGACAGCGTAAAGACCGCATCGTCCCATAAAAAGATGCGTGATTTTGCAAGAGAACACGGCATCAGATTTTATGAAGGTGAGGGCGTATGTCACCAGGTCATGATCGAGAAATATGTGCGCCCCGGACAGCTTATATTCGGCGCCGACAGTCATACCTGCGCATATGGTGCACTCGGAGCCTTCGGAACGGGTGTCGGCAATACCGATTATCTTTATGCGATGGTCACCGGTACATCATGGGTCATGGTCCCGGAGACATTGCGTTTCAATCTTACAGGCAAGCTCAGAAAAGGAGTATATGCAAGAGACCTTATCCTTACGATAATAGGAAAAATCAGTGCAGGCGGTGCCAATTATAAAGCCATGGAATTCGGCGGAAGCGGTCTTGCCTCTATAGACATGGCAGGCCGTATCTCCATATGCAATCTGTGCGTGGAGGCCGGTGCCAAGACGGCACTCATGGAGGTGGATGATGTCACCTTAGGCTATCTTAAAGAGCACGGCAGAGAGCCCGCATGTATCTTCACGCCCGACAAGGACGCATCCTATACCAAGGTATATGATATAGATCTGGATACGATCAGGCCAATAGTTGCAAAGCCGCATTTTGTAGATAATGTTGTGCCAGCAAGTGAGGCTGTAGGCACTCACATAGACGAGGCCTTTCTCGGCTCATGCAACAACGGCCGCATAGAGGACTTAAGAGTTGCGGCCGATATATTAAAGGATCATAAAGTAAATGATAATGTAAGATTTCTTATAGTCCCTGCAAGCAGATCCGTATACGAGCAGGCTGTAACGGAAGGCCTCATGGAGATATTCATGCGTGCGGGAGCCATCATAATGAATCCCAATTGCTCTGTATGCTGGGGTGCATGTCAGGGCGTCATAGGTGAGGGTGAGAGCCTCATAAGTACGGGAACACGCAATTTTAAAGGAAGATGCGGACACAGAGAAT
>CAZGVB010000018.1:0-27253 GCA_964528825.1 uncultured Parasporobacterium sp.
GCTTATAACTACCTCTGCCTATAACTACTTCTGCTTATAACTGCTTCTGCTTATAACTACCTCAGTTCTGCCTTAAATCCTATGATCCCGTCCCTTCTGTATGCGTTAATGCTTCCGTGGTGCTTATTTACGATAGCCTTTGCTATCGACAGCCCCACGCCGAAGCTTCCGTCATATGTCCTTGCCTTATCGGCTCTGTAAAATCTGTCAAAGAGCTTATCAAGCTCTACCTCAGCGGCATTTTTGTATGTATTCTCGACAATGATCACGGGATGCCTTTTTTTATATACCGCAACATTTATCACACCGTCTGCGTCGCAATATTTTACAGCATTGTCCAAAAGGATCGATATAAGACGGCAGACAAGCGTCTCATCGCCTGTATATTCTATATGACTTTCAATATCCGTATGCATCGTTTTATTTTGCTCTGAGGCCATCATCTCAAAGCCTGCGGCAATATCGGATGCATCGCTCCCTATGTCAAAGGTCTCTATATCGAGATTTGTTGCCTCCTCATCCATACGCGAGAGCATGACGAGCTGATTTATCAGCTTCTTCATCTGCTCACCCTCAGCGCGCATATCATCCAGCCATTCATTTTGACCTATTTCCGACTCCACGATGTCAAGATCTGACATTATGAGCGTGAGCGGAGTCTTGAGCTCATGATTGGCGTCCGTTATAAATTGTTTTTGCTTTTCATGACTTTCGGCGACCGGGCGCACCACGCGCTTTGATATGATCATAATAAGTATAAGCACCCCAAAGCCGCTTCCCAGCAGTATTAAGAGGACAGTAACGAGAAATCTGTCAGACATCGTATGCGTCATCTCACCGTTTACAAAGACGATCGCACTCTCACCTCTGCCCGCATCAAACAGCTTGTATCTGTATCCGTGCAGCCAGCCTCTCTGTGTGCCCTTTGCAAGTGCCTCCGACACAAAGGAAGTCACCTGCTCTCTTGTAACAGAATATATAAAATCCGTATTGACTCTTCTTATAACTCCTGACGCATCCAGCCATACCGTAAAAAATCTGGTGCTGTGAGGTGTTTCTTCAGTTATCAGTCCGTATGCTCCCTGCGAATAAGGCGCCGCATCTATCCCGCCTGTCTGCGGAAATATCCCGTTGTTTGCCGCTATCGTATTGGTAAGTGCATCCATAGCGGCATTCAGCTGAATACGATTGGTCACAAAGATTGCCATATAAATGATCACAAGCACAAGAGCAAGCGAGGCCGCACTGACCAATATGAATTTTTTTCTCAGCTTGTAGATCATTGTCTTTCCTCAAGCACATATCCGGCATTGCGTACAAATCTTATCTCTATCGGCGCGCGCAATATCTGGATCTTTTTTCGGATGTTGGAGACATGGACCCATATAACACTGGTATCCACCTCACTGTTCCAGCCCCAGATGTGAGACATGATCTGTTCTGTGGAAATGACCATATGATGACTTTGCATCAGCATTTCCATGATCTGAAACTCCCTGCCGCTTAAGGTCTGTGATTCATTCTCATATATAAGCTCATGAGTGGAGCGGTTGAGTGTTACCGCATTGAACGCCAGCAGATCGGGTACATAATTGTCCTTTCTGCGCAGCATCGCACGCGTCCTTGCGAGCAGCTCAGACGTTGCAAAGGGCTTGGTGAGATAATCGTCCGCGCCCGTATCCAGTCCCTCTACCCTTTGAGAGACCTCCGTTCTTGCGGTAAGAAAGAGGGCGGGCGTAGTGATATTTTCTCTTCTCAACCTTTGAAGCACACTGATTCCGTCAAGGCCCGGCATCATAATATCCAATATAAGGCCGTCATATTCCTCAGATCTCGCATAGCAAAGGGCATCCTCACCGTTTGACACGCCGTCGACTAAGAACTTATTCTTTTCAAAAATATGCATCAAGGCCTTCAGCAGTCTCGGATCATCCTCCGCAACCAACAATCTCATAGCATCTTACTCCGTTTTGTTTGACAATACCTCACGGCCGATGCCGCACGACCGGATCGAGTCAACATTCTAATTCATAAATATATGAATGATATATGATCTACTTGTTTTTTCTGTGTTATTGCTCTTTGATATTTTAATCTTGTATTTCACGTCTGTTCGCAGGCGGTATGTAGACATGATATCAAATGAATTGACAAATGGTATACATCACGCTGAAAAACTATGGCATGCGATCTCACACTGTACAATGCACGATCAGAAACTTTCCGCCCGACTTTACAAACAGCACAAGGGCATCATCCTGCGATATCAATGTATCTTCATTTATATCATCCGCATGTGTGATCTTTGTGACATTAAATTCAAAAGACGTTCCAGTCACATCGGTAAATACTACTCTCTCGCCTGTCTCAAGCGATCCTGCGAAGCCGAAGCAGTCATTATCATCCGTACCTCCGATAACGAGCGTACCGTTATATATATTTCCGCTATATCTTGCGGGTCTGTATGTATCAGCGCCTTCCCATACCGCGCCTACGGAAAGCTTTATATCCAATTCGTCTATCTCCAGAATGCCGATATAATCATTTCCGTCTATCTCGATAACGGGCATATCTCTTTCATCCTCCTTATCGATGATCCCTGCCTCTCGCTCGCTTAAAATATCCTCCATTTTTTCGGTAACGGCGGCTCTGACCTCACTCATTCTTTTATGAGATGTGTGATAATGCATGAAAATAAATGCCGCAGCCGCCACCAAGGCAGCTCCGGCAATTATCAATAGAATCCCTATTATATTTACATTTCTTTTTTTGTTTTTCATTCTTACTCTGAGCAGCGCTCTCTTTATACGCGCTTATTCGAGCTAAGTCTTATTTCACTTGGTTTAAAGTGATTATCAGCGTTTGTTCGATCTGCGTGCGAGTATGATCCCCATGATAGCGAGAATGATCCCTGCCGCTGCGATAAGTATTACATAAAGCAATACATTCGAGCTGTCACCGGTAGACGGATTGCTGTCCGGTGTATCATCAGGCGGATTGACGGTATGCGTGTTGGTTATTGTATAAGTATCGCCCTTCTTGTTTATACCGACTGTATATCCGTCCGGGATATCCTCTTCTGCGACCTTCCATACACTTCCGTCATCGATCGTTTTCCATGAATAGGTCCAGTCATTTTCGCTGCCGAGAGTGACCGTCTCGGCCAGCACATCATCCTTATAGATATTTATATTTACATTCTTCGCTCTTAATTTGTCCGCATCCGAGCCGTCGTTCCAGACCTTTACGACCTGATATTCTACTTCACCCTTGGAAGGCTTATCTATGCTCAGCTTCGGTTTTGCGGAAATATTTATATTCCATGCCCCGTCTTCACCTACACCCGGGACAGCTGCCATGAATGACTCAAATACATAAAAGTCCCCGTCCTGCTCTGTGCGTACATCGCTCACAAGATAGATTCCCGACCTCAGTGATTCAAACAATACCTTGCCGTTTTCGTCGGTTGTTCCCGCATAATCGGGGTCGATGTCATCCTTCAATATAAAGGAATTGAGCGTGATCGTTGTCTCATCCCATTCATCCTGTGATGCCGTACCCGTGATCTCTACCGGATAGCCTGCAAAGCTTCCGCTAAGCTCATATGTCGCATCCTCTGTAAGATCCGCTACATGCCACAAGCAGATATCTTCACCCGCAAATACTGTTTCCTCTGATGAGTATGTGATCTCAAGCGAGCAGTCTTCACTGATGATGGGAGGCTGCGCTGTGTCAGTCGTCGATGAGGCCGACACTGTCATCACATTTGCAGTGAGCAGGAGAGCTTGGAGCATGACCGATGTAAATATTAAATTGAAGGCTTTTCCTGTTTTTCTTTTCATAATTAAACTTTATCCTTCCCCGTATCATCCTCGATCTCGCCGTCATCATTTATCGGCAGACGCTTTTTAGATGGCTTTACAAATACATATATTATAAGTATCAGAATCATCGGAAGCGCCACAATAGGCGTAACGACCAATCTGTCAATGATATATGCCTCAGATACCACATTCAAGCTGCGCAGATCTTCAGATCCTATTCTGTGACCTCTCACAAGCAGCCTGTGCGTATTGATACCATAAGGCGTGCATGTGACGAGAGTACAATATTCCTCATCCGGGTCTATGAGGAGATCACTCACATCATCCGGCAATACGGTCTTTATCTGATCTATCTCATATACAAACGACGTATCAAGCACCGTGATACGGAACGTATCTCCCACCTCAAGCCTGTCCAGGTCGGTAAAGAGTCTCGCCGACGGCAGTCCTCTGTGCGCCGAAAGTACGACATGTGTGCCTACCTCTCCCGTCGGAAGGCTTGAACCCTGCAAATGTCCGCAGGCATTATTAAGTATGGACGCGTCCGTTCCGTGATATATCGGCAGCTTAACCTGTATCTTGTCTATATCTATATAGCCCATCACGCCGTCGCCGCTTACATTCAGACTATCCTCGTATCCATCTACAGTCTCATAATCCGAAAGAGGAAAACTCAGCCGGGACAGCTGTTCATTGTATTCCTGCGCCTGTTCGAAATATTTTGAATAGTCTTTCGCTGTAAGGCTTTCAATTATCGTATCGTAATCCACGACCGCTCTGGACTGAGTTATCGAGTTCCAATAGCTGCTGATCGAAGGATAGAGCAGCACCGAGAGACCGACGAAAAATATAATGAGCAATATGATCGTTACGATCTTTCGTTTTCTCATTAAAGACCCCGTTTGTGCCTTCCGCTTATCCGTTGTGCGCATATGAGTGAATGCGCTGTTTTATCGGGAGGCAGGCCTTCTATCCCGCCTCCCGTATTTCATTTATCTTTTAGAAAGATTCCTTTTTCATTCTCTTATTGGTTATAAGAATGATGCCTGCGGCAAGTACTGCGATACCACCGATGATGATGAATATCATAGTGCCTTTATTACCTGTCTCAGGAAGTACTGTTCCCGTGGAGTTTGCGATCTGTGCCGTTGCAGAGAGTGTCTGGCTTAACTGTGTTGACTTACCGTCGATCGTAGCGGCATGCTCCTCATTCTCACTGATCGTTATCTCGATATTGGTATCCTTTGAAAGAGGATTGTATCCTTCAGGTGCCGCTGTCTCCTCAAGATAGTATGTGCCTGCCGCAATACCGTTGAAGCTTGCCGATCCGTTTTCATCGGTTGTAACCTCAGTTGCAGCGCTCTTTGTATCAACCCAGGATACCTTCTTTGCTGTTGCATCATACTTGTAGTATTTGTTATTTGAATTCTTAAGAACGAACTTTGCACCTGCAAGCTTTACGGTTCCATCCGTCGAATCATATTTGTCAATATTGATATTATAGCTGTATATATTGACTGTCTTATCGGATGTGCCTGTGCTTGTACCGTCCGCAGGATCGTTGCTGTATGTCAGCGTCGCATTATTATGCTCAGCATCTCTGTCTATAGCTTTTTCATTTACTGTAGCAGTATATTCGATCTTTACGACCTTATCTACATCATTCTGATACTTTGTCATATCGATAGTTGATGAAAAGCCGTCATCTTCAATAATCGTACTACTTGCCAGATTGGCCGTCTCATCTGAGCCGTTGATAAGTACCTTAACATCCTTGTTGAAGGTAAGTCCTTCAGACATCGTATCACTTACTTTATATGTATAAGTCGTATAACCTGTAGTTACGGGAACCTTGCCTGTGATATTGAATGTAAGGACCTCTCCTACCTCAACTGTATTGTCTGCGTCTACGATTGTCTTTTCGATAGCCGGTGCCTCGTTCTTGTCCTTTATCTCAACGCTTTTTGCAGTTACGAGCTCACATACCGTACCCTGGCTGCTTGATACGAAATAATATCCTCTCTCAAGCTCATCAGCTACCATGGTATTGCCATCTGCGCTAAAGTCCTTGCTGAAATCAAATGCTGCCTCAAATGTATTAAGGTTGTCCTTTATATATTTTGCAAGTGTGGCCGGTGAGAATGTGCCTTCCTGGGTAACAGTAAATGTGTCATTTACATTCTCAACAAATTTAAGGCCTTCTACATTGCCATCAAGTAAAGTCTTGATGGCCTTAGATGCGGTATATGCATAGTTGCCGTTCTCATCGTAGGTTACGTCAAATACCTTGTAAGCCTTATATGTAGCTCCGGACTGCGGATTGGTGATGGTGATCTTGCCATCATTTCCCGCCGCAAAGACGGCAATACTCATAGTCATAAGCATTGCGAATACAACAAGAACAGATAAGATTCTTTTTGCAGTTTTCATAACGATATTCCCTTCATTTTTATATTGTTTATTTGTATTCATATATTTTTCCAATATTGTCAAAAACGTGTACTTACGATCTTCATACAATATTGTCATTTAGCATGATCATATGGTCTTCATATAACATTGCCATATAGCGTAGTCTACGGCACCACCGTACGGCTTTCCCCTAACATGCAGATGCTTCATTATCTGCTGTTTTCTCTTCTGCGCATCCGCACGATAAGGAGGACTCCAGCAGATGCCGCCATAAGCATCAATGCAAGACCGATACATATATAAATGGTGACACCTCTGCCGCCTGTTTCCGGCAATATCACTCCGGCTGTATTCTGTACGGTCACCTCCGCATCCTCTGTCATCGTGATCGTATATTCACTCAGGCCGCTTTGCTTGCTCTCTCCTTTTATAAATGAGACCACATATCCGTCAGAGCCAAGCTCCTTTATCTTTACCACAGCTCCGTCAGGTATGCCTTCTATGGTATGGCTTTCATTATTCTGAAGCGAGAATGTCTTCGTCTGCGGCTGCTGCTGTTCATCCGTCCATGAAGCTTCAAACTCAAATGATCCGCTCGTATCCGTCGCCTGCACGACCTTCTTGACAGTAAGAGTTACAGAGCTTATGGCCTTATTGGTGACCGTGAAGGTATATGTAGGTGTCTCCTTCTTTGTGACTATAAATGATGTCGCAGAATTCTGATTTCTTGCCAGACTCACACTGCTGCTACTTAAGCTGATATATCTTGAATTATCATTTATCGTTGCGGAAAGATATCCGTTGCTCAACGTCCAATTATAGGAATAGCCCGTGTTGCTTCCGTCATCAGCCGTAAGAGAATAACTGTTTCTACTATGGTATCCCGCAAGATAATTTCCCGTCGATACATTCTGCAGCCTGAATGTGCCGCCAGTCTGAGCTATGGCTTTCCATTGAAGTGCTGTATCTGTATTTTCTCCGTTCCTGCCGGTTATTGAATTTCCGCTTGCGTTGGCAAGTGAATAATTATTGCTGCTGAAGATATAGATGCCGCCGTCTTCAAGAGCTGTCACGGTCTTTGACGCATCCGTCTGATCCGTCAGCTCAATGCTTTCTTTTTCATAGTTGGCGTCTTCCTTCTCGTCTACCGTCCAGACGATGTCCGACCCGTCCTTATTCTTTGTCGGGAGGTCTTTGAATGTATATTGCCAATTATCCCCTGCACCGATTGCATAGGAGGCATATGTCTTTCCGTCGGCCTTTACTGATATCATGACATCAGGAAGCTCTGCCCGGGACTCTTCATCCGTGATGATATTTCCGTCCTTATCCTTCCAGACCTTTTTCACAGTGACAGATGTCTTATCACTTGCAGGATCCGGCGTCTTTGTTGCTGACGAGAAGACAAGCTTGCCATTGTTGCCCATTGTGAAGATTACCTGCTTTTGCGCATCTACCGCGGAGACCTCCAGATATGTCGATCTCGTATATGTCGTATTCTCTTCCTTGTCAAAGGATTCCGGAGCGTAATCATCGGCAAAGTAATACGGGTTGTCTGCGACTTCTTCTGACGACTCATTCGGCATGATGATCGCCGTAGCATTATCTATATCGGCAGCGTTGGTATAGAAGATCAGATTGTCGGAATCTTCATCCATCGCGTCTATCTTCTTCTGCGACTCCTCTGTCAGGCCGACCTGATACATGAGTCTTACCGGAAGCATCTGATAATACCAGATATCTGTACGCGCATGCGTATATTCCGGCAATAGCCCTGAAGGGATATCCCATGTGATACGCTGATTGCCATCAGATGTCTTATCAATAATGACCTTGATACCCGAGAGGGATACCTCATCGCCATATTGATTTGCCTTTACCTTGTCGGTTCCGCTGTAACAATATGTACTTGTGCCGTCTTTTGTTTCTGTAAGTGTAAGCTGATAATTCTTTCCGTTATATCTGAGGACCAGTCCCTTATCGGTCTTGATCTCCATGCCGGCACCGATCTCGTCTGTCATTGTGACATCAGTCTGCGTATATTGACTGCTTGAGTAGACATATTCCGACATATTTACTCGAATCATCTGCTTTATACGATCAGTCAGATTCGGATTGAATGACTGCGTCGTATACGTTCCGTCACAAAAATAAAATTCAGTTTTGTGCTGATCCGTATAATTCGTCGGGAAGTTTGTCTTGTTCTTTAAATTATTTTTTGCAGTATTATAGGTGCTTCCGAGTGCGTTGATATTTGCATCTGTCGGATCGAGTATCGTCTTGACTGTGATATCCGCTGTCGCATCCGTATCTACACCGATACCGATAGTATATAGCTTTGCATTATTAAAATATGCAGCCGACACCTGCGCCTTATAATGATATGCGGAAAGAATCGTATAGAACAAATCGTCATTGCTCGTTGCACTGCCCGTGCCGCTCTTTGACGAGCTATACTCATATTTGTTCGTTCCGTTTGAGCTATATGTTGTCGCACCGTCTGTGATGAGAATGATGATAGGAATACGATTCATTTTCACACCATCTACATCGACAGCCTTTTCGGTCGTTTTTGTGAGCATCTGTGCAGCCTGATAATAGCCGGCTGTCGTATAAGTACCACCGAAGAAATTTGTAGTATTCTTGTCAGACGTTCCCGAAACAGATGTATTTACTGACACAGTACTGTTATAATAATCAGCTCTTGAAGTACCTGCCGTATATGATAGGATATCATTTCCCTTGGCATTCGGATATGAATCTATCGGCAGCAGTTCATTAGCATCAAAGTCATTGCTGTATTCACTGTTATATGTCGAGGAGAAGGTTGCAACACCGAAGCGGTTATATTCATTGAGCTCCATGATATATTGTGCCAGCTCATTAAGCGTATCTACTGCATCCTTTCCTCTCGTCTTGCCATCTGTTACCATTGAGCCCGATGTGTCAAGAATAAAGACTACATCGAGCGGTGACTTGACTGTCTTACTCTTTGTATTTTCATATTGCTGACCGAGCGCCGAGAGCGTTACCGAAAATGTGTTTTTATCATAGTTTGAAAATGCACCGTAGTCGTCGTCGCCGTAGATGACCGACTTGTCGGTAAGAACCCTGCCGTCATTATCCGAGCTCCCCGCATTATCAGTACCTGCGAATATGCTCTCTATCTGCGATGTCGCCTTATCTGAATAGGCCGTTCCTGTGATCTTGACCTGCATTCCCGCACTGTTTTCATAAGTACGAGTATAGCTTTCCGTTCCCGCTACCGCAGCCGATGTATCACCGTCGGATACCGCAGCCGGCTGTGTCTCAAGCAGGCCTATAAATGAATTGCCCGAGCCTGCCTTAGGCTCAAGGCACTCGGCTGTATGTATATGTTCCTCTTTATCGCATATAAGCCCTTGCGGCTCTACCTGTGCAACTGTTACGAAGCAATCCTCTGTATGCTGATGAGAGATGCCCTTTGTCATATTGCATATGAGCTTTCCGTTCTCGTCATAGCAAGCTGCCGTATGCTCTGTATGCTCGTCATTTTCGGGAAGCGTACATATAAGCTCGCCGTTGTCATCGAAGCAGCTGTCAATATGCTTATGGATGATATAATCCGCCTCACCGCATACGGGCTCATTGCCGCCGTCATAGCACTCATCTGTATGTACATGGAGCGACTCCTGCGCAGCGCATTGCATTAAGGTATACTCCGGAACGCCCGGCACCTCATAGCATTCATCCGTATGCGTATGCTCTTCCTTGCCGCAATATGTATCCTGCGTGGATTCAAGTGTAATTGCCGGAAGGATCATCGCATATGTCGTAACAAATACAACAAGACATATCGGTATAGACAGGATCCTATACCACAAATGTCTTTTTCGATGGTCTTTATTTAATTTTTCTGCCTGTGTTCGAATATCTTTATTCATTGTCAAGCTCACCTACTCTATACTGCCTAAGCCCGATAACGGCCATACGCGAAATACTATCTTGCCTACGATCTCCTCTGAGTCTATACAGCCTATGAGTGAATTACGTGAATCCACGCTCGTCTCCCTGTGATCGCCCAGTACAAAATATGCATTTTGCGGAACCGTATACGGATATTCCAGATCTGTCGTTCCCGGAGATTTCTCCTCCAGATAGGGCTCGTCCAAAAGCTCATTGTTTACGTAGACATTGCCGTCGTCATCTATCACTATGCTGTCTCCCGGCATGCCGATGATACGCTTTACCAAAACCCTGTTGTTATAATAAAAAGCTATAATGTCGCCTTTTTCAAATGTATTTGTCTTTACAGATACTACTATGTCTCCCTCTCCGAGATTCGGGCTCATAGAAGACCCGTAGATCTGCAGAACCGGCAGGATAAGCGTTGCCACAAGAACACTGATCGCCGCGACCGTTATTAATGTAAATATCGTGCTGCGGAGCACCGATCTGTATTTACGCTTGAATTTCTCTCTTTTAAGCTCCTCGCTCAATTCCTCGACGGTCGGAAGCTCCCTGCTCTCATTCTCTCTCATTTTTCTATATGACGATATGCCTGCTACTCACCGGAGATCTTTTTGACCTTGTCCATGATCTTCTTTGCCTTAATAAGCAGTTCCTTTGCCTCTTTTTCCTTTGCTTTGGCATTCTCTATATACAATGCTGCGGCTCTGTCCGCATCCTCGAATATCCCGCTCACCTTAAGTGCGGCCTCGGCAAGAGTCCCTGAGGATCTGACTGCTATATTCTTTTTCTCGAGCTCTGCCTGAGCTTCCTCAAGCTTTGCCCTGGTCTCATCGAGCTCCTCTTCCACCTTCGAGAGTGTCCTGCTCTGAGCGATAAGCATCTCTAAAAGCTCAGCTCTGTTCAGCCTTTTTAATTCTTTCTCGGTCAATAGAGTCCCTCTTTCATCTTCGGATATTCAGGCAAAATATCCACTTCATACCCGTAAAAAATCGCATCAATTATACCTATCCGGATTTTATTTGTAAATATTATTTAAAACTTTTGTTATTTTCCGGTCACTGCAGGACAATCGCCCGCAAATCTTTCGTACAAACGAACTTTGGTGCTGCGCGCTTGTGATGATATGCTGCAATAACACAACCGTCAAAAAGCATAGCCCGAGATGCCAAAATCACTATACATGTGTTATAATCCTTTGGTATTTTAAATACGATAAAAGCAATGCTTTGTCAGCTGCACGGTCAGCATGATTACAGGGCCAAGAGCCGCACGGCCTGCGCCGGACAAGACATCAAAGAAAATGTACACTCAAGGAGGCTTTGCCATGACATCCGCCATAATGAATGACATTCCCAAAAAACGTTTTTCCGTAGGGACACAGATGATAGCCGGAGGCTGTGCTATGGCTGCCGCCGTCATATTGCCGCAGATCTTTCATGTGCTTGGCGCCGTATCCGGCATAAATACCGCTCTCGGAGAGATATTGCTTCCGATGCACCTTCCCGTCATTCTGGTCGGCCTTATCATAGGTCCGTGGGCAGGCTGCTGTGCCGGATTGCTGAGTCCCCTTATAAGCTACATGCTCACGGATATGCCTGCCATGCAGATGCTGCCCTTTATGATGATAGAGCTTTTTGTATACGGTCTTCTTGCAGGCATGCTGCGTGAGCTTAAGATACATACATTTATAAAGGTAGTAATTATCCAGATCGGCGGACGAATGATCAGAGCCGCCGCCATTCTTGCGGCAACGCAGCTCTTAAATATAAGCTCACTGCCGGTATCAGTCATTTGGACGAGCATCAGAACGGGCTTATTCGGCATTGTATTGCAATGGCTGCTGATACCGCTCATCATATATCGCATAGAGAAAGGAAATAATAAATAATGGATACCGATCAGGTTAAGGCTAAAAATTTATTAAAAACCGGCAATTATACATGTGTTTTCTGCAAAGGTGATTCTGTTATAACAGAGACAGAGCGCGGACTTGCACCGCTGCTTAAGCATATACAGTCAGGCACCGATCTTAAGGGCTATGCCGCGGCCGACAAGGTGGTGGGCAAGGCGCCTGCTATGCTCTATGCTCTGCTCGGCATTAAGTCTATATATGCACAGGTAATGAGCGCCCCGGGATATCATATGCTCTCATCCTACTGTATCTTAGCGCCTTACGGCGAGCTTGTAGACAATATATTGAATGAAGACCGGACAGATATCTGCCCGATGGAAAAGCTCGTAAAGGACACTACGCTGCCTGAAGACGCTCTGAAGCTTATATTGGAAAAAATATCCTGATCAAAATAAAAAACTGCCTGAATGAGTAAAAGGCTCCTCTGCCATGCAGCAGTTGCGCCGGCAATAATTTTTGTAAAATTTACCGACAAACAGCTTGACAACGAGCTTGATAACCAGCGCACCCAAAGGAAAATGCAATATGCCAAAAGAATATATACTTTATAATCCAAGTGCAAACGAAGCCGACACAAAGAAAGCAATAAACGGCCTTAAAGAGGCATCTCCTTGTGCCGAGATTCTTAACATCTGCGAAATAAAGGACCTCCATGCCTTCTTTGACGGACTTGAGCCTGATGCATCTGTCACTATCTGCGGCGGCGACGGTACATTGAATCATTTTATAAATGACATTGACAAGACGGAGCTTTGCAACGATATATATTACATCCCGACAGGCACCGGAAATGATTTTGCAAGGGATATCGGTCAGGAGCCCTTCAAGAAGAGCGATAAAAATATCAACAGATATCTTAAGGATCTTCCAAGGGTGACTGTAAATGGTATGACACGCCTGTTTCTCAATAATGTCGGATTTGGCATAGACGGATATTGCTGCGAATGCGGCGATGCAATGCGCATAGAAAATAAAAAAAGAGAAAAGCCCAAGGTGATCAATTATACAAAGATAGCTATCTTCGGCCTGCTCTTTCATTTTAAGCCGAGAAATGCACAGGTTATCGTGGACGGGAAGCAATATTCATACAAAAAGGTCTGGCTCGCTACAGCCATGAACGGCAGATTCTACGGCGGCGGGATGATGCCCACGCCACAGCAGGACAGGCTCAGAGAAGACGGCAAGATATCCGTACTGGTATTTCATAATGTAGGCAAGCTGAAAGCATTGATGATATTTCCATCCATCTTCAGCGGCAAGCATCTGAAACATACAAAGCAGATCGCCATTCTTGAAGGCGCCTCTGTGCAGGTCAGGTTTGATGAACCTACACCTCTTCAGATAGACGGTGAGACCATATCCGGTGTTACAGAATACAGTATAGAGGCATAATGAGACGGAAAAATGATATTTATATATATACTGCTCGGCATAGCTGCGATCATCCTGTCATATATATGTTTTATAGCGATCTGCAGTCTTTGCGTTAATCCGAAAAAAGAATATACGAAAAACAGTCCCTTCTACCGCGGTCTTCTTTACGGTATCTCCGCTCCCGTGCTGAAGCTTCTCGGTGTCAGGGTACATACAAGCGGCCTTGAGATGCTCCCGAAGGATCAAAAGATCCTTTTTGTCGGCAACCACCGTTCCAACTTCGATCCTATCATCGAATGGCTTGCTCTCAAGCCATGGCAGGTCGCCTTCATATCGAAAAAGGCCAACTTCTCCATTCCCTTCTTCGGAAGGATCATACGCAAGTGCTGTTTTTTGATGATCGACCGCGAGAATCCGAGAAATGCTCTTGTGACATTTAATACAGCTTCCAAGCTTATCAAAAGCGGCGAGGTATCTATAGGAGTCTATCCCGAGGGGACAAGAAGCAAAAGCACGGAAATGCTGCCCTTTCATGACGGAGTATTCTTTATCGCACAAAAGGCAAACTGCCCGATAGCCGTAATGTCTCTGCAGGGCACAGAACAGATTCATAAAAATGTCTTCAGGAGACATACCGATATTTATCTTGATATCGTTCTTTTTATACCTACGGAAGAAGTAAAGTCGGTCACGACTCATGTCATAGGTGCAAATGTGCGTACCGCTCTTGAGGAAAGCTTTAATAAAGTAAAATCATAATTGGCATCATACGTGTACAGCGTCCGTATGAATGGGTTATGGGCGAACCTGTAAATGAAATGCTCAAAAATAATATGGCATTTTGTCATAAGAATCGTTACAATGTTGCTATAGGCGGTCTTATCTGACCGCATCGTGATATTGAATATCTTTTAATAATTTCGACAGGAGAACCATTATGAAAGAAAAATTAACCAATCCGCAATTTCCGATAATCGCCGGCCTCGCGGCATTGCTTGCGATATGGAATACATCTGTCATTGCATCGGCCATAGGAATAAGCCCGTTTGTTGTCATCTTTTTCGGACTTGTCAACATAGGCGGCTTCGGATTGCTGGCATTTGAGCTGTTTGCTCACAAGAACAAGCTCTTTGTTCTTATCGGTCTGGCACTCAACTCCACATATGCCCTGTACGCCCTGATCTACAATATCGTGATCATGACACGCCATTATTATCCGATCTACTACAGTATACTTGTCATTGTCGATTGTTTGTTTGAGCTTTCCGCTTTTGCATGCCTTATTATTTTCTTCATAATGGGTGCAAAAGCAAACGGCTTCGCAAAGGTCCTCAAGAAACTGTGGTTTATCCCGGGTGCGATCTTCGGCTCAGCATTTCTATTTACATTTATAGCAAAAGCTGTTTACGGCTCATTCTTTTACGGACTTAATTGGTTTTTCTCATACAGTCTGACGACACTTTTTGTACTCTTATTGGCTCTTTACTTTACAAGCTCTTCTAAGTCGGGTAATTCCATGGATAAGACAGAAACAGCTGCGGATGCACCTGTGCAGGATGCTTCCCCTGCAAAGAACGATATACCTTCACCCGGCGCTCCTGCAAGAATCTTCTGTGCATCATGCGGCCACGAGCTTTCACCGAATTCCATCTTCTGCCCTGTATGCGGCACAAAGAGAAACGACCTTTGAGCCATGGCCTATCAGCAAGTAGGACCGAGGCTTTCGGCAGATAAATTCGCTTTGATGGCTGGGATGGGCCATCAACACGTTTTGTCCTATAACCCCCTATAACACCTTTATTCGGCGGTTAACCTCAGACACTTTAATGAAAATGGGCTGCTGCATTATCGGTTGATCGATAGTGCAGCAGCCTTTTTTTACTTCTTCTGGGACTTCATTCTTCGCTATATTTCTCAAAGTAAGATTTCGATCAGCATAGCGCATACGAGCAATATTAAGGTTCGTCCGTATGAGAAGATCGCAGACAATTATCCTGCAGCAACGCTATTTTCGGCATTTACTTATATTCCCGGCAGTACCCGCAAGTGCCCGTCCGCAGTCTTTCAAGACCGTCCTTTAAGGTGCTGCGAGGGCATGCTATATTCATTCGCAGGAAATCCTCACCGCCGCTGCCGTATGCGCTGCCTGCGGAAAGATAAAGTCCTGTTTTTTCTCTGATATATTTTGCACTGTCCTTTGCATATCCTGCCATTTGCCTGCAATATATCCAAAGCAGATATGTTGCATCCGAGGAGACGACCTGCACCTCGGGGATCTCATTATTTATAAATTCGATCGCATATTGCTTATTTTCGTAAATATATTCTCTCAGGCTGTCAAGCCACCCTGCGCCCTTTGTAAATGCCGCAATTGCCGCATCTGCGGCGAAGACATTTGCCTCCGCTACCTCATCTGTATTGATGCCGCGCCATACCTTGTGACGCAGCTGCTCATTCGGTACTGATATGGCGGCCGTTTGGATACCCGCCAGATTGAATGACTTTGTCGGAGCTATGCATGTGATGCTGTTATCTCTGCAGATATCCGATACGGCGGCAAATGGCTGGTAAGACCTTCCCGGATCCGTCAGATCGCAATGTATCTCATCGGAGATCACTACTACATGATTTTCATAGCAAAGCTCACCTATTTTCTGCAATGTATCTCTGTCCCATATCCTGCCTATCGGGTTATGCGGGTTGCATAATATCATCATCGTTGTCTGAGGATCGGACAGCTTCTTCTCAAGATCGTCAAAATCTATCTTATATTCTTTGCCGTCAAACTTAAGCCTGTTCTCTGCGATAAGCCTTCCGTTATTGATGATGGAATTGAAAAATATATTATATACCGGCGTCTGCACCAATACCTTCTCTGCCGGCGTCGTAAGCTTTCTTATAACAGATGAAATAGCAGGTACCACACCCGTACAGAACATCAGCCATTCTTTTTCCATTGCAAAATCGTGGCGCACCTTCCACCAGTCTATATATGCCTGATACCATTCATTCGGAATATCGGCATATCCGTAGCAGCCATGCTCGGCGCGCGCCTTTACTGCCTCTATTATCTCCGGTGCCGTCCGAAAATCCATATCCGCCACCCACATAGGCAGCTCACCATCCGCTACATTCCACTTGGCACAATCAGTGCCTCTGCGCTCTATTATCCTGTCAAAATCGTAAGACATATATTTTTCCTTCAATTATTCTTTATACCGGCAATTATCTTTATATCATCAACTATCTTTATGCCATCAATTATCTTTATACCATCAATTATCTTTATACCATCAATTATCTATATACTGCCAATCAATCTTTATGCCGCCAATCATTCAATATACCGCCAACATTCTTATGGATGTGTTCATTTAATCAGATATGGAAAAATGATCAGATCTTTTTTTGATATCAGAGCATATGATCTGAGTCTTTTTCTCATCTACCCTTTCGGATTCTATGATCAGCTCGCCTATAGCATCTGCACATATCCTGCCGGATAACGGATTCAGGATGCTGTCGACCCTGCCCTTTATATCCACATCTACCGATGAATATTCAAATGCGAGCGTTGTATTTAAAAGCTTGCAATTTTTCATTACCAGACCTTCGATATAGCACATTCCCTGAAGGCTTTCCACGGTGCAATTGATGAGTGTCAGATTTTTCGCATTCCATCCGAGATATTCACCCGAGATGAACGAATCATATACAGTCACATTCTCGCTGTTCCAAAAGGCATCCTTTGACAGCATTTTCGCATGACTTATCTTTACATTTTTCGCGCCGTCGAAGGAATAATTGCCGATGAGCTCAAAATTGTCGATCTCCATGTTGCTGCTGTTCATGGCGAAATAATCTCCCTTTGCCGTCACATCATTCATGACAACGCCGTCACAGTGCCACAATGTCTCCGCGGCATTCGGCATGGATACATGACCAAGTGACAGCCTGTGACATCTGCGAAAATTTTTTGGTGCCTCTATCAGGCTGTTCTCTACGGTGATATCATCCGTATACCATACTCCGGCTCTTGCCATTTCCTGCCATGCGCAGTCCCTTACCGCAACATTTTTGCTATACCACAGCGGATATTTCCATTGAAATATGCTCCCGTCAAGCTCAATATCGGTGCTTTCCTTAAGAGGTGATTCACCCTGCGCAAAAACGGTATCCTCTATATGCAGATCGCTGCCTGCAAACAAAGGGCGCTCGCCTTTAAAAAAGCCTTGTTTTATCTTCTCATTTTCTGCCTTTTGTCTGTTCATTTTTTCCCCGCTTGATATTTTTATTGATATTTTCCTCCTATTATATCTCAAAAAAAGAATAAAGACAGCCAAATGCTGTCTTTATCAAATGCTGATCAAATGCTGATCAAATGCCTTCTCTATCCGTAAGTCATTATCAGGCAATTTCCTGCAAATCTTTCATTCAGGTAGGCTTGGCACTGCGCGTGTAAGCTATGCCGACTGAGATCTTACTTTGCTGATCTGTATTATCCGTCATGCAGACTTTTCAATCTGTCGGACTTATTTATTTTTCTGTCATCATTTGTATGATAACACGGTCGGTTTCCCTCATACCGTCATGAGCAAGGGAATTGACATTGCGGATGGTATTTTCCACGCCCTTCACTACGATGCCCTCGCCGCCGTAGAACTGGCTGTCATGGCTTTGCATCTGCATTCCCAGAAGTCCCGCCTCCACAGCAGAGGCAATCTTTGCCGCACAGCTCGGCTTTGCGCCGTCGCAGATCATGCCGGAATTGATGGCGAGCGCATTTACAATGGTATGGGAAATCTCATGATATTTTCCGCCGTAAAGATATGTAATACCTGCACCGGCGCCGCATCCTGCGCTTGTAGCACCGCAATATGCGGAGAGCGCACCGATGCCGGTTTTCAGATGAACAGTCACGAGGTTGGATATTACCAGTGCACGATAGAGCATATTGCGTCCGACATCCAGCTCTTTGGCATATACAATGACCGGAAGAGATGCCGTAAGTCCTTGATTGCCGCTTCCCGAATTGATAATAACAGGCATTTCACAGCCGCTCATCCGTGCATCCGAGCCTGCCGCCGCATACGCTTTGGCGCGGTTGTGCACGCTGCTGCCATAGGATTTAAGAAGAATATTGCCGATATTGGCTCCCCAATTTCCACGCAAACCTTCGTCGGCAATCGCAGTATTATATGTGATCTGCCGCTCCAGGATAGGTGCGATATCCTCTATCTTCACATTATCTGCGAACTCGATAATATCACGCACGTTCAGCACGCTGCGATCGGTCTGTGTCTGTGTGCCCGTCTCCTTATATTCGGATGCAAACATTACCTTTCCGTCTTTTTCGATTCGAGTAATATTGGTATGATTGCCCGTGATCTCAACGCTTGCCGTATGACCGCCGCCGCATACAGCAACGTGAAGATAGAAAACATATCCATTATCCGAAGGCGAGACCTCGACTTGGATCGTATGCAGCTCTTTTGCTATCTCTTCAATCTGCTCCTCTGTTACATGGCTCAGAACCTGAAGCTCCTCGTCGGCATTTCCGGCAACAGCACCTGCTACAGCTGCCGCCTCGATACCACGCAGAGATCCTGTATTGGGAACGATGACGCTTTTTACATTTTTTATAATATTAGGACTTGCCAAAACCTTTATCCACTCCGGCAAAGCGCCCAGAACCTGACGGGCCTTAGCCGCGGCCAAGGCTATGGCGATCGGCTCCGTGCATCCCATAGCAGGAACAAGCTCTTCCTTCAATATATCAAGATAGGCCTGATAGATTTTTTGCTCCATGTTCTCCCCTCAAGGTGAAATATTTTTTCATATGGCATGCATCACTCTGCTCATTTGTGCCTGCCACACATGTGCTGCACCACCGCGTTATGCTCGGTCTTCAGCCTCTGCCTGCCTCTGTGCTTCTTCAATACACTTGGCAATAGCCTTGGAAAGCTCCTTGGGGCATGAGTTGCCGCCATGGCAGGTGATATTGCGGGTACGTCGGATGACATCCTCGGCCTTCATGCCCTCGGCAAGGCTCATCACCGCATGGGAGTTGCCGTCGCATCCACCCACTATCTCAACATTGAAAATATATCCGTCGACATAATCGAAGCTTATCTCATCTGCACAAACCTCTTTCGCGGTCTTAAATACAAAATGTCTGTCCATATTATATCCTTTCCGGCTTATTTTGCCTATAAATCCTTACTGTCCTGCAGATCACAGAAGGTGGTATATACAGCATCACTTCCGTAAATCTCGTCATGTGTGCCTACAGAAGATACCTTGCCGTCATTTATTACGATTATATTGTCAGCGTTGCGGATCTCCTTCATGTTATGAGAAACTATTATCGCTGTGCGTCCTTTTACAGCGCTGCGTATAGCTGCCTGCACATCCGCCGTATTCTTCGCGTCAAGATTGCTCGTTGCCTCATCAAGCAGGAGATAATCGGGATTTTTTATAAGTGTGCGCGCGATGGCTATACGCTGACGTTCACCGCCTGAGAGCTTGCCGCCCTCCTCGCCGACTTCAGTATCAAAGCCTTCCGGCAGCTCCATGATAAAATCATAAGCATTGGCGCGCTTTGCGGCATCAATGATCTCCTCCTCGGACACTGCGCGGTCAAGCCCAAAACAAATATTCTCCCTGATGCTGCACGATAAAAGAGGACTGTTTTGCTGGATATATCCGAAAGCCTCTCTCCATTCGTCCAGGTGAATGTCTCCTATAGGTGTGCTTCCGAAAAGTATCTCTCCATCCAGCGGCTCATAAAATCGCTCAAGCATATTTAATACGGTAGTTTTCCCGACTCCGTTCATGCCGACTATGGCAGTAACCTTTCCCTTAGGAATCGTGAAGCTCACACCGTCGAGCACCTTACTGTCATTGTAACCAAAGGAAACGTTGTTAAAATGAATATCCGCATCAGCAAGTGCAAATGACATTTTTGACTTCATAGACTCATCCGGAAGCTTCGTTATCATTCCAGCCTCCATACTCATGCCTTGAACTTCCTTGATGGTTTCATAGCACATGATCGGCTGAATAATATATACGGGGATTATCTCAAGATACATAACCAGCGTGACAAGGTCCCCGGCGCTTATCTCTCCCTTTGCGACAAGCACGCCGCCGTACACGAGCATCAATGCCTTGCACAGGGCTGAAGCAGAATATGTAAGAGGCTGTACGATGAGCTGAACAAGTCCGAGTTTTTTATCCGCACGGTACAGCTCATCTGTCACCTTCTCGTTTGTCTTTACCTCTTTATCCTCGGCAGTGCTGCTCTTAATGAGCTTAATGTTAAGCAGCCTGTCGGCAACATAATTCGTCAGCTTTGAATATGCACTCTGCCGCCTGTCATTGGCATTGCTCACCAGCCGCCCGGATATGATACAGACTACTACAGACCACGGGATCACAAGCAGCAGTGACAGCGTCATCTTTGACGATATCTTAAATACCTCAATAAGAGAGATGATCAGCGTATAGATCATCGTAAACATAGATATAAGATAAAAGATCAGATAACTCACCATGGATGTGTCCATAGTCACACGCGAAATGAGTGATGACGGACTCATTTTAAGGTAGTGTTTCATGGGTATATTGATAAGCTTTTCGCTCACGGACTGCTGCAGATTTCTGTCACACAGATTCATTATCCAGCCTTGGAATATCGCGATCGCTATAGATGCAAGACCCGATACGATCGTGACCCATGTATAGGTACGAATGAGTGATTTATCAAAGATGTTGCCGTCCATTATCTCACCGGCAACCTCAGGAAGCATGACGGAAAGCGTTGATATAGCTATGGAAGCAATGATGAACAGTACGATCCTTCCCCAAGGCAGCTTTGCAAGCTTCAGCAGATGGAGGAAGTTTTTCATGCTGTTTCGTTTTTCATTATTCTTCATGCCAAGCCTCCTTCCTTAGTTTGCTCATCTCTCATTGCCTTAAACAGGCCGCCATTTTCCATGAGCTGCGAGTATGTGCCGCTCTCACGCTTTTGTCCGGCATCGAGAAGAATGATATTATCGGCCTGCTGCGCAGCATGAAGCTTATGCGTGACCATTATAACAGTTTGTCCCTTCAACAACGTTTCAATAGCTGTCTCGGTTTTTTCCTCGGCACATGCGTCCAGATTGGATGTAACCTCGTCGAGAAGGATTATTTCAGGCGGATCGAGCAGCACTCTTGCAACGGCTATGCGCTGACGCTGACCTCCGGAGAGATTGCCCCCGTCCTCACCGACCTCGGTGTCAAGCCCGCATTCAAACTCACCGGGCAGCTCTGCCATGCCGATGCTCTCGAGCTTTTCCATGATTTCCTCATCACTTAGGGGCGCCTCCATTGCATACAACAGATTGTCTCGCACGGTGCCGTCTATAAGCTCGGCATCCTGCGCAACATAACCGATCGCCTTACGCCATGAACGCAATGTATATTCACGGATATCCCTTGTGCCATAGCATATCTTACCCTCCGTAGGCTCATAAAAACGCTCCAAAAGACTCATTACGGTACTCTTGCCCGCACCACTCATACCCACGATAGCGGTGGTTTTCCCGTGCGGCACGACAAAGCTCAGATCCTTTATGACAGAGCTATTATCTTCATATCCAAATGAGACATGCTCAAAGCTTATATCCTCACCGCAGCATTTAAGCTCCTCGCCGTTATCGTATGGATCCTCGTCCGTGCAGGCGAGCTCCGAAATGCGGCGCATAGCACCCTGAGCGGTTTTAAGATCATCCCAAATGGTCATCATGGTATCCACGCTGCCTGAAAGGTTCGTGGAATACATGTAAAATGCTACCCAAATGCTCACTGTGATAATATCGTTTCTGATGAGATAAATTCCAAAGAAGATGACTATCAATGACTCGGCTACGGTAAGAAGAGTTGATAATGAAGAAAATCCGTTGGCTATCCATGTCATCTTCATCTTTGTCTTGTAGAGCTTGCCTGTCATTTCTCTGCTTTTCCCGACAGCCTTTTCTTCCTGCCCAAATGTCTTTATGAGAGGAATATTGGCAAGGATTTCGGCAATGCTGCCTGTAAGCTTTGCAACACGAAGCTGTAGGATATTGTTCCATTTAAAATCGACACGGCCCTTTATAATACCGATCACTATAATTATCGGTATTATGATGAGCTCGGCTATTACCAGATGCCAGTCATAGCCAAGCAGGATGACCGTTGTGCCGACAAGCGTGTAAATATTGGATATAAGCCCCGCAACATCGTCTGTAAAAAAGTCACTGAGCTTTGTTGTGTCCTCGGTTACACGACTTATTATCTCTGATGTGCCGTCCTCGCTATAGTTGCCCACCGGAAGGCGAAGTACCTTTTTCCAAACGGCATTACGAAAGCGTTTGGAGATAAGCCCCTTTACAATCATGCATATGGACTGATACAGTGCATCTGCAAACGCACCTGCTACCAGAACCGCGATGGTCACAACAATAATGACGGCGTCAAAATCACCGGCCATTATCTGCTCAGTATATGATGGAAACATTAAATTAAGCTGTGCAACCAGCAATGATGCCGCTATGCACAACACTATGCCGCCGTACGGGAGCTTTGTCTTTTTTATAAGCTGACCGAGGGGCTTCCATGTTTGTCGGACTTTTTGCTTTTCCTTTTTCATAAGAGACCTCCCGCTCAAACTATGGTAACGGTGAAACGATCCTCATAATATTCAAGAATCTTGCCCTGCAGGAACTCCTCAAGCTGCTGCCTTACATAATCCTCGTAGGACATGCTCTGCTCCAGCTCCTCCCTGGAATATTCCTCGTTAACCATCTCATCTATAACGGCATCGTAGGCTTCCTTTGTCCACTCTATGCCCTCTTCCTTTGCTATAGGCTCGGCAATAGCACATAGCTTCAGAGTCTTTTCTATCTCTCTTCTGAATCCCTGCTTGCTCTCCTCAAGGGTCTTGCCGTGGTATTTGACTTGCATATACTCCTCGAAGTCATCCTCCAACTCCCCTTGCAGGTAAGTGATATCTTTTTTGTATTGTGCATCGATCTCAGCCTCGTCAACCTCAAACTCGCTCTCGGCAAGCAATTCCTTGCTGACCATGAGCCATATCACATTCTGTTTTTTCTCCTTATCCTCTTCTACAAGCTCCTGTGTCACATAGTCCGTGTATTCCCGAACGGTGGCAACATCTTCAATGCCCATCTCTGCTGCCATTGCGTCCGTAAACTTCGGAACTACACGGCGCCTTACCCACAGAACTGTGATCTCAGCCTGAGAGCCGTTTTGAGTGACCGAAAACACATCGCCCTTTTTCTTTCCGACCAGCACCGCCTCGATATCCTTATCAAAAAATCCCTTACCTACCGAAAGTCGCTCACATTCGCTTGCAAGAGTAATATCACTGCTCGCAATCTTGATCGCGACAATGTCGCCCTTTTGGATCGCGCCCATCTGATCCTCAATGGCAAGAAAATGCTCTGCTGCCCTCTCAATCTGCTCATCAATCTTTTCCTGAGGGATCTTAATCTCGAACAGCTTCCCCGGCAAAGGACAATGTGTATAGTCATAGAGCCTCAATACTTTTACCATAAAATGTATCTCCTTATATGGTGTTGAATTTACAATATAACCCTTTAAATATAGTTAATTTCCAAAAAAATAAAACGCCAAATGCGCATTTAGTTTCCATTGCTGCGTATTTTGGCGTTATTCCCGGGAATTTGGGCTATTTCATTGGTATCTTTGCGATGAAATGCACGGTCTTTCCTTCAAATTCCGGATATACCGTGCCGTCGTACCTTTCCGCAATACGGAGTGCATTGGCAAGTCCCAAACCCTCGTGTGATTTTTTTGTCGTAAATCCGGGTAAAAATATCTTACTCATCTCCTCCGGTGTGAGATGGCAATCGTTCGATACCTTTATGATATCGTTCCTTCCGCGCTTTAGAATAAGCACATGGATCGTTCGCGATTCAATCTCCGGATGAAGCTCCAGCTCATCAATGGCATTTTGCAGCAGATTACCCAAGATCGTATTCGTTTCGTATACACCCGTGGAAATAAATTGCAGATTGTCATGTATCTCAATGTCCATCTGCAAACCCTTTTGCAATGCCATTTCGCGGAAAGTATTCAGCAATGCCCCGGCTGCAGGATGATAAAGAGGCAAAATATCATTTGTACTATTTACAGTTTGGAGCATACTCTGTACATATGCTTTGCATTCGGCATAGCGTCCGCCCTCTATCATGCCGCAGATGGTCTGTGTGTGAAAATTGAAGTCGTGCCGCTGTGAACGGATCACCTGCATAAAGTTCAAGAGCTCTGCCTGATATTGCTTATCGATGATATTCTCGATCCTCTCCTGCAATCCCATCACCTGCGTGCGCAGAAGCAGCAATACCGTAAGATGCAGCAGCACTGTGAATACAAGAAGAGCCGGGACCCGCTCATGCAGTGCATTGGTCGAAGTCAGAAAAAAAATCTGCCATGCGATCAAAAGCACCGGTCCCGGGAAAAACCAGATCTGCCGGTATGCTACGCCCCTCTTTTGTTCTTTTGTGAGAATATAATCTTCCGGAAAGATCGTGATGCCAAAACAGATCAGGATGCCCGCAAGAAGCAGATAGCCAGGTCCCACTATGAGCGACTGCCACGTATGTACAGGAAGGACTGCATAAAGGATCTGTCCCAAGAGGCAAAACGAAACGGCCAACAATCCTCCGGAGAATGACAGAACGACATTGCGGCAAGAGAGCAAAAACAGCACGAAGAAACCGCCAAGCACAGAGATTGCAGCCGCAATATATGACAGAACCTGCCATGGTGCAAGAAATGAAGCAAAGGCCGCGAGCGCCGGAAATGCCGCCAGATAGACGCAGCGCCGCCGATCATGCACAACAAGCGTAAAGGCAGCAAGGTATGCAGAATATGCTGTCAGAAAAACAGAAATAGACATAAATGCTGAAATAATATCTGCCGACATGATGCTGTTCCTCAGACCATATGGATTCCGCGGCGTTCCAGAATGTCCCGCAGCGGCGCAAAATGAGCACGGCTGAGCGGGATCTCCTTATCGCAGTCACGCAGCTTGATAGCATAAGAGCGTCGAAACATATCTGTGCTTATTGATTCAATCTGGTCAAGCTGTACCGCAAAGGACTGATGGCAGCGGTAAAATCCGTAATCCTCAAAGATTGCATAGAGCTTTTTCAATGTTTCGGTGGAATCAAGCACGCGTCCGCCTCTACATACTACTCTTACCTTCCGTCCGACGGTTTCAAGATATATCACATCTGACGCATCCACGATTTCTAGTCTTGCATCCACATGCAGCCCGATCTGCCTATGCGGGGCTGACGGTTCCGCCGCAGCGTTGCATTTTTCTTCTGCCAGCTCAAGAATCCTCTCAAGTCTGGAAACAGAGATCGGCTTTACCAAAAAAGACAGCGGCTGATAAGCATAGCCGTCCACGGCAAAGTCCGTATAACCGGTCAGAAAAACATATTGTATTTTCGGATAGCTATTATGAAGATAGGATGCAACATCAAATCCGCTCATATCCTGCATTTCAATATCCAGCAGCACCAGATCCACAGCGTTTTTTTTGACAAACTCCATCGCTTCCATACCGGAATAAGCTTCACCTACGATCATCGCATTATCAAAAAGCTCAAGTGCGCGCCGCGTAATATTCATTGCATCCTGATCATCATCCACAAGCAGAATCTTCAGCATATCCATTCTCCGATCTGTTAAGTTACATGAGTGATTATATACCAAATTTGTCAGCAGGTTTTTATTCACTTTCTCCGAATAGGATTTTCAAATAGTCCATCTTAGCAAGAAGAACGCGTATAACTTCAATATATCCATCATTAATACGATAAAAGGCTTTATAAGCCTTAAAACTCACAGAATAAAATCCTGTAAAAAGTCCACGATAATACAATGGTATACCTGTTTTAGGTGATTTTTGCTTTAATACTATGGCATCGACAAAGTCATCAACATACTTGTCAGCCGTATCATAATCTAACGACGCTTTCCAAATACCATCCCAGACTGTATCCATATCTCTTTGAGTTTCCGGCGTATAACGTATTTTATACTTCACCGCGCTCATACCTCCGATTGTGGATATGAGCTCTGAAATCTTCTTCAGAAATCCATCCCTCTTCCTCTGCAGATCTTATCCCTGCATTCAGTTCACACAAGAGGCGAATCATCGCTTCTGCTTTTTCAAAATTTTCCTCATCATGTATGTCTCTGATGCTATAAACTCCATGACCGTTTCTTGTGAGATAAACCGGCGATCCTTCAGACACTTTATCTAAAACAGTGCCATAGTTTCTTAAATCTGATATAGGTGTAATAGTTGGCATAATAACTACCTCCTTGCTTTGCTTCATAATATCACAGACTTAAGTAAGCATCAATTGATTTTCGATAAATTAGTCGAAGGTTTCGTGTTTGCATCTTGCACATTTCCAGCCTTATAGTCGTCATATCCTCGCTGAAGCTTGGCATGCGAAAGCTGTTTAGGGTACATTAAAAACCAGCCGGTTGGACAATTGAAAATCAGGCCACTTTCCTATGACCATATTTTCGTACGATTGTGACGATTTACAGGATTATAGCACTTGATGAAGGCTGCAAGGCCAGCATCGGTCAAGGAGTGCTACTTCAGTGTGAAGTTAGAAGTTTGATTTTGAATCAGACAGGTATTCGACAAATTTTTGAACCGCTGGTGTAAGATTCTTCTTGT
>CAZGVB010000019.1:0-26535 GCA_964528825.1 uncultured Parasporobacterium sp.
TTATATGTGTTGTAGTGTTTGAGAGCTGTGCAGATTTGTAGGGGAATCACACTATTCTAAGCAAATCTCGGTTGACCTATCGTTTGAGAGCTGTGCAGATTTGTAGGGGAATCACACATATAGAGTGAGTACATAGCCTCATAGGTGTTTGAGAGCTGTGCAGATTTGTAGGGGAATCACACATTGATACTTAACGAGCGGATCGTCATCCTCAGTTTGAGAGCAGTGCGGGTCTGCAGGGGGATACTGATCGCAGCTTACGGAAGAACGGTGCCTATAATCAGCCACTCTTAAGACTTTCGTATAAAGTACGGACCGTGCTTTATACGAAAGTCCGAAAATAGAGATTTTCTGAGGAAATCCGACTTTTCTCTTTTTAACTTAACGTCAATATAGCCAATTCATGCATACAAGGATATTGCTTTTTGAGTTCGGTTCGGCAATCAGCCCGATGTTCAAACAATATCCTTCCTAAAATAAACAGGCAAAGGAGTACATGCAATGAATTTTTTCGATAAAATGTTCGATTATGATCATGATGGTGAGCTGAGTCCCTTCGAACGCGCAACGAAATATGAATTTATAAGGCGAATGATGGAAACCGAAAAAGAAAGCGAAAGTATTGACGGTGCCTGCGAAGAGGATGATGACATTTTCGATGAAGATGATGACATCTGTGATGAGGATGATGATATCTGCAGCGAGGATGACGACATCTGTGACGAAAGTGATGACACCTGCGATGAGTGGAATGACGGCTGCGATTTTGGCGGCAGTGGCGATGACTTTGGAGATTACGGGGACGACTATTGATTCAGATGAAGGTTAAAGCGGAATTTCAGCTTGAATCGCGTGTGCGAGATATGCTGCAAAGACAAGCTGCGTTTTCTGCTCCTCGCACACGGCTTATTCGTTCCGGCTCCTGCATGGCTCGCCCTACGGGTTCAGACAGCGCCCGCCGTCACTGCCAGTGTGCTCTTCTGGGCGAAAGCCTCGCTATCATCATTTGCGGCATACCACACACGCGCAGTACTGAAAAATGCCCAAGTGGAAGAGCTGCAGGCGATTACCCTGCAGTGACCGGATAAGGCATAAATCCATTTTTGTATTGTAAGATGGCCTTTTAAATGATAAAATCCATAAAATTATAAATATGTATAAAATGCGGTATCAAAAATAGTGACATAGGCACAAAAGCCTTTGCAAAGGCCGCGAACCCTGAAGGCAAGGAGGTATATTATGGCGGATAATTTGACAAATAAAGATCAGGAAGAATATGAAAATCCCACTATAACACTTGAGTTCGATGACGGAGAATCGGTTCTTTGCGAGGCACTTTTCGTATTTACCGTAGAAGGAAAGGAATATATCGCCCTCAGTCCTGTAGCAGAGGAAGGCTCTCAGGATGAAGAGGAAGATATCTATCTTTATGAATATTTTGAGACAGGCGAGGATGAGTTCGAGCTTGGCGATATCGAGGACGATGCGACATTCGAGAAGGTCTCAAAGGAATTTGACAGGATTATAGAAGAGGATATCGAGGAAGAGACCGAAGAAAATAAATAAGGCATTGCACCGCAGTGCCTCATTTGGGCGGTATCATTTAAGAATCAAGATTTATGCTGATCGCAGATAATTGGAAGGATTATGAAGTGCTTGATGCGTCAAGCGGAGACAAGCTTGAGAGATGGGGCGGCTATATATTGCAGCGCCCCGATCCTCAGGTTATTTGGAATACACCGAGGACGCCTGAGAAATGGAAAAAGGCAAATGCCATATATCACCGTTCCTCAAAAGGCGGCGGCGAATGGGAATTCATCTCATTGCCGGAACAATGGCAGATCGGATATGATATGCCGGACGGACGCCTTACCTTCCACCTAAAGCCGTTCAGCTTCAAGCATACGGGACTTTTTCCGGAACAGGCGGTCAATTGGGATTGGACCGCTGCTATCATCCGTGACCAGAGAAGGTTAGGGCGCAGGATAAAGGTACTCAACCTTTTCGCATATACAGGCGGTGCGACCTGTGCCGCAGCTAAGGCGGGCGCGCATGTCACTCATGTAGACGCATCTAAGGGTATGGTCTCATGGGCAAAGGAAAATGCTCTTGCAAGCGGCATCGATGAGACGAATACAAGATGGATAGTCGATGACTGCGTCAAATTCGTGCAAAGAGAGATCAGACGCGGCAACAGATATGATGCCGTGATCATGGATCCTCCTTCATACGGGAGGGGCCCTAAGGGCGAGATATGGAAGATAGAAGATAATATCTTTGAGCTGATATGCCTGTGCAGTCAGCTGCTTTGTGATGACCCTCTCTTTTTCTTGATCAATTCATATACTACGGGCCTGCAGGCAGGCGTACTGACATATATGCTTGAGAGTGTGCTCACGCCGAGATTCGGCGGACATACTTTATCCGATGAGATAGGCTTGCCTGTTTCATCAAATGGTCTGTGCCTTCCGTGCGGGGCATCGGGAAGATGGGCATCAGAGAAGATCAACTAAAAAATCCCCAAAAAACCTGAATTTTTACGAAAAAACGCTTGCAATGGCGGACTGCTTGGTATATGATAGCACAGCTGTGGCATGATAGCTGTGAAGCGTGAGGTTGCCGCTGTATCGCAAGATGACAGCGGGTTTTCCGTGGAGCGAATGTCAATTTTCAAAACTGGCGACAAGTCACTGTATACCATCAACAGTCCGTCACTTAAGACGGAAACGACGTGTATGTGCGCAGCAATTGGCCAACTTCGGCCAATATTTTTATGAAAAGAGCGCGACACACACGGGAGAGTGTACAGTCACCAACTTGTTGTACTGGTTACAAAGTACTAATAGGAGGCGACAAATTATGGCAAATCAGGTAATGAGAATCACACTTAAGGCATATGATCATAAGCTTATCGATCAGTCTGCTGCGAAGATCATCGAGACGGTTAAGAAGAATGGTGCTAAGGTCAGCGGCCCCGTTCCACTTCCTACAAAGAGGGAAGTCATCACGATCCTTCGTGCAACTCATAAGTATAAGGATTCCCGCGAGCAGTTCGAACAGAAGACACATAAGAGACTTATCGATGTCATCGCTCCGAACCAGAAGACAATGGAGGCTCTCCAGAAGCTCGATATGCCCGCAGGAGTTTATGTCAACCTTAAGATGATCGAGCGCTGACACCCTGATATCCTTTAATTAGGAAAAAAGTCAGCAGATTTTTGCAGAGAACAAGCTGTTCTAGTATGAACACAAGAGTGTTCCGCTGTAGTTTAACAGGAGGATTTTTAGAATGAAGAAAGCTATTTTAGCGACAAAGGTCGGTATGACTCAGATCTTCGGCGAAGACGGAGTCCTTACACCGGTCACAGTTCTCCAGGCAGGCCCATGTGTAGTTACACAGGTCAAGACAATGGAGAAGGATGGCTATGAAGCTGTACAGGTCGGCTTCACAGACAAGAGAGAGACACTTGTCAACTCACCTGACAGAGGCAAGTTCGACAAGGCCGAGATCCCTTACAAGAGATTCATCAAGGAGCTGAAGCTCGACAATGCATCAGAATATTCCGTAAAGGATGAGATCAAGGCTGATGTATTCGAGGCAGGAGACAAGATCGATGTGAGCGGCATCTCAAAGGGCAAGGGCTTCCAGGGTGCCATCAAGAGACATGGCCAGTCCAGAGGACCTATGGCGCATGGTTCGAAATATCACAGACATGCCGGATCAAACGGCAGCGCATCCGATCCGAGCCGTGTATTCAAGGGCAAGCATATGGCAGGCCATATGGGAGCTAAGAGAGTAACAGTACAGAATCTTGAGATAGTAAGAGTAGACGCTGAAGACAATCTGATCTTAGTTAAGGGTGCGGTACCCGGACCTAAGAAGGCGCTCGTTGTAGTACGCAGCGCTGTCAAAGCTGAGTAAATATTCGGAGAGGAGGAAATCAGATGTCAACAGTATCTGTTTACAATATGGAAGGCGCTGTAGTCGGCGATGTAGAGCTGAGTGATGCGGTATTCGGCGTAGAGATCAATGAGCATCTTGTTCATCAGGCAGTTATCGCACAGCTTGCAAATAAGAGACAGGGCACACAGAGCGCAAAGACACGTTCCGAGGTCAGCGGAGGCGGAAAGAAGCCTTGGAGACAGAAGGGAACAGGACGTGCCCGTCAGGGATCTATCAGATCACCACAATGGACAGGCGGCGGCGTAGTATTCGCACCGAAGCCACGTGATTACGAGATAAGACTCAACAAAAAGGAGAAGAGAGCTGCACTTAAGAGCGTTCTTTCATCCAGAGTCAGCGAAGAGAAGCTCTATGTTATAGATGCTATCAAATGCGACGAGATCAAGACAAAGACCATGATAGGCATGCTGAAGGGACTTAATATCGAAAAGGCACTTATCGTATTAAAGGACAATGATAAGAATGTTATCCTTTCGGCAAGAAACATACCAGATGTCAAGACAGCTTTAACAAATACGATAAATGTATTTGACATTCTCAAATATGATTCAGTCGTTATAGATAAGGCAGCTCTTGAAGTGATCGAGGAGGTGTATGCATAATGGCAGATCTTAAATATTATGATGTCATCCTTAAGCCTGTAATCTCTGAAAAGAGTATGAATGATATGGCTGAAAAGAAATATACATTCCTTGTTCATGTTGATGCAAACAAGTCTCAGATCAAGGAAGCCGTAGAAAAGATGTTCGACGGTGTAAAGGTTGAGAGCGTCAATACTATGAACCGTCATCCTAAGACAAGAAGACGCGGCAGAGTCATCGGCAAGGCTGCTGAGACCAAGAAGGCCATTGTCAAGCTGACAGCCGAGAGCAAGGATATCGAGATATTCGAGGGTCTGTAAACCGAGGCAAAACGGAATCGGACCGGCTGCAAAAAAGCAGCGATTATACGCAGACAAGCGTGAGAACAAATGTTGTGCGGAGCCTCATATATAAGATGATGAGATCCGCAGAGAAGTTGAAAGGAGAAAGATTATGGGAATTAAGACATTTAACCCATATACACCTTCCAGAAGGCAGATGACTGCCCTTGATAAAAAGGAAATTACAAAAAAAGAGCCTGAAAGATCACTTCTTGAAGTAAGCAAAAAGAATGCCGGAAGAAATAACCAAGGCAAGATCACAGTAAGGCATCAGGGCGGCGGAACAAGAAGACAGTACAGAGTCATCGACTTCAAGAGGAGAAAAGACGGCATTCCTGCTAAGGTTATCGGCATCGAATATGATCCTAACAGAACAGCAAATATAGCACTTATCAGTTATGCAGACGGCGAGAAAGCATATATACTCGCACCGGTTGGACTTACGGACGGCATGACAGTCATGAACGGACCTGAGGCTGAGGTAAGAGTAGGCAACTGCCTTCCGCTTGAGAACATCCCGGTAGGTACCGAGATCCACAATATCGAGCTTTATCCCGGCAAGGGCGGACAGATGGTAAGAAGCGCGGGCAACTGTGCACAGCTTATGGCTAAGGAAGGCAAGTATGCCACACTCAGACTTCCGTCAGGCGAGATGAGAATGGTTCCTGCAGTATGCAGAGCTACCATAGGACAGGTCGGAAATGTTGAGCATGATCTTGTAAATATCGGTAAGGCAGGACGCAAGAGAAATATGGGTATCAGACCTACAGTCCGCGGTTCTGTCATGAACCCGAATGACCATCCGCACGGCGGTGGCGAAGGCAAGGCCGGAATAGGACGTCCGGGCCCATGCACACCATGGGGCAAGCCTGCACTTGGTCTTCGCACAAGAAAGAAGAACAAAGCATCTAACAAGCTTATCATCCGTCGCAGAGATGGAAGAAACATGAAGTAAGGAGGGTATCATGGCAAGATCACTTAAAAAAGGTCCTTTCGCAGACGCAAGTTTGCTTAAGAAGATAGAAGCAATGAACGCCGCCGGAAACAAGCAGGTAGTAAAGACCTGGTCAAGACGTTCAACCATCTTTCCGATCATGATAGGACATACTATTGCAGTTCATGACGGAAGAAGACATGTTCCGGTATATGTTACAGAGGATATGGTAGGACATAAGCTCGGTGAGTTCGTTTCCACGAGAACATATCGCGGTCATGGCAAAGATGAGAAGAAGTCCAGATAAGCAAGGTTTCGAAAGGAGGTTTAATCCATGGCAAAAGGACACAGATCACAAATAAAAAGAGAAAGAAATGCAAATAAGGATGCAAGGCCATCAGCTAAACTTTCACTTGCCAGAATCTCAGTTCAGAAAGCATGCTATATACTGGACGCAGTCAGAGGCAAAGATGTAAATCAGGCACTTGGAATCCTTACATACAATCCGAGATACGGAGCTTCCATTATCAAGAAGCTGCTCGAATCGGCTATCGCCAATGCACAGAATAACAACGGAATGAATCCGGAGAACCTTTATGTAGCTGAATGCTATGCAAATAAAGGACCTACAATGAAGAGGATCAGACCGAGAGCACAGGGCAGAGCTTATAGGATCGAACATCGTCTGAGCAACATTACGATCGTGCTCGACGAGAGATAAGGAGGATGTATGGGACAGAAAGTTAATCCACACGGCCTGAGAGTAGGCGTGATAAAAGACTGGAATTCCAAATGGTATGCAGAGGAAGACTTCGCTGACAATCTCGCAGAGGACTATCAGATCAGAAAATTCCTTAAAAAGAAATTATACAATGCCGGAATTTCAAATATCGAAATTGAAAGAGCTTCTGATAAGAATATCAAGATCAGAGTATTCGCAGCAAAGCCAGGTGTGATCATCGGAAAGGGCGGAGCTGAGGTTGAGAAGCTCAGAGGCCAGGTAAAGAAGCTCATCAAGAAGGACGTTGTTGTCGATGTAGTAGAGATAAAGCGTCAGGAAAAGGATGCACAGCTTGTTGCTGAGAATATCGCTCAGCAGATCGAGAACCGTGTAGCATTCAGAAGAGCTATGAAGCAGGCCATAAGCAAGACACTTAAGGCCGGAGCTCTGGGCATCAAGACAAGCTGCTCAGGAAGACTTGGCGGAGCTGATATGGCTCGTACGGAATTCTATAGCGAAGGAACAATCCCTCTTCAGACTCTTCGTGCAGATATCGACTACGGATTTGCAGAGGCTGATACCACATATGGTAAAGTAGGCGTTAAGGTCTGGATCTACAAAGGGGAGGTACTTCCGGTAAAAGAACACAAGGAAGGGAGCGATAAATAATTATGTTAATGCCAAAAAGATCAAAGCATCGTAAACAATTCCGCGGTTCTATGAAGGGCAAGGCAACGAGAGGCAATACAATCACTTACGGTGAGTATGGTATCGTTGCAACAGAACCCGGCTGGATCACTTCCAATCAGATAGAGGCTGCCCGTGTTGCCATGACAAGATACGTAAAGCGTGGCGGACATGTATGGATCAAGATATTCCCTGACAAGCCTGTAACTGCAAAGCCTGCAGAGACACGTATGGGTTCAGGTAAAGGATCTCTTGAGTATTGGGTAGCTGTAGTAAAGCCGGGCAGAGTAATGTTCGAGATCGCAGGCGTACCTGAGGAGGCTGCAAAAGAGGCACTTAGACTTGCTACTCATAAGCTTCCTATCAAATGTAAGATCGCTTCTAAGGCAGATCTGGAAGGCGGTGAATCAAGTGAAGAGTAATAAATATATCGAAGATTTAAAATCCAAGTCAGCTGCCGAGCTTAATGAGGAATTGGTTGCAGCTAAGAAGGAGCTTTTCAACTTGAGGTTCCAGAATGCTACAAACCAGCTTGAGAATACAGGCAGGATCAAGGAAGTAAGAAGAAATATCGCCAGGATCCAGACAGTCATCACACAGAATGCCAACGCTGTAAAGTAATAGGAAGGAGGAAATGTCATGGAAAGAAATCTGAGAAAAACCCGTACGGGCAAAGTCATCAGCGACAAGATGGATAAGACTATCGTAGTTGCAGTAGTTGATAATGTAAGACATCCTCTGTACAAGAAGATCGTAAAGAGAACTTACAAGCTGAAGGCACATGATGAGAATAATGAATGCCGCGTAGGCGATACAGTAAAAGTCATGGAAACAAGACCCCTTTCAAAGGACAAGAGGTGGAGACTTGTTCAGATAATCGAAAAGGCTAAATAATCGGTAGAAAGGAGAATTTGTTATGATTCAGCAGGAAAGCAGACTGAAAGTTGCCGACAATACCGGCGCTAAAGAGATTTTGTGCATAAGAGTTCTTGGCGGTTCTACCAGAAGATATGCGAATATCGGTGATATCATCGTTGCTACGGTAAAGGATGCCACACCGGGCGGCATGGTTAAAAAAGGCGATGTTGTCAAGGCAGTAGTGGTACGTACCGTAAAGGGTGCTCACCGCAAAGACGGTTCATATATCAAATTCGATGAGAACGCAGCAGTTATCATCAAGGCGGACAAAACTCCGACAGGAACACGTATTTTCGGACCGGTTGCCAGAGAGCTCAGAGAGAAGCAGTTCATGAAAATTGTTTCTCTGGCACCTGAAGTGCTGTAGGGAGGTAGAAAATGGCAACATTAAAGATAAAGAAAGGCGATATGGTAAAGGTTATCGCCGGAAAAGATAAAGACAAAGAAGGCAAGGTGCTTTCTGTTGACGCAAAGAACGGAAGAGTAGTTGTTGAAGGCGTCAATATGGTAAAGAAGCATCTCAAGCCGGGCAGAGAGACACAGGACGGCGGTATCGTCAGCCGCGAAGCTTCCATCGATATCTCAAATGTTATGTATATACATAAGGGACAGGCTACCAGAGTCGGTTTCTATATCGATGAAAACGGCAAGAAGGTTCGTTATGCAAAATCGTCTAACGAAGCAATTGACTGATTAGGGAAGGAGGTTCATAAAGTTGAGTAGACTTAAAGACATATACAATTCTGACATTGTACCTGCAATGAAAGAAAAGTTCGGATACAAGAATATCATGCAAGTCCCAAAGATTGAGAAGATCGTTCTCAACATGGGCGTCGGTGAAGCCAGAGAAAACGCAAAATCCCTTGAATCAGCCATCAATGATCTTCAGACGATCACAGGACAGAAGGCCATTGTCACAAAGGCAAAGAAATCTGTAGCAAACTTCAAGATCAGAGAGGGTATGCCTATCGGATGCAAGACAACACTCAGAGGAGATAAGATGTATGAGTTCCTTGACAGACTTATCAGCATCGCTCTTCCGCGTGTACGTGACTTCAGAGGAGTAAACGCAGATTCATTCGACGGCAGAGGCAATTATGCTCTTGGCATAAAGGAACAGCTTATCTTCCCTGAGATAGAGTTTGATAAGGTTGACAAAGTCAGAGGAATGGATGTTATAGTTGTTACGACAGCAAAGACAGATGAAGAGGCTCGTGAGCTTCTCAGACTGTTCGGTATGCCGTTCGAGAAGTAATCAGGGAGGATTTTTCTATGGCTAAGAAATCTATGAAGGTAAAACAGCAGCGTCCGGCAAAATTCTCTACACAGGAATATACAAGATGCAGAATATGCGGACGTCCGCATTCTGTTCTTAAGAAATACGGTATCTGCAGAGTATGCTTCCGTGAGCTGGCATATAAAGGCGAGATCCCAGGTGTTAAGAAAGCCAGCTGGTAAGATTTTAGAAGGAGGAAACGAATATGACAATGAGCGATCCGATTGCTGATATGCTTACAAGAATCCGTAATGCAAATACAGCTAAACATGACTCTGTAGATGTTCCATCATCTAAAATGAAAGCATCAATCGCAAAGATCCTGTTGGACGAGGGATATATCAAGAGCTATGACATCATAAAGGATGAGCACGGTTTCGATGTTATCCACATTGAACTTAAGTACGGCAAAGACAAGAACGAAAAGATCATCACAGGCATTAAGAGAATCTCAAAGCCGGGTCTTAGAGTATACGCAAACAAGGACGAGCTTCCTAAGGTTCTCGGCGGACTTGGCATAGCACTTATTTCCACAAATAAGGGTGTTATCACAGACAAGGAAGCAAGAAAGCTCAATGTAGGCGGTGAAGTTCTTGCATTTGTATGGTAGGAAATGTTTGATAAATATTTAATATAAGGAGGAACGGCATGTCACGTATCGGAAGAATGCCTATCGCTGTCCCGGCCGGAGTAACCGTGGACATAGCAGAAAATAATAATGTGACTGTAAAGGGACCGAAGGGAGAGCTGTCAAGGACACTTCCGTCTGAGATGGAGATCAAGGTTGAAGACGGAGAGATCAAAGTCGCAAGACCTAATGACCTTAAGAGAAACAAAGCCCTTCATGGTCTTACGAGAGCATTGCTCAATAACATGGTCATCGGAGTAACACAAGGATATACGAAAGCTCTTGAGATCAACGGCGTAGGTTACAGAGCCGCAAAGCAGGGCAACAAGATCGTACTCAGCCTTGGTTATTCACATCCTGTTGAATATATCGAGCCTGAAGGAATCACTATCGACGTTCCTGACCAGAACCATATCAATGTAACAGGTATTGATAAGGAAAAGGTCGGACAGGTCGCAGCAGAGATCAGGACATTCAGACAGCCTGAGCCATACAAGGGCAAGGGAATCAAGTATGTCGATGAAGTCATCAGACGTAAAGTCGGCAAGACAGGTAAGTAAAGGAGCGTAAGGGAATGATAAGTAAGAAATCCAGAACTCAGGTTCGTGAGAATAAGCACAGAAAATTACGCAATCGCTTCTCAGGTACTGCCGAGAGACCTCGTCTTGCTGTATACAGAAGCAATATGCATATTTATGCACAGATCATCGATGATGTGGCTCAGAAGACACTTGTATCAGCATCTACAGTTCAAAAAGATATCAAGTCAGAGCTTGAGAAGACAAATGATGTTGCTGCAGCAGCTTATGTCGGCAAGATCGTAGCACAGAGAGCAATCGAGGCCGGTATAAAGGAAGTTGTTTTTGACAGAGGCGGATATGTATATCACGGCAAGATCAAAGCACTGGCTGACGCGGCAAGAGAAGCCGGATTAGAATTCTGATAAGGGGGAGATGACCAAATGAGAGACAGAAATGCTATACATGGAGAGGCTGAAGCTCCTGAGTTCGAGGAGAAGGTCGTAACCATCAAGCGTGTAGTAAAAGTTGTAAAAGGCGGACGTAACTCCAGATTCTCAGCATTGGTTGTTGTAGGCGACGGAAAGGGACATGTCGGTGCAGGCATCGGCAAGTCAGTCGAGATCCCCGAGGCTATACGCAAAGCTAAAGAAGATGCAATGAAGAGTCTTGTAACCGTACCGATTGATGAGACAGAGAGCATACCGCATGATATATACGGAGTATTCGGAAGCGCATCAGTTCTTCTGAAGAGAGCACCGGAAGGAACAGGCGTTATCGCCGGAGGTCCCGCAAGAAATGTTCTTGAGCTTGCCGGTGTAAAGAATATCCGTACAAAATCTCTTGGATCAAATAATAAAAAGAATGTCGTTCTTGCTACTCTTGAAGGACTCAAGAACCTCAAGACACCTGCTGAGGTCGCACGTCTCAGAGGCAAGAGCATTGACGAGATAAAGGCATGACAGGAGGCATGGAGATGGCAGATAAGAATATAAAAGTAACATTGATCAAGTCTCCTATCGGTGCTATTCCGAAGCAGAGAGCAACAGTTGAGGCTTTGGGTCTTCATAAGACTCAGCGGAGCAATGTCCTTCCGGATAATGAAGCCGTAAGGGGCATGATAAGCAAAGTAAGACACTTAGTCAAAGTTGAAGAGCTTTAAGATAAGGAGGCAATAATGAATTTATCAGAATTATATCCTGCAGAAGGCTCAAAACAGAGCAATAATTTCCGCAGAGGACGCGGACACGGCTCAGGCAACGGCAAGACAGCCGGCAAGGGTCATAAAGGACAGAAGGCACGTTCCGGACGCCCGAGAGTAGGCTTTGAAGGCGGACAGATGCCTCTGTACAGAAGAATACCGAAGCGCGGTTTCAGCTGTATCAACAGCAAGAATATCGTAGGCATCAATGTAGATGTGCTTGACAGATTCGAAGATGGTGCACAGATCACTACAGAAAGCCTTATCGAGTGCGGAATCGTAAAGAATCCGCGAGACGGCGTTAAGATACTCGGAAACGGAAATGTGACCAAGAAATTTAATGTAAAGGTCGCAGCGTTCAGCCAGGCCGCTAAAGAAAAGATTGAAGCTGCCGGAGGCACTTGCGAGGTAGAATAATGTTCAAAACGGTGATTAATGCTTTCAAGATAAAGGAAATACGAAAAAAGCTGATCTATACGATCATCATGCTGATTATCGTACGTATCGGATGCCAGGTTCCGCTTCCGGGGACAGATGCGGACGTGGTAGAAGAGGTTCTTGGTGGATTAACAGGAAGCGGATTTGGATTTTTCAATGCTATGACGGGTTCATCCTTCAGCAGCATGTCAATCTTCGCGCTCAACATTACCGTTTATATCACAGCATCGATCATAATCCAGCTCCTTACCATAGCATTTCCAAAGCTTGAGGAAATGCAAAAGGAGGGAGAGGACGGCAGACGTAAGCTCGGACGGATCACAAGATATGTGACAGTAGGTCTTGCCCTCATCGAGAGCACAGCTATGTGCATAGGCTTCGGAAACCAGGGAATATATGGTGACAAGAGCGGGGCTATATATGTATGGACCATTATCTGCAGCATACTCGTGCTTACGGCAGGCGCAGTCCTTGTTATGTGGATGGGAGAACAGATCACAGAGCATGGAGTAGGAAACGGAATTTCCATTATCCTTCTCGTGAACATGGTCTCAACTATGCCGGCTGACTTCATCTCACTTTATCAGCAATTTGTCGCAGGTGCGGCAAATGTAGGTATGGCAGTGCTGTCGGCAGTCATCATCATTGCTGTGGTCGTAGCCGTTGTTATGTTTATAGTTTACCTTAACGGCGGCGAGCGGAGGATACCGGTTCAGTATTCTCAAAAGATCACCTCAAGCGGCAGATCCTACGGCGGAAGATCATCACATATTCCGTTAAAGGTCAATACCGCAGGTGTTATACCGATCATCTTTGCTGCATCGCTTTACCAATTTCCGGTCATTATCGCCGGATTTGTAAACGGCAATCAGACAGCTGAATGGACGAAATATTTTTCATCAGGCAGCTGGTTTGATACAACAAATATGCTGTATACGCTCGGACTTATACCTTATCTCGGACTTATAATCTTCTTTGCATATTTTTATACGCAGATCACGTTCAATCCTGCGCAGGTTTCGGAAAATATCAAGAAGCAGGGAGGATTCGTACCGGGCATCAGGCCGGGCAAAGCAACAGAGGATTATTTCGCGGGTGCGCTTAAGTATCTTATATTCATAGGAGCGGTAGGTCTCATTATAGTGACACTTATTCCGATGATAGTTTCGGGCGTATTTAATGCATCGCTTTCATTTGCGGGAACATCCATAATAATCGTCGTAAGCGTAGTTATTGAGACAGCAAAGCAGATCGAGTCAATGATGCATGTAAGAAATTATTCCGGATTTCTTGCGAAATAAACAGGAGAAGATATGAAAATAGTAATGTTAGGGGCGCCGGGCGCCGGAAAAGGTACTCAGGCAAAGATGATAGCCGCAAAGTATCAGATCCCACATATCTCTACCGGTGACATCTTCAGAGCCAATATTAAAGAAGGCACTGAGCTTGGCAACAAGGCAAAGGCATATATGGATCAGGGCCTGCTTGTTCCGGATGAGCTTGTAATAGAGCTGGTAGTCGACAGACTGAAATGGGACGATGCAAAGAACGGATATGTTCTTGACGGATTCCCGAGGACCATACCTCAGGCAGAGGCTCTCACAAAGGCTCTTGCGGCAGACGGAGATGCTCTGGATTATGCTTTGAATATTGATATAGCCGATCAGGCGATCATCGACAGGATGAGCGGAAGAAGAGCATGCGTATCATGCGGCGCGACATATCATATAGTAAATATTCCTCCGAAGAAGGAAGGCATATGTGATGTCTGCGGTTCTAAGCTTATTCTCAGAGACGATGATAAGCCTGAGACGGTACGCAAGAGACTGGAAGTATATCACGACCAGACACAGCCGCTTATCGAATATTATGAAAAAGGAAATATTCTTAAGCAGCTCGACGGAACAGCTGATATGGAAGATGTATTCGCGTCTATATGCGATATACTCGGAGAATGACGTCTTGTCGGATAAAGGAGAAGTCTAATGTCTAAAGCAGATGTGATCGAAATAGAGGGCAAAGTCATTGAGAAATTGCCGAATGCCATGTTTCAGGTAGAATTGCCTAACGGACACAAGGTCTTGGCTCATATCAGCGGCAAGCTCAGAATGAACTACATCAGAATACTTCCGGGTGACAAGGTTACACTTGAGATGTCACCATATGATCTGACAAAGGGCAGAATAATCTGGCGAAACAAATAAGCCGGAGCAATAAAGCTAATATAATGCATTAACATATCAAACGGACTTTTTGGGAAGGAGAGGTTGACATGAAAGTCAGAGCATCAGTTAAACCTATTTGCGAAAAATGCAAAGTTATCAAGAGAAACGGCAAAATAAGAATTATCTGCGAGAATCCTAAGCATAAGCAGGTTCAGGGATAAAATAATAATGGAGGTAATATAAATGGCTCGTATTTCAGGTATTGATTTACCAAAGGACAAGCGTGTTGAGATCGGTCTTACCTATGTTTACGGTATCGGCAGAACAACATCCAACAAGATCCTTGCCGCAGCCGGCATAGATCCCAACACAAGAGTCAAAGACCTTACAGACGATGAAGTCAGAAAGATCAATGAAGTCATCGAAGGCGAATGTACGGTCGAGGGTGAATTAAGAAGAGAAGTCGCTATGAACATCAAGCGTCTTCAGGAGATCGGATGCTACAGAGGTATCCGCCATCGTAAGGGTCTTCCGGTTCGTGGACAGAATACAAAGAATAATGCCAGAACACGCAAGGGACCGAAGAGAACAGTAGCAAACAAGAAGAAGTAATAAGTTTTGATACATATGACAATATATTCAAAACGGGAACCCATAAGGGAGGTTAGTTTATAAAATGGCAGCAAAGAAAGTTACAAAAAAAGTAACCAAAAAGCGCGTTAAGAAAAACGTTGAACGAGGACAGGCGCATATTCAGTCATCTTTTAATAATACTATCGTTACACTTACGGATACTGAAGGAAATGCACTTTCATGGGCAAGCGCCGGTGGTCTGGGATTTAGAGGTTCAAGGAAATCTACACCTTATGCAGCTCAGATGGCAGCTGAAACTGCTACAAAGGCAGCTTTAGTTCATGGACTTAAATACGTTGATGTCTATGTCAAAGGCCCGGGCTCAGGAAGGGAAGCAGCTATCCGCGCACTTCAGGCTAATGGCCTTCAGGTAACAAGTATCAGTGATGTAACGCCGGTTCCGCATAACGGATGCCGTCCGCCAAAGCGTAGAAGAGTCTGATTAGGAGGTGCGAAAGTAATGGCAGTTAATAGAGTTCCTGTTCTTAAAAGATGCAGATCACTCGGACTTGATCCGATTTATTTGGGAATAGATAAGAAATCAACAAGGGGCGCAGCAAACGGCAGACGTCCCGCAAAGAAAAGTGAATATGCTCTTCAGCTGAGAGAAAAGCAGAAAGCAAAATTCATTTACGGTGTACTTGAGAAGCCTTTCCATAATTATTATGAGAAAGCAAAGAAGATGAAGGGCATGACAGGTGACAACCTGATGATCACGCTCGAGAGAAGACTTGATAATGTTATCTTCCGTGCAGGTCTTGCAAGAACACGTGCAGAGGCACGTCAGATGATCGATCACAAGTTCTTTACGATCAACGGCAAGGGTGTAAATATTCCTTCCTATCTCGTAAATGCAGGTGATGTCATCGAGGCTAAGCAGAAGAGCAAGGAAAAGGCTAAGGCAAGATATGAGCAGATACTCGATGTGACAGGCGGCAGACTTGTACCGGGTTGGCTTACATCTGATCAGGAGAACCTTAAGGTTACAGTAGTAGAGATTCCTAAGCGCAGCGATATTGATGTCCCGGTTGACGAGATGCTTATCGTCGAGCTGTATTCTAAGTAATTAAAGTGCTTTATCACGACGATTACAATACTGATAAGGAGGATCCATGTTCGAATTCGAAAAGCCAAACATTGATGTTGTTGAGATTTCAGAAGATAAAAAATATGGTAAGTTCACATTAGAACCTCTTGAGAGAGGATACGGAACGACACTTGGCAATTCTTTGAGGAGAGTAATGCTCTCGTCTCTGCCGAGCTCCGCTGTCAGTCAGATAAAGATATCAGGCGTACAGCATGAGTTCACAACGATCCCGGGCATAAAAGAAGATGTTACCGAGATAGTCATGAACATTAAGGATCTCGCTATAAAGAACAACTCATCTACAGATGAACCGAAGATCGCCTATATTGATGTGTCCGGAGAAGGTGTTGTTACGGCAGCCGATATTCAGGTGGATCAGGACATAGAGATCGTCAATCCTGATCTGGTCATTGCCACACTTGACGGCGGTCATGACAGCAAGCTTTATATGGAGCTTACGATCACAAAGGGACGCGGATATGTCAGCGCCGAGAAAAATGCCACGGAAAACAGTGCCGTAGGTGTGATCCCGATAGATTCCATCTATACTCCTGTTGAACGTGTCAATATCCAGGTAGAGAATACACGTGTCGGTCATATCACAGATTATGACAAATTAACTGTTGAGGTATATACAAACGGTACACTTGGTCCGGACGAAGCCATAAGCCTCGCTGCCAAGATACTTACGGAGCATCTGAACCTCTTCGTTAACCTTTCCGAAAATGCTAAGACGACAGAAGTCTTAGTTGAAAAGGAAGAGGATGACAAGGAAAAGGTGCTTGAGATGAACATAGACGAGCTGGAGCTGTCTGTTCGTTCATATAACTGCCTTAAGAGAGCAGGTATCAACACAGTTGAGGAACTTACCAACAAAACTCCGGATGAGATGATGAAGGTACGTAATCTCGGACGCAAGTCTCTTGATGAGGTCTTTGCGAAACTCAAGGAGTTGGGACTTGAGCTTAAGAGCTCAACAGAAGAATAATTCAGGGAGGTTTAGGCAATGGCCGGATATAGAAAATTATCTAGAACTTCTGCTCAAAGAAAAGCTCTTCTTCGTGGTCAGATAACGAATCTTATCTACAACGGAAAGATCGTTACGACTGAGGCTAAGGCGAAGGAGATCCGCAGACAGACAGAACGTCTTATTGCCCTTGCAGTAAAGGAAAAGGATAACTTCGAGGAAGTTACCGTTCAGGCTAAGGTTGCACGTAAGGACAAGGACGGCAAGAGAGTCAAGGAAGTTGTAGACGGTAAGAAGGTTACAGTATTCGATACTGTAGAGAAGAAGATCAAGAAGGACAGCGCATCACGTCTTCATGCAAGAAGAGAGATGCTCAAGGTCCTTTATCCTGTAAAGGAAGTTCCTGAGAAGGCTGCGGGAAGAAAAGCAAATACAAAGGATGTTGACCTTGTAGCAAAGCTTTTCGATGAGGTCGCACCGAAGTATGTCAATCGCAACGGCGGATATACAAGAATCGTTAAGATCGGACCGCGCAAGGGCGATGGAGCTATGGAAGTTCTCATCGAAATGGTATAATTTTTCCTTTTCACGGAAAATATTTTGAAACGAGCCCGGAGACCTGCATTTTGCAGGTCTCTTTGCTTTAGCAATTAAGACTGAGTGTTTTAACTGGATGTTTTAACTAACTGTCTTAACTGACTGTCCTAACTAACTGTCTTAACTAATTGTCTTAACAATTTGTCCTATGAATGAAAACTTGAAAGAGAGGACTCTGCCATGGAGAAGAAGGGTGAGCGAACAAAAAAACGTATTGCGGCAATGTCGAGAACGGTATTTATAAAAAAAGGCTTCTCGAAGGTCACAATGCAGGATATATGTGACGCGGCAGGTATGTCAAGAGGCGGGATATACAGGCATTTTTCTTCGACCTCGGAAATATTCATGTTTATACTTAATGATGAATATGAGCATGCCGTTACCGCTCTGCGTGTAGCAGTGGCACGTAAGATCACTACAGACAGGATATTTGACAGGTTTCTCAAATATAGGATAGAGCAGATACGCAATGTTGAAGAGAGCATAGATAATGTGACGGGCGAGTTTATTCGTGTATGCCCCGAGGGCAAGGCCTATATGGCAAAGATAGTCACGGGATCGGTTGAGATCATAGAGCGCATGATACGTCTCGGTGAGAGAGAAGGTTATTTCAAGTTAAGGGATCCTAAGGGAGTCGCAAGAAATATATTGTGGATGCTTGAAGGAATGAGCAGACATAATGCCATATCGAGAGTGACGGATGAAGAGGTGTCCTCTCAGCTTTATCTTATCGATCAAATGCTTGGAAGAGCAAGATAGAAATAATATAGCAACAGAAAACGCAGCGTGTCTTTAAGATATAGCTCACATGTGCATGGTTAATGTACGTCTGTATGAGAGAACTGCATGTGATTACCCTGCAGTAAAGATAAATGCATAAAAAATGCATATATCTTGATTAAAGTGCATAATAATGATAATATTGCGAACATAATGTAGAGCATGGGGGAAGAATATGTCGCAGTGGTGGGCAGAAATAGTAAGCAACTTCACAGCTTCATTTATAACAGATAACAGATATATGCTGTTGCTAAAGGGCATCAAGGTCACGCTTGAGACGTCCTTTATGGCAGTCATACTCGGCTGCATCATCGGTCTGATGATAGCATTATGCGCTCTTTCAAAGGTTAAGGTATTGCGCGGTATTGCGAAGGTATATACAGATATCATTCGCGGTACTCCCTCGGTAACCCAGCTGATGATCATATATTTTGTTATATTCGGGACATCGCCTTTGCCGAAATGGATCATAGCATCCATAGCCTTCGGCATCAATTCGGGAGCATATGTTTCGGAGATCATAAGAGGAGGAATATTATCCGTAGACAGCGGTCAGAACGAGGCCGGAAGATCACTCGGACTGAACGCGGCTCAGACAATGGGACATATAGTTATCCCGCAGGCAGTAAAGAATATATTCCCCTCACTTTGCAACGAATTTATAGTCTTGATCAAGGAGACAGCCATCGTCGGATATATCGGTATTATGGATATCCAAAAGGCCGGCGATTTTATAAAAACAGCTACATTCAAGCCTCTGTTCCCACTTATAGGTACTGCGGTCATTTATTTTGTGATAGTAAAGATATTGACCCTTCTTCTGGGAATATTGGAACGTAAATTAAGAAAGTCAGACAGGCGGTAGATATGGCGATAATCGAGATAAAGGATCTGCATAAATCCTTCAAGAGCCTTGAGGTTTTAAAGGGTATAGATCAGGAGATAGAGCAGGGCGAGGTGCTTGTTATCATAGGCCCGTCGGGCTCCGGTAAAAGTACATTCATACGATGCCTTAACATGCTCGAGGTTCCTACATCCGGAGAGATATATGTGGACGGAGAACAGATAAATGTGAAGAATGCCGATGTAAATGCGATCAGGCAAAAGATGGGAATGGTATTTCAGCATTTCAATCTCTTTCCTCACAAAACTGTGAAAGAGAATATAACGCTTGCCCCGCTTGTATTGCATAGGATGTCCAAGGAGGAGGCCGATAAAAATGCCATGCAGCTCCTTGAAAAGGTCGGTCTTGCCGACAAGGCAGACAGCTATCCCGCACAGCTTTCCGGCGGTCAGAAGCAGAGGGTTGCCATAGCAAGAGCCCTTGCCATGCAGCCTGAGATAATGCTCTTTGATGAGCCTACAAGTGCTCTTGATCCGGAAATGGTAGGCGAGGTACTTGATATCATGAAGGAGCTTGCCAAAAGCGGCATGACGATGGTCGTTGTTACGCATGAGATGGGATTTGCCAGAGAGGTCGGAACAAAGGTTATCTTTATGGACGGCGGAGTTATCGCCGAGCAGGGGACACCCGAGCAGATATTTAAAGATCCGCAAAATGAAAGAACAAAGAGCTTCCTCAGTAAGGTTTTGTAGGATCGGCTGTATATAATGTATGCATACGGATCAAAAAATATTTACCATTGAAAAAAGTTGATGGGGTTGTATAATCATCTGCATGTTTGCCTGTGCTGATCCTATATAGCACAGGCAGCTGTTTGATTTATTATAAAAATAATATTTAAAAGGAGAATAGTAAAGAGATGAAGAATTTTAAAAGAGTGATCGCTTTTATGGCGGCAGCGATGCTTGTAGGCTCTCTTGCAGCCTGCCAGAGCAGCAGCTCATCTGAGGAGCAGACAGAGGCTGATACACAGACTGAAAGTGAAGAAGCAAATGATGCGGACGGCGCAGGATCTGATAAGATTGTATTCGGTACAAATGCGGAATTCGCACCATTTGAGTATGTTACATCAGAGGGAATCATCGGTGAATTCGATGGAATAGATATAGCTATCGCAAAAGAGATCGGTGATGCACTTGGCAAGACAGTCGAGATCAACAATATGGAGTTCGATTCATTGCTTGTTGCACTCGAGCAGGGACAGGTGGATGCAGTTATCGCCGGAATGACCGTTACTGAGGAGAGAAAGGATGCGGTAGATTTTTCGGAGACATATTATGAGGCTACACAGGTTATGATCGTTCCTGAGGATTCAGAGATCACCAAGGCAGCAGATATGGAAGGCAAGAATATCGCCGTAATACAGGGATATACAGGTCAGATCGCAGTTGAGGGACTCGGATATGAATATGACGCATTCAAGAACGGTGCAGATGCCGTACTTGAGCTCAAGAACGGCAAGGCCGATGTAGTAGTTATCGACTCTGCTACAGCAGCAAAATATGTAAGCGATAATGAGGGACTCAAGATCGTAGAGGATGAAGAGGCTTTCGCAGGTGAGGAATATGCTATTGCCGTAAAGAAGGGCAATACAGAGCTTCTTGATCAGATCAACAGCGTCATCACAGAGCTTCTTGCAGACGGCACTATCGCAGAGCTTGGTGACAAATATTCAGTTGCAGAAGATTGATGCAGAAGATTGATAAAATACAAAACCCGCAGAACCGATGGATCCGGTATCTGCGGGTTTTTATATGGAGAAGAGTAACTGTTTATTTTTGTTGTTCTGTAACCGCTTTTTGTAAATCTTTTACGTTTCCTGTAAGCCATGAAGATCTTTTACGTTTTCTGCAAAACCTTTGTATTATCGGTAAATACTTTACCGATTTAAATCCTTTACCGGTTATCCTGTGAAATCTCCGGTCTGTCGTCATCTGTAAGCAGATCTGTCATTCCATACAGCCCGAATGCGACGGTCGACGCATTATGCAGCCATGCCGCGATGGAAGGGCTGATCAGCCCAAAGACAGCGAGCGCAATGAGTGACATATTAAATGAGAGGATTCTCCTGTAGCTTGAATGAATACGGTCCATGAGTATCATGGAGATGCGTCTTAGCGTCACTATGCTGTCAAGATCCTCGGATGTTATGGTGATATCCGCGATCTCTCTTGCTATAGCCGCACCTTCACTTATGGCAATGCCGACATCTGCCTCCGACAATGCTACAGAATCATTTACACCGTCACCGATCATGATGACAGTATGGCCTGCCTCTCTGGCTTTCTTTACATATTCTGCCTTTTCCTCAGGTAAGACCTCATAGTGACATTCATCCACTCCGACCTTTTTTGCGACGGCACGTGCTATCCTTCCGGAATCACCCGTCATCATGACTACTTTGCTTATTCCCAGAGATCTGAGAGCTGTTACTACATCCCTTGCATTGTCACGCAGCGGATCTTCAATACATATGACTGCGGCAAGAACCCCATTTATAGCCATGAAAAGCTGTGACAGCTCACCGGGCAGTGAGTCGAATTTTTCCTTTTCACCGTCCGGAATACGCACATTTTCATCATCAAATATAAAATGATAGCTTCCTATCACGACACGCTTGCCGTCTATTTCGCTTGCGATGCCGTGTGCAAGGATATATTTTACTCCCGAATGCATCTCCGCATGATGTATGTTGCGTCTTACAGCCTCATTTACTACGGCATTTGCCATAGAATGAGGATAATGTTCCTCAAGGCAAGCGGCGATCATGAGAGCGTCGGATTCACTTATGCCGCCAAATGGTACTATCTTTGAGACACGCGGAGCCGCCTTGGTCAGAGTACCGGTCTTGTCGAAAACGATAGTATCGGCCTTTGATACAAGCTCAAGAAATCTTCCACCCTTTACGGTAATGCCTCTTTTGCCGGATTCTCTCATGGCAGAGAGAACGGTGATGGGCATGACCAGCTTGAGCGCGCAAGAAAAATCCACCATGAGTACAGATTGCATCTTGGTGATATTGCGTGTAAGAAGATAAATAAGCCCGGTGCCTGCCAGAGTATATGGGACAAGACGGTCTGCAAGATTGGCTGCATTGTTTTCAGCCTCTGATTTTAATTTTTCAGAGTCCTCGATCATATTTACGATCCTGTCATATCTGCCCGTGCCGAATTCCTTGTCTACCTTGATGACGCATTCACCGTCCTCAACAGCAGTACCTGCATATACATATGAGCCGCAGCTCTTTTCCACGGGCAGAGATTCTCCGGTCATAGACGATTGATTGACCATAGCCGTACCCTCTTGTACGGTACCGTCTAACGGGATCATGCCGCCTGTGCGTACTACAATGAGATCACCTGTGCGTACGCGGCTTATCGGTGTGAGTATGTCCTGTCCGTCAATGCGCAGCCATGCCTTTTCGATATTGAGTGACATGGTCCTTGCCAAGTCATCGACGCTTCTCTTGTGTGTCCAATCCTCGAGCATATCGCCTATCTTGAGCAGAAACATGACAGATCCCGCGGTGGAATAATCTCCGAGCAGCATAGAGACAGTGATAGATGCCGCGTCAAGCACATGTACATCTATATGTCCGTGCAGCAGACTTTTGAGACCCTTGTAAATATATTTTACGGCCTTTATGCCATTGATCAGCGCACGCAGCCACCACGGCAGGAAGATGAGCTTCACAACATGGCTCAGGCTGTGCATCACGATACGGCTCTCAAATTGGCTGTTGATCTCCCTTCCGGTATGATCCGGCACGGCGACGTCTGTCATATCAAAGGAAAATGCCGCAAGCAATTTGATAATGAGAGACCTGTTTGCGTTATAATTGATCACGGCATCACATGTGTTCTCATATACTTTGGCATTTGATATATTGTCTTTTGAGAGCAGATAATATTCAAGCATGTCGGCCTCATAGACTGACATGCTTTTTTTGATTATATGGATCCTCATCCGCCCGGGAGATTCATGTAATATTTCACATTTCATGATCTGTAACCCTTGCAGAGATTATTCGGCATCGCTGTCGGCATCCGACTCATCTTCGATGATCTCCTTAGCGGCACGAGCCTCATTGATGGCCTTTGCGTCTGCAAGGATGTCACCGCAGTTCTCCTTGACCGTAGTATATGTCTTCATGACGCGGTCCTTGCCTCTGAGTGCGGCAGCCGTGCAATGTGTATATACCTTCTTTGCATCCTTGCTTGAAAGTATAGCGACTCCGGCAGTGCCTGCAGCAAATCCTGCTGCAAATAATGCAAGCTTACTTATTGACATGATGATATTCTCCTTTATTTCTGTAAATAAAAATATAAATACATATATCGTAACCTAATAATAGTCACTAAAAAATGCATTAGTCAACACTAACTTTTATTAGCAATTGCTAACTTTTTGAAAGTAAAATTTCAATTAGCGCCGCGCGTGTGAGGTTATTGCAATGTAATCGCCTGCACATCTTTCGTACAAACGAACTTTGATACTGCAATGTGTGATGGTATGCCGCAAAAACGATAGCGAGGCTTTCGTAGGGACGAGCACACTGGCAGTGACTCCAGCGTTGTCTGAGCCCGCAGGGCGAGTTACGCAGGAGCCGGAACGAATAAGCCGTGTGCGAGGAGCAGAAAACGCAGCTTGTTTTTGCGGCATATCTCACACGCGCAGCACTGAAAATTGTCCGGATGAAAGATGTGCAGGCGATGTACCTTGCCGTGACCTTGACAGTAACGCTGACTTTTTAAGTTTGACTTAGATATATAAGAGGTTATAATATTCGTAAGAAAATTTAATCTGTCCGAAGTTCTTTGCATTTATGCAAAGCTAAGAGGGAAGCCGGTGAAAATCCGGGACGGACCCGCCACTGTGATCGGCAGCTATGCTCTATAGTCACAAGACAGCCATTGAACATATATGGAAATGATCATAAATGATCATTCCGTATCCGTTTGAGAAGGCATGAGCAGGCGAAGGGAGTACTCCTTGCGGAGTATTTCCATAAACCGTAAGTCAGGAGACCTGCTTGGGATAGGGCATCCATACTGCGCGGACTCAGATCAGGGATTATCAAGGCTTCTTTGGGCTGCGTATTTTTGATGCGCAGCTTTTTTCGTGTTAAGAAAGATATATCGGAGGTAAGAATGAAAAACATCTTAAAAAAGAGCATTGCGTTCGTCATGGCAATGAGTATGACGGCTGTCATTTCGGCATCTATCGCTTCTGCACAGGATCCAAAGGTCGAATACCCGTTTGTATTGTCAGAAGGTGAGGTGAGCGCCTTTACGGAGGACGGATATACATATACGGATTATGACAGCGCGGATAATTGGAAACCATTTACCAATACGGCGGATCTGTATACGGTAACGCTTCCGAAAGACAGTGAGAATGTCACGCTTACTTTTTCGCAGGCGGCTATCGCATACGGATATGACAGTGACGGAGCATATAAATATTCATGCAGTGCAGATAAGACAAACGGATATGCGGGTGGAGGCTCGGTAGGAGAGCTTACCGCAAATATCTATGATACAGACTGCATAGTGCGCGTGCAGACACCATATGATGCTTATGTATCCGAATTACTTTATGCTGTAAAATTTGTGATTGAAAGTGACGAGAACGAAGATAAGGAATACGCGGGAGCGACAGATGTGGATGTGGATGCATCACTTCTGGAGGGTGATACGGAAGAGATATTCAAAAAATTATACGAATCTCTATCAGCAGGTATGCAAGGCTCTTCCGATTGGTTAGCGCTTGCGGCAGCAGCACAGGGCAAGGCGTCTCTTGCAGACAAGGAAAAGGTAACAGAGGATGCGATAGCGGCAGGCAAGAATCCGTATGGCACCAATACTCAGAGCAGCGCGATCATATGCGCGGCACTCGGAATAGATGTCACATCACTTGATGGGGGCTCTGTAAATCTTCCGGAGATACTTGCAAGTGACTTTGCCGCTATAGGCTCATGGGCAGAGAGCCCGGCGTATACCCTGCTTGCATATGCGGCAAATGCCTCATATGGGATAGCTGCAGATGCACAAAATGCGCCTTCCAAGCTTATAAAGCTTCTTAAGGATAATTATATGTGTACGGACGGCGGCTACGGATGGAATGGCTTGTCATCTCCGGATACGACAGGCGCGGTGCTTGCGGCACTCTCCTGCTATAAGGATTATGACGGTGTGGACGAAATGATAGATAAAGCAGTAAATGCCCTATATATGATGCAAAATGCCGATGGCGGATTCGGATACAGCGCGGGAACGGAGACAAATATCGATTCGACATCCCTTGCCATAATAGGTCTTTGCAGCGTAGGCATAGATCCGGCATCAGAGGAGTGGACGACAACGCGCGGCGGCAATCCGATCACGGCGCTCTTGATGTTTGCAAATGACGATGCATCAGATATCGTAGTCCCCGAAGGTACTTCAATATCTTATGCAAGATCCGATGCACTCAGGGCTCTTACGGCATATTCGGGGCTTAGAAATACAAAGGCGGCATACAATATTTATACGATGGCCGCAAAAGGAAATGCGGGATATATATCTCCGGATTCACCTGCAGAGTCTGAACCGGAAAATGAAAGCACCGAACCTTCAGATAAAGGTACGTCAGGCATATCGGGTAATGATAATGCAGGCAGATCATCAGTAAATACGGCAGATACGGCGAATGCATGGATGTGGGTGATCTTCGGGATTGTCTGCGCAGCTGCATGTGCGGCATGCATTCTAAGGAAAAATTATTCAGAGCGTAAAGGCAGATAAATGGATCCCGAAAGATAGAGAATGGAAAAATATGTCGATTAAAAAAGCAGATAAAGATAATCCGGGAGAGAAAAAAGTATATATGGCAATTATTCGGATGATAAAGGCTCATATATGTGGATGTCTTCGGTATTGTCTGCCGGTATGCATGATAGTCTGCGCAGCTGTACTTTGCTCATCCTGTGCGGGAGAGTCACTTACGGCAAAGGACCTTGCAGGATATGTGGGCGCAGACAGCGCAAAAGAGAGCACAGAAAGGTCCGAAAATGCGGCAGGGCAGGATGGCAGCGACGCCGATATATCATCAAGTGAAACCTCATCACCGGATGATATATCTGAAGAAGGTGCATATACGCAGGGTGAAGAAGGCGGCAGAGCATCTTCAAATGAAAAGTCAGATGATCAGAATG
>CAZGVB010000020.1:0-26150 GCA_964528825.1 uncultured Parasporobacterium sp.
GAGTGCTTTTCCATCCTCAACAGAAAGGACTCTCCATTCAATCGGAGAAAGCTCATCTGAATATTTTGTCTGAGGATAATTTCCAAGTTTGATAATATCATTAACCTTCATCATATCCTCCTTATTCCTTCTCCATAAATATGTCACCAAGGTTGCGGCTCTTGATCGTCTTTACATTCTCAAAAGTCACCGTCTTATGGTGCTCAAGCTCAACAGTAACAGTGAAGGATACATTCGTCTCAAGTCCCTCTATCCAGAAATCACCGTAGTTGTCCGAATAAAGCTCGTGAACGCTTCCGTCAGAGCCCTTGGCCGTGACCTTAGCACCCTCGCAGCACATCTCTCTGCCCTGTTCGTCCTTATATACCACGGAGCCTGCGATAAAGTTCTTCGGATAATTAAGATAAAGCACTCTGTCTCCAAGCTCAAATTGCGGCATAAGGGCCTCCGGATTCAGCTTAAGACGCTTTGATACCTCGCTTTCGGGATCATTAAAATCACCGAACTCAATAGCACTTGTAGGACATGTCTCAGCGCATCTTGTCATCGTATAACCCTTATCAAGTAAATGCGCGCACATATCGCATTTTTGCGGTATCTCCAGTACATCATTCCAGAATATCCTTCTGTAAGGACATGTATTTACTATATCCTTCTGTCCCTTTGCCTTAACCGGATCTATAATGACAATGCCGTCTTCTCTCTTGTAAACGGCGCCGTCCTTTGCCTGCTTGAAGCATCCCGGATTGTCGCAATGCGAGCAAAGCATCGGTATACTCCTGATATTTACCTTAGGATATTCTCCTCTTTCTATTTCCTTGACGTCTATCCATTTCTGACCTGTCATAGGCTGTGCTGCAGTATATCCCTCATGAGGTTCGTTGCAATTTTCGTCCTTGCATGCGAAGAAGCAGTTGCAGCAGCCGGTGCATCTGGCAACGTCGATAACCATACCATAACTTTTGTTCATCGCAGATCCCACCTTTCAATCTCAATATCAATCGAATTGCTAACCATTCCCGGTACATTTTTCGCAACGAATCTGGAAGGTGAAAGAAGATTCATACATCCTCCGCGATCCGGACTGCCTTCTTTGCCCGGTTCAAGTGGGTCATACTTAGCTCCGGCCTGATATGCTATGCAGCATCCCGGTTTCATACGTTCTGTTATATATGCCATGCATATGACGGAACCACGGTCGTTATAAACTCTGACAAGGTCTCCGTTCTTGATATTACGCTCAGCTGCATCTACGGAATTGATACGGATCGGCCAATAAGCATATCCATCCTTCATTCCTCTGTGCATCGGTATCTCGTCCATCCATGGTGCCTTATTATCATAATGTGTATGATAAGAGAATCTCATATGAGGCGTTTCAAGGCTCAAAGGATACTTCTTTGAATTCTCGGAGCCGAAGCCTTCCCATGGCTGCAGCCATTGTCCGAGTAAAGGTCTCTCGGGATCCTCCGGAAGATGCTCTTCAAGGAATGTCGACTTGAATTCGATCTTTCCTGAAGGCGTTCCCATCATCTTTGCACGCGGCGTGCCCATAAGAGGATTGTTGTGATCAGGTACATCGCATTCTCTGTCCTCATAATACCATTTATTTGAAACAGCACGATGGAAGTCCTCCTTCGGAATAGGAACTACAAAATATCCCTTCTTCTTGAACTCTTCGAATGTAAGATATTTAGGCATAGATGAAGCATTGAATACCTTCTCTATCCAATCGAGTATCGTATTGCCCTCCGTGAACTGCTCCTCGAATCCGAGCCTTCTTGCAAGCTCGCAATAGATCATGTAGTCGGTCTTTGATTCCCACATAGGCTCTATGCACTTCATCATAAAGATGATAACACGAAAGTTGGCACCCATATCATTTGCACCATATCCGCCCGGGGCACCGAGCTCGCATATATCATAGCGCTCAAAGCCGGAGCAGATAGGAAGAATAAGATCGTAGAATCTTGTTTCCGACGAATAATGCACATCGGCAGTTACGCAGAATTCAAGATTTGGTGAATGGAACATCCTTGTCCAACGGTTGGTATCCGTCATTGTAGAAATATATGATCCACCCTGTCTGTAGAGCATTCTGATAGGTGCTCCGCCTTCCTCCTTAGGAAGAGGACATACATTCTTGGATATCTGCTGCTCAAGCGACATTCCGCAGAAGCCCTCACCGATCCATTCCGTCTTATCATTCATGATACATTCCGGAAGAAGGATACGATATGTCTTCTGCTTTACGGTATTTTGAGCCTGCTTGTTCGCAACTATACCGAAGGTATCCCAGCCTACATCTGAATAACCGAAGAAACGGAAGCTCATATCCATAGGAGGAGCCATTGATGCACCGCCCCAGGTGTTGCAGCCGTCTGCTCCAAGTCCTCTCATGGCAAGCAGAAATACCATAAGTCTTGCCCACTCTGTAGCATAAGGCTGACGGCAAGCTCCGGATACGCCATAGATAGATCCGGTACCGAGCATTGTCTTCTTGACAGCCCACTCACGCGCCAGAGCATATATATCACGAGCCTTTACGCCGCATTTTGTCTCTGCCCATTCGGGAGTACGCGCAAATCCGCCTTCCTCATTTCCGAGGATATGATCTCTGAACTCTTCAAAACCGTAGCATTTGTTCTCTATGAACCAATGATCATATGTGTCCTCTGTGATCCATACCCATGCAATTGCCTCAGCCATAGCCGCATCAGTAGCCGGATAAGGGGCAAGCCATTTATCTCCCCATGTAGCACATGTATAATTGCACCAAGGATCGATGAATACGAGCTTGATACCAAGCTCCTTGCACCACCATCTCCATCTGCAGCCGTCCTGACCGTTATATCCGCCGGCCGATGTATTGGGATCTACACCCCACATGACGATCATTTCGGTATATTTAAGTGCCTCTTCAAGCATATCAAAGTTGTCTGATATACCTAATTTCCAGTAATATCCCCATGCATGCGTAGCACCCCAATGCCAGCCTTCCCATGAATCAGGATTATCTGAAAGTGTTGAATATCCGAGCATATTCCAGAAACGACCGAACGGTCCCATCTTATATTGAAGCAGACCGAAATCGGCATGCGATCCCGTTGATCCTGTTATGGCAGCCTTGCCGTATGTCTTATGAATACGCTTGATCTCAGATTCAAGAAGATCAAAAGCCTCATCCCATGTAATACGCTCATATCCGGACTTACCACGGTTTTCAACGTGTCTGTCTCCGTTAGGATCAAAATCGACACGCTTCATCGGATAATGAATACGATTTTCCGCATATATACGTCCTTTTTGTGTGCAAACATAATTTCCCAGAGAAGTCCTCTTAGGAGGTGTAAATTCATGACCTCTTGCCTTAATAGTCCATGCCGGAGAATCGTCATCATTAAAGAGCATAGGACGAACCTTTGTGATTCTGCCGTCTTTAACATGAACGAATACAGCACCGCCGATGGCACAGTTGGTGAACACCTTTTCGCCCGGTTCAAGTTCTACGCCGGGAAGCTTGATGCCTTCTCCTACTTTCTCTTCTTCGAACATATTTGTCCCTTTCTTTTCTAATGTTAAGACTATAACTTACCTCATTTTCCGGATGATGCCATTTTTGTCTTGCGAACAGACAATCATGCATCATCCGGTATACCGAAGATAGTTCGAACCGATAGTATTATCTTCGGTTAAGCTCCTTTTCAGGCATTCTTGATGCCTTTGATATAATTTTCGGTCTTGACCAATATTGACGCACGGTCCTCACCTGATCTTTTCATTGCAAAACTGCCTATATTAAGATCTTTTTCCCTTGCATCGATATTTTCAATGACCATCTGCTCGAAGCCGTCTGCTTCTATCTTTACAGAATAGATACCTGGCTCGTTCCTGTGGAAATTGAAATCTCCTGCCCAGTCAGTCTCCTGCACCGCGACCTCATGTCCTTCTGAGTCTATAAGTGTGACCTTTGCATGCTCAATGACCTCATCCTCTACAGGATCGTATACATCTCCCGCAATAAAGAACTTGTTCAGCAGGCCCTTGTAAAATACATGTGTCTTCATGCCGTATTCCGGATGATAGGTCTCATATTCTCCCGTAGCCAGCTTTTCCTGTATCTTCGGTGAATCCTCATCTCCGAATGTAAATACATCAACAGGACATGATTGAACGCATCTCGGCTCTTTATCAGTCCAGTTTTCATCACGCAGGAGATGTACACAGCCGGTGCATTTTTGCGGAATCATAAGAGTGGTATTGTAATAAACAGCTCCGTAAGGACAGTCATGGACCATCTCAAGCTTTCCGAATGACTTCTCCGGATCTATGATAACCATTCCCTCTTCCGTCCTGTATACACAGTCGGGATACTTCTCGATCAGCTTGCAATTGTCGCAATGCTGACACATCGTATGCATATAATGAACACGTACTTTAGGTACAGATCCCTGCGTAGTCTCTGTGATCCTATACCAAAAATGACCTGTGTTCGGCTGCGGCTTTGCTATCGGTGACCAATCATTGCCTACATGCTCGTCCTTGCAGGACAGCTGGCAATTGTAGCAGCCGTTGCAGCGTGTTATATCGATCAATAAGATTTTTTTACCCACAACATGCCTCCTAATGCTTCTTCATATTCTTGGCAAGCACTCTTTCGAATACAAGTCCGCTGTCTCTGTCGTACGGATGATCAAATGCCTGCGGATATTGTTTTTTACATTCATCAATATCAAACGGAGCAACCTCTACAAGGAATCCTGAGCAGACCATTCCCGCTGCATTCTTTGATGTAGTATGATGCGGTGAGATAAGGTTGATAGCTCCTCCTCTGTCAAGATAACCCGGCACAATGAAGTCTGCCCTTGCACCATGATCTATGTATGCGGCATCAGGTATGATTCTCTCCGTTACATATGCGCCTGCGAGAACTATGCCTCTTTCGTTGTATATCTGAATGATGTCCCCGTTCTTTATGCCGCGCTTTTGAGCTGTCGTAGGATGCAGCCAGCATGGCTCATAAAGATAACCGTCCTTACCACGTACCTTTGATGTCTCAATCTCATGGAACCATTCATTATCATCAAGGTTTGCATGAGTCCTGTGTCTCGGATGGTTGGAGATAACGAGAAGCGGATATTTCTTGCCTCTCTCGCCATTTTGTCTCTCATCATGGAATTCAGAAACTTCAACATAATGAGGTACAGGCGGACGCTCTATATCATTCGGGAAATATCTCTTAAGATCTACAGATTCATACTCAAGAAGGCCCGAAGGTGTCTCAAGCGGATTCTTTCTGGGATCGAGATAGAATTCGTACATGCCGGGCAGATATTTTTCCCATTCCGGATCTGTAGGAACTACAAAATATCCCTTCTCCTCAAGCTGCTCATATGAGCAAAGACCTGTCTCCGGTATACCTGAGTGATCATATCCCTTCCTGATCTTGTCATCTATAGACTCGCCGTCTGTATATTCCTCCAGAAGACCGAGTCTTTCGGCTATCTTGCATACACATTCATAATCCGAGTATGATTCGCCGAGAGGCTCTATACATTTCTCTTCTATGTAGATAAGGTCATATGCTGCCGATTCACGGTCATCTCCGATATCTCTCTCTTCGAATTTGGTATTTACGGGGAGTACGATATCTGCAAAAAGGCAGTCATTTTCCATACGCGGATGCTGTACGAGTATAAATTCGATAGACGGATGTCTGAATGCCTTTGCCGTTGAGTTTGAGTCATTCCAGCATGTCAAAAGACATGGCGTATCAGACCACATCATATGGATCGGTGAACAGCCCGGTGCGGGATATTTATATTTTATAAATTGCTCCCTTGCAGGCGTAACCTGAAGTGATGAGCCGTATATCTCAAAATGTCCTTTCAAGATAGCATCATGAACCAGTGTCTCCGGTATACATTGACGCGGCAATCCCTGCCATGGGAACGGATTGTATCCTGTATATGCGGCACGTACATTGAGCTGAGGATCATGCATGATCGAGCATGGCGTAGGCGGTGCTACAGGATGATCTTCAGAGCCGAATACAGCTCTGTTATTTAATGAGAATGAATGTCTGCCGGGTGCGCCAAGTGTCTGCATACCGAGTACACATCCCTCAATTCTTGCAACCTCCGACGAGTACGGTCCTCTGATATAAGGTCCGCCGAATCCATGCACTATAGATGTGACCTTCTTTGCCCAATGTCTTGCAAGTGCCTTGATGATACGTACAGGAACGCTGCATCTTTCGCTTGCCCATTGCGGAGTCTTAGGAATGCCGTCCTCTTCGCCGAGCACATAGGCTGCAAACTTTTCAAAGCCTATCGAGTGAGTATCAAGATATTCCTGATCATAGGTACCTTCCTTAAGCCATATATATGCAATAGCCAGATGAAGCGCAGGGTCCGTATTCGGCAGGACGGGTATCCACTTGTCTGCAAATACCGCAGCGCCGTAATTGACATCCGGACATATATAAACGACCTCTATACCGATATCTCTGAAGAAAAGACAGAAACGGCTTACCTGGTCGCCCGAGTTGAAGCCTCTGGTCGTAGTACAAGGATCGCATGCCTCAAAGAGAAGCAATTCTGAATTCTTGCATACATCATTATAAAGATTTGAGCAGTTCGGATAGAGGCCGAAGGGCTCACCGCCCCAGAAGTGCTTGGTTCCCCAGAACCAACCTTCCCATGAATCGGCATTACGTATCTGTATGGTAGCTCCGCCCAAAAGCTCAAGCAATTTGAAATGGCAGCCATGAGGACCATGAACCATCTTTGTCTCGCCATGTCCGTCTCCCTGAGCATATATAGCCCAGGATCCGTAGGTCTTGATGATACGCTTGATCTCATATTCGATAAGATCGAGCGCCTCATCCCACGAAATACGCTCATATCCGCTGACACCTCTGTTTTGTGGATTGCGCTCCCCATATGGATCCCAATCGACACGCTTTATAGGATAAAGTATCCTATTCTTCGAATAAATACTCTTCTTGAAAGCGATACCGAACGGACCTACAGAAGTCTTGTCAGGACCGGGAAGTACTTTGCCGCGTGCTTCTATCTTCCAAGGATTGATATGTTCATCGGAATAAAGCCAATTGTACCTAAAAGGTCTCACGCGCAAAATCTTTCCATCCTTAACATCAACAGCGGCAATATGCGATCCGTTACAGAAAGCTGAATATCCCGTACTCTTGAATGTTGTGAATGTACCTGTTTTGGCCATTGCATTTACCTCTCATTTTCTTTTGTCAGATAAAGTACTTTTGGAGTCTTAGAACCATCATTGCAGGCTCCTTCGGTGCTTTATCTGTTGTTATCATTCTCATTTGCTGCCTGCATTTTCTTGTTTATGCTGTTGAAAAGTGCGGCATATTTTTCCTCATCGGATTTGTTTGACAGCTTTTTGGCAATTGCCGCAAGAGCCTTATATGGCAATGCCATACACGGATGCTCCTGACCATAGGCCTTTTCCAGTGCATCCTTGGCACCTTCAAGCACCTTTTGTGCCTCTCTGTATTTTGCTCTTTGAAAGAGAACAGTCGCCAGATTGACTTCTGCCTGAGCTGTAGCCGGATTTCCCTCTCCTGCGAACTCCTTCCAGATGCTTACGGATTCTCTAAGCAGATCCTCTGCCTCCTGATATCTTCCGGTACCGTTATATACGGCCGCAAGATTTTCCAGGCTTTGTGTTACTGCAGGATGTCTCTGTCCGAAGCAATCACGTCTGATCTGCAATGCTCTCTCATGAAGCGGTACAGCCTTTTGAAACTCACCGCTGTTTTCCAGCATGACAGCCATGTTGTTGAGAGTCTGAGCTACAGCAGGGTGAGATTTTCCGAACAGCTGCTCACGAACCTCAAGCGAATGCTCGAAATAAGGCTTGGCATCACCAAATTTTTCACATGCCAGATATACCTCGCCAAGGTCATTCTCGATACGGGCAACGTCCCCGTTATTGTCTCCGAATGCTTTTTTGTATATATCCAGTGTGTATTTGAACTGCTTTTGTGCATCATCAAACTTGCCTATCTTTACATAAAGTCCGGCAAGGTCTTCACTTTTTCTGCCTATCTCGGGATCGTTTTCCTCGAGAATATTTTTAAGGATATCCAGTGCCTGGGCATATATCGTCTCCGCAGCATCAAAAACGCCTCTTTGCTCGTATATTTGCGCAAGTCTTGACAGAGTATCCGCAAATACGGGATGACCCGGTCCCGGATCCTTTTCATAGATCCTGAGAGCTTCTCTCAGACACTTACCGGCACCCTCAAGGTCTCCTTCATTTGAAAAGACAACCGCCTTGTTAACAAGAATCGGAGCCATTGAAGTGCTTTCTGTACCCTCGTTCTTTTCTGTAAGAGCTATGGCCTCGTCAAGATATTCCACTGCCGCGGATGAGTTCTTCATCTTCATGGCGCATTCCGCAAGTCCCTGAAGCACCTGCACTATCTTGTCAAATGTATCTCCATTCTTTTGTCTGATGGATAATTCCTCTTCAAAGGTCTCCTTAGCTAATGCTGTGCGTCCGGCATATGAATACATCACGCCAAGACTTCCGATAAGGTCTGCTGTCTCTCCCTTATCCTGTGTCAGCCTTCTGCTCAGTTCTATAGCTTCCGCCAGGTCCTTTTCTGCACTCTCAAAGTCACCTGTGCTTTGCTCAAGTGATGACAGATTAGAGAGAGCAAGAAGTATGGTCTTATCGTCCTTTTCAAGCCTTGCCGCTTCCAGTGCTTCTCTTGCGCTTTTCTCAGCCTCGTCATACTTGCCTTCAGACATCAGATCTATGGTCTTTTGATTGAGTTCTTCCCATGATCGTGACATAACGGTACCTACTATTCGACAACTCTCGTAACCATCTCATGCGGCGGCACAAGAGGGGAATTGCAAAAGATCACTCTGGATACACGGAAGTCTTTATTATCCGCATATACCTTTGCAAGTGCGTCAATATCTTTGTCATTGTCATTTATGAGCTGCGCGAGCTTATCAAGACGGCTCCAGTCATCATCCGAATAGTCGGAAAGAGGCTTCTTCATCAAACCGAAGCGATCCCAGCTGATGATCTCATTTTTATTCAGAGCGCAAAGATCCTGAATGAGCATGGCTATGGCAACATTCATGCCATTATCCTCATCATTGAACAATTTTGACGGATCCATCTTGCCGTCTCGAACATCCGCATACATCAAAGATGCATAAATGAAGCCATCACCTCTGCCTGCGGGATCTAATGTCTTCCAGGCTCCGTCCTTTTTGTCATAGAATTCGACTATCTCATATGACATAAAGCAATCCTCGATCGCATATTCTTTGAAGAATTCTCCGGACGGAACGAATCCGACTCTCTTTCTTGCCGGATATCCGAGATATCTGAGCATAGATACCGTAAGACTTGCAAAATGGCTTGGCGAGGCCATCATCTTGGCATCGTCCTCATGCATCATCAATATTGCCGGTGCCTTTTTGTTGATACTCCATATAGCCTCGAGCATCTCATCTACATAACGAATATTAGTCTCAAGCCATCTTTCATTCTGGATCGGATGCTTCCACCTATCCATAAAGTCAAGCATCATACCGCGAACCAGCCCGACTACCTCATCTGCATTTTCAGGCAATGCTTCATATTCCTTTGAATACCCGCCGGGGTCCGTAAACTCGCTCTGTGAAGTATAAAATTCCAGAACGTCCATATGAACAACCTCCTGTTTTTAATATATTTTGTCCCTTGTCATGCACCGAAATCCGGATAGTTTGGATGAAACAACCAAGACTTCGGGCTATTTTTATTATAATTTATATAAATTATCTGTCAATGCTGGTATATAAATTAGTATTTTTTGTAACGGGAAAACAAAAAAATGACACCCGGCCCAAAAAAATAGTACAGCTTAGGGGTTGGTTTTTAAGTATAAATGGTGTAATATTTGGGTGACGGTGTATATTTTTGTGATATAAACTGCCGTCTGCAAATCAGCACATGCCTTAAGGAGTATTAAATGAGAACGGTTTTTATAGCAAATAAGGATGAAGAACGTATCAAAAGGCTGTCTTCCCTCGTAGAATGGTCAAAATTCGACTATGAACTCATAGGACATGCAACTGACGGAGTAAATGCGATGAGTGAGATTCTCAGAGAAAAACCCGTGCTTGTTTTCATTTCAAATGACCTTCCCGGGATAAGCGGTATAAATGTAATAGAAAAAATACGCAGTCACGGCTTGATGTGCGAATTTGTCCTGCTTGAAGATACAGAGGATTTTAAGCTTGCTCAAAAAGCGATGAGGCTCGGTGTCAGAGAATATCTCCTAAATCCTGTCACATTAAAGGATGTCACACGTATCCTTACAGATGTACTCGAAAGATATCAGGCCAGCCACAGCAAGGACACCGAAAGCTATCTTTTCCAGACGAGAAGACTCCTTCGCAATTCCTTTATGCGCAATTTTGTTTCCTCGGAGAATCGCCGTATCTCACCTATCTCTGAACTCAATGCTCAATATCACTTTTCATTTAATGATGGATTTTTCCAGGGAGTATTGATACAGCTGCGCAATCTGCCGAAGGAGGAGGAAGAGACATTCCTGCCTGCGGTGACAGAAGAACTCAGGTTCAGATTTGATCCGATATGCTATGAAATGATCCCGTTTATACAGGGTGCGCTGCGTCTGACACTGCTGCTCAATTATGACGAGACAAGTCCTATGCCGAAAAGGCTCAATGAGATACATGATATCATAAAGGAATTTCTCTCTTCCAGAGGATGTCACGGAACGTCTTATTCTATCGGAATAGGATCTCAGAGTAGGGATGCAAATTCTCTTTTAAATACACTGCATTCCGCAGAGCGTGCCGCATATTGTGAAATATTGCAGGGCTCAAATAAGATCTTTTATATAGATCAGCAGGAATTTGACAATCTAAAGGTACAGGACGTTGTCACGGCAGATTTTCAAAACGAACTGCGTATGTCCGTGGAATCAATGGATATCGTAAAATATGAAAATATCATTCGAAGGGCGTTTGACAGACTTAACGCAACCACCGATCCTGAGATAATAGTCGAGATATGCAGAGCAGCGATAATAGAAATAGCCAAAGCAAGTGAGGATCCGGAGGCGCTCTCACGCGAACAGATTCGAAGGGTACTCTATGCCGCCATCAATGCCCCTTCTCTCTCTGCAATATTATCTAATCTGATGAAAAATGCTCGAACAAAGCTCGAGGCACTGCAAAAGGAACGTGAATTCTCAAAACCGATAAGAGAAGCTACCAAATTCATAAAGGAAAATTTCAGAGAAAATCTGACTCTTGCCAATGTAGCGGATCATGTTCATCTGAATGCATCTTATCTGAGCATGCTCTTTAAAAAGGAAACCGATAAGAATTATATGTCATTCCTTACAGACTGCCGTATCGAAGAGGCAAAGAAGCTCCTCAAGGACAGCAATATGAGCGTTGCCGAGATATGCTATGCTGTCGGATATACCGACAAGAAGCACTTCAGCAGATTGTTTATAAAGCATATAGGAATACGACCGACTGCATACAGATCGCTTCATTGATCATACGCAAAGGACATATATGAATTCACGAAATATCTTAAAAATCATATTAAGTACAACATTGATCATTGCCTCTGCAGTCGGATTCTTCATGATATATGTTATATCAAAATACAGACTGACTGCCGTTGACAATTCATTTAAGCTGATGATCGTTTCAGCTGTCCTTATGGCGCTATATTTTCTTATAGATCTTGTCTGTGCTATCGCATCTATCATTCAAAGGTCCGCACGAAAGATAGCCGGTATAAGGCCATTTGTGCAGATATCTGTTATCATCGCTTTTGTACAGATATTCATTGCAGCCATAAATGGTATATTGCTGGATCATCTGATAACGATCGTAATATGCGGCATTATCATTCCGGAGGTTTATTTTTTATTCAGTAAAATGATCATAGCAAGAAGATAATCTCATCAAAAAACTCTGCTTAAAAATGTTCTCATTATAAAAATGATCCTGCCTAAAGGCCACGGTCTAATAAGGCAGTATTTTAGGAATTATGGTGTGATCCCGATATGGGGTTACTGATTATTCTAACGCTTCAGAGCCACCTGTCTGAGGCTTCAGAGCCACCCAAAACAAGCAATTAAATACCCAAAATGAGCGGCTTCAAAGAAATGTTCTCAAATAATTCACATATTCTCTTGTCAGAAAATATTTATCCCGTCACTTGTTTGAACTGGGAGAGCCGTTTTGTACCCCCTTTTTCAGAAAAATTTTAAAAACAAAAAAGACCACCTACTCGGGACACATTTTCTGTGCCACAAGTAAGTGGTCTTATGAATTTATGGATTAGTTGTTCAGAAAAAATTAACCTAAATAGGTTGACAAAGGGATAAATATGGCGTATATTATCCTTAACCTAATTTGGTTAAGGAGGAAATGCTATGAGCACAACACTTGGAGCTTTTTTGAGGAAATTAAGGTTACAGCACGGTGAGAAACTCAAAGACATGGCAGAGAACTTAAATGTTTCATCAGCATTTTTATCAGCTGTTGAAAACGGTAAGAAAAAATTGCCTGACTCTTGGTATGACAAATTAGCGGACTTATATAATCTTTCAGCTAAACAACAAGAGGACTTGAAAACTGCTGTTATCGAATCCGGAGAAACTGTTGAATTAAAGATTAAAGATATTTCTTCAGGCAACCGTGAACTTGCAATATGCTTTGCCAGACATTTTGACAGTTTAGACGAAGAAACCAGTAAACAAATTTTCGCTATCTTAAAGCGGAAAGAAGAGGAGGAATAGTTTGACAGAGTATATTGTTGAGCCTAAATCCAGACAAAACCTCAGAGATTTAACCTTAATTTTAAGGAAGTTTTTAAATCTTGAAAATGAAAAGTATTTCCCTATTACAGAACTGTTGGATGTGCTTGCTGAAATATTTTATAATTTCAGTTATGAGATAGTCGAAGACAACGAATTACCCTTCGGTACTCATGCTGACACCAATACCCTTACCGGACATATCCGCATTAGAGAGAGCGTATATGAAGGGGCTTGTAATGGCAACGGCAGAGACAGAATGACTATCGCACATGAGCTTGGGCGCTATTTTACTATTTGCTTTTGTGGATTTAAGCTTGAAAGAAATTTTGCTAATAAAAAAGTCAAAACATATAGTGACCCGGAGTGGCAAGCAAAATGCTTTGCCGGAGAGCTTTTAGTTCCTGCACATTTAATGAAAGGCTGTTCAGTAGAAGAAATTGTAGAAGAATGCGGTGTCTCATACGATGCTGCTGAAATTCAATACAAAAAAATTAACGATGAAAGGAGTGATGCCTCTTGAATGTTCTTAATTTTAAAAAGAAAAAATCTCTATAACTTGCTGGAACAAGCTATAGAGATTTCATCTCCGAATATTGCTATTCGTATCAAAGTAGAAATATTATAGCAGTTTTCGGAGATAAATTCAATAGAAAACGGTAAATTCATTTAAATTCTAAACAAGGGGATTCTATGCCGTTTTCTCAACAATCCCCGGAAAGCTATATAATATGTCTAAAATTAACAATAACCGAAAAGGTTGCAAGGACGTCTTTCGTTCATTTCTTGTACGAAATGCAGACTATGACGGCAGTCTGGAAATGCCGTGCATCAAGCCTGTGGATGCTATCCCGAATAAACTAACTGTATTTTCAAAATCACTCCGAAGCAAAGATTTCAATAGTTTTGTACACTTCTTTGAGGACGATGTAGAGTTTGAACGGATTTGGAACGCACCTAACAGATATCTGCCGATTTTAAGAAAATTTGACGGAGTCATTACTCCTGATTTCAGTCTATATCGTGATATGCCGCTTGTTATGCAAGAGTGGAATACATACAGAAGCCGAGCTATTGGTCACTGGTTACAGGAAAATGGTATTACCGTTATTCCAAATATCAGATTTCCCGATGAACGTTCATATTCTTTTTGTTGCGACGGTGTTGCCAAAGGCGGAACCATTGCAGTTGGGTCTCACGGATGCATAAAAATAAAAGTAGAGAGATACTATTTTGAAAAAGGTCTATATGAAACTGTACATAAGCTTGAGCCAAAACGAATAATCGTCTATGGATCAACTCCTGATTACATATTCGATGACTACATAAAATCCGGCATAGAAATCTGTCAGTACGACAGTGATTGTTCAAACTGCCAAAAGGCGGTGAGTGCTTAATGGGTACAGGTTATCATGGTGGTTTTGGCAATACCAATGGCGCGGTTCAAAGAGAAATAAACATTCAAAAAGAAATAAGCAATGAAGTGCCCCAAACATCAGATGTCAAAAAAGAGCTTATTAACGAACTAATACATAATAATGTTAAAATTTCTGTAGATGATGTGGTTTTCATCACAAGAGACAAAACTAATCAAATAGTATGGTTAGAAAAAGGCAACTCAACTGCTGGTCTTGAACATATTATAAATGGAAATGGGCAAAAGCCGGGACATGCAAAAGATTTTGAAAGAGCGTTTGGCATTTCGAAAGAACAAATTCCTGATTACTTAAACAAAGTGATTTCTCATGGAACAATTATAGAAAATAAATTGGTTCAAAAAGGGAATAGGAACGGTTTTGAAAGAATCTACTATTATGAAGGAAAGCATTATGTTGTAACCGGCATTGGTACTAATGGATTCATTGTGTCAGCTTATCCGAAAAAAACGAAGGGAGATAAATAATAGATGTTCACTGTAAAAATAATGAATGAATTTATTCACAGTCCTATATGGGTTTATGACGACGATGATGATATCATTGACGAACCAACTATTATTGCTAATGATACAAAATTGCAAGATTTATGTAGTCAAGCTGAAAATATGTTTTCGTCATATTATGAATTCGATTCCCATGACGAGCCTTGCTGGTTTAATCATGAGAAAGAGAAAGTCGAAAAAAATATAATGCTTGAGCTTATTACCCATATCAAAGAACGCTTAAATGAAATTAACGATGGTAGTTATACAGTAGAAGATTTAGAGACAGAAAGACTCGAAAATCTTTAATTATCAACCGAACATTAAAGAACCGCCCAAGTCGCTCCGAACTGTTATGTTTCGGGATAAATTTGGGCGGTTTTGTTTGATTTAAGAGACTTATGTATCTGCCTTCAACAACTTTATCATCTAAGCAGTTTAAAACGGTTTATGGCTTACAGAATTACCATTGCCAATTTATACAATGGAGACGGATTAAGTTTTCTTTTCATCTCTGTAAATTATTTTATTTGATAAGTTGGTCGCAGTAAGGCAGTAGTTTCTCTACTTTATTGGCAATTCTTTTCTGTTCTTTATAAGGTGGTAATGGTATAAGATATCCTCTAAATCTTGTCAACGAAATAAAAGATTGAACGCCACCCGTTGTTTCCTCTTTCAAAGCATACTGTGCATAATTGAAAAAACAATACATATAATTCATGTCTACGTTGGTGTTCTCGTATTTTTTGAAAAAGAGCCATATTTTTATAATAAAATTCTCTATCTTTTTTTACTAAAACTGGATTCCCTATTGAGCCAATCATAGCAAATAAAATGTCGTTATCATCAACAGCAGACCTTTCATTTATTTTATCCGCATCTGCTTGAGTAATGTATTTTATGTTTCCGTAATCAATAGTTCCATCTGTAAGATTTTTGTTTGTCACCAAAGTAATGCCTTCTGGCACATACTTTGGACTACCATGTTTACCATCTCTAACATCAATTATGCATAGAAAAAAGGCTCTGACCTTTTTACAGTCAAAGCCTTATTCAGACATTGCAATGCCTTAGTCTTGATTCAGTTTTATCATACTGCCTTATAAAACCTCGGCAAAGGCGGATCATTTTTTTGTTAAATATTACCCCGTGAAGAATCCGGCGCAGTCTGCGGTGCATCCAAAGCATTATCATCAAGGCCGTCATGGTCTGACGACGGGATGCCAAAGCATTTCAGCGGCGGAACCTTCTTCATGCTGTCAAGAACATCAAAGAAATCAGGATAAGCTCTGTCAACCGCATCAGCCTGCTCTATCACGACAGGCTCGTCACATATACATGATGCAATGGCAGTCATCATGGCTATATTATAATCATTGCAGCTTTTTACCCTGCCGCCTGTAAGCGGCCTGCCGCAGCTGCCCTCTATGAGTATGCCGTCATCCAGTTCGGTGATCCTGCAGCCTATATCTGCCATAGCCTTGACCATATTCTCTACTCTCTGCTTGCCGAGCTTGAGACTCGAGGCATTTTTTATTATGGTTACGCCCTCGGCACAACTTGCCAAAAGCATAACAGGTCCTAAGAGCTGCGGGATGTCCATAGCATCTATATTGACGGCATTAAGATGTCCTCCCTCGACAGTCACATCAGACCAAAAGATGCCTGCATTATCTTCATAAGCGTCTATTTTTTGATGCTCTGTCCATGACACCTTTGCACCAAACAGCCGCAAAATATTCAGGAATCTCGCATCACCTTGCAATGTATCAAGATTAAGATTGGTACATGTCACTGATGTGCCGCATACGGCAGCCCCGGCGAAGAAATATGAAGCGAGTGCCCAGTCTCCCTCGACATTTATCTTTGATGCAAGATCATACTTTTGTTCTCCCGGAACCTTATATACATAGCTTACACCGTTTTGATCTTTCAAAACATCAATATGTATGCCGCTCTTTTTCATGATATCCACAGTCATCTCTACATAGGGCTCCGACTGCGGTATATTTTCCACCATTACGGTACTCTTATCTTTTATAAGCGGAAGTGCCATGAGAAGACCCGAAAGCGTCTGGCCATCCGTATCACCCGGGAAGATATAAGTACCTCCTGTAAGCTGCCCGGTGACCTTTATCTGATCCTCCCTTATTTTCTCACTTTTTATACCATGCGTTCTCAGGATCCTATAAAAAGGGTCCATGTCGCTGAACATCAGATTGCCGTCCAGCTCATATATGCATTTTTTACCAAGCGCACATGCTATCGGCAGGAGAAACTTGTAAGCCGCCTCACTTGTCTTGCAGTCTACCCTATATGTGAAATTCTCCCACATAGGTTCATCCTGACCTATTCCGAGATTTGATATGCATCTCTTCAATGTCCTGATATCCTTAGATTCGTTCGTGCAGGCAATCTGTGCCTTAAAACCCGACAATGCGTCACAGATAAGATATCTGTTCAGTATGGCATCTGACTGAGGAGCAATCATTTCCCCGACTATCTTATTGTTTAATAATTTTCTCGTTAAAAGTCCCACTGCGCATCTCCACTCTCACCTGCGCAGAAAGAATTTACTGATCAAGTGAGATAATATCTTCGAATGTTTCGCGCCTTACGGCTGTATATGAATCCCCCTTTGAGAGGATTACAACCGCAGGTCTGGCGACCCTGTTATACAAAGAGGCCATCGAATAATTATACGCTCCTGTGGTGCAAACGGCAATTATATCGCCTTTTTTTGTATTTGAAGATATCTGTACATTTTCCTGAATGATATCTCCGCTCTCACAGCATCTGCCTCCTATCGTCACAGACATCCTATCGGTATCATTCATCCTTGATGCATTGAAGCAGGTGTATGCGGATTTGTAGAGAGCATACCTCGGATTGTCGGTCATACCGCCGTCTATGGAAACATACGTCTTATAACCGGGGATTTCTTTCACTGATCCTGCCGTATATAAGGTCATCCCGGCGTCTGCAACTATACTTCTTCCCGGCTCCATATAGATCACAGGCACAGGGATATTTTTCAGATCGCAGGCTCTGCGCACAGCATATGCCACCTCGCCGATCTTTACGGAAATATCCAGATGCGGATCCTTTTCTGTATACCTGACGCCATATCCGCCGCCAAGATTCAGGCTTGATGCGAGATAACCGTGCTTACTATACATATCTGCGATAAAATCTATCATGACCGCGGCGGCCCTTTCGAATACATCCTCCGCAAATACCTGTGAGCCTACATGGCAATGAAATCCCATAAGCTTTATATGAGACATTTGGAGGATAGATGCCGTAAGCTGCTCTGCCTGACCTGTCTCTATGGCTGAGCCGAACTTAGAGTCTACCTTTCCCGTACTGACTGCTTCATAGGTATGCGGATCTATACCGGGAGTGACTCTGAGCAAAGCCTTTTGAACGATGCCGCGTCTTGCGGCCTCCTTTTCTATCTCCTCTGCTTCCTCGCTGTTGTCGATAACAAAATATCCGACCTTCCTATCCATAGCAAATGCTATATCACGATCAGTCTTGTTATTTCCATGAAAGAAGGCATTGCTCATATCATATCCCGCCTCGCTTGCTGTATATATCTCACCCGGGGATACCACGTCGATACCCATGTTCTCTCCCTTCATTATCCTATACATCTGCTTAAAGCAGCATGCCTTGCCGGCATAGAGAGGGAGTGAGCCGCATGGGAAATATTTTTCAAAGGCCTCCTTATATACTCTGCAATTATGTCTGATACGGTCTTCATCCATCAGATAAAGAGGAGTACCGTACTTTTGAGCAAGAGATGTCACGTCCTGACCTGCAAAATGTAATATTCCTTCCCTATCTGCCGAAATATTTTCACATATATAATCCATATCAACCTCCGTAAAGCTTAAGATAGACCCATTCGGGATCAACCATTCAAAAGACTCTTCATATCATAAAGTCCGGGCCCTTTTCCCTGCAGGAAGGCTGCCGCGTCAAGTGCCCCTTCTGCAAATAATGCCCTGCTTCCTGCCTCATGCTTTAGGGTGATCGTCTGATTTCCCGTGCTGATAAGGACCTCATGTATACCGACTATATTACCGAGGCGCACCGAGCTGATGCCTATATCGCTGTGTTCCCTTTTCTTCATGCCGGATCTGCCGCTTATAATATCGCTGCCTTGTCTTACACTTGCTACCTCTTTTGCTATCGTAAGAGCAGTCCCGCTGGGAGCATCAAGCTTGCGGTCATGATGATATTCTACTATCTCTATCTCCGCATCCGGCATAGCCTCAGCTGTTTTCTTTGCAAGCTCTATGAGCAATGCTATGCCGAGCGAATAATTTGACGCGAAAAAGAGCGGTATCTGCTTCGCAGCCTTATATATCATTTCTTTTTCCTCTTCTGTCTGGCCAGTGGTCGCAATTACAAGGGGAATATTATGAGATATGGCATGTTCAAGGAGGTCCTTTGTACATGAGTGATGTGAAAAATCTATTATACAATCCGCATCCTCAGGCGCGTCTGCGATCAACGCCGAAATAGGATAATCCACATGAGCATCCCTTGCGGAAATGTCTACGCCGTGCGCAAGCACCGAACCTCTGTATCCTTCCCTTACCAATTTCTCGACTTCCTTGCCCATGGCGCCGAGAATTCCGTTGATGATTATCTTCATATTTGCCTGCCCTTTCCGGTTATCTGCATACTGTCTTTGCAGGCTGCAGATCCAACCTTGTGTATACTTATTACGCTAAATAATTTTTTATCTGCAATAGCCAAAATACTCAGATCAGGGAAAGCTTTCTCATCTGTGCAAGGAGCTTTTCCTCATTTTCAGGCTCCATTTCGGTAAGCGGCAGCCTTAGATAATTCTCACACCAGCCCATCGCCGCCATTGCAGCCTTTACCGGTATAGGATTGACCTCACTGAAAAGTGCCTTAATGATAGGCATATATTCTGTCTGCATCTTTACGGCTCCCGCCATATCGCCCGAAAGATATTTTCTGCAAAGCTCGGATGTCTGTCTCGGCATGATATTGGACAATACGGATATTACGCCCAGACCTCCCATTGACATGATAGGAATGATCTGATCGTCATTTCCCGAATAGAGATCGAGCTTGTCACCCACAAGTGACACGGTCTCCACGATCTTGCTGATATTGCCGTTTGCCTCCTTGATAGCGCGAATATTTTCATGCTCCGCAAGAACAGCATATGTCGCAGGCTCGATATTCACGCCTGTCCTTGAAGGAACATTATAGATGATCACAGGTGCCGTTGAGGCATCGGCGATAGTATTGTACATTTTGATAAGGCCGTTCTGAGTGGCCTTGTTGTAATAAGGTGTAACGACCAGAACACCGTCTGCTCCCGCACTGCTTGCAAATCTTGAAAGTTCAAGAGCGTAAGCCGTCTCATTAGAGCCGGTCCCGGCTATGACAGGGACTCTTCCGTTTACACATTCTATAGCATAGGCGATGACCTTCTTGTGCTCAGCATCAGTAAGAGTGGAGCTCTCACCCGATGTGCCGCAGATGACAAGAGCGTCAATGCCTTCCTCTATCTGCCAGTCGATCAGTCTGCGCAGTCTGTCATAATCCACTCCCGTTGCATTTGTAGGTGTGATAAGAGCCGTAGCAGCTCCTTTGAAAATAGGTCTGTCTGTCATGTCATGTTCCTCCTTATATATTTCTGTGACAGTTAGTCAAATATGAATATCAAGAATTTCCTTTTTGCAGAATGTCGGCATTAAAAAACACAGCATATGCATTGCATAAGCTGTGTTTCAAATGACCGACTCATTAAACCTGACAGTAAAATGGATATTATAATACATAGCTCTCCGCAAATGCGACAGTCCTGCGGATATTGTCCGCAGACCCAGGATGGATGTGCAAAATCCCTCCTTCGGCGACTATCCTCATCGAAATTGCAACGGTCCTGCCTGACCTTTGACACAAGATCTACCGGTGATATATCGCGCCTCTATCTTTTAAATTCATATTCACTTTTGTGATACTATATCATCACACATATATAACAATCAAGAGAAAATATACATTTGCTCTCCAATTTTTTATAAAAACTTTAATCGGCAAATAAAGGAGTCGAAAGATATCTGTCGCCTGTATCCGGAAGCAGTGCGACAATAGTCTTTCCTTCATTTTCGGGACGCTTTGCAAGATCGATAGCCGCCCATACTGCTGCACCTGAGGAAATGCCTACCAATATACCTTCTCTCTTGCCGATCATCTTGCCTGCTGCAAAGGCATCGTCATTTTCCACTGCAATGACCTCATCATAGATATCCGTATCCAATATATCCGGAACAAAGCCCGCTCCGATACCCTGAATCTTATGACTGCCTGCCGTACCCTTGCTAAGCACAGGTGATGTGGCCGGTTCTACGGCAACGATTTTCACAGACGGATCCTGCTCCTTAAGATAGCTTCCCACACCTGTGATAGTACCGCCTGTCCCGACACCGGCTACGAATATATCAACATCTCCGTCGGTATCCTCCCAGATCTCAGGGCCGGTAGACGCTCTATGAACCGCAGGATTGGCGGGATTGACGAACTGACCGGGGATAAAGCTGCCCGGAATCTCCTTTGCAAGCTCGTCCGCCTTGGCTATGGCTCCGCTCATACCCTTAGTACCTTCTGAGAGCACCAGCTCAGCGCCATATGCTTTCATGAGCTGACGACGCTCAACGCTCATCGTCTCCGGCATAACGATGATGATACGATAGCCTCTTGCTGCAGCGACAGAGGCAAGGCCGATACCTGTATTGCCCGATGTAGGCTCAATGATAACAGAATCCTTCGTCAGCAAGCCTCTCTGCTCCGCGTCATCTATCATTGCCTTGGCGACCCTGTCCTTGACACTGCCTGCGGGATTGAAATATTCCAATTTGGCCAAGATTCTCGCCTTCAGGCCCTCTGCCTGTTCGATGTGCACCAGTTCCAGCAGCGGTGTCCTGCCTATAAGCTGATCCGCAGATGTATAGATATTGCCCATGATATGCTCCTTTCGATCATATGATCAAAATTTAATCTGTTGATAATGCATTAATCGATTTACCTACTTTTCTTGTAGGTTGATATGGATTATAGTGTGCTGACGCTGCTTTGTCAATATGTAAATCAGAAACATTGCAGATGCGTTGCTGCAGGGCAATCGCATGCAAATCTTTCATCCATATAATCTTCAGTACTGCGCGTGTGAGATATGCTGCAAAAAAGTCCGCATTACTTAGAGTGAAATTTTGGTTGGCAAAAAAATGAAGAGTCCGAAGTCTCTTCCAAATCATACAGATAATCTTTATTATTTAGTTGACAAGAAAAAACATAAGGAGCTGTATGATGGATTCAATGATAAATGAAAAAATGTAACTTTCAAGGAGCTTCTTGCGACAGCAGATTGATTGAATTACCTACTTACCTGCTATATAATAGGATTATACCTAAGACAGAATAACTTATAATTCTTGATCACGATTAAACTAATTATATGATGTGATCATATGTGATAGTGTGCTATGTGCGACAGCATATGCAGCAGAACCATACTCACAGAGGTGAAATATGCTTATATCAACGAAAGGGCGCTATGCTCTGAGAGTTATGATAGATCTGGCCGAGCATCGTGCCGACGGCCTTATCCCGCTTAAAGTGATAGCTGACAGACAGGATATTTCCGAAAAATATCTGGAAAGCATAATCAAATTGCTCGTAGGCGCTAAGATGCTGAAGGGACTCAGAGGAAAGGGAGGCGGATATCAATTGACCAAGGACCCGGATCAATATACCGTAAAAAGCATTCTGCAGGTAACAGAAGGATCAATGGCACCCGTGTCCTGTCTTGAGCCTGATGCAGATATCTGTCCCAGAGCTGGCGAATGCCGCACTCTGTCTCTTTGGAAGGGACTCGATAATGTGATAAATGAATATCTGGAAAATGTTACCCTGGCAGACCTTGAGGGCTGTGCAGCGGGCGGATATGACTACATTATCTGACATAATGACTGCAGATTTTCGTATGATCATATCGCAAAATGACATTTCATACATGTGTTATTGCATGTCCGGTCAAATCTCTGAACAAGACCGATTTCATACACGTATTGTTTCATACATATGTCATTGCCCATATATGTCATTTTCCATATGTGTCATTTCCCATATGTGTCATTTTTCATCTGTCAAGCACCGAAAAGATGTCACCTTGCATATCCAAAATATCGTCCATTAAAAGCTCTGTGCCGTCACAGAAAATAACCTTGCGCTCATATTCATCTATCTTCCATACTGTTCCCGCTGCTGTAAGATAGGCTCCGCCCATCTTGTGCTCATCAGGCTTAAAATATGTAAATGAGATCTCCGGTGCATCTCCAAGACAGTCCTTAAGTATCTTGAGCTTGGCATCAAGTACAGACAATGTGCTCTCATCCTGCTCTATCCTGTCATCCGTAAGCCTGCCGGTCTCCTTGACAGCATCTTCGTATCCGGTAAGAGCCGCAAATGGTGCAAATTGCGCCGCACGGTCTGACATCGGCATCTGCGGATGCACACCTGATACATGATGCGGAAGATTAATGATCTCATCATATTTGCTTTTAGCCATAGTCATCAATCCTTTACATTCGAATAGGAATATTTGTCAGTGCTCGGCGTTGGCTGCTCACGCTTTATGCCCGCCGATCTGAGAGTTGCGTTCCATCGCTGTAGCGCCTTCCTCAAGATTCATACCTTTAAGGAGTGCATTCTTGCCATACTTTTTTCTGATAGCAATGGCAGCCATCTGGATCTTCCTTTCACGCTCAAGCTCGACTGCCTCCTTCCTTTGCTTTGCCTCTTTTGCGGCATAATCAGTAAAGATGTCAAGCTGAAATATCTCGTCTTTCTTCTTCGGTGCATCCACCTCAGGAAGGACATGATTTGCCACAACATACATACGCCGCACAAGCAGTCTCTTATCCACAATGCGGTCATACAGTTCAGACACTGCAGAGAGTATCTTCTTCGTAGATGATGTATATTTGTCAAGATTGATCGAGCCATGCGCCTTCTTCGGCATCATGCGGCCATAGTGATCCTTTTCCACCTCGCCGTGATAGGCGGCTTTTCGTACAGGATCTGTAAGATTGTCAATGTCATAGACGATGGTGAGCACTATCTGATCGGTGACAAGCCCCTTGTCCACCAAGTCCAGCACAAGCGAATCCGCCATCTCACGTGTAACAAGGCCTGCCTTATCCGCATCATAGGCGCAGGAGAGCACCTGACCTGAGCTCAAGCTGTTAGTACCCGGTCTGTATGCTTTGATATCCTCGATAGTGCATGGCTCCCAGCCCCATGCATGATCTATGAGCAGCTCCGCATTCTTACCGAACAGACGATAGAGGAAATCTTCACTTTGATGTGAGCAAAGTGCGATATCACCCATAGTGAATATGCCGTACCTTTCCAGCTTTTTTGCCGTGCCGCGTCCCACGCGCCAGAAGTCCGTGATCGGCTGATGGTCCCACAGCTCCCTGCGATACTTCATCTCGTCCAATTCTGCGATACGCACACCGTTTTTATCTGCGGGTATATGTTTTGCCACAATGTCCATAGCGACCTTGCACAGGAAAAGATTGGTGCCTATTCCGGCCGTAGCCGTGATGCCTGTAGTCTCCAGCACATCCAGAATGATCTTCATGGCAAGATCGTGCGCCGAAAGCTTGTAGGTATTCAGATAATGCGTCACATCCATGAACACTTCGTCAATGGAATAGACCACAACATCCTCCGGTGCGACATATTTCATGTAAATAGAGTAAATGCGGGTGCTGTATCGCATGTAATAAGACATCCTGGGCCTTGCGATGATGAGGTCCAGTGCAAGAGAAGGGTCAGCCTGCAGCTTTGAAGCAAAGCATGACGAGTCTTCAAGCCTGCACCCCGGTGCCCTGCTCGTACGCATGGCATTTACCTCTTTGATTCTTTGTCTTACCTCAAAGAGTCTCGCCCTGCCGGGGATACCGTAGCTCTTGAGAGAAGGCGTGACCGCAAGGCAGATAGTTTTATCCGTCCTGCTCTCGTCCGCGACAACGAGATTAGTATCCAGCGGATCTAAGCCCCGCTCCCTGCATTCTACAGAGGCAAAGAAGGACTTCAGGTCGATAGCGATATAGGTATGTTCTGTCATCTTCTATGCCTCCTTTCTGTGCAGCCGTTTTCTTTATGCCGGTTTTTCATATGTCATTTGGCACGATCCTGCATGGTATCGTCCCACGGAGAATCCGATTTTTCGGATTGATACATCCCGTCTCTAATCTGCTCTCTTAATATTAAGATTATATCATGAAAGCTTATTTTTGATCGATTCAACCGTGCGAGTGCTCAGATGATTTCTGCCCTGGGTATGAATAGCCCGGTCTATATCTTCGATACTTTCAAAGACATATTCGTTTTGCACTGGACTGTTGCCATGGAGCAAAAGAGTATATCCTTCTACCCATACATCAAACTCCTCAAGATAGCCCGCAAGGATATAGATCTGTCTTTTTACCTGCTTGATAGGATTCTTTACCTCAGACAGGAACGTATTTCCGTAGCCGTCATCTTTATATTTTTTCCAGAAATAGTCATCCTCACTGCCGCATAGCCGTCCCTTGTAATTTTTAACCTCGATAATGAATACTCCGTATTTGTTTATTACCACATTGTCGAGTTCGGTCGGTTTATCGTCATAGGTTATCGAAATATTGGTAAGCAAATAATCTCCTTCGCGGAGCACTCTTTTGATGATATTCGTTGCAATACGCTCTCCCTGCAGCCCTGCACGCCGCTCGGGAGTCTCGAATATCCATGGCTTGTATGTGGTCTGAGCCTTGTGAGAGGATGATCCTTTTTTATTCCTTTTCTTATTTCCGATAATGATAATCACAAGTATTATCATTACTATCAATGCAACTACGACGATCAATCCATAACCTCCCGCATATTCTTCTTGTAATCAAAAACAAGGAGCATACCCTGCCCTGCGAGCCACTTTGCAACGCCCTTTGTAATCGGATCGGATAAACTAACTTTGACATTTTAATCTCCTTTTGGCGGCAAGGTCAGAGCTTTATTTAAGTCTTAAGCCCTTGATGATTGATTGGGGTTAAATATATATGATTTTTTATGTTTCATATTATTCTGCAACAACGGCATGCAAAACCGAACACTCTATATTAGATCAAATTATTATGCTTGCTTTGCTTGCGCCGTTTTTCTCTTTAGTCACAATGATCTGTTTATCAATGCGATTTTTCAATTCACTTACATGGGATATAATGCCGACAAGACGGTTGCTGCCTGCAAGATCTGACAAAGCACGCATAG
>CAZGVB010000021.1:0-24437 GCA_964528825.1 uncultured Parasporobacterium sp.
ATGTTCAGCATTTAAGGGGCTGCTGCACTATCGATTTTATATCAATGGTGCGCAGTCTCTTTTCTTACTTTTTGACAGAAAAGTTCTGACTCTAAACACTGCGAGGTGTGATGATATGCTGCAAAAACGATAGCGAGGCTTTCGCCCGGACGAGCACACCGGCAGTGACGGCGGGTGTGAAATTTTTTTGAAAGTATTGACATAATACCGCAATCAAAATATACTAATCCGTAAGATTAGGTACCCTGATCTGTCAGATGCTATGCCATATGCGGGCACTTATAGGGCTTTGACAGATATGAGAGGACCATACAATGAGATAGGTATGTAAAGGAGAAATATTATGATTTTTGATTTGGTAGCAGAGGTTATTGCCGAGAGAAATGAATGCGATGCAGCAGATATCAAGCCGGAAATGACATTTGAGGAGCTCAATATAGACTCACTCGATACTGTGGATCTTCTGATGCAGCTTGAGGACAAGATCGGCACAGAGATCGAGCTTGATGAGGAAGTTAAGACAGTAGGAGAGCTTGTAGCATTCATAGAACGCAAAACAGGTAAGTAATAATGATAAGATCGCAAATATGTGAAATGCTCGGCATAAGATATCCCATCTTTCAGGGCGGTATGGCATGGATAGCAGACGGCAGATTGGCATCTGCTGTATCGCAGGCCGGAGGTCTGGGCATCGTGGCTGCGGGAAATGCCTCGGCAGAACGTGTAAGAGAACAGATCCATATAGTCAAAGAGTCTACAGACAAGCCATTTGGACTTAATATCATGCTTCAGAGCCCGCATACGGAGGATATAGCCTGCCTTGCGGCGCAGGAGAGAGTGCCTGTAGTCACTACGGGTGCGGGCAATCCGTCAAAGTATATGCAGATGTGGAAGGATGCGGATATCAAGGTAATACCGGTTGTTGCATCGGTAGCGCTTGCCAAGCTTATGTCAAGGCTTGGTGCGAGTGCTCTTATAGCCGAGGGCGGAGAGAGCGGAGGCCATGTAGGAGAGCTGACCACTATGGTCCTGGTACCTCTTATCTGTGATGCCACAGATCTTCCTGTCATTGCTGCCGGCGGGATCGCAGACGGCAGAGCAGTGGCGGCATCCTTTGCGCTCGGTGCATGCGGAGTTCAGGTAGGGACACGTTTCCTTACGGCATATGAATGCAGCGTCAGCGAGTCATACAAGCAAAAGGTACTCAAGGCCAATGACCTCAGCACAATGGTCACCGGCAAGAGACTTGGTCATCCCGTAAGAAGCATCAAAACAAAATTCACAAGAGATTATGCGAAGGCCGAGTTCAGCGGCATCACGGATGAGGAGCTGGCCGGAAGGGCAGCAGGTGCATTTCGTATTGCAGTCCAAGAAGGCGACGCGGACAGAGGCTGCTTTTTGTGCGGACAGGTAGCTGCACGTGTAAATAAGGAGCAGAGCGCCGCAGAGATCATAGAAGAGATGATGAGCGAGGCAGAGGCTGCCATGAAAGGAGTCTCAGAGTGGGTAAGATAGCTTTTGTATTTGCAGGACAGGGAGCTCAGGCTCCCGGAATGGGCAGGGCATTATATGAAGGCTTTGCCTCGGCACGTGCCGTATTTGAGAAGGCTGATGCTATACGCCCGGGTACGTCCATGCAATGCTTTGAAGGCACACAGGAGGAGCTGCGCAATACGGCAAATACTCAGCCCTGTATGTATGCCGTGGAGATGGCTGCGGCTGCGGCGCTTGAAGAGTGCGATATCACGGCCGATATGACGGCAGGATTTTCCTTAGGAGAGCTGTCGGCACTCACATATGCGAAGGTAATGGATATCGAAACGGGAATGAGACTTGTCTCGGCACGCGGAGCATTGATGCAGAAGGCGTCAACGGAGCATAAGACCTCTATGGCAGCAGTAGTAAAGCTCTCACCGGAGCAGGTCGAGCAAATATGCGCACGGTTTGATGCTGTATATCCGGTCAACTACAATTGCCCCGGACAGATAACATGCTCCGGCGCAGATGATGAGATGACGGCCTTTGCGGCAGCGGTGAAGGAGGCCGGCGGAAGGGCTATACCGGTGAGCGTGAGCGGAGCGTTCCACAGTCCGTTCATGGAAAATGCTGCATGTGAATTTAAAAAGCTTATATCAGATGTCACATTTGACGCGGCGAGGATACCCGTGTACGCAAATTATACCGCAAAGCCATATGACAATAACATATGCGCGATTCTCGGGCAACAGATAGATCATCCCGTAAAGTGGGAGACGATCATAAGGGGCATGATAGCGGACGGAGCGGATACCTTTATAGAGCTGGGACCGGGAAAGACATTAAGCGGTTTTATAAAAAAGACAGATAGATCAGTAAGGACATTTCAAGCCTCATCGAAGGATGAGATCGAGGATATTATCTCACAGGTGAAGATATGCTGAAGGGAAAGACAGCCATCATAACAGGAGGCTCAAGAGGAATAGGAGCCGCAATAGCCAAAAAGCTTGCACAGCTTGGCTGTGATATCGCTATCGTATATGCGGGGAGCACCGAGGCGGCATCTGCGCTTTGCGAGCATTGCCGTAATGAATATCATGTAAAAAGCATCGCATATCAATGTGATGTTGCGGACTTTGATGCCGTAAAGGAGCTTATAGCCAAGATCAAGGAAGATTTTGACAATATAGACATACTCGTCAACAATGCCGGCATCAATCGTGACGGTCTCATCGCCAGGATGAAGGAAGAGGATTTCGACCGCGTCATAGATACGAATCTGAAGGGAACATTCAATATGATCCGTCATTGCAGCGGCATATTTATCAAGAACAGATCCGGCAGAATAGTAAATATCAGCTCGGCTGCAGGCATTATCGGCAATGCGGGTCAGACCAATTACAGCGCCTCCAAGGCCGGCATAATAGGGCTCACCAAGTCAGTCGCAAGAGAGCTGGCGCCCCGCGGCATTACATGCAATGCGATAGCACCGGGCTTTGTAGCCACTGATATGACCAAGGATCTTATAGCAGATGAGAAGGTCAAGGCAATGATCCCGCTCGGCAGAGTAGGCTCTGCAGAGGAGATCGCAGAGGCGGCGGCATTTCTCATTAATGCCGACTATATCACGGGAGAGATCCTCAGAGTCGACGGCGGCGTAGCCATGTAAGGGGGCAAAAAAGGATATGACTGAAGAGAATATAAGAAATTATGCAAAACTTATGAAGGAGCTTGACCTTACAGGCGTTGAAGTAACAGAAGGCGATACAAAGATCAGACTTGAGAGGGGCGCTTATATGAGACGCCCTGATGCAGAGCCTGTACAGGGTGAGTATCTGCAGAAAAAGGACGACGCTGCTCAGGAAAGCGTAGAGTGCACAGACGAGATAAGGTCTCCGATGGTCGGAATATTTTACAGTGCACCGTCTGAGGATGCGAAGCCTTATGTAAGTGCAGGCGACAGCGTGAAAAAGGGCGATGTGCTTTGCATAATAGAGGCCATGAAGCTTATGAATGAGATAACGGCCGAAAAAGACGGCACGATTACCGAGATCTGCGCGGTAAACGGTCAGACCGTCGAATACGGAACGGTACTGTTCAAGATCAAATAATAGTTTCGCATGATCAAAAACAATGCGAAACATATATCCGCAAATACGATAAAGGATAAATATATGAACAGAGAAGAGATAATGCGGATACTTCCGCACAGAGATAATATGCTGCTTTTGGACGAGGTGACAAAAGACGGTGAATATGCTCTCGGTGTCTTCAATATAAGAGAGGACGCGTGGTTTTTGAAGGGACATTTCCCGTCCGCACCTGTAGTGCCGGGCGTCATTCTTTGCGAGATACTCGCACAATCTACTTGCATTCTGCTTGCCGACAAGATGACAGAGGGCAAGATGCCTATGTATACGGGACTCAATAATGTGAGATTCAAGTCACCCGTACAGCCCGGAGACAGATTCGAGACCAAATGCCGCATCACGCGCAGCAAGGGACCGTTCTATTTCGGAGAGGGCGAGGGATATGTGTCCGGAAAGCTGTGCATAAAGGCGGAATTTTCTTTCGCGATCACGGAGAATAAATTATGTTTTCAAAGATCCTGATAGCCAACAGGGGCGAGATAGCCGTAAGGATAATAAGAGCCTGCCGTGAAATGGGTATTTCGACGGTAGCCGTATATTCACAGGCCGACAAGGATGCTCTTCATGTGCAGCTTGCAGATGAGAGCTATTGCATTGGTCCTGCAAAGGCCGCGGACAGCTATCTCGACGAAGACAAGATCATAAGCGCCGCACTTGTCTCGGGAGCGCAGGCGATACATCCGGGATACGGATTTCTTTCGGAGCGGGCGCATTTTGCCGAAAAATGCATGAAATGCGGCATAGTATTTATAGGTCCAGATCCCGAAAGCATGGAGCGTATCAGCGATAAGACCAATATCAAAAAAATGATGGCTCAGACCGGCCTTCATCCTATCGAGGGAACGGATGCCATAGCATCGCTTGAAGAGGCAAAGAAGGCGGCGGCACAGATAGGCTATCCTGTCATGCTCAAGGCTTGCGAAGGCGGCGGCGGCAGAGGCATAAGACTGGTAGAGCGCGAGGAGGACCTCGAGAGTGAGTTCGTGATCGCCACATCCGAGAGTGAGACGGCCTTCGGCTGCGGCGACATATATATAGAAAAATACATATATCCCGCAAGACATATAGAGGTGCAGATCATCGCAGATGAGGCAGGCAATGTCGTCAGCCTCGGGGATAGAGACTGCTCGGTACAAAGGCATCATCAAAAGCTCATTGAGGAGACACCGTCACCGGCTGTATCACCGCAGCAGAGAGCAAAGCTTATGCGGGATGTGGCCGATGCTATAAGAAAGATCGGATATGTGGGCGCAGGCACACTCGAATTTCTGCTTGATAAGCAGGGCAATTTTCATCTGATGGAGATGAATGTGCGTCTGCAGGTGGAGCATTGCGTCACTGAGATGCTGACAAGAGTGGATATGGTAAAGTGGCAGATAAGAGCGGCCGCGGGGATACCGCTCATATTCAAGCAGGAAGAGATAGATCTGAATGCGGGGACAGCCATAGAATGCCGTATCAATGCTCTTTCCACAGGCAAGGTGGAGATGCTCCATGCGCCGGGAGGACCTTTTGTCAGATTCGACAGCTATCTTACAAACGGCAGCGAGATAACTCCCTTCTATGATTCTCTCTTAGCAAAGGTCATCGTATTTGCTCATACACGCGAGGAGGCGGTACGCAAGATGAGGACGGCGCTTTGCGAGACGGTCATTACCGGGGTTAGGACAAATATAGAAGAACAGCTGAATCTGATCTGTGATCCCAAGTTTTTGTCCGGAGAATATGATCTGACATTTATGGAAGGCAGGTAATGTGACTATGCCCAGATTGAGTTTTTTATTTCAGCCGCAAAATGAATTGGAGCACGGCGGACGAAATGAGGCAGGTATATGGGGTGAACCTGAAAAGACATGTCCCAATTGTCACAGGACATATCTTGCAAGCATATTTGAAAAAAATCTTCAGGTCTGCGAATGTGGGCATCATTTCAGAATAAACGCACGCAAAAGGGCAGCTTATCTTGCGGATGAAGGCAGCTTTGAGGAGCTTTTTGCGGACATCCTGCCAAAGGATACGATCGGTTTTCCGGGATATGAAAAGAAGCTTGAGGCCACAAGGCATGCCAGCGGAGAAAATGAGGCCGTGATATGTGCACGGGCAAGACTGAATGGTCATGAATGTGCTCTTTTTATCATGGAACCCTATTTCCTTATGGGCAGTATGGGTACGGCAGTAGGTGAAAAAATAACCTTACTCTTCGAATATGCAACAGAGCATAGACTGCCTGTTATAGGATATTGTGTTTCGGGCGGCGCCAGAATGCAGGAGGGTCTCACATCCCTTATGCAGATGGCAAAGACGAGCGGAGCCGTAAAGAAACATGGGGATGCGGGACTTTTATATATATCGGTGCTCACAGATCCCACGACAGGAGGCGTGACGGCAAGCTTTGCCACAGAAGGTGATATCATAATAGCCGAGCCCGGGGCTACGATAGGCTTTGCCGGTGCCAGAGTCATAGAGCAGACGACACGCAAGCTGCTGCCAAAGGGCTTTCAAAAGGCAGAATTCCTGCTTGAGCATGGCTTTATAGACTGTATATCGGAAAGAAGCAGACAGAAGGAGCTGTTGTCAGATCTGTTGGAGATGCATGAGAGGAGGGATACGGATTGAGCAGCGCATATGATATCGTAAAGGCCGCACGAAGCAATGACAGACCTACCTCTCTTGATTATATATCAGGTATTTTTACCGATTTTATCGAGCTTCACGGAGACAGGCTTTACGGCGACGATAAGGCCATAGTAGGCGGCATCGCAAAGCTAAAGGGAATGCCTTGTACGGTTATAGGCATCGAAAAGGGCAGAAATACAAAGGAACGTATCCAAAGATCCTTCGGAGCTCCGAACCCCGAGGGCTACCGCAAGGCACTTAGGTTGATGAAGCAGGCGGAAAAATTCAAAAGACCTGTAATATGCTTTGTGGATACATCCGGCGCATATTGCGGGATAGGTGCCGAAGAGCGAGGCGAAGGACAGGCGATAGCCGAAAATCTGTGTGAGATGATGACGCTTGAGACACCCGTGATATCCATAGTCATAGGAGAGGGAGGCTCGGGAGGAGCATTGGCATTATGTGTCGCGGATGAGGTATGGATGCTTGAAAATGCCATATATTCCGTTATCTCACCCGAGGGGTGCGCAAGCATCCTGTGGAAGGATGCATCAAAAGCGCCCGCAGCTGCACAGTGCCTGAAGCTTACCGCTGCAGATTCGCTTGAGAGCGGTCTTATAGAGAGGATCATCTCTGAAGAAAATATTGATATGCGAACAGAATTCTTTGCGGATATAAGGGATATGCTGTCAGAAAAAATCGGGGAGATCATGACAAAGAGCAAAGAAACCATGCTGAATGACAGATATATGAGATTCAGAAATATGGGCAGATAGAGACGAGGCCATCTGTTTAAAATACAAAGACCGCATAGTCGGCAATGGGAGTATACAGTGAGAAGAGTAGTAATAACCGGTATGGGAGCGATAACGCCTCTCGGCAAGAGCGTAAAGACATTTTGGGAGAATATCAAGGCCGGTGAGTGTGCCATAGCGCCTATCACCAAATTTGATACTGAGCAATACAAGGTAAAGCTTGCAGCGGAGGTCAGAGATTTTGATCCCCGTGAATATATGGACAAGATAGACGTGCTTCACAGCGATATCTATACCCAATTTGCCGTGGCCGCCGCAAAGGAGGCTATGGAGGACAGTGCCATAGCAGGCACGGTGCCGGGGGAGCGTTTCGGCGTATATATCGGTACGGGCATAGGCGGTATAGATACCTTCATGAAGGAGCATCAAAAATTGCTTGAGAAGGGTCCGAGGCGTGTATCACCTTATTTTATTCCCATGATGATAGCAAATATGGCATCGGGAATGCTTGCGATAAAGTATGGCTGCAAGGGGCCCGCTCTTCCTGCAGTATCTGCCTGCGCATCGGGTTCAAATGCGATAGGCGAGGCAATGCGTCTTATAAGACATGGTTATACGGATGCCATGATCGCAGGAGGCTCTGAGGCTACCGTAAATGCTCTTGCAGCCGCAGGCTTTCAGACAATGCAGGCACTCAGTCTCTCTGACGATCCTAAGGCAGCGTCTCTTCCGTTTGATATAAGAAGAGGCGGATTTGTCATGGGTGAGGGATCAGCTGTACTCATCCTTGAGGAATATGAACATGCGATAGCGAGGGGAGCTCATATCTATGCTGAGATATCGGGCTATGGCTCCACATGTGATGCTTATCATATGACGGCACCGCATCCGGAAGCAGAGGGAGCCGCAAGAGCTATAAAGGCAGCGTGGGATGAGACAGGTATAGATACCGACAAGGTATATATAAATGCCCATGGCACCGGTACGAAAATGAATGATATATGTGAGACTAAGGCTATAAAGCTTGCACTCGGTGAGGATCGTGCTTCGAAGGTTTCTATAAGCTCTACGAAGTCTATGACAGGTCACATGCTCGGTGCGGCAGGCGCAGCGGAGGCTGTGATCTCAGTCCTTGCACTTAATGAGGGCATCATACCGCCCACGATTGGATTGCTTGAGAGAGATCCGGAATGCGATCTTGATTATACACCGCTTGAGGCAAGAAAAAGAGATATAGATGTGGCCATTTCATCATCGCTTGGTTTCGGCGGACACAATGCTGTACTTGCATTTAAGAAAGCGTGAGAGATGTATACAGGAGATATATATATAACGGGAACAGGTGTTGTCACACCGCTTGGTGTGGGGATGGAGAGTTTCCGACAAAATATCGCGGCCGGAAAATGCGCTATAACGCGCATACCGGACATGGAGGACGATGCGGCTGCTTTTGCGGGATTAATACAGGAATTTGATCCGAGGGCATATCTGAGTGCGAAGCTTTGTCAGGACCTCGAGCCATATGCGAGATATGCATATATCGCCGCAGAGGAGGCATTGCATATGAGCGGCCTGAATCCCGAGGGAGGCAGAGTCGGCATAGTGATGGCCAGCGCGCTTTCAGGAATGAATATAATAGGTCAGACAAATGTTAAATGGCAGGTGCAGGGCAGACAGGCAGGCCCAAAATATCTTACCAAGGCAATGGGCAATGTTGCGGCATCATATTTTGCCATCAATCATCATATAACAGGACCGGATATGACAGTCTCCACGGCATGCTCATCAGGCGGCGATGCCATAACACTGGCGGCCATGATGCTGCGTATGGATATGGCGGATGCTGTGATAGTCATGGCGGGAGAGAGTGTGGTGAGCCGTACGCTTATACAGAGCCTCAAAAAGACGGGAGCGCTTTCAAAGACAGGATGCAGCAGACCTTTCGATAAAAACAGAGACGGATTTGTACTCGGTGAGGGAGCCGGCGCTCTTGTGATAGAAAAAAGTGAGATGACAAGATCAAGGGGAGCAGAGCCATTGGCAAAGCTGCTTGGATGCGCAAATAATAATGATGCCTATAATCCCGTATCACCGGATCCGTGCGGAAGCGGTGCCGGCGCATGTATAGAAGAGGCTATAAGACAGGCGAAGATCACGCCTTATGATATAGGATATGTCAATCTGCATGGCACGGCAACTCATATAGGAGACATAGCCGAGTCATGTGCTATAACAAGCGTATTTAAGGATTATGCCGTTCCCGCAAGCTCTACCAAGGGGGCTACAGGGCATATGATGGGAGCAGGGGGCGTTGTAGAGGCCATCTGCTGCATAGAAGCGGTAAGGACGGGCATACTTCCCGTAAATGTCGGCTTCAGTGAGGCAGATCCCGAGTGCGCACTTAATATCATCACGGAAAACGGAACAAAACACGATATAAAAGCCGCTATGTCGGATGCACTCGGCTTCGGCGGACAGAATTCCTGCGTGATCGTAGGAAGAGTATAGCAAAGAGCCAATCTAAGAGCTGATCTAAGAGCTGATCTAAGAGCCGATCTGAAGATCGTAAATTATAAAGGCCGACAGATATTCGGGACGAAAATATGCAGAATAACAAACAATATACATATGACGCGGAAAATTTCAAAAACGTTTTTGAACACAGCTTTACCTGGATCAACGGCTTTATGCGCAATGTCAGAAGATACGGGAAAAGGCCTGCCATCATCGATCCTGCGGCAGATAGGATCCTGACATATAAGGAGCTGAATGCGGATGTGAACAGACTCGCAAACGCGTTTGCGGCATATGGAATCGGTCAGGGAGATATAGTTCTTTATCAGCTTTACAATTGCACTCAATTTGTCATGTGCTATATAGCACCCCAAAAGCTGGGAGCGATCAACAGCCCCGGCAATTTTAATCTGTCTGCAGGCGAGACAGCACGCATGATAGACAGAGACAGACCGAAGGCATATATTTACGATTACGATTGCAAGGATATGGCTGTAAGGGCTCTGGAGCTCAGCGAGCATAGGCCTTCGCTTATACTTGCCGTAGATCACCTTGGCGTATATCAAGACCTTCCCGAGGGACACGGGTCCTTTGACCGATTTATATCGGAATACCCGGACAGTGAGCCAAAGACAGAGTTCGAACAGGACATATATGCGGAGGTCACGAGACTCGGTACATCCGGCACTACCGGAACGCCGAAGGCAGTACCATTAAATAATATAAATGAGGTCATGTCGGCTCATGATGTCATTATGCACTTTCCGCTTGATCCGCATGATATCACCATGAATATGACACCGTGGTTTCACAGGGGAGGCCTGCATTCGGGTGGACCGGTGCCTACATTATATGTCGGTGCATCACTCGTTATAATGCGTATATTCAGCGCCGGCAAATGCTTTGAATATGTCGAAAGATATGGGATAACCTTCCTTATAGGTGTGCCGTCCGCGCTTGTTGCGCTTGCAAACAGGCAGGAGAGACATCCTGCAAAGCTCTCCGGCTTGAAGGGTATTGTGACTATGGGCAGCCCGCTTGAGCGGGGAGACTGCGAGAGATTCAGGAGACTTCTTACAGAAAATATATTTAACGGATATGGGACTACAGAGACATTCTGGAACAGCTTCCTAAGGCCCTATGACCTCCCGGAGATGTCAGGCTCTGCGGGTATCTCATGTACAGATGATGAGGTGCGTGTGGTAAATATGTATGCAGACAGAAAGGCGGAGCCGGACGAGACAGTTCCAAATGATGGAAGAACGCAGGGAGAGATAATCATATCCGCATGCGGCAAGTCGCCTCTTTGCTATGTGAAAAATGAGGAGCAGAGCAGGGATAAATATTACAAGGGCTGGTATTATACTCATGATGTCGGCACATGGGATGAAAACGGATATATTACGATAGCCGGAAGAAGAGATGATATGATCATCTGTATGGGTGAGAATATATATCCGGATCAGCTTGAAGAGGTACTAAAGAGACATCCCAAGGTTGATGACTGCATGGTAACAGGAGTTGATGATCCTAAAAGAGGTCAGGCTGTCGCCGCATATATCGTCACGCATGATCCTACGCTGACAGCAAATGAGATGAATCATTATTGCACTCAAAGCGACGATCTGCCCGCATATAAGTGCCCGAGATATTATGCATTTGTAGATTCACTTCCTTACAATGCCACAGGGAAAAAACAGCATTTTCTGCTTAAGGAAAGAGCAGCAGAGGATATAAAAAAAGGCATACTCGAAAGGCCAAAGCTGAGGTAAGCTTTACGGAAAACATAGATGAAAATCACAAACCGGTAAAAGGATAGAAAAGACAGAAAAACGAATAACAGCCAATTATCGGTGTAAGTCGGTGCCCTGTGAGATAAACAAATCTCATGGGGCATTTTTTGAATAAGGCCAAATTACAAAAATCTATTTCAAAGCAATGATACTGGAATGTAATTCGCTGTAATGATATAATTTCCATCAATTGAAAGAAGGAGATGCGACTTTATGAAGTTGGGCATAGTAGGACTTCCCAATGTCGGGAAGAGTACATTATTTAATTCACTTACAAAGGCAGGAGCGGAAAGCGCAAATTATCCTTTCTGCACGATAGATTCCAACATAGGCATCGCTCAGGTGCCGGATGCAAGGCTTAAGGTGCTTTCGGATTTCTATGACAGCGAGAAGATCACACCGGCTACGGTCGAATTTGTAGATATCGCGGGTCTGGTAAAGGGCGCCTCACAGGGTGAGGGACTTGGAAACCAATTCCTTGCCAATATACGTGAGGTGGATGCGGTAGTTCATGTGGTCAGATGCTTTGAGGACGATAATGTCGTACATGTGGACGGATCCGTTGATCCGATAAGGGATATAGAGACTATCAACCTTGAGCTGATCTTTTCCGATATCGAGATCATTGAAAGACGTATCGCAAAGACCGCAAGAGGCGCCAGAAATGACAAATCGCTTGCGGCAGAGCTTGACGTACTCAACAAGGTCAAGAGCTATCTTGAAGAAGGAAAGCTCGCAAGGACTATGGAAAGATCCGAAGAAGAAGCAGAGATAATGAAGGATTTCAACCTGCTTACGGATAAGCCTGTTATATTTGCGGCAAATGTGGGCGAGGATGATATCGCGGACGATGGCGCAGGCAACGAGTATGTAAAGAAAGTAAGAGAATATGCCAAGCAGAACGGCTCTGAGGTGTTTGCAGTCAGTGCAAAGATGGAGGAGGAGCTTGCGCAGCTTGATGATGACGAGCGTGAAATGTTCCTGAACGATATGGGACTTACGGAATCATGTCTTGATAAGCTCATAAAGGCCTGCTACAGTCTGCTCGGCTTGACCAGCTTCCTCACGGCCGGCAAGAAGGAGGTCAGGGCATTGACTATCAAAAAAGGTACCAAGGCACCGCAGGCGGCAGGAAAGATCCATTCCGATTTTGAAAGAGGCTTCATAAAAGCGGAGGTTGTCAATTATAACGACCTTTTAAGGATGGGCTCTTACAGTGCGGCAAGGGATAACGGCCTTGTCAGAATGGAAGGAAAGGATTATATAGTAAGAGATGATGATATCATCCTGTTCAGATTCAATGTCTGACAGATTGACGCAAACTCGGTTTTAAGGATAATACCCCCTGGAAGGAGGACAACATATTGGATAATTCACCCGTGATCATATTCCCGCATCTGGGAATAAAAATACAGAATCTGGTTTCAGGCTTCGACATAGGGAGCTTTCATATAGCATTCTACGGTATTTGCATTGCAGTCGGCATGGTGCTTGCGATATTGATGGCTATGCACAGAGCAAAAAAGACCGGTCAATATGCAGACGATTATGTCGACATAGGCATTATATCTGTTATCGCTGCCATAATAGGCGCAAGGATATATTATGTGATATTCAGCCTTGACGATTATGACAGCATCGGGCAGATGTTCAATATCCGTCAGGGAGGCCTTGCATTTTACGGGGGACTTATAGGCGGTATTTTGGCGACATTTTTTGTCTGCCGCTTTAAGAAGATATCATTTATACGTGTTCTTGATACGGCCGCACCGGGCATAGCGTTGGCACAGGCTATAGGCAGATGGGGCAATTTCTTCAATATGGAGGCATATGGCGGATATACGGATTCCCTATTTGCCATGCAGATAAAATACAGTGAAGCGGGAGGCGTGGTATCAAAGGAGCTTATCAAAAATATGGTGACCGTGGATGGCACAAATTATATTCAGGTACATCCGACATATCTCTACGAATCCGCATGGTGTCTGCTTGTATTTGTACTTATCATGCTCCTGTCAAAGCATCAGCAATATAACGGTGAGGTATTGCTGTGGTATATCGGCGGTTATGCACTGGAAAGATCTGTAGTGGAGGGACTTCGTACAGATCAGCTTGTATTTAAGGGCAGCGGTATAGCTGTATCGCAGATATTGTCTATAGGCATCGTTGCCGCAGCCTTTGCCATTTTGCTTATAAACAGGATACGTATCGCCACAGGCAACTGGAAGCCTGAATTTACGCTTGTTCTTGAAGACGGAGCACCTGGAACAAAGAAATATTTTGATGAGCGAAAGGCAAAGTCAAAAAGTAAAAAACATGATAAATGGGAAGAATATATAATAGAGAGCCAAAAAGAAAATGAGCTGAACAAGCAGGAGACCGAGAATGCGGAAGAGGAAGAGGCCAAAGTCACAGAAAGATTCCCGGGAATCAGATCCGCCGACGGATGTGAGGACGACATTGAAGGCGATCAGATACAGCAGGAGGCAGATAAAGTATGCGGGGAAGACATTCATGCCGATGAGCCTTCTGATAAAGGCGGCGAGGCCTGAATGGGCTGTTTTATGAAGGATGACAGCAGTATATTTATGAGAATCCGTGCAAGACTGTTTGATATTGCATGGTTTCTTTTGATCGCATCACAGCTTATATCCGTTTGTACATGGTATGCGACGGAGCAATCGGGCATAAAGGTCATGCTGTACAAGGGCGTGACTGCTGCGTCATGTCTGTTATGCGCTGCCGTGATCATAATGGGCCTTATAAAAAGACTCTACCCGGTCAAACCGATCATATTATATGTTATCCTATGCATTATCTTTGCACTTAGTTGGTATAAGAGCCGTATTAATATACTTATATGGCTTATGCTTATCCTTATCGCGGCATTCGGGCAGGAGAGCCGCAGGGCAGTCTTCATTGCGGCGGTGACTGCATCAGCTGTGCTGCTTTTCAATATACTTGCTTGTGAGACAGGCATCATTGATAATTATATATTCGATGCAGGAGGAGAAAGACCACGCAGCAGCATGGGATTTGTCTGGACGAGTGTTGCGCCTACTATCCTCTTCTTTATAGCTCTCGAATATATATATCTTCGTAAGTCCTCGATGAAGATATGGGAATATCTGATGATCGAGGCTGCAAATGTATATCTTTTTCTGAAAACGGATACCAATCTGCCATTCCTTTTTATAAGCGCATTTCTGGTATTTTTTGCAGTGGAGGGATTTTTTAAAAACCACTTCGGATTTCTTAAGCACCTTAAATGGCTCTATTATCTCTCACCGCTCATTATATGCGGCATATCGATAGCCGCAACGCTCTTGCCCGATACCTCATCGGAACTATGGATCAAGCTGAACACTCTGCTTAACAACAGACCTGCGCTTGCAAGAGCAGGCTTTGATACATTCGCACTTACGCCTTTCGGACAGCAGATAGAATGGCATGGCGGCAGTATCACGGCAGGTGCGGACGAGATATACAATTATGTGGATTGCTCATACATAAAGGTGCTTTTTGACTATGGTATCGTTTTTTTGGCCGCGATATTGTGTATATATACATTCCTTATAGTGCGTGCCGCAAGGGAGGGGGATTATTGGCTGCTCCTTGCATGTATTGTCATATTGATCCACAGCTTGACCGAGCCGCGCATCGTAGATATCACGTTCAATATATTCCCGGTAATGGCCTTTATGAGACTTGGCGGGGCGCCCCTTAAATATACAAAGGGATTTATAAAAGATTTATCTTAGCAGGAGAATAAATGATATGACAGGACCGGCCGTTTCGGTGATCATGCCGTCGCTAAATGTCGGAAAATATATAAAAAAATGCTTAGACAGCGTCAGAGCTCAAAGCCTTGAAAATATTGAGATCATATGTGTGGACGCAGGCTCGGATGACGGGACTCTTGAATATATCAAAGAGTGCGCCGAGTGCGATAGCCGCATAAAATTGATAATATCGGACAGGAAGAGCTACGGCTACCAGATGAACCTGGGACTTGACGCGGCTGCAGGCGATTATATAGGCATAGTCGAGACTGACGATTATGCAGATAGGAACATGTTTGCAGATCTGTACAGAAGGGCCTTAAAGGACGATGCGGATGTCATAAAGAGCGCATTTTGGTTTTATTATTCTATGCCTAAGGAGCGCAATATAAAATATAAGCTCCCGAAGGATCTGATATCACGCGGTATATTTTCGCCTGCAGATGATATCACTGATCCGCTCATGCTGGCAAAGCTATTTAATATAAAGCCGTCTATCTGGTCCGGTATATACAAGAAGGCATTCATTGAGAAGAATAATATACGTTTTAACGAGTCTGCGGGCGCATCCTTTCAGGACTCCGGCTTCAATTTTAAGGTCTGGGCATGTGCGGACAGGGCAGTGCTTGTAAATGATGCGTATCTGCATTACAGACAGGACAATGAGAATTCTTCTGTCAATTCCCATGCAAAAGCGTTTTGTATATGCGATGAATATGCGGATATTGGCAGATATATTGAGGAGCATTTTAAAGAAGATACCGAAAAAAGACAGATGCTTTGCGAGGTGCTGTGCCGAATCAAATATGACGGTTATCTATGGAACTATGGCAGACTGAACGGTGAGCTGGGTATGGAATTCTTAAGATCCGCATCCATAGAGCTTGCAGAGAATATGAGATGCGGTCATATCAAAAAGGAGTATTATCCGCCATTTAAATGGGAAGCGCTGCTGCTTTGGATAAAGGATCCGGAAGTATTTGCAAGGAAACTTAAAGAAAGAAATGAAATGACACTTGCGGCAAAGGCCATAGAAAGGCTGAAAAGGAGAATGACGGGAAGATGACAGATGTCAATGAAATAAATGACATTAAGATAAAAGACAATATTAAGATCTCAGTCATCATTCCGGCATATAATGTGGAAGACTACCTGTCCGAATGCCTTGAAAGCTGTATATCTCAGCACTTTGAGGGAGCTGAATATATCTGCGTCGATGACGGCAGCAGCGACGGAACATATGCGCAGGCAGAGCAATATGCAGATGCCCATGCGGAGATAAAGCTGCTGCATAAGGAAAATGGCGGAGTATCCTCGGCAAGAAATGCAGGGCTTAGAGCAGCCGGGGGAAAGATTATCATGTTTCTGGATGCGGATGATAAGCTTAAAGGGGGAGCCATAGAGCGGATATGGCAATGCTTTTCATCTGACAAATGTCCTGATATCGTCATATTTAATGCCGATACTTTTCCCGCTGATATAGAAGACCTTCCATGGTATAAAAAGACATTGCAATTTCAGGAAAAATATTATGATCACTTTGTCCCGCAGATTCTGTTTGCGGAGAGGGGCTCGATGCCATTTGTATGGCGTCATGCGTATAAGGCAGAGCTTATCAAGGACCGGGGAATCTATTTTGACGAGACACTTAATATGGGCGAGGATGCGGTATTTCCCATGAGTATTTTCCCGTCGGCGGACAGATTCATGTTTATAGAGGAAAGTCTCATAAGCTACAGGATGTCAAGAGACGGTTCGCTCATGGAGGTCATTCACAGCGATCCGGTATCGGTAGTAGACAAACACTATGATGCGATCATATCTGCAGCGACTTTTTGGAATGAAAAAGGCTGGCTTTGCAGATATGGGACTGATTTCCTTGAATGGGCACTTAAATTCACGTTGCTTAAAGTAAAGGCACTTAAGGGAAAAGAGAGAAGAAAAAAGGCTGCTGAATTTTTTGAACGGATAATAGCGCCGTTTGAGCTTGCAAAATATAAAGGAAAGCTGTCTTTTAAGGGCAAGCTGATGTGGATCGTTTTTTGCCTGATGGCAGGGTAAGTTATGCCATCAGGCAAAAAATCAGTAATGACTGAGCTTGGTGAAAATTTAGCGTAGGCATGCCCTTCAACGACAAATTAATTATAACGAGACAATCTCTCGTTCACAATTGGCGGTACACCCATCTTCCCATTCACCATTGATGAAATTATCGGTGGGGGCAAATTTTGAGATTACATCAGTTCCCTTGTGAATAAATATTTCTAATGAAAAGCAAGTATCCTTTTCAAACCCTATTTCCCTGTCGCCAAGACTGATGATAATGCCACGGGTGAGCCATACATCATATTCCGTAATATCATTGACAGCAAGCTGCTGATGTTCTTGAACAATGTATATCCCCTTAATGATCTCATGAATAGGAGTGGTAGTAGGAGATGGTGGCATCGGCAGTGAGCTGGTTGTTTTTGCGGATAATACAGACACATCTTCGACTGTGCCAAAATATGGAAGTTCTTCGTCAAAACTTGATAAAAAAATGTCAGTATCGTCCACTTTAATAATGATTTGCTGTGAAACCGAATTTCTAAAATGAAAAATCTCATGTGTTATAGAGTCCAGTGTTTTTCCTATGCATGATTTTAATAATTTAATTGTGGTTTCATCGAATCTAACGTCTGTTTTTGTCATATGATTGCCTATGGTTTTTGCAGGTGATGGCCTTGTTAAAAGGAATTAAACATTTGGGGACCTCGGCATTTTGAATATTCATTAAATTCGGAATACCGGGGGCCCCGGTGAAGCTTGCACCTTCTGTAAGGTATGCTTGGGAACCATCGTCAAAAATAGTTTTACGAATACGTGCACTTTTTCAATTCTACCATGCTTAAGTCATCGATTGCAAATGAGATAAATATCGAAATTATGCAAAATGCAAGGAAGTCATACTGATAGCAATACAGATGTCAACCGGAAGTTCTCATGCAAGTTGACATTCACTTTGATCCATGCTACCATTCTCTCGTTTTTCAATATATCCTCTGTAAAGGCTGTGTGAAGAAAAACACAGCCTTTTTTCGTGCAGACAGGTCAAAGTAGATTATCAGCTGTCATCTCACGCGCACAGTACTAAAGATTGTCCGGATGAGAACGGTGCAGGAGATTATTCTGCAGTGACCGCAGGCAGACCGAGGATAGGTTGAGGATAGGTTGAGGATAGATCAAAGATAGATTTAAAGGATTAACATGGATAATATAACTACAAAAGAAAAATTGGCCGTTATGTTAGAAAACGGCGGTGATGCATATATATCCGGAAGTATGATAGCGGAGACACTTGGAATCACAAGATCGGCTGTCTGGAAGCATATAAAAGCTCTAGAGACGGACGGATATCGGATAGAGGCAGTGACGAACAGGGGCTACAGACTGCAGCAGGATAATGATGTCATAAGCCAAAATACCATAAGGAAATATCTCGGTGATGAGGCAGGAAAGTTTACCTTGGATATTTATTCCAGTACCACCTCCACAAATGAGATATTGAAGAGCGCGGCATTAAGGTCGCAGACATGGCATACAGTGATAGCCTCTCATCAAAGCGCGGGAAAAGGGAGGAGCGGACGCAGCTTCTATTCCCCGGCCGAAAGCGGACTATACCTCAGCATGCTGCTAAGGCCTGATATGCCTATAGAAAAGGCTACATTTGTTACCACAGCTGCGGCAGTAGCCGCCTGCAGGACTATCGAGAGATGTACAGATGAAAATGCCCGTATAAAATGGGTAAATGACATATTTATAAATGAGAAAAAGGTCTGTGGGATTCTCACGGAGGCATCAACGGATATGGAATCCGGAGGCCTCGAATGGGTGATAATGGGCATTGGCTTTAATGTTTATGAGCCGGAGGGGGGATTCCCGGATACGGCAGGGATCGCCGGATACATTTTGGGAGAGCGTAAAAGAGATCTTCGAAGTCGGATCGCGGCAGGATTTATGATCGAATTCAGAAAAATATGTGAAGATCTGTCAGATAATGATTATAAAGAGGAATATAAAAGGCGCAATTTCATTCCCGGAAAGCGCATAAATGCTATAAGGGGCGGAGTATCTGTCCCTGCATTTGCCATAGGTATAGATGACGAGTGCAGACTTATAGTCAGATATGATGACGGCAGAGAGGATGTCATATCCTCGGGAGAGGTCAGCATAAGGCCGATAAAGGCGTAGCCTTAAAAATAGCTATAGGAGCAGAGATAAAGGTGACAGAGCATATAAAGGACAAAAGAACTGTTTTCGGTATAAGGGATCTTGTATTCATGGCGGCGGGAGCGGCAATAACTGCAGTCTGCTCGTGGATAAGCATACCGTCTGCCGTTCCGTTTACATTGCAGACATTTGCCGTCTTTTGCATATTGGGGATGCTGGGCGGCAGGAGAGGAACAGTTTCGCTGATAGTATATATACTTCTCGGTATGGTAGGAGTACCTGTATTTTCAGGCTTTAAAGGAGGCATTGGAGTCATCATAGGCACTACAGGCGGGTATATAGTAGGATTTATCTTTATGGGATTGATATACTGGCTTGCACAGATCATCTTTAAGGATAGGCTGCTCTCTCAAAGACCGACATTTAAGAATATTACTTTGCAGGCTGCGGTGCTTCTTGCAGGACTCCTTGTCTGTTATGCCTTCGGCACGGCATGGTTTGTGGTCGCATATGCCGCGCAGTCGGGTACGATAGGATTTGCTGCGGCATTATTAAAATGTGTTGTGCCTTTCATCATTCCGGATCTTATAAAGATGGCCGCGGCGTTATTCGTTACGACAAGGCTGAGAAGATTTATAAGATAAGTTAACGCGGGTACTTATTTCTCGTGAATACGGATGTATATTTTTTGCGTCCGGATTATTTCACTGCACCTATAAAAAAAGTGAAAGAAGGACAAATATTATGTGGATAATATTCGCATTTGCCTCGGCATTGTTTGCGGGTCTGACATCAGTGTTTGCTAAGTGTGGTATAAAGAAAACTGATTCAGATGTAGCTACGGCGATCCGGACTATTGTGGTTCTGATCTTTTCGTGGCTGATGGTATGGATTTGCGGCTCTGCATCGTCAATCATGACGCTTAGCGCAAAAACCTGGGTCTTCCTGATTCTCTCCGGACTCGCCACCGGAGCTTCATGGCTATGTTACTTTCGGGCTTTGCAGCTCGGAGATGTCAACAAGGTTGTGCCTGTTGACAAGTCAAGCACTATACTTACGATATTGTTGGCACTGATATTCTTCAGGGAGCCTATTTCCTTGCTAAAGGGAGCAGCTGTCGTGATGATTGGGGCGGGCACATTTCTGATGATTGAGAAGAAGGCTGTTTCCGTTCAAAAAAAAGAGAAAAAAAGCTGGCTGTTGTACGCGGTACTTTCCGCTGTATTCGCATCATTGACTTCAATCCTCGGAAAAATCGGAATCGAGGATGTAGAGTCCAATCTCGGCACTGCAATCCGCACCTGTGTTGTGCTGATCATGGCGTGGATGATTGTTTTTATCAAGGGACGGCAGCATTTGCTAAAATCCATTCCAAAGAAGGAACTGGGATTTATATGTTTATCCGGTTTTGCGACCGGAGGCTCTTGGCTGTGCTACTATAAGGCACTGCAGGATGGACTTGCCAGTGTTGTTGTACCTATAGACAAGCTGAGCATTTTGGTATCTATCGGATTTTCAGCAATAGTGTTCGGTGAGAGGCTTTCAAAAAAAGCAGCCGTCGGTCTTGTGATAATCGTGATAGGGACTCTGCTGATGATTATTTGACCACTGGATTGGCTTGAAAAATATTTTTTTTTAGAGTAATGTTATACCGTTACAGATCCGGAGCTGATGAGCCTAAGTGCATTGCATACGGACATCAGCCAAGATACGAAATATCTTCAGAGTATGGCCGGAAACAGCCATATTTTCCGTTGATGCCGCATAGAATGCGGATTTTTAGAGAAGGAGATGCATATGACAGAACAGGAAAAGAAGGAACATGCAGGAGGATGCTGCAAGGGTGGCCGGGCAGAGCATGCAGCAGGATGCTGCCATAACGGCGCTGCGGCCGGAGCAGGAAAGAATGACGGAATGCAGAAAGGATCCCATACTCATGACGAAGGTCATGCTCATGGCAAAAAGAAGCCTGAGCTCAAGGATCATGTGAGCAGAGAAGAGGCCATAGAAAAGCTCTTTGCAATATGGGACATGCGTACAGATACCGAGACTGTGCATGTATCCGAGGCATGCACAAGGACATTGGCAGAGGATATATTTGCACTCTATGATCAGCCGGTGGTGCGTGCGTCCGCTATGGATGGCGTTGCCGTAAAATCGGCCGACTTTGCAAACGGTATGCCGGATACATCAAAATGGCAGCCGGGTACAGACTATGTAAGAGCTGATACGGGAGATGATTTTGATGACGCATTTGACAGCGTCATTAGGATAGAAAATGTTAAGATCCTTGAAAATGGCGGCATAAAGATCGCAGAGGATGAAGAATTCTATGCAGGCATGAATGTTATGCCGAGAGGAAATAATATCAAAAAGGGTACTCAGGTCGCAAAAGAGGGCGATATACTTACGCCTGCTGCTCTTGCGGCTATAATCCTTGCGGGACATGGTGATGTAAAGGTCCGCAAGAAACCCGTATTTGCTTTTATACCTACAGGAAGTGAGCTCGTTCCGGCCGGCAGCGTCCTTGCGAGAGGACAGAACTTTGACAGCAACAGTATCATGGTCAAGACAACGCTTGAGCGCATGGGGGCCGAGGTGAAGCTGCATCCCATAATCAAGGATGATCCGGCTGCCGTAAAAGCTGCCCTGGATAAGATGATAGATGAAGCGGATGTAGTCATATTGAATGCGGGGACGTCAAAGGGAAGCGAGGATTATTGCGTAACCTATCTCGAGAAGAACGGAAAGATGCTCTTCCACGGAGTAAGAGCAGTGCCCGGCAGACCGATGAGCATCACCATATATAAGGATAAGCCCATTATAAATATGTCGGGGCCGTCCGTTGGCGCACTTAATGGCTGCTATTGGCTCCTTCCGGCTGTAATAGACAGGATGCTTGGTCATACAGAACCGATGTATCTGCCGCAGGCAGAGGTCATACTGAAGGATGATCTCAGCTTTCCACCGTTTTTCAGTACATTCTGCGGTCTGATGCTATCAAAGGGAGAAGACGGCATGCTTTACGCACAGACGATGCCGAAATCCATGCCTCGCTCGGCGGCTCTTGTCGCAGACGCCTTTTATCTTTCAAAGCAGGGCGAGGAGCCTAAGTCGGCAGGAGACAGAATCAAAGTATTTCTTGCAAAATAAAAAAGATCCTGATGATTGCATAGGATCTTTGATGAAAAAAGGATGCTCAGGGATATTGATCCTGTGAGCATCCTTTACAATATAATATATATCAATTTACATACATATCAATTTACGATCTCTTCTACATATGATAATGCTGCGTCGCATAATACGATCACGGATGTTCTGTCCGTAAAGCCGCTGACACCGAACATATCCGTTAGCTCATTATAGCTGTATTCGTATGATCCCGCATTTATAAAATTCTCCCACAGTCCGACAGCAGTATCCATGTCGGAACGTGTATAGAACCATATCTGCAGCGCAGTCAGTCCGCTCACGGCATAGCTGAAATAATACATCGGGGATTCAAAATTATGTGATACATATATCCATCCGTACTCGTCTCTTTCGGATTCGGGGACGCCATATTCCAATTGCAGCTTGTAATAGAGTGCATTTATCTCATCGAGCGTCATGGTTGGATTCTTATAGATCTCTCTTTGAAATTCGTCATAAAAACAGCCGTCAATAATATTTGCAAGGAGGTCCGAGACGCAATATGCAGACATGATATCGGAGTAATTACCGAATATTTCAGGGTAGTAATATGTATAGAGAGCCTGCAGGCCGTTTGAGTGTATTTCGGTAAGATCAAGTGAGCCATATGAGTAAAGCAATATGTTCGGATCGCTGTTTACGGTATCTTCCGTAAAATGTCCGAATTCGTGGGTAAGCGTCACAAAATCGCAGTAGGATCCGTCAAGCGTTGCGAAAATATAGCTTTTTTCGCTTTCGGGAAGGGATATAGTATATGCACCGCTTATCCTGTCATCGTCATATCCGATATTATATAGCTTATCGTCTGTAAGCTCCTCTGCGGCCTCACCTGCGGTCGTATCAATATATGCGGCATATTCAGCAAGGAGAGACAGCATTTCATCGCCTTCCATAGAGACATCGATATAATAAGGAGTGTAAAAAATCTGACTGTCGTAAATAAAGGTATTATATCTTGATGCGATTTCCTTAACTGAGGCATAAAAGCTCTCTATATCATCATCCGAATAATCCCTGCCGTAGATCTCTCTGTCGGCATATTCGGCATAGTTGTCATATCCACAGCTTTTTGCAAGCTTGTCATTAAGGCCCACGAGCGTGACATATAGTTCACCCAATTCCTCGTAGTCATCCGAGGATACATAAGACGCATTTTCGATATCGGACAGAGCCGTCTGATATCTGTCTACTATGTCTACCAGTTGATCATTTATTTCCGTCTGTTCATCACTTGCCGGTTCATATGAGGCATAAGCGTCAAAAAGCTCATTTCCTATATATTTGCGAAATGATTCGCTGCAGGGACCTGTGCACAGCTGTTTTATCGCAGACAGTAATGTGTCAGAGCATGTGTTTATATTTTTTGTATCGGTTATATACAGATCCGAAATATATTCATCTGAAGGGTCTTCACAATATTTTATGTATATTGCCGTATTGTTCTCATATATATGAAGAAATTCGGCATAGAGCTCTTCGTATTTTCTGGCTGCCCCGGCTGCAGCTTTGCTATCAGAGAGACTTATAAGCTCATCACAGCCGTCAAGAAAATCGGAAATGTCATATTCATCATAGGAAAGCTCACCTGAGATATCATTATAATCTGACACATCGTCCGGATCGGTATAGGTATAATCCGATATATCGGATAAAAGATCAGATATGCCGTAACATCCGAAAAGAGTAATAGGAATGACCGCGAAACATCCGGAAAGCGATGCGGCAACAAGCGACATTACTATAGTTATGACAATCGTATGTCTGAAAAATCTTCCGCTTTTCATAGTCTGCGTCTCCTTTGGCTCTGCAATTTTATCGGATACAAGGCTCTGCCATAAAAATTTTATCACCGGACTTGATATTTTCAACCGTAATACTAACTAATAAATAGCGGCAATAATTGACAAAAATCGTAAAATATGCAAAATACAGAAAATGACAATTAAT
>CAZGVB010000022.1:0-10854 GCA_964528825.1 uncultured Parasporobacterium sp.
AATACGGACTGCAGCCTGTTCGATGCTGTCTCGTCGGGTGCAAAGATCCTGAAATTGCGCGAATCCATATTGAGCTTCATCACATCTCTGACATAAGTGCCGAGTACGAACATATCCTGCGCCTCGACATCGCCCGGTGCGGGTACATCTATGCCATAGCCGCGATAATCGGGAGTACGCAGATCATGCAGCAGCAAGCCACCGTTTGTATGCGGATTGGCGCCCATGCGCCTCGTGCCTGTAGGAGGAAATTCCTTCAGCATCTCTACCGGCTCGCCGTTCTTATCGAACAGCTCTTCGGGCCTGTAGGATCTGAGCCAGCTCTCCAATATAGGCAGATGCTCCTTTGTCTTATCACCGAGTGCTATAGGCACCTGATGCGCGTTCCAGCTGCCCTCAAGGCGCTTACCGTCGATCTCCTTAGGCGCGGTCCAGCCCTTTGGCGTACGAAGTACGATCATAGGCCACTTAGGCCTCGATACATCTCCTGTTTCGATCGCATGCTTGTGTATGCGCTTTATCTCAAGGATGGCAGCATCTACGGCTGCTGCCATCTTTTGATGCATTTCGCGCGGCTCATCGCCCTCTACAAAGATAGGTGTCCAGCCGCAGCCCACGAAGAAGCTCTCAAGCTCTTCATGGCTTATTCTTGAGAATATTGTCGGATTGGCTATCTTATATCCGTTAAGATGCAGTATAGGGAGAACGGTGCCGTCCGTTGCTGGATTTAAGAATTTGTTGCCGTGCCAGCTGGTAGCCAATGGGCCTGTCTCTGCCTCACCGTCACCTACAACCGTTGCTGCGATAAGATCGGGATTGTCAAGCACTGCACCGAATGCATGCGCAAGCGAATATCCGAGCTCGCCGCCCTCATGTATGGAGCCCGGTGTCTCCGGTGCCACATGACTCGGTATGCCTCCCGGAAATGAGAATTGTCTGAAGAGCTTTTGCATGCCCTCTTTGTCTCTTGTGATATTCGGATAGATCTCACTGTAGCTGCCATCCAGCCAGTCCTGAGCGACCATGGCATTGCCGCCGTGTCCGGGGCCTGAGAGATATATCATATCCAGGTCATATTTTTTGATAGCTCTGTTAAGATGCGTATAGATAAAATTCTGACCCGGACATGTGCCCCAATGGCCGACAATGGTCTTTTTCAGATCTTTATATTCGATAGGACGTTCAAGCAGCGGGTTGTCTAACAGATACAATTGGCAGGCTGTCAGATAATTTGACGCTCTCCAATATGCATCAAGCTGTTCAAGCTCGGCATCACTAAGGACGGGCTTCTTGCTCGTCCTCAGCGCCGTTGCTTTGCTTTTTTTTGCTTCATTTAACATAGCATTCACTCCTTCGCTTTTTTATTTATTTATGCGAAAAGTATAACCATGCCACGCCCATTATTCAAGAAAAATAAGTTGAGATTGTGTGTAATATGTTTTTATGCCGGAGCGTTGGTTTCAGGCGCCTGCGTATCTGCTTTCGCCTCTTTTACAACGTTCTTTCTTATAACAGGACGCTTGATAAATGTCTTTGTCTTTTCATCCCATCTGTCCGGCATCTGTATACATTCTACAGGGCATACCCTCGAGCACTTGCCGCAGCCGATACATCTTGAATAATCTATTCTTGCGACATTTACATTTATCGTTATGCAGTCTACAGGGCACTCCCTTACGCATTTGCCGCAGCCGATGCAGCCGTATGCGCATTCACGCCTCGTCTCAGCGCCGACCTTATGGTTGGAGCACATGACGATAGGCTTCGGTCTTTCCTTGAATTCATACATAAATATGATCTTCTTCGGACATGCCGCCTTGCAGGCACCGCAGCCCGTACATTTCTCGGGATTGACGTGCGCAAGACCGTCTATGACCTCTATCGCATCAAACTTGCATGCCTTGGCGCAGTCTCCGTATCCGAGGCATCCGAACGCGCATGAGGTATCTCCGTTATAGTAAAGATTGCATGCTACGCAGGATTCAAGGCCCTGATATTCATATCTCTTTTTTACATGCTGATTGTCACCGCGGCAGGCTACCATTGCCTTATATTCCGTAGTCTTGCCGACCTCAACGCCCATGATCGCCGCTATCTTTTCGGCTGTTGCAGCGCCGCCTGCCGAGCATTGATTGACAGGTGCTCCATCCTCTACTATTGCCTTTGCATAAGCAGCGCAGCCTGAGAATCCGCATGCACCGCAATTGGCTCCCGGAAGGACTGAGGTCACCTCTTTGATATTCTCATTCTCGGTGACTGCCAATGCTTTGGATGCTATGACGAGCAATACCGCGCCTATCAGTCCGAGTGCAGCGACTACAATTATCGCGATCACTATACTGTTCATAATCAATACCCCTCAAATCAAACCCCGAAAATATTTTCGGTAATGCCCGCAAAGCCTGTAAAGCTGAGTGCCACTATCGCAGCAGATACCAAAGTGATAGGAAGATCCTTGAAGCTGGCCGGAGGCGTAGCCTCCTCTACACGGCTGCGCACTCCCGCAAAGAGTACCATGGCAAGCAGAAATCCGAGTCCAGCTCCGACTGCACATACCAGGGATTCAACAAAGTTATATCCGTTGTCGATATTGAGTATGGTCACGCCGAGTACCGCACAGTTGGTAGTGATCAGCGGAAGATATACTCCGAGAGATACATACAGAGGCGGAATGAATTTCTTAAGGAACATCTCAAGGAGCTGTACCAGTACGGCGATAACAAGGATAAATACTATCGTCTGCAGATATCCCAGATCGAATTTGTCAAGCAGCTGCTGCAGCGGCCATGTGACCGCTGTGGCTATTGCCATAACTACCGTAACGGAGAGTGACATGCCGACAGCCGAATCTACTCTCTTGCTGACTCCCAAAAAGGGACAAATGCCGAGGAACTTGACCAATACATAGTTGTTTGTCAGGATCATCGTAAAAAATATAGAACCAAGTGCTGCTGCGCTCATTATTTCTTCTCCCCTTCCTTTTCTACTTCTTTGCATCCGTCACATACGCCGCATGCCTCACATCCGATCTTGCGCTCCTTGCGGTGTCCTGTCTTAGTCTCGATATAAATAGCAAGAGCCATGAGGATACCGAATACGAAGAAGCCGCCCGCGGGAAGTATAAATACCGTCATAGGCGCAAACGGAAGATGCAGATCCAGTCCGAAGAATGTACCGTTTCCGAGGATCTCGCGGATGGAGCCCATGGCAACCAAGGTGATAGTAAAGCCTACGCCCATGCCGAGACCGTCAAGCGCGGAATCTATGATATTGTTCTTTGAGGCAAACATTTCAGCACGCCCCAATATGATACAGTTAACTACTATAAGAGGCAGATATACGCCGAGAGCCGAATTGAGCGACGGCAAAAATGCCTTTATGAGCATCATGATGATAGTAACTACAGAGGCAATGACCGTGATATATGCAGGCAGTCTTACCTTAGATGGAATGATATTGCGAAGCGCAGATATCAATATACCTGAAAATATCAATACAAATGTAGTCGCAGCTCCCATACCGAGACCGTTTATGGCCAGGGTCGTTACCGCAAGAGTGGGACAGGTTCCCAGAACAAGTCTAAGTGACGGATTCTCTTTAAATAATCCGTTCAGGACTATCTTTAATTTGTTCATTCTGCTGCACCTCCGATCACATCATTATAAGCACGGATAGCCAGATCGATGGCATTTACCGCAGCCTTTGAGGAAATGGTAGAGCCCGAAACAGCATCTATATCATCTATGGTGAACTCTTCTGCAGCCATACCTGCAAACTGTCCGCAGAAGGAATCCTCCGTGACCTTCTGCCCCATACCGGGAGTCTCATCATTATCCATCATGATCACCTTTATGATACTTCCGTCATTTGAAAATGCGACGGCTGCCGGAACATCTCCGCTGTAGCCCTTTGACTTTGCGGTTACTATATATCCTGCTCCGTTGTCGGCCTTGAGGACTGCGGTCACACCCTCTGATTCGTATTCGATCTGCGTAAAAGCATCCGCATCCGGAAGCAGCGCAAAATATGTCGCATTTGTCTCTGCCTCCTCATTTGCCGCGATCAACGGGGCTGTTATATGGTTTACAAGTGCGAGTGCCGCGCCTACCACAAGGCAGAGCACCGACAGTACAACAATAGGTTTGATATATTCCTTATATGTCTTCATTTCTTTGCTGCACCTCCGAGCGGCACATTGCGTGTCTTTGAATTGATATACGGAACTAAAAGGTTCATCAGCAATATAGAATAGCTTACACCCTCGTTCATATTTCCCCAGAATCTGATAAGGCAGGTGATAAGTCCGAGCCCGATGCCGAAGATGATCTTGCCTCTTCTTGTAAACGGAGACGTGGTATAATCTGTCGCCATAAATATAGCTCCGAGCAGCAGGCCGCCTGAGAGGATCTCATTTACAACATTATGTCCTGTCACAAGACTGAACAATGCCACAGTGCCTACATAAAAGAGCGGTATCGTGATCTCTATGGTACGTGTTGCAAGAAGCCATATGAGTCCAAGCAGCAGAGCCGCCGCGCAGGTCTCACCTATGACACCTCCGTGAGTGCCGAAGAGAAGATCTTCTATAGGGATGCTCTCGTCAACCACAGCAAGCGGTGTCGCGGATGAAAGCGCGTCCATCTGCACTATCTGCGAAGGATAGGAGTAGCTCGTCATTTGAGATGTAAATGAGATGGCAAGTGCTATCCTCGCTACGATGGCAGGATTTGCGAAATTCTTTCCTATGCCTCCGAACAGCTCCTTCGTGACTATGATCGCTATGATCGCACCGATCACGGGGATATAGAGAGGGATGGTATCCGGAAGGTTGAAGGCGAGCAATATGCCTGTTACAACAGCTGACAGATCCGGTATGGTATTCTTTTCTTTTCTCAGCACGCACCACAGAAATTCGCAAAGTACACATGCGGCTACCGTGACTGCGGTCACCAGCAACGCGTCCCATCCGAAGATAATGACAGAGCAGACTACAGACGGCATCAATGCTATGATAACATTCAGCATGATCCTGGTCGTCGTGATCTTCGATCTGATATGCGGCTGAGGGGATACGACCAGCTTCGTATTGTCTATATCGGTTATCATTTCTTAGCCCCCTTCAGTTTGGATTTTGTATATTTGGAAGCAAGCACATTGCTTTGGGTAAGCGGACGTTTTGCAGGACATACATAGCTGCAGGTGCCGCAGCCGATGCACAGGTCCGCCATAAGATCCATGAGCTTGTCTGCGTCATATTTTTCGTATGCATTCTCTATATCAACAGGAGAGAGTCCCATAGGACACGACCTTACACATCTGCCGCATCTTATGCATGCTCCCGCCTCGCGGTTGACACTGCATCTTGTGCTGAGCGCAAGCAGACCGTTGTTCTGTCTCGTGATCGGATAGGTTACATCCTTTTGAGCGGCTCCCATCATCGGTCCTCCCGTGATGACCTTGCCCGGCTGCTCTTCTATGCCGCAATATCTCAAAACATCTATCATCGGAGTGCCTATCAGTACATCCAGATTCTTCCAATGACTTACGGCATCCCCTGCAACAGTCATTCTCTTTGTGACAAGAGGGATACCTGTCTTGATATATTTTCCTATGCTTGAGACCGTGGTCACATTCAGCATCAATACGCCGACAGATGTATGACGCGCACCTCTTGGGACAACCCTGCCTGTGGCATTCTTTATAAGTATATTCTGGGCACCCTGAGGATATTTGGACGGAAGAGACTTTACAGATATCCTGTCATTGTCTGCCGTCAGCTTAGTAAGAAGCTCTATGGCCTTAGGCTTGTTCTTCTCTATGCATATCATTGCCTTGGGTATGCCGAGATATTTCAGTGTCTGCTCTATGCCGAAGAGCACATCTTCAGGACACTCGAGCATCTCTCTGTTGTCTGTTGACAGATAAGGCTCACATTCCGCACCATTTATGAGAAGAGTATCTATATCCACGAGATTCTTAGGCACGATCTTTATATCCGTAGGAAATCCGGCACCGCCGAGTCCTACTATACCCGACTCAGATACCGCAGCCGTAAAGCTGTCCAGATCATGCACATCGGGCGGTGCTATATTCGGATCTATATCCTGCTGCCCGTCTGTATCTATGGTGACGGTCATCACCATCTTTCCGGTATTATACAAAACAGGCTTGACAGAATTTACCACTCCCGATGCACTCGAATATATATTCATACTCAACGGCACAGGACCCTTGCCTACCATCGTGCCCACATAGACCTTGTCGCCCTTTTTGACTACAGGCTCACAAGGTGCTCCTATATGCTGGCTCATCGGCAAAATGATCTGCGCGGGCACAGGCATCACCTCGGTCGGGAAGAATTGCGTCTCCTTATGATGAGGCACCTTTACTCCTCCGCCGTCAAGCACCTTCTTTACAAATGTACTAATACTCAAAATCCACACCCCTTTTCGGACCGACCCTGAATCGGTCTGTGCTAGTGACTCTAGGACAATAAAAAAGATTGTATAAATATTGTATTTATATTTATACAATCTTTTTGATAATATACTACTATTTCTATTCTTAATCAACGGCAACTTTTACTATATTTATCGGCAAAGCTATCCTTTCATATGTGCGAAAGATGTATTTTTACACGAACAAGACATAGTTTTCTATGTGATAAAGCCTCCGTCGCAGGTAATGACCTGTCCCGTTATAAAGGATGCCCCGTCCGATGCAAGGAACGCGGCAAGGTCTGCGATATCCGATGCGCTGCCGAGACGCCCAAGCGGTGTCTCTCCGGCAAGAGATCCCTTGATATCTGCAGGAAGCTCGTCCAGCATCTGTGTATCTATGACACCGGGTGCTATGCAATTTACCCTGATACCGGATGGCGCGAGCTCATTTGATAAGGATCTGCTGAAGCCGATGAGCGCGGCCTTTGTCGCCGAATATACGCTCTCGCAGGATGCACCCCTGAGTCCCCATATAGAGGATATCGTGATGATACAGCCGCTATGCTCATGCAGCATGTGGGGCAGGACGCATTTGACTGTATGAAATGCTCCGTCAACATTGACGGCAAAGAATCTCTTCCACCGCTCCTCGTCTACATCCTGTATCTGCATCTGGCCTGCTATGCCCGCATTGCTCACGAGAATGTCTATCTCTCCGAGCTCCTCTCTTATGCGGCTGCACATCTGCTCTACCTGAATGCAGTCTGCCACGTCAGCCCTGCAGCATATGGCCCTTATGCCATACTTTGCAGCCTCTGCCGCCGTCTCCCTTGCACAGTCTTCTCTTTCTATATAATTGATGGCAATATCACAGCCCTCTCTTGCAAGGCGAAGCGCTACAGCACGTCCTATCCCGCGCGATGATCCTGTTATAAGTGCCGTCTTTCGTTTGTTATTCATCAAATACCTTTTTGGGGCATATTTTTTATTTGCCCGGGGCTGCCCTCTGCTCGCCCCGGGGCAAAGACATTTTATGTTATTTCGTCCTGTTTACAGGTATGCCGTCGGGAAATGATATATATTCTCCTGCCGCAAGATCAAACTCAGCTCCGCTGTAAGGTGCGCTCGCCGCAAATCCGAACTTTTGCTCTATGAGCTCCTTATACGACTCGACTACGGCATTCTCTCCGTGATTTACAAAGACCATATCAGGCTTTTTCTTAAAGTGACCTATCCATGCAAGCAGTCCGTCTCTGTCTGCATGTCCGCTCTTTCCCGGCATAAATGCGATCTCTGCCTTTACGGCTATCGTGTCTCCAAAGAGCTTCACCTCGTCCGCACCGTCCAGTATGATGCGTCCCAAAGTGCCGTTTGCCTGATAACCTACAAAAAGGATCGTATTTTCCTTTTTCCAGAGATTGTGCTTGAGATGATGCCTTATGCGTCCCGCGTCGCACATGCCGCTGGCTGATATGATAACCTTAGGTGTCTTGTCAAAATTGATCTTTATACTGTCATCACTGGTCTCTGAAAGTATGAGCCCTGCGCTCGAGAGAGGATTGATGCCGGCATCTACCATAGCAAGTGCCTCATCATCCAGGTATTCTCTGTCACATTGCAGGAATATCCCCATTGCCTTCTGTGCCATAGGACTGTCAAGATATACACGAAAGTCATCATGACCCGTTACCTTGCCCTGTGTCTTGATCTGGCGTATATAATAGAGCATCTCCTGTGATCTGCCTACGGCAAATGCCGGAATGACCAGATTGCCGCCGCGGTCCAAGGTCCTCTGGATAACATCTGCAAGAAAATCCACATTATCTATATTTGACTTGTCATGCAGTCTGTCGCCGTATGTGGATTCTGTGATGACATAATCCGCTTCATCAAAATAATGCGGATCCTTGATGATAGGCTGCGAATAATTGCCTATATCGCCGCTGAAGATCACCTTTTTGGTGATATCTCCTTCCGTGAGCCATACCTCAATGCTCGCAGAGCCCATCAGATGTCCAGCATCCGAAAATCTGATCTGCATACCGTCGCAGACTGTTATCATCTCTCCGTAGCTGCACGGTCTAAGCCCTTTTATCGCAAGGAGCGCATCATCAGTCGTATAAAGGGGCTCCACCGGCTCCCTTCCTGCTCTGAGCGCCTTTCTTGTCCTATATTCCGCCTCTGACTCCTGTATATGCGCGCAGTCGAGCAGCATGATCTCGCTGAGATTGCAAGTTGCTCCCGTAGCATATACAAGACCTGTATATCCCGCTTTATAAAGACATGGTATCCTGCCGCTGTGATCAATGTGTGCATGAGTGAGCAGGACAAATTCTATAGAGGATGCGGGAACAGGCAATGCCTGATTGAAAAATGTATCCTTACCCTGTTCCATGCCGCAGTCTACCAGACCTCTGTGACCGTTGATCTCGATCATCGTACAGCTGCCTGTGACCTCATGGGTTGCCCCCAAAAATGTAAGTCTCATATTTATACCTTCTGTATACTCTGGTTATATTTTTTTTCTGCCGCCTATGATCTTTAAGAAATCATAAGCGCAAAGCCTGCATCAATCCTCGTATCATATAGACAAGGTGCCCCCCCTTGCCCACAGCATTATGAATATGAATGCTCTATCTCTCCGGGTGCAAGCTCCTGCTTGGTCTCGATATATTTGATAAGCTCGTCTGTCTCATCCTCGGTGAAGGCCTTGTATAAGCTGAGGCAATCTCTTCTGAGGAACTTTTCCTCAGCAGCATTATGCATCAATGCCTCTACAGAATAATAAAAGCCCTTGATATTGAACAATGCTATCGGTCTGTTGATCCTATGAAGCTGCTTGAGCGTAAGTACCTGAAAGAATTCGTCGAGAGTGCCTATGCCGCCCGGAGTTACGATAAATGCGTCGGCATTCATCTCCATAACAGTCTTTCTTGTGCCCATGCTGTCCGTATATAACAAAACGTCTGCATCATCATAAAGAGCCTCGATGCCTGCCTCCTGGAAAAATGTCGGCGCAACGCCTGTCACTCTTGCTCCTTCTCTGTGAAAGCCTCTTGCCGCAGCTCCCATAAGGCCGCCTGCTCCGGCGCCGTATATCAGTCTGTGTCCTCTTTTTGCAAGTTCTTCGCTCAGCTTTTCAACGATATCGATATAATATCTGTCTATTTCCGTACTTGCCGCTCCGTAGATGCATATCTGCATGATGTCACCTGTCCTTTCCTGTTGCTGTATTTTATTTTCCCGACTTATGTCGGTAATGCTCGATGTTATTGAATATTGTATCTATTATTGTATCGCGTATTCGCATAATATCATATCTGCTTTTTTGTCATATATGTCAATCTCTATCGCGTCTATGATCTGAAAATCATAGCAGATTCCTACCTTGTATATACCTTGATCCTCATATGCGGCAATATAGCGGTCATAATATCCGCCCCCGTAGCCTATCCTGTTCATGTTCCTGTCAAAGGCCAGACCCGGCAGCAGCATAAGTATGTCATATTGCATCGCGCCTTTACCTTGCGGCAGGGCGAGCCCCGTACATGGGTCTGCCGTCTCCCCGCATACAGGCTCACGTATACCATGCTTTGTTACAAATGTACTGTTTTCATTTATATATATAAAGCTCATATGGCGCTCTTTGGAGCTTTCATTTGCACCGCTTGAAGGTATGACACTCTCATATGTCACAGGTACGGCCACTCTTTTTCCGTCCTTCAAGGCTCTTTTGATAATCCCTTCGGTAGATATCTCATTTCCGAAGGACATATATGCGAATATCGTACCCGCATTTTTATATTGCGAAAGCTCAAAAAGCCTCTCTGCGATGATATCAGACCTTCTTCTGACCTCCTCCGGTGAGAGCAGAGCCCTTTGTCTTTTCAGATTTTTTCTTATCTCCTGCTTGTTCATTTTGGGTGTAAGGTATCCGTTTTTCTTAACCGCTTAAAGATTGTTTAAAGATCCGTCTGTCTAAGGCTGCTTTTCGAATTCTTCACGAATAAGCTCCACAAGATCCGATATTGCTCCCTCCATGCCTGTCTTCTCCCTATAATAAAGGAAATGTCCGAACGGTATGCAAAGCCCGTCTGCCTTCATAAATCTAAGGCCTTCCTTATATCCCCAGAGCGGAAGGCTGCGCCTTATCGTATATTCCGGAAGACATGCCGCACTCTCGCCATCAAGAGCGGACTCTACTATCTTCTCTATACTGTTGAATTCCAATATATTGTCCGGATCGAATCCTTTTTCCATGAACATCTCTGCGGCGCTGTCGCCGTCCGCATAGCATGCGAGCGGCATGCTGCGGATATCCTCCTTAGAGATGTTGTCAGTCCGGGCGGCAGGTACGGATCCTTCATTTATCGCGATCTTGTAATTGTCCGAGCGCAGCAGAAGCTTTTCAAAG
>CAZGVB010000022.1:10954-13892 GCA_964528825.1 uncultured Parasporobacterium sp.
GCTGTTCGTCGTCTGCGCATGGCTTTTCACCAGTATCCGGCCCATATATTATATCCCGTACGGCTATATCAGCCTTGCCGGAGACGATACTGTCATATATATATTTATTGCGTCTCTCCGAAATCTTCAGTTTTATATTGGGATATATCTGTGCGAATTTTTTACCGACCAGCTTTGTAAGAATGAGATAGACACCCGGTGCCGTTACGACATTTATCTGCCCTTTGCAGGATATGTGTCTTTGGTACATAGAGATCCATGCGGCCTTTTTGTCCTCCGCATCCTTAAGGAGCTCTCTTGCTCCTGTAAGCACCTGCACTCCCATAGGGGTAAGCACGACGCCGTCATGTCTGCGCTCAAGCAATGCAAAGCCAAGCTCAGACTCAAGTGATGCTACCGAGCTGCTTAAGGCCGACTGCGATATAAATAGCTTTTTTGATGCGCTGTTAAATGACCCGTAATCCGCAACAGCGACAAATTCAGACAATTGCTTAAGTTTCATATGATATCCTCGGGCTTGTAAAAACATACCTTGAGTAAATCTTTCTAAAGTGAATCTTATCATACGGATACAGACGTATGCAACGATTAAATAATGCAGTTATCTAAAAAACAGATAACTCGGACTTTGCTTTTTATTTTTCAGATCAGAGCAGATCGTCGATCTGTTTTTCCTGCTTTACAATGCATTTATATGAGCATAGGCTTTAATCACAGAGATGACAGGGTCATCATAACACGATGATTATCACAACAAAATATTCATCGTAACAAGATGATTATCGCAGCAAGCTATATCATAACAAGATGGTAATCATAGCAATGTGAGATCATGACAAAACAGCATCATCATAACGGAGGCAGCATGAAATATCCTCATTTATTCAGTCCGATCACGCTCGGAAAGACAACATACAGAAACAGAATATTCGCATCACCCACAGGACTTCCCATGGTCATACCCGGTGAATATCTAAAGGCCGAATGCAGAGCTTTTTATGAGCTTCGTGCCAAGGGAGGCGCTGCTGTCGTAACCTTAGGTGACGGCATCGTGCATACTCCCACAGGTCTCATGCATCCGTACAAGCTGCGCCTTGACGACGAGTCCATAGTGCCGTCACTGTCAGCTGTAGCCAGGGCAATCACAAGGCATGGCGCGGTAGCATCATGTGAGCTGTCGCATGGCGGCAAATATGCCAATGTGGCCAATCTTTGCTCCAAGACCACTACGACGGGTATGCCCCCTTATGGCCCGGATCATGAATATACACCGGACGGTGTGGAAATACTCGAAATGCCCGAGGATATCATAGAACTCATAGCAGAGTCCTTCGGAAAGGCCGCAGCAAGAGCCAAGATGTGCGGCTTCGGACATATCATTATCCACGGAGGCCACGGCTGGCTGCTGCAGCAATTTATGTCGCCAAAGACCAATCACAGAGATGACCGTTTCGGCGGATCTATTGAGAACAGGTGCCGTTTTGCCCTCATGGCCATAGAATCTGTAAGACGTGCGGTAGGACCCGGCTTTCCAATAGAATTTCGCATGAGCGGCGCTGAATTTACCGACGGCGGATATGATCTTGATGAGGGCATACGCATAGCAAAGCTCATCGCGCCTCACATAGATCTCCTTCACGTATCTGCCGGTGTGCATGACGATGAAAACAGCTGTGTCATCACGCATCCGTCCATGTTCTCTGAGCATGGCAGAAATGTCTTCTTAGCCGAGGCTATCAAGAAGGAAGTAGACTGTCCCGTAGCCACTATAGGAGCACTCAACGATCCTGCACAGATGGAGGAGATCATAGCATCGGGCAAAGCCGATGTCGTAGAAATGAGCAGGTCTCTCACGGCAGACCCGTATCTGCCCGCAAAGGCAGCCTCCGGCAGAGAGGATGAGATCGTCAAGTGTGTAAGATGCTTCCTGTGCCTCAACCAAACCGCCACAAAGCGTAATATACGCTGCAATGTCAACCCCGTGATAGGTGCAGAGCTTGAGCATACATACGAGCCTATTCGTACAGAAAAGAAGAAGGTACTTGTAGTAGGCGGAGGCCCCGGCGGCATGGAAGCTGCGCTCGAGGCCGCAAAGAGAGGACATGACGTCACGATATGCGACAGTCATGACAGACTGGGCGGCCAGATATTATGCGAGGAGCATGTGCCGTTTAAAAAGGAATTGTACGACTTCGCGGCGCAGAAGCAAAAGGCGCTTGAAAAGGCGAATGTCCATATACTTTGCAATACCACAGTCACAGCAGATATGGCAAGAGCATTTGCTCCCGATGTGATAGTATGCGCGGCAGGTGCGGCTCCATTTATGCCGAACATACCCGGCATAGACCTTCCGCATGTCAAAAATATAGATGACCTGAGGAAGGAAGACCCCGGCTTTGGAGGGCATGTCGTCGTAATGGGCGCAGGTCTTGTAGGCTGCGAGAGCGCAGTCCATCTGCTGCATAGCGGACATACCGTCACTCTCATAGGCCGCAACAAGGATTATGCAAAGGATGCCACTATCTGGCACAAGCACGCACTTCGTCAGGAGATATTCGGCAAGGCCGATGTTATTTTGGGTGCGGAGGTATGCGAGATAAAGGAAGACCATGTCGTCATAAAGTGTGACGGCAAGTATGAGAATATCGCATGCGACAGCGTATTTTGCGCGGCGGGACTAAAGCCACGCACAGATGTGCGAGATGAGCTGCGGGGCATAGTCGCAGAATATTATGAGATAGGTGACTGCCTTGCCCCGGGAATGATATTTGACGCATTATCTCAAGGACACTTCATAGGAAGAGATATATAGAAGGGCATTACAGAAAACAGATAACTACGTAAAGTAATCATTTACTCTCCACTTTTCATAGACGCAGCTGCCGCCGCATTCAAACGTCCAACAAATATGCGGCCGCGGCTGCGTCGCATCATATGA
>CAZGVB010000022.1:13992-23649 GCA_964528825.1 uncultured Parasporobacterium sp.
CTTTGTGATACTTATAAGCAGCATTTCAAGACCTATCTGCTCATTTATATAGCCGCTCTTGATCTGCATATCTGTATCGGATATATCATCAAGTATCTTCTCCACAGCAGATACCGAAAAATATTTTCTGTTATTTAATGACTTTCTTACGACGAAGTCCTTTTTCTTCAGCTTCGATGCTATCGCGCCCACGGAATAACCCATCTCTGCCAGATCGAATACCTGCAGCATGGTGCGAAATTGGGTCCTCAGCATAGCAAGTATATACAGAGGATGCTCCTTGTTGGCTACAAGTCCGTGGTATCGATCCAATACCTTGGATATATCTCCCATGCATACACCGTCCAGCAGCTCAAATATCTTCGCTTCTATATCTTCACTCGTTACGGCATATACATCGGCATCCGTTATCTCATTGCTCTCGCCGGCATATGCTATGATCTTTTCATATTCCTGTCTCAGCCTGTCATAATCGGTACCGACCCTGTCTACGATAAGCTCCGCGGTGCTGCGTCTGATATTCTTTCCGGCAGCCTTAAAGCCCTTTGCAAGCCAGAGTACAAGAGCATCCTTATCATCAGCGGCGCATTCGCATACGACGCCCTTGGCGGTTATGGCCTTATAGATTCTTTTTGTTTTATTTACCTCAGTCTCGAAAAAAGCAAGGCATGTCGTCTTAGGAATATCATTTAATATCCTCTCGAGCATATCATCGCTTGCCCCCGCAGCCTTTTTAGATGAGCTCCTTTTTGTTTCCTTTGTATTTGCCTGATCACTTAACAGAGCATCTGCAGAGGCATCTGCGGCATTTGCCTCCCTCTTTCCGTCTGCACTGCCCTTTGCTGCTGCCTTGAACCTGCCCGAATTTTCTATTATGATAAGCTTCTTCTCGGCAAAGAACGGCATCGTGACGGCACTGTCATATAATGCCTCAAGGTCTATGTCCTTTCCCTCGAAATATTGATAATTGATATTGCCGTCTCCTGCTATGAGCTTTTTCAGGCGTTCCTTATAATTTCTTTTTTTATAAGCCTCTTCTCCGTAAAAGAGATACACAGAGGCGATGTTATCTTTATCGATGATATTGTTCATTTGTATGCTCCGTTTGGTATTGCCGGGACATGTAACCACCCTACCCGTTCAGGACTTTCATATTGCCCACTCATAAACTCACTCATAAACTCACTCATAAGCTCATTCACGAGCTCGTTCATAAGCTCACTCAACAAACTTGCCTGTCACTTTATGCGTAGATGCAAGTGCAATATGAGCAGCCACAATCTCCGCTTTGGTATTGTACCACAAACAGCGTCATGCGGCAGCACTTCGTCATTGCGGGAGAACCGCCATCGAAAGCATTACTATGAGAATACATCTAATAGATTTAAGTTTATTATCTGCCTACCGCAACTTCAAAGCAACATTTCGAGTGTCACTTTGAACGTAACTAAAATGTCAGTGTTGTCTATTTCAGATCAGAATTCGGTTTGAAAAATACAATGTACTATTCTTATTGGGAAAAAAATGGTAAAATGCCCATATCTTTATTTCCACAGGGGGTAATATATCAGCATGAACGAAGAAGGCAAGAACCTTACTTCACATCCATTTGAGATTGAGATCTCGCTATGGGAAATAGCGAGGATGCTCATAAGAAGGATACATTGGCTCATCATAGCCGGAATCGCCGCAGGTGTTATCACTTTTCTTGCGGTTACATTATTTGTCACACCGAAATATGAATCAAAAGTAAGCTTTTTCGTATTCAACAGCACAAATACATCTTCTCAGACAGGTACCGTCAACAATGCAGATCTGCAGGCGGCGGAGAGTCTGGCAACCACATATTCCAAAATATTGGAAAGCAATACCGTGCTTGATGCCGTCATTGAAGATCTCGGCGGACAAGCTGATCTGTCACGAAAAGATCTTTCCTCAATGCTTAAAGTATCTGTAGTATCCGATACACAGCTGCTCGAGGTAGTCGTCACATCATCGGACGCCGCATTTGCCTGCGACATCGCAAGCTCATTTGCAAATGTCGCTCCTACAGAGATCGTGCGCATCACCAAGGCGGGCGGTGCCGAGGTAGTTGACAAGCCCGAGATCGCACAGACGAAATCATCGCCAAACAAGACCCGTGACTGTGCGGTCGGCGCATTGCTCGGCATATGCATCGCGGCGATCATCATCATTATAAAGAATCTGTCGGATACAACCATATATCTGCCGGGTGATATCACAGCAGCAACCGACGTGATAGTCATCGGCCAGATACCTACTATAGAACCCCAGAATGCAACAATCGGTTGGCAGCTTGCGGAAGGAGGTACAACAGGTCATGAAACGCGAGAAAAAGGCCCACGGTACAGCAAATGAATCATCAATAGTAAACCGCAAAAAGCTGCTGAACAACGATACGCCCTTTGCGATCAGAGAGGCTTATGTAAAGCTGCGTACGAACATGATGTTCTGCATGACTGCAGACAGGTCACGTCCGTGCAAGACCTTTGCAGTCACATCATGCAAGCCGCATGAGGGCAAGAGCCTTACCTCTGCCAACATAGCCATCAGCTTTGCTATGCTCGGCAAGAAGGTCATACTCATAGACGCGGACATGAGAATGCCTACTCAGCAGCGACTGTGGAAGATTGGCAATTCCAACGGCCTATGCGACCATCTTGTAAAAAGATCCAAGATAGAGCTTGCAAAGGTCAGGGATCTGCCTCTCGGCATTGTAAGCTCCGGTACCATCCCTCCGAATCCTTCTGAGCTGCTCTCCTCTGAGAGAATGATGCGATTTGTTGAGGAATGTGCCGATGTAAGCGACTATGTCATCATAGACACTCCGCCTATCAATACCGTAGCCGATGCGCAGATAATATCCACATTCGTCGACGGTATCGTGCTTGTTACCAGATCCGGTCAGACCACCTCGAGGGAGCTTACCTCAGCCATAGATACTCTGCGCAGGGCATCCGGCAATCTGTGCGGGGTAGTCTTAAATGACCTCAACATGAAGTCGGCAAAGAGCGCATACAAATACAAATACGGCGAAGAATACGGCTACGGATACGGATATTCATATTCAAGCACGCATGACGGCGAGTAATGATGAAGATCGACCTTACTCTTGATTATCATTCACATATATTGCCGGGCTGCGACCACGGAAGCGACGGTCTTGCAACATCCTTAAAGCAGGTAGAGATGGCAAGGGACGCGGGCATACGCACAATCTGTGCCACGTCTCATTTCTACCCTGATAAGGATACTGCAGACTCATTTCTCAAAAGAAGAAATAAAGCGGCTCTTCTCTTAAAGAGTCATCTTCCGGAGGGCGCACCAAGGGTGCTTCTGGGCGCCGAGGTACTCATATGTGCGGGTATGGAAAGGTATCCTGAAGACCTGAGGCGCCTCTGTCTTGAAGGTACCAATCAGCTGCTGCTTGAGCTGCCTTTCTATGAATGGCCCGAGTCTATATGGGATACTCTGCTCTCCTTATGTGAAGACCAAGACGAAATAGAGATAGTCATCGCTCATGCGAACAGATATCCTGCGGAAAATATCATGAAGCTTGTAAATATCGGCGTGCCGTTACAATTGAACACGGAATGCCTTATGAGCCCTTTTCACAGAGGCATATATATGTCATGGATAAAGAAAGGCTATGTAAGCTATCTCGGAAGTGACATTCATATGTTGGGAAACGGATATAAAGAATGGACAAAATGCAAAAAACTGTTAAAGGAACAAGGGGGAAGATAAACTTGACAGAAGAGCATTTTAAGAGCAGCAATACCGGCAGCGACAGTGACGATAATAGCACCGCTCGCTATATTAGCGACGACAAAAATCCGTCAGATGAGCAATATATCCCCAAAAAATCCGCAAAAAAAGCGGCGAGATCATCCTTTGCAACGAAAGGCGGCCAAGGGCGTCTTTTCAGTGCCACGATCCTTTTGATCATCTACGATATCATCATATCGGTCTTTTCCTACTTCGCCGCGCTATGGCTCAGATTCGACTGTCAATATACTCATATTCCACATGATTATCTCAGTGCATGGCTTGGATTTACACCTATATATGCCGCCGTATGCTTTTTGGTATTCTTTTTATTTAAGCTTTACCATAGTATATGGCGTTTTGCGAGCTTCGTGGAGCTCAAGCGGACCGTGCTTGCCTGCGCCATCTGCGGCATCATCCATACCATAGGCATATCGATATTCTTCGATATTATGCCTATGTCATATTATATCGGCGGAATTACGATGCAATTTTTCTTTTGCGCTGCCGTCAGGTTCGCATACAGATTCATCCTGTTGGAGCGAAAGCGCATAAACAAAAAGAGAGACCCGCGTGACCTGGGACGCGTCATGCTGATAGGCGCAGGTTCCGCAGGACGTATGCTGCTGCGTGATATCCAGAATTCAAAGGCCATCGGTGAGCAGGTATGCTGCATCATAGATGACAACAAGAATAAATGGGGACGAACAATGGACGGCATCCCCGTAGTCGGCGGAAGAGACGTCATACTCTTAAATGCCGAAAAATATCACATTGATAAGATATATTTTGCCATTCCGAGCGCCACTGCCGAGCAAAAACGTGATCTTCTCGATATCTGTAAGGAGACCAACTGTGAGCTGAAGACTCTGCCGGGTATATACCAGCTTATAAGGGACAAGGTATCCGCAAATATGCTCCGCGATGTATCTATAGCAGATCTTCTCGGCAGAAAACAGGTCAGCCCCGACATGAAGGAGGTATATGATTATATCTCCGGCAAGGTCGTACTGGTCACGGGCGGCGGCGGATCCATCGGCAGCGAGCTGTGCAGGCAGATAGCAGCTCACGATCCGAAACAGCTCATAATATTCGATATTTATGAAAATAATGCATATGCCATACAACTGGAGCTGCGGGAGAGATACCCCGATCTCGACCTCGTCGTGCTCATCGGATCGGTAAGAGACAGCCGCAGAGTCGATCAGGTATTTACCAAATACAAGCCCGACATAGTCTACCATGCCGCTGCTCACAAGCATGTGCCGCTCATGGAGGAAAGCCCATGCGAGGCTGTGAAAAATAATGCCATAGGCACATATAAGACCGCATATGCCGCTATGGTGAACGGTGTGAGCCGTTTTGTACTCATATCCACCGATAAGGCCGTCAATCCCACGAATATCATGGGTGCCTCCAAGCGCCTGTGTGAGATGATCATTCAGACCTTTGACGAAAAGATACGTGACGGCAATGCGGCAGATCTGCTTCCGCTCTACTCTCATGCGGCAGACGAGAGTGAGGAAACATTGATCCATTCAAAGGTGCTTAAAAGTACCAAGACAGAATATGTCGCCGTGCGCTTCGGCAATGTTCTCGGCAGCAACGGCTCCGTTGTGCCTATCTTCAAGGCGCAGATAGAAAAAGGCGGACCCGTGACCGTGACTCATCCCGACATTACACGTTATTTCATGACCATCCCTGAGGCGACCTCACTTGTATTGCTCGCAGGTGTATTCGCAAACGGCGGAGAGATATTGGTACTTGATATGGGACAGCCTGTCAAGATAGATACTCTTGCACGCAATATGATCCGATTATCGGGACTGCGTCCGGATATAGATATAAAGATCGAATATACCGGCCTTCGTCCCGGCGAGAAGCTGTATGAAGAAAAGCTCATGGAGGAGGAAGGGCTCAAGTCTACTCCGAACAAGCTGATTCATATCGGCAGCCCGATCTCCTTTGACAAGGATGCCTTTCTCCGTGAGCTGCATAGTCTCATGGAAGCCGCATATTCAGGCAAAGAGGATGAGCTGCGGACATTGATGGCCAAGATCGTCACGACCTACAAGCCGGCAGAAGATCGGAACAGATCCTTATAGTCTGCGGCGGCAAGGATGCCAAATGCCAACACCGCGATCGTGCATATAATGGTGATCGGGTTCAGCAGACTCGTATCTCTCAAAAATACGATTCCGATGATGACCGCCCATGCTGAATAGGACACATTCAATGCCATTGCCTTCGACGCACCGATCTTGCTTATAGCCTTGTAGTAGAACAGGTACGAAACTGTTGCAAATAATGCGGCAATGGCAATAATCGGAAGGAGCCAGCCCGTTCCTTTAAACAGAGACACAGTAAAGCCCCAGCCCTTGAGAACCGGCAAGAGAATGATGCCATATACAAGCGCGGATGTGCTCTGGCGGATCTGAAGAGCGATCTCATCTGTGACTGCCTCGTCCTGAACACTCTTTGCTATGATCACAGCCTCGATGCCCCAACCAAATGCGCACATCAATGTGCCGACAAGACCCAACGCGAAGTTGTTAATATTTATCTCAGGGCTATAGGAAAGTCCATAGACGCCAAATAAGCTGAGGATAAGGAATACCCAGCGATACCATTGCATTTTCTCTTTTAAAAAGAAATATGCCAGGACTGCACCGATGGCAGGAAAAACAGCGCTGGCTACAGCACCGATAGATGCACCCATATTTGCCACCGAAAGCACATAGCCTGTCATGCCGACAGGGCCACCGATGATGGCAGCTAATGCGACAAATCTCCCGCTTTTTGTTTTAAGAGCCTTTACCACGCCGGGCAGATTGCCCCTGATACCATTATAAGCACATGCCCAAATGGCAGAAAACAGATCATGCAAAAATGTAGATACGAAAGGAGCAAGAAAAACGGCCTGTTCGGTACTCACAAACGGTGTCATGGTCAATGCTATCCCCAGAACTATCGTCTCGATAGCCCAGGTGATACCTGCGATCACTCCTGCAAGCATTGTTTCAATCCCCCTTTAGTTCAGTTTCCTGTAAATCTCGATATTGTTCTTAAGACGCGTATATCTCGCATCGGCATATTCCTGCATGAAGTCACCGTCAAACGGAACCCGTGTCAGCCCCCAAAGTGTCCACAGGTAGTCAACATACAGCTTGGCCGCTATGAAACGCTTCTTTTCTTCTACTCCGGCCTTTCTGCCCTCAAAGCCGTAGTAAGCATTTAATAATTCATCATCTTCATCAGCTCCGTATCCTGCTTCTATAGACAGACAGGACAGATCCCACATGGCTTCATTCATGCCGCTGTATTCCCAGTCAATGAGATACAGTCTGCCATGACCGTCCAGCACCCAATTGGCTATGAGCGAATCATTATGGCACGGCACTCTGGCTGCCTTGCCGTCCTTATCGACCGCGGCCTTGATGTCCATGACAGATTGTTTCACGGCTTCATAATCGTCATAGAGGGCCACTCCATCTTCCATGATGATCTTCTCATAGAGTGTTGCCATCTCAAAGACCTCGAATCTGACGCCTGTATCGACACCACAGGTATGGAGCCTGTGAAATATTTCGGCAGCCTGGCGAAGATTTTCACTTTTCTTTATTACCTCTTCATTCATCGGCTGCGGATCATGGATGAATTCCATGACCTTACGGCCGTCATCTGCAAAATAAAGCAGCTTAGAGTCAATTCCCAGATCGCATGCGAGCTTTGTACTCTTTCTCTCATCCATGCGATCGATCATCTCCTGCGTGCCCTCACCCGGGATACGAACCAGATATTCACGCCCGTCTCCTCTCGTGATCTTATAAGAACGATTCGTCATGCCTCCGAGGCGTTCGATGTCTTTCCAGCTGTCATCGCCGAATACAAGCCCTATCAGCTCATGCAGCTTGGGAATGTCACCCGGTTCGATCTTTCTAACTAAATCCGTCATTTTTTCATTCTCCCTTTTTCATAGGTCATTTGACACTATCTTTACCTGTTTCAAATATCTACAGATGCGAAAACCCTCGGACTTGCGCAGACTGCAGGCCTATATGTGAGATAAGAGGTCTGCAGACCTTTGGAGCTTTTCCGCTGCATATTGATACAGATAATGTCCCTTGGGGCAATCGAATTCAAAGCCTGCCGACTCTGTGGTAAGGCTTTTCAATGTCTTTATATTTTTGATCTCTTCCTCTTTGACATTCAGCTCATGTGCCACGACCTTCAGAATCGTCGATCTTGTATCTGTTATATAGGATGGATCAAAGCTTCTTAACTCGTCTATGGTATCGAACTCATAGATCACTCCGGGTTCATACCTTCTGATACGCATCTTGAGAGTGTCAAGATGTGCCATGAAGATACTCTCCCACAGCTTATCTGCCGTCTCCGGCAGATCGTACTCTGCAGATAGGATGGACAGAAACCGCTGCGAGAACTCGCAGCTCCAGAAGGTATGTCCCATCATATACCAGGAGTTCTCACCTCCGACAGTCACAGAATCGATATATCCGTCCGAATCTTCCTTCATACACCACTCCGGTGTATGCCCGTTTGCAAATTCCGCGGCATAGTAAGACTCATCCACCTCCGGTTCAAATGGATTCTTTGCGAAATAATTGTCCGATGAGCAGACATAGCTGTTTCCCAATATATCTCTGACAGCCCATATGCTCGCGTTATTATTTCTTGTCAGATAATCCGGGTTGTGGATCAGATTCACTCCGTACTTATTGCTCAGGTATTCAAATTGCTCTGCCTTATACCCGGTCACGATATAGATCTCCGGAATACCCGCTGCCTTCAATTGCTCAATCTGACGTTCGATCAGGACCTCACCCTTGACCACTGTCATGGCTTTATGCTTTTCAAATGAAAGCGGTGCGAACCTTGAGCTGGTCCCCGCCGCCATTATAATCGCGTTATCTACTTTCAAGACATTCTTCCTCTGCTTTAGCAAGAGTTTTTCTTTGTATTCTCATTTTCTTGGTTTCTTTACTTGTAAGCTGATTATAAAAGATGTCTTTGCGAACATCAACAGCATTAATTCTGACCGCCTCAATTTTATATTACCGATTTTTATGGATTATGGTATATTGTAGATAGCTATATTTCTTTATTGAAAGCGAGGTCAGGCCAAGTTAAGGATACGCTTACAGAAAATATTATTACTTACGATCAACCGCTCACTTTTTCGAATCAGGATTGACTGAAAGAGCAGCCGCGGAAAAACTATATCGTTTAAATAAACAGCTTTACAAGATGTTAGGAGGTGAAGTGCATGAGTAATCATGAATGGGAACCTATAAACGAAAATGATTTTGAGACCATGTCCGGTAAAGGCGCATCAAGCCCTCCACCTGATGATGCCATTGAAGAGGCGGCACCGTGGAGGAAATCAAGAACAGACTCATCGAACTCGGCTTTCCGAAAGATGTTTTGAACGATCTTGCGCCGGAAGACATCGCAGCTTGTGACGGTGCCCTACAGGTTGTCGTTGACATCACAGATGAGGCTGTGGAGACCTTCGCTGCCCCATACTATTCTCTTGAAAATAAAACTTATACATCAAATAAGCCTTATACACCTGACAGCATTTTCTGGGGTGAACAAACGAGCACCGATGTCTTTGCAACTTTTTCTATGCCAAAGGATGGGGAAAACTATCGCGGCTATATTGCTTATCCTATTTTGGAGATGCAGGATGGCTATACCATCAGCAGTTGGGTCAATTACACTCATCAACGCAGCCGGTTCCAGTATCCTGTAATGACGGCAATGGAAAAGAGAATGTCAAACAGCAATAATAGTGCCGGAGCGTTTATAACAGTTTGTGAGGAACTTCAATTCTAGGAAACGGAT
>CAZGVB010000023.1:0-23290 GCA_964528825.1 uncultured Parasporobacterium sp.
TGTCCTTGCGCGTCTGGAAGAATATGAGATATTGGCTGCTGTCTGCATTGGTGCCGGGCATCTTGATCGCAATTGGCGCAGCAGTCTTTTATTTGGTTTTTCCGGAACAGTATAGCGGCGTATTTCAAATTGGCGCAAGACTCGGGACGGATACGGAGATTGCGGTACGCAATCCCATTATGCTTGCTCTGACCTGTGTCGCGGTTTCGGCAATAATGATTCCAATCCAACTGTTGGAGCTAGGTGAAGAGATTGGCTGGCGAGGATACTTGCTCAGCTTTCAGGTAGAAAAATACGGCGAGAGAAAAGCTGCGCTGATTAATGGTATCGAATGGGGACTGGCGCATTTGCCGCTGGTTTATTTTGGTTTTAATTATAGCATAGAGAATTGGGGCGCGCCTTGGTCGAACATGGTTATGATGATGGTAATGTGTGTCGTACTCGGTATCTTACTGTCTTATGTGACGATAAGAACCGAAAACTGCATGTATGCGGCGATTATACACGGAGTCGTGAATGTGATTGGCGAACTGCCGGTCTTTCTTAGTAAAGACATGGTTAGCGGGCTTTTAGGTCCGAATCCGACTGGACTATTGACTATGCTGCCGCTGGTCGTTGTTGCGATTCTCTGCTTTTTGAGATTAGGAAGTAGAGCGAAGAACTCCGTCGAATAACAGAGCACGCAATGTTCGGAGCGTGTGCTTCTGGCTTGGAAATGTCAAAAGAGGCGTTCCGGCAATACTTTTTTCTTTACATAACCCGAAGCTGTGGATAGAAATGAAATTAGTGCCGCAAGGTGACCGTTAGGCGAAGTGTAACATCGAAGCCGCACCCCTGCTTTCAAAATAAGATACCGCCAGGCAAAGCCTGACGGTATCTTAAAAAAAATGAATGCGGATAACAGGAATCGAACCTGCATGCCTTGCGGCACCAGAACCTAAATCTGGCGCGTCTGCCTATTCCGCCATATCCGCATCGACAGTAATTCTAATTGTATATTCTTTAAAGGTCAAGAGAGATAATAGAGATTTGCAGGATAAAGGACATTATGATATAATCTCAAAAGTTTGCATTTATTATTCTATAGATGAGGAATTTAACTTATGGAAAACGAAAAGAATTGTGAAAATGAGATCAATGATGCACCAGCGGAGGTAAAAGACACAGCCGCAGAATCAGCAGAAGAAAATATTACGGAATGCGCAAAAGAAAACGAAGATGACGTTGCAGAATCGATCGTTGCGCAGCAGACAAATGATCCTAAGAAGGCGGCAGGCAGCGCCACAAAGCAGCCTGTTAAGATCAAGAAAAAGAAATCAGTCAATATGACGACCCTTACAGTCGTTATAGCTGCAGTTGTGGTAGTACTTGCATGCGCGGCTTTCGCTTTATACAAGACGGGTACATTTAAGAAATGGTTTCCGACAAAGGCGTCCATGACAATAGCAGATCATGAGACTATCGAGATCGATGAATCCGTTCGGGATGTAAGTGATGACAGCATCGAGACATATGTTTCAAGTTTTACGGAATATTATTCCACGACTGAAGAAGTTACCGAAGGAACGGTAGAGGACGGAGATACGGTCCATATCGTATATACAGGCAAGGTAGACGGCGAGGAATTTGACGGCGGATCGACAGGCGAGGACGGTGCCGATCTTACGATAGGTTCCGATTCATACATTGACGGCTTTGAGGACGGACTTATAGGTGTATCTATCGGTTCGGAGACGGTACTCAACCTGACATTCCCGGAGGATTACAGCAGCACAGATCTTGCCGGCAAGGATGTTGAATTTACCGTAAGCGTCGAATATAAAGAAGTAACGACAACACCGGAATTTACAGATGAGTTCGTTTCGGAGAATTCGGCTGAATATACAGAGACTCAATACGGTGAGAGCCAGCAGATAGATACCGTAGAGGAATATCGCGAATATATCCGCGAGAGATTGTATAATATGCAGCTTGAGGATGCTATTGAGGATGCCATATATGATCTTATCACGGTAAAATCATATGACGGCGCACAATATGATAAAGTATACGCATACAAGCAGGAGACTCTCAGTCAATATGCTTCATATTACGGAACAGATGCCGATACACTCGCAAGCTATTACGGATATGCAAGTGCGGATCTGTATTGCCAGGCAGAGACAGAATATCAGCTGACGCTTTGCATGCTTTATACAGCTCTTGCAGAGGAATTCGGCATCACTCATACACAGGAAGAGATAGACGATGCCATTACCGAATATATGGACGAAAACGGCTATTCCGAGACATATTCGCTTGACGAGTTTAAAGAGACAAGCGGCGAGGTATGGCTGTATATGTATGAAAATTATCAAATGAACTACGAGCCTATAATGGAGATCATGAAGGAGAGAGTAGTCTTTGTTGAGGTTGAGGAGGAGACGACGGCAGAGACAGAGGCAGATGAAACATCAGAGGAGACTTCCGCTGCCGAATGATGCCTGACCGTATCTTATAGGACAAAAAAGGGGCTGACGCATTATTGATATTAAATTGATGATGCGCAGCTCCTTTCTTTTTGGCCGGTATTATGCCAAAGCTCCCTCTTTGTCATCACTCTTAAGGCTGCGTTTTGTCAATTCTCTCCATTCATGTGCAAGAAAAACAATGGATAGTATGCCAACCAGCAGACTGGATAGTGTCCCGGCATAAAGCACTCCGTCAATGCCGAAAAGATTGCCCAAAATCAACAGTGCGGGTACCTGAACAACAATCTGACGAAACAAAACCAACGCTGTTGCGAGGAATGGCTTGCCAATGGATTGTAAAAAAGAGCTTCCCACCATTTGAAAACTGTCAAGAAAAATAAGCATCAGGAAAATCCGCAGACATTTCACTGAAAATTCATTGTAAAGAGGATCGGTAGAACCAAAAATACGGACGATACTCATAGGTGCAAACTGGAACCAGATCGTTGCGGCTGCCATGAGCGATGCAGAGAATATGACCAAAAGCTTTAAGATCTGTCTGACACGGCTGAGAAAATTTCCACCGTAATTGTAGCTGATAATGGGCTGCGCTCCGGAACATAGACCTGTGATGGCATTTTGCAATATGGTAAATACTTTCATCGTGACACCAAGTGCTGTCAGCGGAATCTCCGCACCGTACTTGCTTAGTGCGCCATATTTGACAAGAGTGTTGTTTTGAAAATAGAGAACGACCACAATTGCAAGCTGCGTTACAAAGCTGGAAAGGCCCAGCCTTGCGGTTTTCGGAACAAAGAAAATGCAACCGTCAAATGATTGTTTTGTGAGTTGTATCGTTCCTTTTTTTCGAATGATGTATACAATACAGACGATTGCACTGGCTGCTTGACCAAGTACGGTAGCGATGGCGGCACCCTTCACACCCCAGTGGAAGATATAAATAGTCAGCGGATCACCGATCATATTAATCGTAAAGCCTGTGAGCATGCTGAGCATTGCAGTTTTTGGCCCGCCGTTTCCGCGGACGATGCTCATTGCACCACATGGGAAGATGTTGAAGACCGTTCCGGCAACGATAATATAACCGTAGTCCAGCGCATATTCCATAATATCGTCCGTTGCTCCAAACAGGCAGCAGAGCGGCTTCAGGAAAACAGTCAGGAAGATGCTTAATGTGACACCGGATATTACCAATGCGCTGAGACCTGCTGCCATTCCTTTCTCCGCTTCCTCACGCTTGCCCTCACCGAGTTTTAAATTCATATAGCTGGCTGTGCCGTCACCAATAAGCAAACCGACGGCAATGGCCAACTGCGTCAGGGGAAAGATTACATTTGTCGCGCCGTTTCCGAGATAACCGACACCATTTCCGATAAATATCTGGTCTACCATGTTATAGAGAGCGTTCAGAACGAGTGAGATTACGCTGGGGACAGAGAACATCATCAGCAGCTTCCCTATTTTTTCGTGCTCGTATTTCTGTTCAAGCGTTTCCATAAATACCTCCTGCTGTTTAAATTATTGCAACTAATTAGAAGACTAACTATATAGCCAAATTAAAAACCTTTTCGCGTGCAGCTAAAGGTTTTTAATCATCTTTTTTGTAATTTTCAGCCACAGGTCCTGTTCTTGCAGCGAGATATCGTGCAGCAGACGATCCTCCAGATCCTGCACATCGTGTAAAACCTTTTCACGGTTTTGCCATGCCTTTTCACTGGGAACGATTTTTTTCAGACGTCCATCATAAGATACAGGGACACGACTGATGAGGCCGTCCTGTTCCAGCTTTTTGATAAGGGCACTGGCAGATGGCGGACGTAAGCCGAATTCATCCTCAAGATCCTTTTGAAACAGCTCACTGTCGGCATGTGCGAGAATAAAATGCAGCGCCTTTCCCTCTGTTCCGCTGTATTGTCCCCGGAAAGACAGCGCATCGATTTCTCTGCGTAAACGATTTGCGAGAATACCGATATATCTGGAAGCATGTTCGTCTTTGACCATAGTAGTTCTCCAAACTAATTAGTTTCCTATATTTCTTGAACAGTATAACAACATTACCTGTGAATGTCAAAATTTTTTACGAAGAAATCTCTGAAATTACCGTGAGATAGTTGATAACAAAAGGGCTATACACGCACTTAGCGCAGGAAAATTCATGTATCATTTCTCGGTTTATATATTTTAAATCTTCCGACACTCTCTACAAATTCAAAATTATCCTTGATATATTCGTCGGCCTCTTCGAAGGATTGCCAGAACACATCGCTTCTATTGGAATATATATAAAAATAAGCATTTAGGATCTCGGCAGCTGCATCGATACGCTCTGTTATATCGTCTGTACCTATATTGCCCATGAGCATGCAGTTCCACATTCCGTCTACTTCATGTCCGCTGATGCTCTCGATCCCGGAATATACATCCTCCGGAGAAAACAGTTTTATGTCGGGGTGTGCTTTGGTATATTCGATCATGTCGGAGATCTTCGAATAATTACCCGTTGTCATGGATATATTATTGAAATATTTTTCGTTCAATATCACCACATCGCCGAATCTTTCATTGCACCCGTATATATAAGCTGCGATCGATATGACATACATGAGAAGTGGAAATGATATATTTATCGTCTTCAGGAACTTCGGATCCTTTGCCGAAGCGAAAAATTCCGCCAACTTCGGTGAAAGATCTGCGATTTTTTTAAACGGATTTCTGTGTTCCTTGTGACACAGATATACTGCCAGCTCATGTATAGCAAGGACGATATACATTTGAGCTGCCGGACACATGGCATTATAGTGTGCAGTATTTGCGATGGGGTAGATCATGATAAGATTAAACAATTGTATGATAAGAGACACCCTCGCAAAAGGCAGTCTGAATATAAATGCTGTCGCAGCGCATAAGATCATGCCTGAAAAAAGAACAATATAGCCCTCGGATTTGACGAGATTGGAAAGAACCGAGTGAATCGTAAAGGATGTTTTTACAAAGCTCTGCGGCCCGAACAGCACACAGTCGAAAAATTCCGAAAGCGCGCCGCCTCCCCATAGCCACAAGATGAATAATGCGCCGATAGATACGCATATGAGGAAAAATAAAGGTATGTATTTATATGGCATTTTTTTCATTATGCATAGAATGAGCATGATCAAAAATACCGAAACTGTCACTACAGTGCCTACGGTATGTTTGGTAAGTATCATGGCACAGCACAGCAGAGATAAAAGAATGATATGCTTTTTTGAAGCAGATGTCTGAAAGATATCATACAGCAGATATATGCATATCGCGAGACACAGCTCCAATATGGTGCTGTAATTGGTGCCCTCGGGGCAGGTGAAGAATATTATAGATGTAAGTATGATCACAACAGGTCTTGCCTGCATCTTGAAGCGAAGCCTTTGCATGATACGGCACCATACGGCCAGATAAAGAAATGCTATGAATACGTCTGTCAGCTTGACTGTCAGGTAATTGTCATATATATGCAAGGGCAGTGAATATATAAGATAGTAGAGAGGGGTAATTACGATGGAAAAGTCCCTGTACGGCATATATCCGTTCTTGATATTCTGCATGACAACATAGCACCACCCGTTGTCGACAGCGGAATATGGCTGCTTGATAAAATAGAAAGCTATCCCGGCGCCGCAAAGTATCAATGTGGCGGCAAGGAGTATATTTGCAGATCTGCTTGATCTCGGTTGATAAATAGCCATGGATTAATTATGTATGTGAAAGAACATTTTGTCTATGAAAAACTATTTGATCACAAAAAATGTTGCTGCAGTGTGCTTGTCCCTGCGAAAGCCTCGCTATCGTTTTTGCAGCATATCATCACACGTGTAATGTATGCTGAAATTTTACTTTGACCGAAAAAATGTCAATCCTTGTGCCTGAATTGTTCGTCGGATATGAATCTCGCTGTCAGGATGCCAAGGCCCAGAGCAAAGATTATCGCGCCTGCTTTGACCATGGCATGGAGACCTGCGGCTGTATTATTTGTCCCAAAGTCATTTATAGCCTCATACATGATAAAGCCCGGGACTGCCGCAAGCACCGACGGGATCGCAATGGAGATCCTCGGTACATGAGTTATCTTTACTGCTGCTGTCGTAAGGAGCCCGGCTATAAGTGCTGCTATGAAGGCCGCGGTGGGACTCGAGATGCCGGCATGCTCGATGAGCTCAAGACGCAGCACATTAGGTACCATGCCTACCAGCGCGGCTGCAAGTGCCATTTTATATGTGCTGTTGAACATCATGGAAAAACCGAATACAGCCATAAAGCTCGCTGCAAGCCTGGCTGCCAAAAGAGCTGCGGCAGGCATATTGAGACCGGCCAGACCCTCGGGCTCAAAGCCGAAGATGCGTCCGCATACCCAGGCAAAGGCGGTAGCCACGAGCATCACTATACATGAATATGACAACCGCTCCATGCCGCTGCGCATATCGAGCTTCGCGAAGTCGAGAACGCTTGTTATGAAAGGAAAGCCCGGCACGAGAAAGAGCGTCGAGCAAATATATCCTGCTCCGTATATCGCAGGGATTTTAAAGATGAGCTTGCCGAGCAAAATAGTAAGAGCATAGACCGCACAGGCGGCAGCCGCAGATAGGGAAATGCCTATGAAAAGTGAAAGCTTCCCCTCATTGATGACCTTTCTGACATATTGACCGGCACCGGCGGCTATAAATACGCATATGATCTCCGGAAGTCCGGCACCCAGCAAGAAAGCAAAGGATGCGCACGCAACTGCGGCAGCCAGTACGGATATCATGCTGTGATGTATCGCGTTTCCTGTCTCAAGCTCATCCAATTGTTCGTGTATCTCGCGTATCGATCTGTCGTCAAAGTTGTTGAGCTTATTCGCATAATTTTCTATTCTGCCGAGCTTGTAGGTGTTGACATTAATACCCTCGAGAGAGATAGACTGCGAATATGTATCATGCTTATCCATGCAGGTATAACTGAGAGAGATTATGCCTATATCGGCCACGCATGAGATTCCGAGTGCACGTGAGGTCTTGGTCATAAATTGACGGACTCTCCATGCCGGAGCACCACAGGAAAGCAGCATTATGCCTATCCTGCCGACTAAAGATGACTTTTCGCTAAGCTCGGCCTGAGAAGCTTTGATATTATCGTCGCTTTTTATATAGCTGTGCCATTGGATCCGCATATGAGAATGCATATGTTTTTTCTTGGAAGACATTTTGTTCATCTTTTCGGTCTCCTTAAATAATAAGGTAAATGACGCTTGGGTTCACCGTTGTCCGGTATGACTGATATCATGTGATGACTTCTTATCGGATATTATACATATAATATATTACCTTTGGCTATAATTATTTGTGAAAAATGATATATCGTCTGCTTTAAAGGGACTGCATGAAATACTCTCATACAGACATACTTTGCAGTGCAAAGTACAGTCAGCATGGAGGGCACATGATAATCCACCGGCGGCAAATGATCATAAGACAATACCGAAATCAATTGAAAAGCTGACAAAAATTAGCTAATATACGTTCTATCAATCTGTAAGAGGAGATCATATGGAAAATGATCATAAGATAGGCAAGCTTTATGTGGTGGCAACGCCGATAGGCAACAGCTCTGATATGTCACCGAGAGGATGCGAGATATTAAAGAATGCGGATATCATTGCCTGCGAGGACACAAGAAGGTCGATGGTATTGCTCAATATATTGAACATCCGCGGGAAGCTGGTCTCCAATCATAAATTCAACGAACATGGCAAAGCAAATTATTTCATAAGAGAGATGCTGGACGGAAAGTCCGTGGCTGTCATAAGTGATGCGGGCACGCCATGTATATCCGATCCGGGAAATGAACTCATAAAGGCCGCGATCAGAGAAGGCATCGAGGTCATGGGCGTTCCGGGGTGCTGTGCCTTCGTGACGGCTCTCTCGGTATCAGGCTTCGATCTTACGAGATTTGAATTCTACGGATTCTTTCCGCGGGAAAATGCTGACAGAAAAAAGATGCTTTCCGCTATAAGGAATCATCCGGAGGTCAGGACATATGCTTTCTATGAGTCGCCGAAGAGGATAATGAATGCCGTTGAGTTTTTCGCAGAGCAGAATGTCGGCTGTGAAATGTGTCTGTGCAACGATCTTACGAAATTGCATGAGATGTGCTTTCGCGGACGCCCGGATGAGGTAATAGAAAAGCTGCTGAAAAAAGGCAATTATGATAAGGGCGAGTTCGTCATGGCGGTTATGTTCGACGAAGATTATATGATAAAGGAAAAACAGCATGTAAACAGCGCCGAGGCATTGATCACGGAAAAGATGAGCTGCGGAGCCGCATCTGTCAGAGAGGCCATAGAAGAGCTTTTAAATGATGAAAATAATACATACAGCAAAAATGAGCTGAAAAAGGCAGGCATCAGATTAAAGGAAATGTTTGCAGACTAACGGAGGACTTATATGAAAAAACTTGTTTTGGTAAGACATGGTGAGAGTGAATGGAATAAACTCAATCTTTTCACGGGCTGGACGGATGTAGATCTGAGTGAAAAAGGACATTCGGAGGCAGCCGCCGCGGGAAGACTGCTCAAGGAAAACGGATATGATTTTATATTTGCTATACTTCATATCTTAAGAGAGCCATACATACACTGAACCATATTCTTGATGAGATGGATCTGGCATGGCTTCCGGTAAAGAAGAGCTGGAGACTGAATGAGAGACATTACGGCGCTCTGCAGGGACTCAACAAATCAGAGACCGCAGAGAAATACGGCGAGGCACAGGTAAAGCTGTGGAGAAGATCATTTGATATAAAGCCGCCCGCACTCGATGAGACAGACGATCGCAACCCGGCAAAGCAGGAAATGTTCCGCGATGTTCCGAAGGAATATCTTCCGCTCACGGAAAGTCTGGAGACGACGATAGAAAGAGTTGTTCCGTATTTTGAAAGTGATATAAAGAAGGATATGGAGCAAGGAAAGAGAGTCATCATCACAGCTCACGGCAACTCACTTAGGGCTCTCGTTAAATATTTTGAAAATATAAGTGACGAGGAGATAGTAAATATAAATATTCCTACAGGTGTGCCTCTGGTATATGAATTTGATGACGAATTCAATGTGACCGCCAAATATTATCTGGGAGATAATGAAGCTATCGCCGCAAAGATGAATGCAGTAGCCAATCAGGGGAAAAAAGCATAAGGTTGTACATTTTCTGTCCCGACGTTTTTCTAAAGAAAAGCGTCGGGATAATTTTTGAAACGACACCGCAGCGGCCTATTTTGGTCAAAGTAAAATTTCAGCCTGCACCCTGCGTGTGAGATATGCTGCAAAAACACGCTGCGTTTTCTGCTCCTCGCACACCGGCAGTGACCCCATTTGTTGAAAAAACAAAAAGCATATTGACTTGAATAGCATATATGGTAAACTAACTGTACCAATACTGATAGTACAATTGCAATGTTGCGGCAGCAAAGCAGGACATGATTTGATACCGTTTTGCGCCGCTATGTACAGTACGGAGGAAAAAGTGAAAAAGATAAATTCAATCATTTGTATAATTGCGGCGGCAGCTTTTATGAGCGCATGCGGGACGCAGACAGAGACTGTGGCTGTTGAGTCCGTAGCAGATATTGCAGGTCTCGGAAGCACAGGACTTGCGGAACGCTTCGCCGGAGTGGTGACATCCGAAAAGGAAGTAAATGTTGCGGCGGCATCCGGCAAGACAGTAAGTGAGGTCAAGGTAGAAGTCGGTGATACGGTAAGCACCGGAGATGTCCTCTTTACATATGATATGGACCTGTCACAGCTGAATCTTGATAAAGCCGAGCTTGAGCTTAAGCAGATGAAGGCCTCGCTTGCGGCCAAGCAGGAGGAAAAATCTACTCTTGAACGTGAACGTGAAAATGTATCGGCATCTGCCAAGATGGCATACACTCTTCAGATAGAGGAGTGCGCTACAGAGATCACGGAAATGAATTACAACATCTCAATTAAAGAAACAGAGGTGGAAAATCTTGAGGAGACGGTAAGCGTAAGCGAATGCACTTCTCCTATCGACGGCAGGGTAAAGAGCATCGGCGAGGATGCGAGTGCCGAAAATTACATCGTTATAGTATCCACAGGCTCATATACGGTACGCGGTTATGTAAATGAGAATAATGTTAACGCCTTAAGTACTGGTATGGAGGTACTCATAAGGTCGCGCGTGGATGATAAGACGTGGAGCGGATATATTGACAGTGTGGATCTGAGTTCCCCAACTACGGCAGCTATGTACTATTACAGCTCTGACAGTGATACAACCACATCGAGCAAGTATCCCTTCTATGTTGATCTGGATGATAATGAGGGCCTGATGCTCGGACAGCATGTATATATAGAACCTGCTATAGAAGGAGCATCAGAGGATGAGGGTGTTATCAGCCTCCCGAGCTATTACCTTTTTGATATAGACGGTGAAAATGGCTATGTATGGGCCGAAAATGCAAGCGGTAAGCTTGAAAAAAGGCAGGTCACTCTGTCTGATTATAATGAAGAAACGGATACATATCCGATCACAGACGGACTTGAGGCCGAAGACAATATAGCTTTTCCGCAGGACGATCTTAAAGAAGGCATGACCTGTGTAAGCTATGATGCGATAGATGATCAAAGTGGCCAGGGTGGGTCGGATACCGATCTGTATAACGACGAAGACGGAAATGCGGAGGTCGTTTATTGATGAGTAATGTTCTGAGAATGGAGAATATCTGTAAGGATTATCCGATGGGAAAGTCCGTCCTGCATGTTCTCAAAAATGTAGATCTTGCGGTCGAAAAGGGAGACTATCTTGCCATCATGGGTCCTTCGGGTTCGGGAAAGACCACACTTATGAATTTGATAGGCTGTCTTGATGTGCCTACAAGCGGGACCTATGAGCTGGACGGGCAGCTCGTGAGCGAATGCACAGAGAATCAGCTTGCCGATATCAGAAATAATAAGATAGGCTTTGTATTTCAATCATTCAATCTTCTGCCCAAGATGTCCGCAATAGATAATGTAGCCCTGCCGCTGCTTTATGCGGGTGTGAAAAAGAATGAGAGAATATCAAGGGCTAAGGAAGCACTCTCTGCAGTAGGACTTGGAGAACGCATGGATTTCAGACAGGATCAGCTCTCCGGCGGTCAATGCCAAAGGGTGGCTATCGCAAGAGCCATGGTAACACGCCCCGAGATACTTCTTGCGGACGAACCGACCGGTGCACTTGACAGTACATCCGGCGAACAGATCATGCAGATGTTTCGTGAGATACATGAACAGGGGACCACTATAATCATGATCACACATGATGCGGATATTGCCTCGAATGCGGATAATATCATGTATATCCGTGACGGCATATTGAGCATGGAGGGAGGTGCTGCATCATGAATAAAAAGAAAAAACACATCATTACGGCGATCATCGCGTCGGTATGTGTGGCCTCTTGTGCGGCAGCGGCATTTTTCGTGATTAAAAATAACGCGGCAGCTACATTTAGTGTATATGATATGAGCAGCTTTATCATGACAGGATATGATCCCGATCAATACGAATCCTATGGCCTGATCACATCGGAGCATGTACAGAAGATATACAACACAACGGACGCACCGGTGCAGGAGATATATGTAACAGAAGGTCAGGAGATAAAAAAAGGTGATATCGTTGCACAGATAGATACCACACTGGCTCAGATAGCACTTGATAAAGCAGAGATAAGCGTAAAAAAGCTTGAGCACCAGATAGAAACGGCACAGAGCGAATATGAGCAGCTATGCACACTTGTGCCGCATTATCAGGAATTGGTGATACCTGATGACGATATTGTATATGATGTTGTAGAGACACCGTCATTGATAAGCGGTACAGGGAGCAAAGAGGATCCGATATATTATCTGATAAGTGAAGAAGATGATATAGACGACGATACATATCATATGTTTTTCAATAAGGTCTATCCGTCATCCGGCAATACATCCGCAAACGGGGGTAATGCAGGTACGGGAAATTCCGTACAGAATGATGCCAATGTAGGCAAAAGTGTATATGCGGCTCTCGTGATACGTGATCAAAATGCTCTGAACGGAGAGGTAAAAAGCTGCACAGGTATTAAGATAACCGCAAAGAGCGGCGGAAGGTATGCCATATCTTTGTATGTGCCGGAAATGAGTGATGAATTTTGGGCATATGATGCTCCCGGAGAGCCATATTATGTTGACAAGGGCTCAGAATATACCGCGCAGGAGATAGCATCTCTTAAAGAAGATAAGCAGCAGGAGATCACAGAGGCAAAGAGTGATCTGGAAATGGCAAGGATAGAGCTTAAGACCAAGCAGGAGCAGGGCGTCGATGAAAATATAGTAAGTACTGTAGATGGTATCGTAAAGGCTGTAAGAGATAAAGAAGAATGCCTTACATCGGGTGAGCCTGTTATAGAGCTTACCGAGGGCGGCGGATATTATATAGATGTTCAGCTCACGGAACTGGCCATCGGCAGCGTGGAGGTAGGACAGACAGTAAATGTCACGTCCTGGAACGACGGCATGACATATGAAGGAGTTGTAAAGGAGATATCTCAATACCCGAGTGAAGAAGAGGATAGCACGAACAACTCCTCATATCCGATGACCGTATTTGTGAGCGGCGATGCCAATCTTACAGATGGTGATTATGCGAGTGTCACATATGAAAAGTCAGGCGGACAGGATGACGGCTTCTATATTGAGAGCATGTTCGTGAGAGAAGAAGACGGACGCAGCTTTGTATATGTTCAGGGAGAGAACGGGCTGCTTGAAAAGAAATATGTGACTACGGGCGGCAATCTGTGGGGCAGCTATACAAAGATAACAGCTGGCTTGGAACCTGAAGGGTATATAGCTTTTCCGTATGGAAAGGATATCGCACCCGGCGCAAAGACCAGGATCGCCGAACCGGACGAGCTGTACAATAATTAAGGAGGAGAGCAGATATGCTTGAAAATGTATCACTTTCATTTCGCGGAATATGGAGCCATAAGACACGCTCACTCCTTACTATGCTCGGCATCATCATAGGTATTGCCTCGATAATCACTATAGTATCGACCATAAAGGGGACCAACGAGCAGATCAAACAGAACCTTATCGGCTCAGGAACGAATGTCGTGACAGTCTCACTGCAGGCGTCGGGAGACGGATATTATGAACCGGGATATTCCGACAGGCCCGATGGTATCAAGGACATTTCCGAAGAGACAATAGAGGGATTGAAGGCGCTTGATCATGTAAGCGGTGTTTCCGCATATGTTACGCGTTCATATGCTGAAAATACCAATTACAGGACACAAATCTTTGAGGGCGCGATATACGGTATAGACGAGGCATATCTTGACGTAAATTCATACAAGCTGAACATCGGCAGGACATTTACAGAGGGAGACTTCTCAAACAGAAGAAAAGTAGTGATCGTAGACTCAAAGGTTATGGAAAATCTGTTCGGCGGCGAAGATCCTGTCAACAAGACATTGGAGATAATGGGAGAGCCGTTTACCGTCGTGGGCGTGGTCTCAAAATCTGAAAACAAATCCGTGGTTATAAACAGTGTATCGGATTACCAGACATATGCCGATACATCAAGCGGGGAGATATTCATACCGATAGACAGCTGGTCTACTATTTATATGTATGATGAGATCCGATATGCAGCTATTAAAGCGGATTCTACGGACAATATGACCGAGGCGGGCAGTGCGGCAGCGGATTATCTGAATGAGGAGCTTGTAAGCAATAGTTCGTATAAATACAAGGCAAACGATCTGCTGGAGCAGGCATCTGAGCTGCAGACACTGGCCAATTCCACCAATCAGCAGCTGATATGGATAGCCGGCATATCATTGCTCGTAGGCGGTATAGGTGTCATGAACATCATGCTTGTCTCTGTTACGGAAAGGACAAGAGAGATAGGCCTGAAAAAAGCGATAGGTGCAAAGAGACGCAGGATACTTGCCCAGTTTCTTACAGAGGCAGCAACGCTCACCAGCATAGGAGGACTTATAGGAGTGATCGCGGGTATAGTGCTTGCCAAGCTTATATCGGGTGCATCGGGAACTCCCTCTGCTGTCAGTATCCCGGCATGCGTGATAGCCGTTGCCTTTTCAATGTGCATAGGCATCATATTCGGCATCATACCTGCAGTAAAAGCCTCCAGATTGAATCCTATCGAGGCGCTCAGGAGAGAATGAAGACATACGGATGCAATAAATGCCTGGTATGTTTAAAAATATATAATTAGAAAGTAACATTTTGTGTCTGCCGTCAGGCAGACACAAAATGCATTAGGAAAGATCAATTCGTGATTTCTGCAATACCGATCCCCGAAAAAATGATATTTTTAGTGAAAATAGCAAGATATTTCACAAATGTTCACAAAATAGACACAAATAACATGTAATATTTCCGTAACATTTTAGATAAAAATGTAATTATCCGGTAATATGATATCGATTTTCGGTAAATGTTTCTGTGACATGGGATGTCACAAGCCGGTATACAGGCGGGCCGAAGGCACCGCATATACTGTAAGATAACATAATATTCGGGTAACGGAAAGGTAACATATTGAATCTTAAGAAAGTCATGTTGTCAGCGGCGATCGGTATGATCACGGTCGCAGCGTCGGGAACTATCATATACGCCTATGAACCTGTAGGCAGTTCATTAAAAGAAGCTATCGTCTATTCTCAGAGCGAAAGCTCAGATACAGTCACAGAAGATATCATAGAAGAAGAGCAAAAAGAGGTATTGACGGCGACTCAGGAGAGTATCATCACGGCGGCATATCAGACTCCGTGCCCGGGTATGTCTATGTGTGCTACATGGGTATCCAATGTATACAAGAACGCAGGCGTAGGTATCACGGCACAGGATGCCAACAGTATGTGGGCATCCTATTGCACACGTTCGATCTCAGAGATCGAGCCGGGCATGATAATCGCCGTAAATCAGTCATCCGATTCTGGTATGGGCGCATATTACGGACATACCGGCATTTATATCGGCGACGGCATGGTCATTCACAGCAGGACATATTACGGATACGGATATGCAGAGGTTGAGGTGACAACATTGGCCGCATGGCTTGAGATGTATAATTATGACGGATCGGCCGCATGCGGATATACATCGGATGCATATACAAGAATTGAGAATGAAAAAGCTGAATTGGAAAAGGAAGCCGAAAGAGCAGAAGACGCTGACGAGTTCAAGGCAAAGGCGAGAGCCGCAGCTTATGAGAGGACTCAGGCGGCAAGAGCCGCACTTATCGACTCTACATCAAAGCTTTATCTTGAAGATCTTGTATCTGCAGAAAACGGCATAGTAAAGCCTGTTCTTGCAAAGGTGGCTCTTGCGACCGCAGAAGACACTGCAGAAGATTAAGCCGAAAATGTTAAAAGTCTCACATATGCTCTTTTGAGAGTTTCGAGATTTATCCGAATGTGGGATTCATCTGAATGTTGGATTTATCCGACAACAACTTGTTTGAATAAAGAATGCCTGCTGCATGATGCGGCAGGCATTTGATATAGGTGCAAAAATAAATTTAAAAGTCACGAAAATAAATCAGAAATCGTGAAAATAAATTAAATAATGGGATTGACAAGAAATTTTGAAAGCAGTACAATAATTGGTGCTTTACCGTGGCAGACTGTGCACATACTTCCACAAAACGCATTCTACCACATAAGTAAAAAAAAATCTACACTGATTTCGAAAGGAGATTGACCGTCGTAAGCAAATTAAACCATAAAGCTTGTTAGACGGTTATTTTTTTTCGGTACAATTACTATAAGGAGTGTCTTTTAATGGAGAAAAACAGAATGCATCCTGTGAAAAGCGGCAACACGACGAGAATAAGCTTTTCTTCTAGCGAGAACGTTCTTGAGATGCCAAACCTGATCGATATTCAGAAGTCATCTTACAATTGGTTCATTACCGATGGCCTTAAGGAAGTGTTTAGCGATATTTCACCTATAGAGGATTTCGGCGGGAGTCTGAGCTTGGAATTCGTTGACTTCAAGGTGTCCTATGAAGACGTTAAATATACCATTGACGAGTGCAAGGAAAGAGATGCTACATATGCCACTCCTTTGAGAGTTACCGTGCGTCTCAACAATAAAGAGACCGGTGAAATAAGCGAGCATGAGATATTCATGGGTGACATCCCGCTGATGACCGAGACCGGAACATTCGTTATCAACGGCGCAGAGAGAGTCATCGTATCACAGCTCGTAAGGTCGCCGGGTATTTATTTTACTCTCAGCCATGATAAATATGGCAAAGAGCTTTATGCATGCAATGTTATCCCGAACCGCGGAGCATGGTTTGAATATGAGACTGATTCAAACGATGTCTATTATGTACATGCCGATAAGGCACGAAAGGTTCCTGTAACGGTTCTTATCAGAGCACTCGGCGTCGGATCGAATGAAGAGATCATAGAGCTGTTCGGTGATGAACCGAAGCTTCGCGCATGCTTCGAAAAGGACATGACCAAGAATCATGTTGAGGGCCTTTGCGAATTATACAGAAAGCTCAGACCGGGCGAGCCCTTCCAGCTTGAGAATGCAGAGAATCTTATAACATCTATGTTCTTTGACAGCAGAAGGTATGACCTTGCGAGAGTAGGACGTTATAAGTTCAACAAAAAGCTTGCATACAAGAGCAGGATAATCGGACAGACACTTGCCGAGGATGTTATAGATCAGACATCCGGCGAGCTTATCGCGAGCGCCGGTGATGAGGTTACAGAAGAGCTTTGCGAGAGAATACAAAATGGCGCAAATCCATATGTAATGATCGCAAAGGAAGGAAGAGCAGTAAAGGTTCTTTCAAACCTCATGGTCAATATTGATGAATTCGTTGAATTGACGGACGAAGAGAAGAAAGATCTCGGTATCATTGAGAACGAGGTTTATTGGCCTGCGCTTTCTCCTATCCTGGAAGAATATTCCGAAAGATCGGACAGAGTCGATGCGATCAGAAAGAATATGCATAAGCTCACTCCTAAGCATATTACAAAGGAAGATATTTTCGCAAGCATATCATATGGTCTCAACCTTGATTCGGGACTCGGAGACTTCGATGACATTGACCACCTCGGCAATCGTCGTATAAGGAGTGTCGGAGAGCTGCTTCAGAATCAATACAGAGTGGGTCTTTCCAGAATGGAAAGAGTCGTTCATGAAAGAATGCAGACTCAGGATATAGAGACTATCACACCGCAGTCACTGATCAATATCAAGCCTGTAACGGCTGCAGTACGTGAGTTCTTCGGAAGCTCACAGCTGTCACAGTTCATGGATCAATGTAATCCTTTGAGTGAGCTGACACACAAGAGACGTCTGTCTGCTCTGGGACCCGGAGGACTTTCAAGAGACAGAGCCGGATTTGAGGTCAGAGACGTACATTATACACATTACGGAAGAATGTGTCCTGTAGAGACTCCTGAAGGACCGAACATCGGACTTATCAACTCACTTGCATCGTATGCACGTGTCAATAAGTACGGCTTTGTAGAAGCACCATATAGGGTGGTTGACAAGAGTGACCCGGAGAATCCGCGTGTAACAAATGAGGTCAGATATCTGACAGCCGATGCGGAGGACGCTTTTAAGGTAGCTCAGGCAAATGCACAGCTCGACAGTGAAGGACATTTCGTAAAGAATACAGTAGCCGGACGTTACAGAGAAGAGACAAGTGAATATGACAAGACCGAGATAGATCTGATGGACGTATCTCCTATGATGGTATTCTCCGCTGCGACCGGTATGATCCCATTCCTTGAGAATGATGATGCGAACAGAGCGTTGATGGGATCAAACATGCAAAGACAGGCCGTTCCGCTCCTTACAACGGAGGCTCCTGTTGTCGGTACCGGAATGGAGGCCAAGGCAGCAAGGGATTCAGGAGTATGCATACTTGCCAAGTCAGCAGGTACGGTAGAAAGAGTAACCGCTACCGAGATAGGTATCAGAAATGATTCCGGCATATATGAGACATACAAGATATCCAAGTTCTGCAGAAGCAACCAGAGCAACTGCTACAACCAGAGACCGGTTGTTTCCAAGGGAGACCATGTGGAAAAGGGACAGGTGATCGCCGACGGAGCATCTACAAAGAACGGCGAGCTTGCGCTTGGTAAGAATCCTCTTATCGGATTTATGACATGGGAAGGCTACAACTACGAGGATGCCGTACTTATAAGCGAACGTCTGGTAATGGATGATGTATATACATCTATTCATATTGAGAGATACGAGACGGAATCAAGAGATACAAAGCTTGGACCTGAAGAGATCACAAGAGACGTACCGGGTGTAGGAGATGAGGCCTTAAAGGATCTCGATGAGCGAGGCATCATCCGCGTAGGTGCAGAGGTACGTGCGGGGGATATACTCGTAGGTAAGGTTACTCCTAAGGGAGAGACAGAGCTTACTCCTGAGGAGCGTCTGCTCAGAGCTATATTCGGCGAAAAGGCAAGAGAGGTAAGAGATACATCACTTAAGGTACCTCACGGCGCATATGGTATTGTTGTAGATACTAAGGTATTTTCGAGGGAAGACGGCGATGAGCTGAGCCCCGGAGTAAACCAGGCAGTACGTGTATATATAGCTCAAAAGAGAAAGATCTCCGTCGGCGATAAGATGGCCGGACGTCACGGAAACAAGGGTGTTGTTTCCAGAGTTCTTCCGGTAGAGGATATGCCATATCTTCCTAACGGCCGTCCGCTCGATATCGTGCTTAACCCGATGGGCGTTCCGTCACGTATGAATATCGGACAGGTGCTTGAGACACACCTTTCACTTGCCGCTAAGGCACTCGGATTCAATATCACGACACCTGTCTTTGATGGTGCAAACGAGCAGGATATCGTTGCAAATCTTGCTATGGCAAATGATTATGTAAACGGTGATTTTGAAGAGTTTAAGGAAAAGTATAAAGACAGCCTTGATCCGGAGATCATGCAATATCTTGAGGATCATCTTGAGAATAGGGAAGAATGGAGAGGCGTTCCGTTCAATTCCGACGGACGTGTAAGACTTCGTGACGGACGTACGGGAGAATATTTCGATTCACCTGTTACTATAGGCTTCATGCATTATCTGAAGCTGCACCACCTCGTTGACGATAAGATCCATGCAAGATCTACGGGACCATATTCACTCGTAACGCAGCAGCCTTTAGGCGGCAAGGCACAGTTCGGCGGCCAGCGTTTCGGAGAGATGGAGGTATGGGCTCTTGAGGCATACGGAGCAGCATATACCTTGCAGGAGGTACTTACAGTTAAGTCTGATGATGTTGTAGGCCGTGTCAAGACATATGAGGCTATCATTAAGGGTGAGAACATCCCTGAGCCCGGCATACCTGAGTCATTTAAGGTGCTTATAAAAGAGCTCCAGGCTCTCGCACTCGATATCAGAGTGCTTGACGAGGATGACAATGAGGTTAAATTGCTTGAATCTGTCGACTATGGTGAGACAAATATCAATGCTATGCTTTCTCATAACAGCCGTCCTAAGGAAAAAGAAAACTTCGGCTCTCACGGATTTTCTGTAAAGGAATTTACCGACGGAGAGCTAAATGATGTCGATGACGACTCAGAGTTTCTAAAAGATGAATATTCAGATGATGATCTGTTTGACGATGATTATGACGAGAACTAAGGAGGGAGAAGAGTTATGGCGCAAAATACAGCTGCACAACAGCCGGAATCTGTAGCATTTGACAAGCTCAAAATAGGACTGGCAAGTCCCGAAAAGATCCGTGAATGGTCGCATGGTGAGGTTACCAAGCCCGAGACCATCAACTACAGAACCCTCAAGCCCGAAAAGGACGGCTTGTTCTGTGAACGCATATTCGGACCGTCGAAGGATTGGGAATGTCATTGCGGAAAATATAAAAAGATCAGATATAAAGGCATCGTATGCGACAGATGCGGTGTAGAGGTCACGAAAGCAACCGTAAGAAGAGAGAGGATGGGCAGCATAGAGCTCGCAGCTCCTGTTTCTCACATATGGTATTTTAAGGGCATACCTTCAAGGATGGGTCTTATATTGGATATGTCTCCAAAGACACTTGAGAGGGTATTATATTTCGCAAGCTATGTTGTCCTGGATGCAGGCGAGACGGACCTTCAATACAAGCAGGTGCTCAATGAGAAGGAATATAATGATGCCATAGAGCGCAACGGTGAGGCAGCATCTACTCTTCGCGTGGGCATGGGAGCTGAAAGTATAGATGAATTGCTCTCTGCGATCGATCTTGACGAGCTTGCAGCGCAGCTCAGAGAATCGCTTGCAAATGCAACAGGTCAGAAAAAAACTAAGATCGTAAAGCGCCTTGAGGTAGTAGAGGCCTTCAGAAGCAGCGGCAACAAGCCCGAATGGATGATACTCAAGGTCATTCCTGTCATCCCGCCGGATCTGAGACCTATGGTACAGCTCGACGGCGGCAGATTTGCTACATCTGACCTTAACGATCTGTACAGAAGGATTATCAACAGAAATAACAGACTCAAGAGACTCCTTGAAATGGGAGCTCCCGAGATAATAGTCAGAAATGAAAAGAGAATGCTCCAGGAGGCTGTTGACGCACTTATCGACAACGGCAGGAGAGGACGCCCCGTAACAGGACCTGCGGGCAGATCTCTTAAGTCTCTCTCAGACATGCTCAAGGGCAAGCAGGGACGTTTCAGACAGAATCTTTTAGGCAAACGTGTGGATTATTCCGGACGTTCGGTTATCGTAGTCGGACCTGAACTCAAGATCTATCAATGCGGTCTTCCGAAGGAAATGGCTGTTGAGCTCTTCAAGCCTTTCGTAATGAAGAAGCTTGTCGATTATGAAAAGGCAAATAATATCAAGGCAGCCAAGAAGATGGTTGAGAAGCTTCAGCCTGAGGTATGGGATGTGCTTGAGGAGGTTATCAAAGAGCATCCTGTAATGCTCAACCGTGCGCCTACCCTTCACAGACTTGGTATCCAGGCATTTGAACCGGTATTGGTCGAGGGACGTGCCATAAAGCTTCATCCTCTTGTATGTACGGCATACAATGCGGACTTTGACGGAGACCAGATGGCTGCGCATCTTCCTCTCAGTGTGGAGGCACAGGCAGAATGCAGATTCTTACTCTTGTCTCCTAACAACCTGCTCAAGCCGTCAGATGGTGCAACTGTAGCCGTTCCTTCACAGGATATGGTACTCGGTATCTATTATCTGACACAGCAAAGAGAAGGCGAGCCCGGTGAAGGCAAGTTCTTTAAGGACTTCAACGAGGCTCTTATGGCTTACAACAACCATATCATCACTCTTCAGAGCATTATAAATGTCCGTGTTGAAAGGACTCTTCCTGACGGAAGAAAGTATAGAGGTATCTTAAGAAATACATCGCTCGGCCGACTTATATTCAATGAGATCATACCTCAGGATCTCGGATTTGTAAGAAGAGAGACAGATGAAGATTATCTACAGCTTGAGATCAACAAGCTCGTAAAGAAAAAGGATCTTAAGCAGATACTTGACAAGGTCATCAATATCCACGGCGCTACAGTGACCGCAGAGGTATTGGACAATATCAAGAGCATCGGATATAAATATTCGACACAGGCCGCATTTACGGTATCTATTTCGGATATGACAGTGCCTGAGGAGAAGAAGGAGATCATCAAACAGGCGGAAGAGGATGTTGAAGCCATCCAAAATGCATATCGTATGGGCTTCTCGACTGAGGATGAGCGTTACAGACAGATCATAGCAGTATGGGAAAAGGCCGACAGCGAGATCGCAGATGCACTTATGAAGACACTTGATAAATATAACAATATCTTCATGATGGCCGATTCAGGAGCCCGTGGTTCGCAGCAGCAGATCAAGCAGCTTGCAGGTATGCGTGGACTTATGGCAGATACTACAGGACGTGCTATTGAGCTTCCTATCAAGTCCAACTTCCGTGAGGGTCTGGATGTACTTGAATATTTCATTTCGGCGCATGGAGCTCGAAAAGGACTTTCGGATACAGCACTTCGTACCGCAGACTCAGGATACCTTACCAGACGTCTGGTAGATGTGTCGCAGGAGCTTATCATCAATCAGGTAGATTGTATGGAAAACAGCGACGAGGATACAGTACCGTTTACAGAGGTAAGTGCGTTCATGGAGGGCAATGAGACCATAGAGAGCCTCGAGGAGAGGATAACAGGCCGCTTTGCCGCTGAGGATATTTACGATGAGAACGGCAATCTGATAGTTTCATGCAATTGCATGATCACACCGTCGCGTGCCGAAAAAATAGTTGCTTCAGGTGCAAAGAGCGTCAAGATCAGATCGATACTCTCATGCCGCAGTGAGAACGGTATATGCTCCAAGTGCTACGGAGCGAATATGGCTACAGGTCAGACAGTGCAGGTCGGAGAACCTGTTGGTATCATAGCAGCTCAGTCTATCGGTGAGCCCGGTACACAGCTTACGATGAGAACCTTCCATACAGGTGGTGTAGCCGGCGGAGATATCACACAGGGTCTTCCTCGTGTAGAAGAGCTTTTTGAAGCAAGAAAGCCTAAGGGTGTCGCTATCATTTCGGAATTCGAAGGTGATGCGATAATCCGCGACAATAAGAATAAGACTGAAGTGGTCGTAACAGACGGTGAGGGCAGAGAAAAGGCTTATCTCATACCTTACGGCTCAAAGATCACAAAGAGGATCATGGCGGGCGGCGATGACGGCCAGGCTGTTCATGTTGAGATTGGTGAGCGTATCACAGAA